>NZ_JACKUR010000027.1:0-644417 GCF_025822865.1 Mycobacterium paraffinicum | reverse complement strand
TACAACCATCAGCGTCGACACAGCGCCGCAGACGGACTGTCGCCCGTCAACTACGAGATCAGGGAAAACAGTCAGAAGCCGGAAGCGGCTTAAGAAACCCTCCACGATCTCAGGGGAAGCACAGGACACACACACGATGCCGTTGGCACACACCCGGCGGCTGACCCAGTCATCACCGCTGCGATCAGCGCCGACGTGTCCGGCCGTCGGCGGTGATGTCGAGGGGGCCGCGGCGAGGGTAAACCGTTGGGCCGGGGTGGCCATGTCCAACGATTGATGCGGACGGGTGGTGTTGTAGTAGTCCACCCACTCATCAAGGGCCTGCTGTGCTGTCTTTAAGTTGGCGAAAGCTGGCCTGTTGCTGAGGAACTCCGCGCGCATGCTGCGGTGGAAGCGCTCAATCTTGCCGGTGGTGGTAGGGCTGCGCGGCTGGGTCAGCAGGTGCTCGATCCCGTTTTCGCGGCAGATCCGATCGAAGAGCACTTCGACCACCGGGTGGTTGAACCTGCCGGTGAACACCTTGCCGTTGTCGGTCAAGATCTGTTCGGGAACCCCGTAAGTGGCCAGTGCCCCACGTAGTCCCTCGCAGACCGCGCGGGTGCGCTCGCGGCCCATCAGCCGCGCGCAGACACACATCCGGGAGTGGTCATCGATTCCGGTCAAAGCTTTGGCGCTAGTGCCATCGGCCAGCGGAAAGCCGCCCACGATGTCCATCTGCCACAACTCCATCGGAGTGCCGCGTTCCCAGCGTTTCCACTTGCGTGAGCGCCGATCCCGCAGGCTCGGGTCAATCATGCCGGCGCGCACCAACGCCCGGTACGCCGCCGATTCGGAGGGCACCGGCCCTATGCGGCGCTTGGCCAGCTCGAATACCAACCGCCGCGGCCCCCAATACGGCCGCGACCGACGCAACTCCAACAACGCGGCCTCCACGACGGCCGGCATCTGATGCGGACACGACACCGGTCGATGCGACCGATCCACCAGACCCTCCAGGCCCGAGGCCTCATACCGGGCCAACCAGGCATGCAGCGTCTGGCGCGACACCGGGTCAAGTCCATGGACGTGGTGTACGACGTCGTCGTGTGATTCTTCGAGTTGATGGTTTAGGCGGTCAGTGCTGCTGGGGTGGCCTCCTGTTCGGTCGGGGTGTCGTTGACGGCGCGTGATTTGCTCAAGACGTCGAGGCCGAGGTAGCGCCGCGATTCGGCCCATTCGTCGTGTTGTTCGGCCAGTACGGCGCCGACGAGACGGATCAAAGCGTCGCGGTTGGGGAAGATACCGACGACGTCGGTGCGCCGCCGGATCTCCTTATTGAGGCGCTCCTGGGGGTTGTTTGACCAGATCTGGCGCCAGATCTGCTTGGGAAACGCGGTGAACGCCAGCAGATCGGGCCGGGCCGACTCTAGGTGATCGGCGACCTTGGGGAGCTTGTCGGCCAAGGCGTCGATAATCCGATCGTATTGCGCTGCAACGGATTCAGCATCGGGTTGATCGAACACCGAATGCAGCAGGGTCTTGACCCACGGCCAGGACGACTTGGGCGTGACAGCCATCAAGTTGGTCGTGTAGTGCGTTCTGCACCGCTGCCAGGCCGCGCCGGGCAGGGTGGCGCCGATCGCGGCCACCAGGCCGGCGTGCGCATCGGAGGTCACCAGCCGCACCCCGCAAAGACCGCGGGCGCTCAGCGACCGCAGAAACGTCAGCCACCCGGCGCCGTCTTCGGCGGTGGTGACGTCGACACCGAGAATCTCCCGGTGGCCCTCGGCGTTGACCCCGACGGCGATCAGCGCGTGCACGTTGACCACCCGGCCGCCCTCGCGGACCTTGAGCACCAGGGCGTCGGCGGCCACGAAGGTGTAGGGGCCGGCGTCCAGCGGGCGGGTCCGGAAAGCTTCCACGGCGGTGTCGAGTTCCTTAGCCATCACGCTGACTTGGGACTTGGACAGCGACGTAATGCCCAGCGTCTCAACGAGCTTGTCCATCCGTCGGGTGGAGACACCGAGCAGGTAGCAGGTGGCCACGACCGTGGTCAGCGCCCGCTCGGCGCGCTTGCGGCGTTCCAGCAGCCATTCCGGGAAGTAGGAGCCGTGCCGCAGCTTCGGGATAGCCAGATCCAAACTGCCTGCGCGGGTATCGAATTGGCGGTGCCGGTACCCATTGCGGGAGTTGGTCCGCTCGGCGCTGCGTTCCCCGTACCCGGCACCACACAGCGCGTCGGCTTCCGCACCCAGCAGAGTGTGGATGAACGTGGCCAACAACTCCCGCAGCATGTCGGGGTGGGCGGTGGTGAGTCGTTCGGCCAGCACGGCGGGCAGGTCGATATTGTGGGCAGCGGTCATCGCGTTGGTTCCTTTGCTCNAGTGTGGATGAACGTGGCCAACAACTCCCGCAGCATGTCGGGGTGGGCGGTGGTGAGTCGTTCGGCCAGCACGGCGGGCAGGTCGATATTGTGGGCAGCGGTCATCGCGTTGGTTCCTTTGCTCCGAGTGACTTTGGACGGTCCCTCGAAGAATCACGCGATGACCTTCAATCACTCGGCTACGACACGCCGGCGCTGCTGATCAGGTCCGACTCATACACCACTCTGCTGGACGCAACCCGACACCGCAACTTTCTCGGCGACCTGCGAGATCGACAACCCATCACTGATCACCGCCAACACGGCTTGATACCGCTGCTCGGCCACGCTCAACTCCCTCATCTAGGGAGTGTCAAGGATCAGCCGAAGTAACTGTCAACCATCAGCCGAAACACTGTCAGGCATCACCCGACGACAAAATGTCAACCATCAGCCGACGTCATACAGACCGTAAGTGCCCCCGGCAGGATTCGAACCTGCGACACCGGCTTTAGGAGAGCCGTGCTCTATCCCCTGAGCTACGAGGGCGGGCCGTCTGCGAACACCCGACCGCACCCCGAGTCGCATCCGTGAAGGCGTTCAGAAGGTGCGTCTAGCATCCTGGTGCCGTTCTGGGCGGTCCGCCGGCGGTGGAGCCGGTAGTCCCAGTCCGGCGGATGTGAGTGTAGCGGGTCCGCTCATGGCGACTATGGCCATTCGAGGCCTTCGTCCATGGGGCGGTCGCTTCAGCGCGGTTGTGTGGGCCGCCCGACTCGCCGGTTCCGTCAGTCTTCGTCTTCGATGACGTGCATGGCAGCCTCCTCGGCGGACGCCGCGCCGCCGTCGAGCCCGACGTCCGAAGCGAGCAATTCATCCTCGTAGTCCCCGCCGAATCCCTCATCCGGTGCTACCAGGCGGCCGGCCCTGGCGCGGCCCACCTCGCGCCGCTCGGGGAATTCGCACTCCCGCTCGGATGCATCGGAGCGTCGCTGCTCGGCTTCGTCGAGCGGGACATTGATGCGTGCTGCCGGATCCGGCTCTTCCTCCGCGAGTAGCTGGTCCATGGTCTCGCCCGGGCCGAATGCGCCTCGTCCGTAAAGCCGCTCGGGTGGCGAATACCCCTCGTCGAGAACGTCGTCCACACCTCGATCTATCAGGGTGTCCTCGGGCTGAAGCTGGTTGTCGTCCTCGACGCTGTATTCGCCGGCCGCCGGGCCGGTCTCATAGTGAGAAGTCACGATTTGCCTGTCATGTGTTCGCCGTTCCTCGATACCTGTTCTGCCGCAATAGAAGTCGTGTAATGGAGCAGTGCCCGAAGTTCCTCAGCCGAGCCGCTCGATTTCGTCGGCCGCGTCGGTCAACGCTGCGGCGAGCTCGCGCGCGGCGATCCCGTCCAGCGCATCCAGGTGGCGGGCATGCACGGCGATCCATCGGCGCGTCGTGCCGTCGACCTGCTGTCGACCATAGATCTGGACGCGCGCCCGGCCGCCTCGCCGAGTGGTCCCCTCAAAGTCGCGAAACCAGTTCCTGTCGAGCTGCCAGTCGAAGGTGCGAACCGCACCGTCGGGGGGCGAGATGGCGTCGAACGGCATCCCGGCGGACACGTTCTTGGCCGCCCACTGTCGCGCCATTTCCAGCAGCGTCTGCGGTTCGTCGCGTTCGAGGCGCTCCAGCTGAGCGATCTGCGCAGCGGTCAGCTGGTCGGCCACGTCGCGCCAGTTTTGGGCGGTGTCGTCAGATGTGGTCATGCTGTGCAGTCTGCGTGGCTGACCCGTTGCCGGCGAGAGTCGAAAGTCATGTCTTGAGTCCACTTTTGTCGGGTGAAGTCGGTCTGGCAGCGGGCCGCGCCTGTCAGCTTGCGATTCAATGGTTTTACCCATCCCGCCATGCCCTATCGTCGGCCCGGGCGCCGGGTATCTTCCGAATCACGCTACGCAGCAACGGATGTCCTCAAACGCCGGCCGGCGACCGCCCAAGGCGCGGAGAATGACAACCGGGACTCCGCGAAGGGAGGAAGCAATGGCCGCAGACCCACAATGCGCCCGCTGCAAACAAACCATCGGACCGGGATGGCTCTACCTGACTGCACATCGCCGCGGCCAGGCCGTGCCGGCCGATGACGACGCGGTACTCATCCATCTGCCCGACGAGTGCCCGCGGGCCGGGGAGCACGTGCCGCCGAGCTAGACCAGAGCCGCTGGACTACGGATTCGCGGTGAGGGCTGCCGGGCTCAGGTGTTCGATGAACCAGTCGCGGGCCAGCATCGCGGCCCGCTCGAGCGTCCCGGGTTCTTCGAAGAGATGGGTGGCGCCCGGCACGACGGCGAGTTCGCACTTGCCGGGGATTGCGGCCCGCGCTTGCCGATTCAATTCCAGCACCACGTCGTCGTTGCCCCCCACGATCAGCAGCGTCGGCGCATGAACCCTGGCCAAGAACGGGCCCGCCAGATCCGGTCGCCCACCCCGGGAGACCACCGCCGCGACGTTTACCCGCGGGTCGGTGGCGGCGACCAGGGCAGCGCCCGCGCCGGTGCTGGCGCCGAAGTAACCGACCGGCAGCGCGGCGGTGTCTTGCTGGTGGCTCAGCCAGCCGGTGACATCGACCAGTCGTCGCGCCAAAAGCTCAATGTCGAACACGTTCGCGCGATTTCGTTCCTCTTCCGGGGTGAGTAGGTCGAACAGCAGCGTGGCGAGACCCGCGCCGTTCAGCACGTCGGCCACGTAGCGGTTGCGGGGGCTGTGCCGGCTGCTCCCACTGCCGTGCGCGAACAGCACCACGCCGACCGGATGTTCGGGAATCGTCAGATGTCCGGCCACCGCCACCGATCCGGCGCGGACCCTGACTTCCTCGTCGCGTAAGGGCGGGTCGTCCGCGGCGGCGTCGGCGACCGGCCCCCGAGAACCGTCGCGGGCGCGGTCGAGGAGCGCGACCACCTCGTCGTCGGATGTCTGGGTGAAATTGCGGTAGCCCTGGCCCACGGCGAAGAAGAACTCGGGCGTATGCAAACACACCACGTCGTCGGCGTACCCGGCGAATCGTTCGAAGACATCGCGTCCGCCGATCGGAACGGCCAGCACGACCCTTTTCGCGCCCTGGGCGCGGGCAACTTCGCAGGCGGCTCTGGCCGTCGCGCCGGTCGCGACGCCGTCATCGACGATTACCGCGGTCCGTCCCGCCAACGGGATCCGGTCATGCCCGCTGCGGAACCTTTCCGAGCGACGAGCCAGCTCGGCCCGCTGCTTCGCCTCGACGGCGGCCACTTCGTCCGCGGACAACCTGGCCTCGCGCAGCACGGCGTCGTTGATCACCCGCACCCCGTCCTCGCCGATCGCACCGAAGGCCAATTCGGGCTGGAACGGGACCCCGAGCTTGCGCACCACCAGTACGTCGAGCGGGGCCTGCAAAGCCTTGGCGACCTCGAAGGCCACCGGCACACCGCCGCGTGGGAGGCCCAGCACCAAAACATCGTGACCGCGTAACGATTCCAGGCTTTTGCCCAGCTCTCGTCCGGCGTCAACACGATCGTCGAACAGTCTCGAATCGCCGCGCAGCGAAGCCAGCCGTTGCCCCAATGAGCGCCCCCGATCGCCACCGCGGCCCCTCAGTGTCATCCCCCGAGTGTGTCGCGACCCGCCGGTGCGTCGAAGGGCCGGAAGGCCACTTACGGGAGGACCAACGCCTCCTGACTGCTCGCCGAGGTCACCGCGCGGCCGCAGCCAACCAGTCAGCGCAGTTCCGCGATGACCTTTGCGAAGTTGTCGACGTGGTTGTCCTGGACGGTGATGAACGTGACTCCGTACTTCTCCCGGTACTCCAGCAGCGTGTCGGCCATCTCGCGGGGTGAGCCCGTCAGCACGGAGTGCATGGCCAGGATCTCCTCGTCAGACAACCCGGCCGCGTAGCGACGGGTCATCGTCAGGTCGGGCAGGATCTCGCCCTCGGCCGGGACCGCCGTGACGGCGAGGTTCAATTCGAGCGCGTCGAATCGGTCGCCGGCGGCGTTGCGGACGAACTCGACGCGTTCGGTCAGCGGGTCGTCGGCCTCTTTCACCCTCGAACCGGTCAGCCCGATGATGTCGGCGTGCTGGGCGGCGATGGTCAGCACCCGGTCACCGTTGCCGGCGATCAGGATCGGTGTCGTCGGGTGATGCTCCTTCAGATATTTCGTCATGTGGTTGAGGTAGTCCACCCTGGCGCCGGCACTGGGATAGGGGAGTTCGGCGGCGTCGAACTCTTCCTTGACATATCCGGTGCCGAGCCCGATTTCGAGGCGGCCGTTACTGAGCTTGTCCAAGTCGCCCAGGTCCCGGCTGAGCAGCGCGGGCTTGTAGAAGGCGGCGTTGAGCACATACATGCTCAGCTTGAGTTTGTCGGTGACCATGGCGGCCGCGGTCAGTGCCGGAATCGGGGCAACCGCGCCGAGATGGTCTGGCACACAGAGCACATCGAATCCGATGTCTTCTGCCTGCTTCACCTTGTCGACGAAAGCTGCACGCGACTTGATGAAGCGCATGCTCATTCCAAAGCGAAATTCCTTGGCCACCAACAACTCCGTTCAACAGATGAGGACAATTACCAACAACGTGCCGCTTCCGCCAATGCCTGGATCAACGCCGTGGTCACCGGCGACAGGCCGTCGGCACCGGGCAGCGGGCTGCGCGGGCTCAGGCCGCGGACGCGGGGAGACAGTTCCAGCTGGGTCCCGCCGTCGCGCACGCGGTTCACCGGGTTGCCCGGATGCAGACCGCGCAACTCCGGCGGGATGTCGTCGAGTTCGGTGATGACCCGATACCCGGTCAACTGAATGTGGCGGGCCAGGTGCGCGGCCAGCGCGCGGTTGCGGCCGCCGGCCAGCAATTGCGTGCTGCGCCCGATGCGGCCGTAGCCGTGCAGCGACACCGCAACGTCGACATGGTCGAGGAATTCGGCAAGCCGGGGTGACTCGGCCGGGTCGAACATGGCCGACGGCAGGTGGTGCGGGTAGCGGTCGGGATGACGCAGCACGTACACCGACGCGTGGGCGGCGTCGGCGGCACGTTCGGCGATCACGTCGGTCATCTCTTCCAGCCCGCCGCCATGGATGGCCAGAAAGCCGAAACGCGAACGCAATTGGCTGGCCTCGCTTACGCCGGGCTCGCTCAGCAACGCTGAAAGTGATTGCGGCGCAGGCCCTGACGGCCGCACCCGGCGAGGCCAGTGCGAGGGATCCCAGCGCCGCAAGAAGTCGATCCAGCGCTGCGGCAACCCGTGCTGCACGGCGCCGTCGATGATCTTGGGCAGGTAGCCCGGTCGGGGCGGCCCCGGTGTGACCCGATGGTCGATGTACACCCAGGCCGGCGACGGCCCGTCGTCGGTGTGCACGGTGAGCCGGTCTCGCCGGTAGCGCACCGGCACGCCCTCGGCGCTGTCCAGGGTGGCCAGGTCGCCATCGGAGATCTGCCAGACAACCCCATGCACCTGAGTGCCGGTGCACGCTTCGACCGTGGCCACGCCGCGCTGGTTGATCAGCCAGTCGTGATCGGAGAGGACCGCCGGCCGCGGATCGGCGGCGTCCGGACACCGCAGGGCCATCTGCCTGACGCACAGGTTCGACCCGTATGCGAAGTAGGCGTGCCGGCGGGCCGGCATTTAGCCGGTCACCGTCAGCCAGATGAGCACCACGTTAAGCAGACTAATCATTACGCCGACGGCCCAGCCAGCAATCGTCGTGACGGGATGATTGGTGTCGCTGCCCATCAGATCGCGGTCGCTGGTCAGCTTCACCAGCGGAAGGACCGCAAACGGTATCCCGAACGACAGCACCACCTGGGAGAGCACCAGCGCCCGGGTGGGGTCGAACCCGACCGCGAGGATCACCAGGGCGGGACACACGGTGACCAAGCGGCGCACCAGCATCGGGATCCGACGGTGCAGCAGCCCCTGCATGATCATCGCGCCCGCGTAGGCGCCCACCGACGACGACGCCAGCCCGGACGCCAGCAACCCGATCGCGAACAGCACCGCGATGGCCGCGCCCAGGGTGTTGTGAATCGCGGAGTAGGCGCCCTCGATCGACGCGTTGATGTCGCGGTGCTGCAGGTTGATCGCGGCGACCAGCAGCATCGCGGCGTTCACCGTTCCCGCGACGGCCATCGCCAGGACGACATCCAGCCGGGTCACTCGCAGCAGCAGGCGCCGCGCGGCGCCCTCGGCGGGATGCCCGTGTCGATCGAGGACCAGCCCGGAATGCATGTACACGGCGTGCGGCATCACGGTGGCGCCCAGGATGGCGGCCGCCAGCAGCACGCTTTCGGTGCCCTGGAATCTCGGCAGCAGCCCGCCCAGCACGGCGTCCGGCGGAGGCGTCTTCACGAAGAAGCTGGCCGCGAAGCCGATGGCGATGACGAGCAGCAGTCCGGTGATGACGCGCTCGAAGATGATCTGCCCGCGCCGGTCCTGGATCGCCAGCAGCAGCAGGGACACCACCCCGGTGATGACGCCGCCGAGCAGCAGCGGCAAACCGAAGAGAATCCGCAAGGCGATTGCCCCACCGACGATTTCGGCCATATCGGTTGCGATAGCCACCAGTTCGGCCTGGACCCAGTAGACCAGCCGGACCGGACGACTCATTCGCTTGCCGATGGCCGCGGGTAACGATCGTCCGGTCACCAGGCCGAGCTTGGCCGACAGATACTGCACCAGACCGGCGAGCACATTGGCCACCACGATGACCCACAGCAGCAGGTATCCGAACTTCGCGCCGGAGCTGACGTTGGCGGCGACGTTGCCCGGATCGACATAGGCGATCGCGGCGACGAAGGCAGGCCCGAGCAGATACCAACTGCTTTTCAGCGAGTCCTGGCTGCTCTGCGTCAAGTGTCGCCCCTCGATTCACACGTCCGAATAAGAAAGTGAGGTTAGCCGAAGACTCCAGACGGACCCGGAGGCCACCCGCCATTCGGGCAGGAGCGGTCAATGGCGCCGACGCTGCATGCCGCGCCGCCGATCAGCCCGGGAAGTAGAGGCCCTTGCCGGTGATCAGGGGCAGGTCCAGCGTCGTCACGATTCCCGGCGGGGCGGCCACCACCGCGGGGATCGCGTTGACCACCCGCATCGCGGTGGCGACCAGCCCGGCGTGGTTGTGGTCGCCCTTGCGGCTGCTCAGGCAGACATCCATCGCGTAGGAGGGTTCGCCGGTGATCTCGATGCGGTACGACCCGCCGTGCTGGGCGGGCTGCGGCCAATCCGGGCACAAATCCTCGCGCAGCCGGGTGACGTGTTCGAGGACGACGACGGGGTCGCCGTTGACCATGCCGAACACCTCGAACCGCAGCGCCGCGGCGCTGCCCTTGGGGATGTGCCCGGACGCGATGTCGAAGTCCTCCGGCGCCGGAACGCGCACGTACTCTTGCGCGACCGAGTCGAGCGAAATCCCCAGGCCGGCCGCCAGCTGCCGAACCACCGATCCCCACGCGAGGCTGAGCACGCCGGGCTGCAGCAACATGGGGATGTCGTCGAGCGGCTTCCCGAAGCCCATCACGTCGAACATGACCGCGGCGCTGTCATAGGTGGCGTAGTCGACGATCTCCATGCATCGAATCTGCTGGATGTTCTGGCAGGTGCCGGCCAGCGCCAGCGGCAGCAGGTCGTTGGCGAAACCGGGATCGATGCCGTTGACGAATACGCTCGAATTCCCTTCGCGTGCGGCATCTTCGATGGGCTTGATCAGCTCCTCGGGAATCACCTGCCACGGGTACTGCAAGAAGACCGGGCCGCTCCCGACGACGTTGATGCCGGCGGCCAGGACGCGCCGGTAGTCTTCCAGCGCCTCGGGCAACCGGTTGTCCGCCAGCGCGTTGTAGACGGCGCACTGCGGTCCGGTGGCGAGCACGGCGTCCAGGTCGGTGCTGGCCAGCACGCCGGTCGAATCGGAAAGCCCGGCGAGCTCCGCCGCGTCCTTGCCGGCCTTGGCATCCGAGGACACCCAGACGCCCCTGAGCTCGAACTCGGGATTGGTGATGAGCGCTCGCAGCGCGTGGACGCCGACATTGCCGGTGCCCAATTGAACGACGGGGATTGCCATGGCGGGCTCCTTAGCGGTCGGGGGTCACAGGTCCGGAACGGGGATGTCGAGGTTGGGGTAGGTGAGGCCGCCGTCGACCTCCAGGGTCTTGCCGGTCAGGAAGCTGCCCGCCGGAGACGCCAAATAGACTGCAGCGGCGGCGATGTCGACGGGATCACCGAGCCGGCGCATGGGCGTGGCCTTTTCCATCGGCGCGCGCAGCTCGTCGTTGGACGCGACGACGTCCAGCGCGGAGGTGAGGATCGATCCCGGCGCGATCGCATTGACCCGGATGCGTGGGCAAAGGTCCAGGGCGGTCAGCCGGGTGTAGTGGGACAGCGCGGCCTTGGCGGTGCCGTAGGCGGCGAAGCCGCGTCCGGCGAGCCGGCCCATGGTCGAGGTGATGTTGATGACGCTGCCGCCCCCGGAGTGCTCGAGCATGAGGGGCACCGCCGCGACGGTGAGCGCGTGGGCGGTGGCGACGTTGAAGGTGAACGCGTCCTTGAGGTCCTTGGTCGAGGTGGTCAGCAGCGTGTTAGGCATGGTGCCGCCGACGTTGTTGACAACGATGTCTAGTTTCCCGAAGGCCTCGACGGCCTGGCCGGCCAGCTGCGCGGTCACCTCGGGGTGGGCCAGGTCGGCGGCGACGATGTGCGCCCGCCGCCCGGCCGCGCGGACCTGTTCCGCGACGCCTTCTAGTTGCGATTCCGTTCGCGAGGCGATCAGGACGTCGGCGCCGGCCTCGGCGAAAGCCAGCGCGATAGCCGCCCCGAGGCCGCGGCCGGCACCGGTGATGACGGCGACTTTGTCGTCGAGACGAAATCTGTCAAGGATCATTGCGGCCTCTCTTCGCCCAAGTTGTCAGCCGACACGGTAGCAAGCCTCGCCGTCTCGGATGCGGCATTTCTGGAACAGGTTCTACTTTTGCATATCGACGGGCCGATGTAACGCCCGCGCCGGCTTCCGGGCCCGTTGGAACGGGTCAACCGCGCCGCGTCTCGCGTCCACTGCGAGAACATAGCGTCGGCGCTAGCCTTATTGCTGACCGTTTGTCGGCGCGCAGCGGCTATTGAATGGTGGCGATCATGTTCGAGTTTTCCCGATGGGGATCGTATTGGGGCTGAATCGATTTGGCGCCGCGCTGAGTGTCCTGACCGTCGTCGCCCTGGCGTTGTCGGGTTGCGGAAGCAATGAAAACGGGGCGGGGCCGGACGCGCCGCCCGGCAAGGTGAGCTGCGGCGGGAAGAACACACTGAAGGCCAGCGGGTCGACCGCCCAGGCCAACGCGATGACCCGCTTCGTCAAGGCCTTCGAGCAGGCCTGTCCTGGCCAGACGCTGAACTACACGCCCAACGGCTCCGGAGCGGGTATTGGCGAATTCGCCGGGAAACAAACGGATTTCGCCGGCTCGGACTCACCGTTGGCTCCCATCGAATACTTCGCGGCGCGGCAGCGCTGTGGTTCGCCGGCGTGGAATTTGCCGGTGGTGTTCGGGCCGATCGCGATCACCTACAACGTCACGGGCGTGACTTCGCTGAATCTGGACGGCCCGACGGCCGCGAAAGTGTTCAAGGGCGCCATCACGTCCTGGAACGACCCGGCGATTGCGGCGCTGAACCCCGGGGTCGCGTTGCCCGCCGAGCCGATTCGGGTGATCTTCCGCAACGACCAGTCCGGTACGACGGACAATTTCCAGAAGTACCTGGACTCGGCCGCCAACGGGGCCTGGGACAAGGGCATCGGGAAGACGTTCAACGGCGGTGTCGGTGAGGGGGCCAAAGGCAACGACGGCACGTCGGCGGCGGTCAAGGCCACCGAGGGATCCATCGCGTACAACGAATGGTCGTTTGCCCAGGCGCAAAAACTCAGCATGGCCAAGATCGTCACATCGGCCGGCCCGGATGCCGTGGCGATCAGCGCCGCCTCGGTCGGCAAGACGATCGCCGGTGCCGACTTCGTCGAGGAGGGCAACGACTTGGTCGTCGACACCTTCTCCTTCTACAAGCCGACCCAACCCGGCTCGTATCCGATCGTGCTCGCCACGTATGAGATCGTCTGCTCGAAGTATCCGGATCCCCAGGTCGCCGCTGCCGTGAAGGCGTTTCTGCAGAGCACGGTCGGTGCGGGGCAGAACGGCTTGGCGGACAACGGCTACATTCCCGTCCCGGAATCCTTCAAGGCCCGGTTGTCGGCGGCGATCGACGCCATTTCGTGAGCCTCCCCGCAGCTGCCCGCGGCCGCCCCGCAAGCCGCCTTGGCCAGCGACAATCGGCCGACGGCAATTTGCCCAACGTTAACCTTCTTGCTGTTAGCTTCGTTGCTGCGAGAGACGCTGGTCGCCGCGCAGCGGCTGGACGTACGTCGGCAATCATGTTTCATCCCTACCGTTAGGAAGTGACTTGAAACTCAACCGATTCGGTGTCGCGGTGAGCGTCGTGACCGCTGGTGCGCTGGCGTTGTCGGGGTGCGGAAGTGACAACAACGCCGGTGGCGGAAGCGCCACGAGCGGTTCGTCGTCGGGCAAGGTCGCCTGTGGCGGAAAGAAGACCTTGAAGGCCAGCGGTTCAACCGCCCAGGCCAACGCGATGACGCGCTTCGTCAACGCCTTCGAGCAAGCCTGCTCCGGTCAGACGTTGAATTACACCGCCAATGGCTCGGGCGCGGGAATCAGTGAATTCAACGGCAATCAAACCGATTTCGGCGGATCGGACTCGCCCCTTGCTGCCAAGGAGTACGCGGCGGCGCAGCAGCGTTGCGGCTCACCGGCATGGAATCTGCCGGTGGTGTTCGGCCCGATCGCCATCACCTACAACGTCAAGGGCCTGAGTTCGCTGAGCCTCGACGGCCCGACGGCGGCGAAGATCTTCAACGGCGCCATCACGACGTGGAATGACCCGGCCATCGCGGCGCTCAACTCCGGTGTGACGTTGCCCGCCGAGCCGATTCACGTGGTGTTCCGCAACGACGAATCCGGCACCACGGACAATTTCCAGAAATACCTCGACGCCGCCTCCAACGGTGCGTGGGGCAAGGGCGCCGGAAAGACGTTCAAGGGCGGCGTCGGTGAGGGGGCCAAGGGCAACGACGGCACGTCGGCGGCGATCAAGGCCACCGAGGGATCCATCACCTACAACGAATGGTCGTTCGCTCAGGCGCAGAAACTGGACATGGCCAAGGTCGTCACGTCCGCCGGTCCCGACGCGGTCGCGATCAGCTCCGACTCGGTAGGCAAGACGATTTCCGGGGCCAAGATCAGCGGGCAGGGCAACGACCTGGTGCTCGACACGCTCTCCTTCTACAAGCCGACCCAACCCGGGTCGTACCCGATCGTGCTGGCAACGTATGAGATCGTTTGCTCGAAGTATCCCGATTCGCAGGTCGGCACCGCGGTGAAGGCGTTCCTGCAAAGTACGATCGGTGCGGGGCAGAGTGGCCTCGCCGACAATGGGTACATCCCCATCCCGGATTCGTTCAAGTCCAGGCTGTCGGCTTCGATCAACGCCATCACGTGATTTGAGGTGGTCGTGACCCGAGGAGCGGTAGCCAGCCCGTCGACTCCGAAAAAACCCGAGCTCGGGGCGCTGGGCGCGCCGTCAGCTCGGCGGGGTGACCGGCTGTTCAAGCTGACGGCTGCCGCTGCCGGTTCGACGATCGTGGTCGCGATCCTGCTGATCGCGGTGTTCCTGCTGATTCGTGCCGTTCCGTCGTTGCGGGTCAACCACGCGAACTTCTTCACCAGCGCCCAGTTCAGTACCTCGGACCCGGGGAAGCTGGCCTTCGGGATTCGTGACCTGTTGATGGTTACGGTACTCAGTTCGCTCACCGCGCTGGTGGTGGCGGTGCCGGTCGCGGTCGGGATCGCGGTCTTCCTTACCCAATACGCGCCCAAGCGGCTGGCTCGCCCGTTCGGGGCGATCGTCGACCTGCTGGCCGCGGTGCCCTCGATCATCTTCGGGTTGTGGGGCATCTTCGTGCTGGCGCCCTGGATCGAGCCGGTCGCGGCATTCCTCAATCGCAACCTGGGCTGGTTGTTCCTGTTCAAGCAGGGCAACGTCTCGCTGGCCGGTGGCGGCACCATCTTCACCGCGGGCATCGTGCTCTCGGCGATGATCCTGCCGATCATCACGTCGGTCTCCCGGGAAGTGTTCCGGCAGACCCCGCACATCCAGATGGAGGCGGCGCAAGCGCTGGGTGCCACCAAGTGGGAGGTGGTGCGGATGACCGTGCTGCCGTTCGGCCGCAGCGGGGTTATCGCGGCGTCCATGTTGGGGCTGGGCCGGGCACTCGGCGAGACGGTCGCGGTCCTGATCATTCTGCGTTCCGCCGCACGCCCGGGAAATTGGTCGCTGTTCGACGGCGGCTACACGTTCGCCTCGAAGATCGCCTCCGCGGCAGCAGAATTCAGTGAACCGTTGCCCACCGGTGCCTACATCGCCGCGGGATTCGCGTTGTTCGTCTTGACGTTCGTCGTCAACGCGCTCGCGCGTGCCATCGCCGGCGGGAAGGTCAACGGATGACGGCCAGCGCGTTCGACCGGCCGGTCAAAACCCAGGCGTTCCGGCCCGTCAGCATCCGGCGCCGGCTCACGAACAGCGCCGCGACCGTATTCTTCGTCGCCTCGTTCCTCATCGCGCTGGTGCCGCTGGTCTGGGTGCTGTCGGTCGTGGTGGCCCGGGGTTGGTACGCGGTCACCCGAACGGGTTGGTGGACCCACTCGCTGCACGGGATTTTGCCGGAGCAGTTTGCCGGCGGCATCTATCACGCGCTGTACGGAACCGTCGTGCAGGCCGGCGTCGCCGCCCTGTTGTCCGTACCGCTGGGCCTGATGACCGCCGTCTTCCTGGTGGAATACGGCTCCGGCCGGCTGGTGCGACTGACGACGTTCATGGTCGACGTGCTCGCCGGGGTGCCCTCCATCGTGGCGGCGCTGTTCATCTTCAGCCTCTGGATCGCCACCCTGGGATTCCAGCAGAGCTCGTTCGCCGTGTCGCTGGCGCTGGTCTTGTTGATGCTGCCGGTGGTGGTGCGGTCCGCCGAGGAGATGCTCAGGCTGGTGCCCGACGATCTGCGCGAAGCCAGCTACGCGCTCGGGGTTCCAAAGTGGAAGACCATCATGCGGATAGTGTTCCCGATCGCGATGCCCGGCATCGTCTCCGGCGTGTTGCTGTCCGTCGCGCGGGTGATCGGCGAAACCGCCCCGGTGCTGGTGCTGGTCGGCTACAGCCGGTCGATCAACGTCGACGTCTTCCACGGCAACATGGCCTCGCTCCCGCTGCTGATCTACACCGAACTCACCAATCCCGAGCACGCCGGTTTCCTGCGCATCTGGGGTGCGGCGCTGAGCCTGATCATCATCGTCGCCGTGATCAACCTGATCGCGGCGGCGACCCGGTTCCTGGCGACCCGCCGGCGCTGACCACGCGGCGGTTCCGCGTCAGGATTTCGATGCGGCCTTCTTGGCCGGTGTCTTCTTCGCGGTGGTCTTCTTGGCGGCCGTTTTCTTGGCCGGGGCCTTCTTCGCGGGAGCCTTCCCGTTACCGGAGCGCGCCTTCACGCTGGCTTCCAGCTTGGCCAGCAGGTCGGAGACGTCCTCGGTCTCGTCGAGTTCCTTCGGTTGCTCCTCGGTGGTAAAGGCTTCGCCGCCTTCGAGTTTCGCGTCGATAAGCTCCTGCAGCTGCTCCTGGTAGGTGTCGTGATAGCGGTCCGGATTGAAGTCTTCGGCCATCGACTCCACCACCTGACCGGCCATCTTGAGCTCCGCCGGCTTGATCTCGACTTCCTTGTCCAGCACCGGAAAGTCGGGGTCGCGGATTTCGTCGGGCCAGAGCAGGGTGTGCACCATCATCACGTCCCGCTTGCCGAAGTCCTTGACCCGCAACGCTGCCAGCCGCGTCTTGTTGCGCAGCGTAAAGTGCACGATCGCCATCCGATCGGTCTCGGCGAGCGTCTTTGCCAGCAGCACATAGGATTTCGACGACTTGGAATCCGGCTCCAGGAAGTAGCTACGGTCGAACAGCATGGGGTCGACCTCTTCGGCGGGAACGAACTCGAGTACCTCGATCTCGCGGCTGCGTTCTTCGGGCAGGGTGGAGATGTCGTCGTCGGTGATGATGACCATCTGCCCGTCGTCGGATTCGAACGCCCGGGCGATGTCGCGGTATTCGACGACCTCGCCGTCCACCTCGCAGACCCGTTGGTATCGGATGCGGCCGTTGTCCTTGGCGTGCACCTGATGGAACTTGATGTCGTGGTCCTGGGTGGCGCTGTACACCTTGACCGGGACGTTGACCAGCCCGAACGCGATCGAGCCCTTCCAGATGGAGCGCATGTAAGTCAGTATGCCCATACTGTTCGCCGGCTAACAGGACGCGGGGCCGTTGCGCCGCAGCTCGTGACCGCATCGAGGCCTGCCGAGAAGCTACGGCCGGTTTGCCCGGGCCCGCAGGTCGGCGCGAGAGGGAAGGTCTGCCCCGGGGCGGCCCACGGTCACGGACGACGAAAGGCTGGCCGCCTCGAGCGCTTCCGCGAGGACATTGATCGGGATGTTGCGCAGGGCGGCCCGGCGGTCGGCGCCCAATAAGTTCATTCCCCAGAGCGCATCGAGCAGGCCGACCGCGAAGGCGTCACCGGCGCCGACAGTGTCCACCACCCGGACTGGCCTGGCGGCCGCGCGTGCCTCGCCGGCCGAGCACACGGCGAGCGAGCCGCGGGCGCCCATCGTCACCGCCACGATCGCCGGTCCCGACGCCAGCCAGCTTCGAGCGGTCTGCTCCGGTTCGTGATCGGGGTCGATCCAGCGCAGGTCCTCGTCGCTGACCTTGACGACGTCGCTGAGCTCCACCAGGCGCGCGATGCGGGCGCGCGCCACGGCCGGGTCGTCGATCAGCGACGGCCGCACGTTCGGGTCGAAGGTGACCGTAGCCGAGACGCGGTAGGTCTCGATCAGCGCCGCGACCGCCAGGCAGCCCGGCTCCCGCACGGCGGCGATGGATCCGGTGTGGACGAACAGCGGTGGCGGAACTTCCGGGGTGCCGGAGAGCCGCCAGTCCAGATCGAACACGTAGGCCGCCGACCCGTCCCCGGCGAGGGTCGCTACCGCGGTCGGTGTCCGGATAGCCGCAACGCTGCCCGGGACGAGCTGTGCGCCAGCGGTTTTCACGTAGTCGGCGATGCGCCGGCCATAGGGGTCGTCGGCGATGTGGGTCAGGAAGTCGACGTCGCGGCCCAGCCGGGCGAGTCCGACGGCGACGTTGAGCGGACTGCCACCGACATGCTCGTCGCCGTCGACAATGTCGATCAGTGACTCGCCGATCACCAGCCCGCGGGTCATCGCACCAAAGCCTCCAGCGTCGCCCGAGCCCCCTTGCTGTGCAACGAATCCAGCGCCCAGCAATACGCCTCGACAAACCGCGGCTGGTGGGCCAGATCGCAGAACACGGCGGTCACCTCAATGAACGCGGTCGGATTCTGGTGTTGCGACCGGGCGATCGGGATGAGCGAATCCGCGAGCTGATCCACCACCTCGTACGGCTTACCCCATTCGTCGGTGCCCTCGGCGTAGCGCGCCCAGCTGGCCGCCGCCGCGGCCGCCAATTGAACCGGCCCGTCGGTGGCCAGGTTGTCGCAGATGACGGGAAACAGCCATTTCGGGATGCGGTCCGACGAGTAGGCGCACAGGCGCGCGACGGTGTCGCGCACGGCCGGGTTGGCGAACCGCTCGACCAGCGTGCGGCCGTATTCGTGCAGGTCGATTCCCGGCACCGGCGGCAGGGTGGGGATGGCCTCGGTGTCGAAGTAAGAGAGCAAGAATTCGGCGAATAGGGGATCGCGGGCCGCCTCGTGGACGAACTGGAAGCCGCACAGATGCGCGAAGTAGGCCAGGCACTGATGCCCCGCGTTGAGCAGCCGCAGCTTCATCAGCTCGTAGTGGCGCACGTCGTCGACCATCAGCACCCCCGCTTGTTCCAGCGGCGGCCGACCGTCGGCGAAGTCGTCTTCGATCACCCAGGCGGTGAAGGGTTCGGCAACCACCGGCCACCGGTCGTCGACGCCGAAGTCGCGCCGTACCTCCGCGGCCATCTCCAAAGTCGTTGCTGGAGTGATGCGGTCAACCATCGAACTCGGGAATCGGGCGTGCTCCGCCACCCACTCGGCCAACGCGGGGTCTCTGCGTTCGGCGCTGGCGAGCACGGTACGCCTGGCGACTTCACCGTTGTTCTCGATGTTGTCGCAGGAGACCACGGTCGGCGCGGGGACGTCTCGATCGCGCCGCCTGGCGAGCGCCTCGGTGATCAACGCGAACGCCGGCCCATCGGGATCGCGGTACCCGCCTTCGGTGATGGTCAGCGAGATGATCCGGGTCGATGCCGCCGCGAGCACCTCTAACGCTGATTCCGGATCGTCCGGGGCGTAGCGGTAGTCAACGATCGACCCGATGACTTGGGCATCCCGGCTGCCGTTGGGATTCTCCAAGATCAACGTGTACAGCCCGTCCTGGCCGTTGAGGACGTCGCGCATGGTCCAGTCGGCGGGCATCACCCCGACGCCGCAGATGCCCCAGTCGTGTGCCAGGCCCTGCTGCATCAGCAGGTTGAGGTACGCAGCCTGATGCGCGCGGTGGAAATGACCGGCGCCGATATGCGCGATGCCGACGGTCACCTTGCCGCGGTCATAGTTCGGTGCCTCGATCGGCAGTTCGGAAAGCGACGCATTGTTCAGGTTGATCGCGCTAGCCACCACTGGCCAACTCCTCACCGGGCCACGGCCCGGATCGTTACCGGGCTCGCAACACCTCTCGACGGGTATGACGGCCGCGGGCCGAAGCCCACTCGATGCCCTACGCGAGGGGGGAACCTCCGGTCGGCACAGCCGACAACAGCAGGACATCGGCAAGCGCACGCCACGAATCGGTTATTGCGACTGCGCCGGCATCGATCAATTCCGCTCGGCGGCAATCCCGTTCGTCGGGTAACACGAACATCAGGTTGCCCACGGTGGCGAAGCCGGCCGCGACCGCGGAACTCACGCCGGCCACGGAGTCTTCGATTGCCAGCCCTTGTTCGGCTGCGACGCCCATGACCTCGCCGGAATGCAGGTACACCGCCGGGTCCGGTTTGCTTGTCGGCACCGGAAGTGAGTCCTCCGCACTGAAAGTCACGGCCTCCGGTATCAGCGAGTCGATGCCGGTGGCGGTGAAGCAGGCACGCAGACGCTTGGTGGCGCTGGAGCTCACGGCCGCCAGCGCGTAGTGCGGTGCGAGGTCTCGCAGCGGTTCCAGCACGTGCGGGTCGGGGGTCAGGGTGACGGCGAGATGAGCGGTGACCCGTTCGCGCTCTTCGAGCACCCAATGCTCGAGTTCGTCGGCGGACAACGCGTTGCCCTTCGCCAGGTCACCGGCTGAGGCGACCACCGCCGCGGGAAGGCCGTCTGCCAGCGCTGGGTCGAGCGGCAACCGGCACTGGACCGCCAGGCCCAGAGCCATGGCGCGGAAGTTCTTACCGACGGCCCGCTTACGCAACTCCTCCGAGTCGAGCGGAGCGGTCACCCCGAACCTGGCCAGGAAGCGATTCATCACCTCGGTCGACGCCTCGAACGCCGGCCTCTCCGAAGCGAACAGGTTGTCATCGGCGTCACACAGCAAAGTCGTGATCGGCGCCGGGTCGAACGTGCGCACAAAGGTCAGCTCATCGGTCATCGTGCCACCAACTCTCGCTCGTCGTTGCGCATCGCCGCACGCAGCGTGGGCATCACGCCGCGCGTGTCGATCTGCGCAATCATCTCGCCGAGGCGCTCCGCAAAGCCGGGAACCGCGCGCAGCTCGGCGAACATCGCATGCCGCAGCAGCGGATCGGGGTTGTTGCCCGCCATGTTGGCCAACTTAGCCACCGGTATCGCCTGCGAGTCGTCGAGGCGAAGCTTGCGGCCCTGGAGGTCGTGGCCGCGCATGTACCTGGCCCATCCGGCAACGGCCAGCATCAGCAGCGTGTGCGGTCTACCCTGCGCGATCGCCTCCTGCAGGGAGGGCAGCACAAACGAGGTGATTTTGCTCGTTCCCCGCCGGGCCAGCCGCGACAATTGATCGCTCATACGGGGATTGCCGAGCCGATCGAGCAAGGTGGCCCGGTATTCGGGGGTGTTCATCCCGGGGATGGCGGGCAGCAGCGGTTGAATTTCGTCGCGCAGCAGCCTCTCGACGTAATCGAAGATGACGCGGTCGCGCATCGCTTCGTCGGTGCGCTGGTAACCGGCCAGCGTGGCCAGGCACGCGAGCGCGATGTGGGTTCCGTTGAGAAGCCGGGTCTTGATCAGCTTGTGACCGCTGACATCGGCAACGAACTCGGCACCGACCTCCTCGAGCGGCGGCCGCCCGTTGCTGAACGAATCCTCGATCACCCATTGGCGATACGGCTCGGTCACGACCGGACACCGGTCGGCCACGCCGAACGTCTGCTCGACGAATTCGCGCTCCGAGTTCGAGGTTTGCGGGGTGATGCGATCGACCATGGTCGACGGGAACGCGACATGCTTATCGATCCAGCGGCCAAGCCCCGGATCCTTGCACGCGGCGAACGACACCAGCGCGGTTCTCGCCGGCCGGGTGTCGCCGGGAATGTTGTCGCAGCAGAGCACGGTGAACGGCGCGAAGCCCGCGCGGCGGCGCCGATCGAGAGCTTCGGCCAGATATCCCCACGCGGTGGCGTAGCCATCGGACGCGACCAGGTCGGCGCGAACGTCGGGGTGGTTGACGTCGAACTCGTCGGTGACCGGATCCAGGAAGTATCCGTTGTCGGTGATGGTCAGGCTGACGATTCGGGTTTGGGGATCGGCCAGGGCGGCACGGACCGCGGCGCCGTCATTCGGCGCGTAATGGACGGAGCCGATCGATCCGACCACGCGGGCGGTCTGGCCGTCATGGCCGCGCTGCACGACGGTGTAAAGCCCGTCCTGTGCCGATAGCAAGTCTTTGGCGCCGGGGGAGTGCAGGCTCACGCCGGTAACACCCCAACGATGCGAAATGCCTGAGCGGGCAAGGTCGTCGAAGTAAACGGCCTGATGTGCACGGTGGAAGTTACCCGCGCCGATGTGCACGACACCGCGTTGCAGGGCCGATCTCTCGTAAGTGGGTATTGCGATTCGCTGGGAGTGCAGTTGCAGGGTGGCATTGCTGAGGGGGACGCCGCCTTCTGGACGCCGGGACAATATGCGCATCGGTACTCCGTGCCCGGGGTGCCCGCGCGTCTAACGCCTTCGTAATCGATGTCACATAAATTTACGTTTGAGACATAATCCGTGGTGGGAAGCCATGATCGCTGCTCAAACGCGTAAGTTGACACCATGGCACCGCGGGTGAAGCTCACCAACGCCGACAAGGTGCTCTACCCCGCCACCGGCACCACAAAGCGGGACGTCTTCGACTACTACACCCGCATCGCCGAGGTGATGATCCCGCACATCGCGGGGCGCCCGGCCACCCGCAAACGCTGGCCCAATGGCGTCGAACAGGATTCGTTCTTCGAGAAGCAACTGGCTTCGTCGGCGCCGGACTGGCTGCCGCGCGCGAGCGTCACACACCGGTCCGGAACCACGACGTATCCGATCATCGACAGCCCCGAAGGGCTGGCCTGGATCGCGCAACAAGCAGCGCTGGAAGTGCACGTGCCGCAATGGCGGTTCGTCGCCGAGTGGACCCGAAGCAAAGCGGAAGAGCTCAAGCCCGGTCCGGCCACCCGATTGGTGTTCGACCTCGACCCCGGTGAAGGCGTCACCATGGCCCAGCTCGCCGAGGTGGCCCATGCCGTGCGCGATCTCATTGGCGGAATCGGTCTGACCCTGTTTCCGCTCACCAGCGGTAGCAAAGGCCTGCACCTCTACGCACCGCTGGCGGAGCCGGTGAGCAGCAAGGGGGCGACGGTGTTGGCGAAACGGGTTGCCCAGCAACTGGAAAAGTCGATGCCCAAGCTGGTCACGTCGACCATGACCCGGAGCCTGCGCGCGGGAAAGGTGTTCCTGGACTGGAGCCAGAACAACGGGGCGAAGACGACCATCGCGCCGTATTCGTTGCGCGGGCGCGAACATCCCACGGTCGCGGCGCCGCGCACCTGGGAGGAACTCGCCGCCCCGGCATCGCTGCGTCAATTGCGCTACGACGAGGTCCTGGACCGGGTGGCGCGTGACGGCGACCTGCTGGCGGCGCTGGACAACGAGGTCGCCGTCCCGGACCGATTGACCAAGTACCGCAGCATGCGGGACGCGTCGAAAACTCCGGAGCCCGTTCCCCGGACGAAACCGACCACGGGCCAAGGCAATTCCTTCGTCATTCAGGAGCACCATGCCCGCCGGCTGCACTACGACTTCCGGCTGGAGAAAGACGGCGTGCTGGTGTCGTGGGCGGTGCCGAAGAACCTGCCCGAAACCACTTCGGTGAACCACCTGGCGGTGCACACCGAGGATCATCCGCTCGAGTACGGCAGCTTCGAGGGCAGCATCCCCAAGGGGGAGTACGGGGCCGGCAAGGTGATCATCTGGGATTCCGGGACTTATGAGGCGGAGAAGTTTCTCGAGGACGAGGTCATCGTCAATCTGCACGGCAGAAAGATCTCCGGCCGCTATGCGCTGATCCAGACCAACGGTGACCAGTGGCTGGCGCACCGGATGAAAGACCAGAAGGTCTTCGACTTCGACGGGATAGCGCCCATGCTCGCCACCCACGGCTCGGTGTCGGCGTGCAAGGCGAGCCAGTGGGCCTTCGAAGGCAAATGGGACGGCTACCGGCTGCTGGTCGAAATCGACCACGGCGCCCTGCGGGTAAGGTCGCGGCGCGGTCGCGAGGTCACCAACGAATATCACCAATTACGTTCGCTCGCAGCAGATCTCGCCGATCACCACGTGGTGCTCGACGGGGAGGCCGTCGTCTTGGACGCCGCCGGGGTGCCGAGCTTTCACGCGATGCAGAACCGCGGCCGCGGCAGCCGAGTGGAGTACTGGGCGTTCGATTTGCTGTATCTCGACGGTCGATCGCTGTTGAGGGCACGCTACCAGGACCGCCGAAAGTTGTTGGAAACGCTCGCAAGCGGCAGTGACCTCATCGTCCCCGAGTTGTTGCCGGGCGATGGGAATCAGGCGCTGGAGCACTCGGGCAAGCACGGCTGGGAGGGCGTGGTCGCCAAGAGGCGCGACTCCACCTATCAGCCGGGGCGACGCTCGGCGTCGTGGATCAAGGACAAGCATTGGAACACCCAGGAAGTCGTCATCGGCGGCTGGAAGGCGGGCGAGGGCGGCCGCAGCAGCGGCATCGGCTCGCTGCTCATGGGCATTCCCACCGGCAACGGCCTGCACTTCGCCGGGCGGGTCGGCACCGGGTTCACCGAGCGTGACCTGGCGAACCTGAAGAAGACCCTGGCGCCGCTGCACACCGACCAATCCCCCTTCACCCCACCGCTTCCCCGCAACGAGGCCAGGGGCGTGACCTACGTCGAGCCGGTGCTGGTGGGGGAGGTGCGCTACAGCGAGTGGACCCCCGATGACCGGTTACGCCAATCGAGCTGGCGCGGACTGCGGCCGGACAAGGAACCGAGTGAGGTGGTGCGCGAATGAAATGGGTGACCTACCTGGACGCCAGCGGTGAACGCACCGGGGTGCTCTCCGGTGACGCCATCCACGCGATGCCCGCTGGCGTGACGCTGCTCGGGCTGATCGGCCGCGGCGCCGACGGGTTGCGTGCGGCCGGGGAGGAGGTGCTGCGCGCACCGGCGGCGACCGTGCCAGTGGGGACGGTGCGGCTCTTGGCCCCGATCCCGCGGCCGCCGTCCATCCGCGACTCGTTGTGTTTTCTGGACCACATGCGCAACTGCCAGGCCGCGCTCGGCGCCGGGCGAACGCTCGCCGACACCTGGTACCGGATACCGGCGTTCTACTTCGCCTGTCCGGCAACGGTTCTGGGACCCTACGAGGACGCCCCCACCGCGCCCGGGAGTGCTTGGCAGGACTTCGAATTGGAGATCGCCGCGGTCATCGGTACGGGTGGGCGGGACCTCTCGGTCGAGGAAGCCGAACGCGCCATCATCGGCTACACCATCTTCAACGACTGGTCCGCGCGTGACCTGCAGCAAATGGAAAGCCAACTCGGGATTGGGCAGGGCAAGGGCAAAGACAGCGGCGTCACGCTGGGCCCGTACTTGGTGACGCCCGACGAGCTCGAGCCCTACCGGCGGGACGGCAGGCTCGACCTGCGGGTGACCGCCCTGGTCAACGACGCCGTGATCGGGTCGGGATCGACCGCTCAAATGGATTGGACCTTCGGGGAAGTCATCTCCTACGCGTCGCGCGGTGTGACGCTCGTCCCCGGCGACGTCATCGGCTCCGGCACCGTGCCGACCTGCACGCTGGTCGAGCACCTGAACCCGACGGCGCTGGACTCGTTCCCCGGCTGGCTGCACGACGGCGACGTCGTCACGCTTCAGGTCCAGGGGCTCGGCGAGACCCGGCAAACCGTGCGGGCCGGCGGCGCACCGCATCCCCTGGCGGCCCGGCCCAATCCGGACGCGGCGCCCGCCCCGCGTCGGGTGAACCGGGCACCCGCGAAGGTGCCCTACACCCGCGACCTGCACGAGGTCGCCGACCGGGTGTGGGCGTGGACGCTGCCGGACGGCGGCTACGGGTGGAGCAACGCCGGGCTGGTCGCCGGCGAGGGGGCATCCCTGCTCGTCGACACCCTGTTCGACCTGGCGCTGACGCGCGAAATGCTCACCGCGATGCGGGATATCACCTCGTCGGCACCCATCACCGACGCGCTGATCACCCACTCGAACGGGGACCACACCCACGGCAACCAACTGCTCGACGCCTCGGTGCGGATCATCGCCGCACAGGGTACCGCCGACGAGATCGCGCACGGGATGGCGCCCGAGATGCTGGCGATGGCGCAGACCGCGAACCTCGGGCCGGTTGCCACCCCTTACACGCGAGACCGCTTCGGGCACTTCGACTTCAGCGGCATCACGGTGCGCAACGCGGATCAGACGTTCGACCGTGAGCTGACCATCGAGGTGGGTGGGCGGCGTATCGACCTGCTGAACCTGGGGCCCGCGCATACCGCAGCGGATTCGGTGGTCCACGTACCCGACGCGGGGGTCCTATTCGGGGGCGACCTGCTGTTCATCGGCTGCACCCCGATTGTGTGGGCCGGCCCGATCGCCAACTGGATCGCCGCGTGCGACGCGATGATGGCGCTCGACGCGCCGACAGTGGTGCCCGGCCATGGCCCCGTCAGCGACCCGGACGGAATCCGTGCGGTCCGTGGATATCTCGCGCACGTCTCCGAACAAGCTGAGGCCGCCCACCGCCGGGGGCTGTTGTGGTCCGAAGCGGCCGACACCATCGACCTCGGTGAGTACGCGACCTGGCTGGACGCGGAGCGCGTGGTCGTCAACGTTTACCAGCGCTACCGCGAACTAGAGCCCGATACCCCGCAGCTGGAGGTCATGGCCCTGCTGGTGATGCAGGCCGAGTGGCTGGCCAAGCGGGGCTAGAGCCGCACGGCCCGCACGAATTCGATCGTGGTCGCCGGGACCTGCTCGGCCGCCGGCCCCAACTCCGGCAACCCGGCGGCGGTGAACAGATCGGTGAGCCGGGATTCGGTTGTTTCCCAACCGTTCTCGTGCAGATGCGCCGCGACGTCGGTGTGCTCGCCCGGATACGTCAAGCTGGTCAGGTCCATCTCGAGTCCCTGCCGTCGCCAGCCCTCGTTCATGACCCGGGCCTGTTCCTGCGCCGTCGGCGAGGTGCCGGTCACGGTGCCGTAGTCCGCGGCGAACCGGCTGCCCTCGGCGGACAGCGGGATGATGGAGTCCAGCAGCCGAACCTCGGCCTCGGGAGGGAGCCATCCGATGAGCACCCCCTCGGCGAGCCAGGCCGTGGGATGGGCCGGATCGAAGCCCTGCTCCTGCAGCGCGGCCGGCCAGTCCTCGCGCAGATCGATCCCCACCTCGCGAAGCTTGGCGGTGGGGGCCGCCCCGATCCCCGACATCGTCGCCGCCTTGAACGCGATCACCTCGGGCTGATCGATCTCGTACACCGTCGTGCCGATCGGCCAGCGCAGCCGGTAGGCGCGGGAATCCAGTCCCGAGGCCACGATCACCACCTGCAGCAGCCCCGCTTGGCCGGCCGCTGCGAAATAGTCATCGAAGTACCGGGCGCGGGCGGCGAACGTGTCGACCATCCGATGAAATCCGACGCTCTGCTCGAGCTCGTCGGAATCCAGTTCGCCGCTGGCGAGCCTGGTGAACACGTCCAATCCCACGGCACGCACCAGCGGCTCGGCGAAGTCGTCGGTGACGACCGGCTGCGGACGCTTGCTCGCGGCGGCCCTGGAGGCGGCGACCATGGTGGCCGTCGCTCCCACGCTGTTGGCCAGGTCCCAGCTGTCACCTTCGGTTCGTGCCATGGTTTCTCCTTCGATGTGGCGGCCAAACCACGGTATGCCCCGCCGGTGAATATCGCGTCGCTTACGGTTTCTCGTATGCCCGCAGTGGAATTGGAAACCCTCGAAGGCGACATCGCCCGCATCACCTTGAATCGCCCGGAGCGCCTGAACGCCATCGACGGATCGCTGATCGACGGCGTGGAGCGTGCCTTGGACGTCCTCGTCAGCGGCGAGTTCAGGGCCGCGATCCTGACCGGCGCCGGACGCGGATTCTGCGCCGGGGCCGACTTGAGCGGTACCGGCGAGCCGTGGACCAAACCCAGGCCGTCGACCCCGCCGTTCAAGGTCAACTACGACTCCCAGGTCCGCCTGGCCGAGCTGTTCACCCGGATCTACGAGCTGCCCATCCCGGTGATCGCCGCCGTCAACGGCGTGGCCGTCGGGGGAGGGCTGGCGTTCGCACTGGTCTCCGACATCCGTGTCGCCTCCGAGGCGGCCCGGTTCTCCTCGGCGTTCATCAAGGCTGGCTTCTCGTCGATGGACATGGGCACCAGCTATCTGCTGCCGAAGATCGTCGGC
This sequence comes from Mycobacterium paraffinicum, assembly GCF_025822865.1. Taxonomy (NCBI): domain Bacteria; kingdom Bacillati; phylum Actinomycetota; class Actinomycetes; order Mycobacteriales; family Mycobacteriaceae; genus Mycobacterium; species Mycobacterium paraffinicum. The sequence goes on along the minus strand of NZ_JACKUR010000027.1, from coordinate 617,035 downwards.
GCGGGAGTGGCGCGCGAACTCATGCTGACCGGCCGCATCATCGACGCGGAGGAGGCCTACCGCATCAAGCTGGTGCACGAGGTGGTGGCCCCCGACGAGCTGATGACGGCCGCGCTGAAGGTCGCCCGGTCGATCGCCGAGAACAACGCCTACGGCGTCTGGCAGACCAAGATCGGGCTCAACGCGGCACTGGACGCGCCCAGCTTGCGGCATGCCATCGAGATCGAGAACCGCACCCAGATCCTCACCGGTTTCACCAACAACCCGGCCGAGGCGGCCAAGGCGCACCGGGAGAAGCGGGCTCCGAAGTGGGATCCGCTGTGACCGCCGCGCCTGATGGCGGCGGCCCGCTTCGCCCGGCTGCCGCCGCGCTTGCGACCGCCGCGCCTGATGGCGGCGGCCCGCTTCGCNCTTGCGACCGCCGCGCCTGATGGCGGCGGCCCGCTTCGCCCGGCTGCCGCCGCGCTTGCGACCGCCGCGCCTGATGGCGGCGGCCCGCTTCGCCCGGCTGCCGCCGCGCTTGCGACCGCCGCTTAGACCTTCGCGATGACGTTCTCGGCGAACATCTCGAGGTTGCGGATCTTGTTCTCCAGCGGCTCGGTGTCCTTGCCCTTGATGTAGGGAATGCGGAACCCGACGATGGCGTCGGTGACGCCCTTGTCTTCGAGCCGTTTGATGCCGTCCACGGTGTACGCGTCGGCCGAGATGACGTGGATCTGGAACGGCCCGGTCTTGCCGGCTTCTTCGCGGTATCGCTTGAGCTTGGCGATGAGCCCGTCGAGTTCTTCCGGGTCACCGCCGCCGTGCATCCAGCCGTCCAGCCGGGCCGCGCGGCGCAGCGCGGCGTCGGCGTGCCCGCCGATCAGGACCGGGATCGGCTCGGTGGGAGCCGGCGTCATCTTGGTCTTCGGGATGTCGTAGAACTCGCCGTGGAACTCGAAGTAGTCGCCGCTGGTAAGCCCCTGGATGATTTCGATGCATTCGTCCATGCGCTTGCCGCGCTTGGCGAACGGGACGCCCAGCAGTTCGTAGTCCTCCGGCCATGGGCTGGTGCCGACACCGAAGCCCACCCGGTTGTTGGTCAGCGCGGCCAGCGATCCGATCTGCTTGGCCACCAGCGCCGGCGGCCGGATGGGCAGCTTGAGGACGAAGAAGTTGAAGTGCAGCGTCGTCGTCACCGCCCCCAATGCCGCTGTCAGCACGAAGGTTTCGATGAACTCCTTGCCGTCCAGGAACTCGCGATCCCCGTCGGGGGTGTACGGGTACTTCGAGTCGGATTCGAAGGGGTAGGCGATGCTGTCGGCGATCGTCATGGCGTGATACCCGGCCGCCTCGGCCGCCTGGGCCAGCGGGATGTAATACCTGTGGTCGGTCATCGCCTCCGCGTAGGTGAACCGCACGTCATCTGCCTTCCTGGAAACGGGTCGTCACACGAGATTAGAACGTGTTCTAGTTCTACCCGTGCCCGGGTTCCCAGCACAATAAGGCGTCAGAGCTGGTTTTCGGGCCCGATGACCGCCCACACCGTCTTGCCGGCCGCGGTGGGCGTGCTGCCCCACGCGCGTGACAGCGCGTCGACGATCGCCAGGCCGGACACGTCGATGCCGTTCGCCGGCGAGGGCAGCCGCACGGCCGCGGCGTGGCTGCTGTCGGACACCGCGATCGTCGCCGTCGCGCCATGGCTCTCGATCCGCATCGCGGGGAAGCTCGCGGTGTGTTCCAGCACGTTCTCGACGAACACGTTGACGACCACCAACGCGACCGGGATGAGTGTTGATTGCGACCAGGCGGTGAGCCATTCGCGGACCAGGCGACGCGATTCGCGCAGGCTGGTCAGGTCGCCGGGCAGCTGGGCATCGGCGCGGCGCACGGCGCGCCGGCTCTGCTCACCGAGCGCCTTCATCGCCGCCTTCTCGGTCGAGTAGACCGGCATGAAGTAGCCGACGCCGCTGCGGGTGATCGCCTCGCGTGTCCCGCGGTGCGCACATACCAGCACGATCGGAACGTTGGGGTTGCCGCGGACCTGCCAGTGCGCGCCGATGAAGGTCGACCACGCCAATTCGGCGAGCACCTTGAGCGCGGAGATGTTGACGATGACGGCCGCGGGCTCGCCCAGCGTGGCCTGCAGGATGTGGTCGCGGAGCGCCGAGGAGTTGGTGGTGTCGAGCACGCCGTCGACGGTCAAAATTGCCACCGATTGATCCGTCCGTGTCGCGACGGCAAGCGAGCTGGGTGATTCGGCTACCGAGCTCACCACCGCAACCCCTTCGCCTTCGCGGGCCCGAGAGGGCGAGCCGCACGGGTTCCCGGCGGTGTCCGAAACGGAGGCGACGTCGCAATCCGGCTTTTCAGCTGAGTCTTGTCGTCCGGTTTCATCGCTGCTCCTCGAATTTCTGCCGGGCCAACTGCTTGAGTATCCGCCCTCGGCGGCAAAAGTCTAATTCCGGTCGACCGGGTTTGGACGCCGCCAGAAATCGCAGCCGACCGGGGCCGCGGCCGGGGCACAGGCCATGGGCGGCCCGGCATGAGTGAGGCGCGTGCTCGTCCCCACCCGTTCGAGGCCCCCGCCTCTACCGCGCCGAACATATTGTTCGACTTCGCTGCGCTGCACGCGCACCCCCGGGTTTACCACCTACCCGGGACCCCCAAACGCGGCATCGTGTTCGAAAAATAGCGCGACGAGCAGCAGAAAGCCGACGATCAGTTGGGGGCGTAGGGCGGGGCGCCCACTCCGGCGACCGAGTGCGTCCCCCACGGCGTCTGTTCGACGATGCGTGCGGCGGCGCTGCGCCGGCCCACCGTCAACGTCGCGGTCCGCGCTTGCCTGAGCGCTTCGTCCGGCAGCGGCCGCGACGGCGAACCGAATACCGTTCCCTGCCAGTGGTAACGGCCGTCGATCGGGTCGAGGTGGCCGGTGAGCCGGACCCGCACCGGATGGCTGGCGCCGCCGATTTCCAGCGTCGCCGCGCCGTCATAGGTGTCGCCACGCTCGGGCGCGGCGGCCGACAGGTCGAACGCGGAATCCACCGGAGGGGCCTGGTCGGCTGTGAGCTGGGCCCGCTCGTTGAACACCCCCAGGCTGCTGGCGCGCACCTCGATGCGGGTGCTGCCCGTGCGCTCCATCAGCCGCAGGCATTCGGCGATGTAGCGTTCCTGCGCGTCGGCGTCGGGCCCGGTGATGAAGAAGTAGTTGGGGAAGCCGCGAACCGCCACGCCGTAGAAGGGCTCCATGCCGTCGTGCCAGGCCTGCCGGATGGTCATGCCGCCGGCACCGATCAGCGTGCGATCGGACGGTTGTTCGGGGATCGAGAAGCCGGTGCCGTAGACGATGGCGTCGACTCGGTGCTCGGCGCCATCGCTGGTGCGGATGCCCGATGCGGTCACCGCCTCGATCGCCGACGCGGCCAGCTTGACGCGAGGGCGCGCAGCGGTTGGCCGGATGCGGTGACGCAGCCAGCGCGTGGCCTGGGTCGGCCACAGTGGGAGTTCGGTGACCATCCGGCGGGGTGAGTGGGCGAAGACGGTGACGGACGCCGCCCCCTCGACCAGCCGGCGGAGGTGGTGACCGGCGGCGGTGTCGGTGCCGACCACCGCGATGCGCTTACCGGACGGATCGAACTCGGGGTCCCAGGCGGCCGCGTGAAACGACGCGCCCACGAAGTTGTCGCGGCCCGCGATGTCCGGGAGCCAGGGGGCGCAGGGCGCCCCATCGGCGGCGATGACGGCACGCGCCCGCACATCCCCGCCCGCGGCCGTCGTCAGCAGCCAGCTATCCGTGACGTCGTCGAACCTTGCCTGGACCGCCGACGCCGGCCCGTCCAGGACCACATAGTCGGTGACGCCGGCCGCCGACAATGCCGCGCTTGCGCCGGCGTGTGCACCCAAGATGGCTACGGGATGGCGGGACTCACCGGGGCCGCGCGACCGCGTCACAGAAACCTGCTGCGCTTCCAGCCGCGGCGGGCGATGGGACCCAGCAGACCCACCTCGGACAGGAACGCCGCCAGCGGGGCGAAACCGGCGACCTGCATCTCACGGCGATGCGGGCTGGTCCGCGCGGTTCGTCGCGCCCGCTTCGGGTCCAGGCCCGTGCGCGCATACGGGATCGGGTTGCTGAACAAGTAGTTGAAGAAATATCCGCCCAGCCCGTTGATGTTGGCCATGAACCAGCGGTTCATCCGGGGCATTTCGGCCACGCGTTTGCGGGCACCGTCGCGGGCGAACTGGATGTGGCGCGCTTCCTCGGTGACGTGAATGCGCATGAGCCGCTGGATGATCGGCTGCAATTCCGGGTCGTCCATCATCTGCCGCTGCAATGAGTCGAAGATTTCCTCGCCGATCAGCGCGGCCACCCACAGCATCGAGCCGCGCTGAAACGCCAGCGGAAGCGCGTTGATGATCATCCGGTGAAACAGCCTGGGCCGCACCGGCTTTGCGCCGATGCGCTCGATGGCCTTGCCGAACATGACCATGTGGCGGGTCTCGTCGCCCAGCTCGGTCAGCTTGTAATGGGTCGACCGGCTCGTGGGGTCCTCATGCAGGATCGTCCGCAGCAACGATTGATTGAGCATGTTCTCGAACCAGATGCCCGCCGAGAGCGTGTTGACCAGCTCCTGGCGGGACAGCTCGATCTGCTGCTCGCGGGTCATCTCGTCCCACATCGCGGTGCCGTACAGCGACACCAGCCGCGGCGGCAGGTAGAACTTGTCCGGATCCAGTGGGGCGTCCCAGTCGATGTCGACGATCGGTTCGTAGGACTTTTTCACCGAGCCCCGGAGCAGCCGCTCTGAGAACTCTTCACGACTCGGCCCACCTGGTTTCACCGCGGAAGTCATGGTGCTGGCGTCCCTTCATTGGGTGCTTCAGACGGTACCAATGGTACTGGGTACTTTTGGTCCCGACTAGGCCCTTGCGGTTTCAATTCGGCAATCTGATGCAAGCAACGAGGAGGGTTTTTTGGGCCGGCATATCCACGTCATCGGCATCGGCGCCGGCGACCCTGACTACGTGACGGTTCAGGCGATCGAGGCGCTCAACGACACGCAGGTGTTCTTCGCGATGGACAAAGGCGAGGCGAAAAGCGACCTGGTGGCGCTGCGGCGCGAGATCTGCGCCCGGTTCATCCGCGAGCCGGGCTACCGCTTCGTCGAACTGCCCGACCCCAAACGGTCGGCCGGCTCCGACTACCGCGGTGCCGTTGCGGACTGGCATGCGGCACGGGCGCGGGTCTGGGCGGCCGCGATCGCCGCCGAGTTGGGCCGCGACGGCGTCGGCGCCTTCCTGGCCTGGGGCGACCCGTCGCTGTACGACAGCACGCTGCGCATCCTGGAGGCCATCAAGACCGATGCGGGCGGGCTCGAGTTCACCTTCGACGTCATCCCCGGCATCACCGCGGTCCAGGCGCTGACGGCTCGACACCGCATCCCGCTCAACGACGTCGGGGAACCGGTCCTGATCACCACCGGCAGGAAGTTGCGCGCGCACGGCCTGGACGGATCGGCGGTCGTGATGCTCGACGCCGAGTGCTCCTTCCAGGTGTGCCCGCCCGACACCCGCATCTGGTGGGGCGCGTACCTGGGCACCGACGACGAGCTGCTGGTGGCGGGCACCGTCGGAGAGGTCGCCACCCGCATCGGGGCGCTGCGGGCCGAGGCGCGTGCGCGGCACGGCTGGATCATGGACACCTATTTGCTCAGACCGGCAGACTGAAGGGCGTGCCCGAACTGCCCGAGGTCGAAGCCCTGGCCGACCATCTGCGCCGCCACGCCGTCGGCCTGACGATCGGCCGCGTGGACGTCGGCGCGCTCTCCGTGCTGAAAACCTTCGACCCGCCGCTCAGCGTGCTGCACGGCCAACCCGTGACGGGGGCCCACCGATGGGGCAAGTACCTCGGGTTGCAGGCGGGAGAGCTGAACTTGATCACTCACCTGTCCCGGGCGGGGTGGCTGCGGTGGTCCGACAAACTGGCCGCGGCGCCGCTCCGGCCCGGCAAGGGCCCCATCGCGCTGCGCGTGCACCTGGGCATGCCCGGCGACGCGCCCGGCTTCGACCTGACCGAGGCCGGCACCCAGAAGCGGCTGGCGGTGTGGCTCGTCGACGATCCGCAGTCGGTGCCCGGCATCGCCGCCCTCGGTCCCGACGCGCTGGAGCTCAGCGTCGACGATCTTGCCGGGCTCCTGGCCGGCAACACCGGGCGGATCAAAACGGTCATCACCGATCAGAAGGTGATCGCCGGCATCGGCAACGCGTACAGCGACGAAATCCTGCACGTCGCGAAGATCTCGCCGTTCGCCACCGCGGGCAAGCTGACCGATGAGCAGCTCGCCACGCTGCACGACGCGATGGTGTCCGTCCTGCGCGACGCGGTGAGCCGGTCCGTGGGCCAGGGGGCGGCCACGCTCAAGGGCGAGAAGCGCTCCGGCCTACGGGTGCATGCCCGCACCGGCCTGCCCTGCCCGGTGTGCGGGGACACCGTGCGTGAAGTTTCCTTCGCGGATAAGTCTTTTCAATACTGTCCGACGTGCCAGACCGGCGGCAAGGTGCTGGCCGACCGGCGGATGTCGCGGCTGCTCAAGTAGGCGGCGGCCCGCGACTTGACACCTGTCGATATGCTGCCCGGATGACTCGTCAGAAGATCCTCATCACGGGTGCCAGTTCCGGGCTGGGCGCCGGCATGGCGCGAGCGTTCGCCGCCAAGGGCCGCGACCTGGCATTGTGCGCGCGGCGCACCGACCGGCTGGACGAGCTGAAAGCCGAACTGTCGCAACAGTACCCGTGCATCAAGATCGCTGTGGCGGCGCTGGACGTCAACGACCACGAGCAGGTGCCGAAGGTCTTCGGCGAACTCAGCGACGAGCTCGGCGGCATCGACCGCGTCATCGTCAACGCCGGCATCGGCAAGGGTGCGAAGCTCGGCTCGGGCAAGTTGTGGGCCAACAAGGCGACCCTCGAGACCAATCTGGTGGCGGCGCTGGTGCAGATCGAGACCGCGCTGGAGATGTTCAACAACACCGGTTCGGGCCACCTCGTGCTCATCTCGTCGGTGCTCGGCAACAAGGGAGTGCCGGGCGTCAAGGCCGCGTACGCCGCAAGCAAGGCCGGGTTGAGCTCGCTGGGTGAATCGCTGCGCGCCGAATACGCCAAGGGCCCCATCAAGGTTTCGGTCATCGAGCCCGGCTACATCGAGTCGGAGATGACGGCCAAGTCGAACAGCACAATGTTGATGGTGGACAACCAGACCGGCGTCAACGCGCTCGTCGCCGCCATGGAGCGCGAGCCCGGCCGGGCGGCGGTGCCGTGGTGGCCGTGGGCGCCGCTGGTGCAGGTGATGCGGGTGCTGCCGCCCCCGCTCACCAAGTGGTTCGCCTAAGTCAGTGCGGCACCGGCGTGTAATGTGCTGCGTCGCTGGTGAATTCGGGCTTGCCGTAGGTCGCCAGCCGTAGCTTGAGGAGCCCGATGACATAGGCGTCGGTGATGTCCCGAAGCACGGGGATGCGGCTGGCGTGGCTCACGGCGGTGAAACGCCCGATGATGAAGGGCGCGGTGAGGGCGACCCGGATGAGGTCCGTCGGCCCCATTGAGACACCCATGGCCTCGGCGATCTCACGATTCCCATTGCAGAAGGTGCGAACGAAAGTGAGCTTGCTGAAACTCTTTTCGACCGCCTCGGCGCAACGGTCGAACAGCGTCGTGTCGGGGCGCAAATAGGCCGCCATCGTGCCGCGGACGAGTTCTTGGCAGATGCTGTCGAATCCGTCGCGCAGCAGTGCCGAGCGTGCGTGCATGACGTGGATGATGTCGGCCGGTTCGGCAGGCAACAATTCTTCCGGCAGGCCGAGCAAAAAGCAGCGGTACCTGGCGAATTCGACCACGGCGCGCTCTTCGGCGGTGAACTCGGTCCGGCCCTGTTGGCGCGCCTTTCGAGCCAGCAGGTACTGGCCGATCATTCCGGCCGGCATCTGGTCGACCTGCGGCACGGGCATGCCGTACACGGCGGCATCCCACTTGTCGGATTTCTTGAGGGCGTTGTAGCGGACCATCGAGTGCATCAGCCGGACCATGGCGGCCGCCTCGAAACCGGGACCGAAACGGTCCAGCGCCCCGGGCAGGGTGGTGACGGCGAAGAAACTGGCGGTCTCGTTTACCCGCCGGGCGGCCCGCTTGCCCGAGAGTGCGCCGGTGAGCGCCATCGGCAGTGCGGCGTAGGTGTTGGTGAAGGTCGCGATGAAGGCCCCTCGCGTGATGAAGGGGGCCAGCAGCGCTGCGGGGATCCGCTCTTGGCGGGCGCCCTCACGGACCAGGTCGAAGTCGATCCACTCCGGGGTGGCCTCCATGGCGGCGATGAACGAAATCAGCTCCGCGGGCGCGTCCGGCACCGCCTCGATGCCCTCTCGACAGGCCGTCTTGAGCATGTCGATCAGCTGGACGACGCTGCGCGAAGCCATCAGTGCCGCATAGGGATCGGCGACGACGTCGCCGAGCAGGGTGGCCGTGCTCATCAACTCGACCACGCGGTCGTCTTCCAGGATCGGTGCGCGGTCGGCGATCCAGGCGGGCAGGGCCGAGTCGACGCCGGGCTCCGTGGCCAGACGATCCGGCTGCCGGTCGAAGTCGAACTCCCCATACAGGTCGGGCTGCAATTCGCGCTGGCTGCGGACTCGCTCGGCGAGTTCGGGGTAATACGTGACCATCGCTGCCTCCCATTAACTAACAGTTCGTGAGTAGATACTCACAAGTTGTTAGTTATGCTGTCAAGCATGAGTGCGGGCAACCCGAAGCGGCGCATGACCGCCGAAGGTCGGCGCGAGCAGATCCTCGACGTCACGCACGCGATCGTCGACGCCGAGGGATTCCCCGCGGCCACACCCAATCGCATCGCCGAGGCGGCCGGCATCAATCGGTCGTTGATCTATCAGCTGTTCGGCGACCCGGCGGGACTCTTCGTCGCGCTGATCGACCGTGAGGCGGCGCGGGCCGGCGCCCAGTTCGCCGAGGCGGTCTCCGGGTTGGACGCCGTCTCCGAGGACCAGTCGCTGGTGGTTGCCTTCGACGGCGTGCTGGCCGCGGTCGACGCCCACCCGGCAACGTGGCGGCTGTTCCTGTTCCCGCCGCAGGGCGCTCCCCCGGAGTTGTATGCGCGGCTGGCTCAATCGCAGGCCGTCGTGTTGGAGTTCTTCGTCACCGAACTGCTGCGCACCAATCCCGGAGTGCACGACCCCGAATACACCGCGCGGATCCTGCACGCCGCCGGACGCGAACTGCTGCAGCTGCACCTCAGTGAGCCGCAGACCGCGACCGTGGAACGCTTGCGCACCTTCGTGCGCCGACTCGGGTCGGACGTCATGGCCCGGCCCGGCTGAGGGCTGCTAGCTGGTGCGCCCGCGTTCGGTCCGGTAGCGGCGCACCAGTGCGTCGGTCGAGCTGTCCGACTGCGGTGCCGGCGAGCCGTCGGACGTGATCACCGGGAGCAGCGCTTTCGCCTGCGTCTTGCCCAGCTCCACGCCCCACTGGTCGAACGAGTCGACGCCCCAGATGGCGCCCTCGGTGAAGACCTGATGCTCGTAGAGCGCGATCAACTGGCCCAGCACTGACGGCGTGAGTCGGTCGGCCAGGATCGAGGTCGACGGCCGGTTGCCGGGCATCACCTTGTGCGGCACGATGTCGGCCGGCGTGCCTTCGGCGGCGATCTCCTCGGCCGTCTTACCGAACGCCAGCACCTGGGTCTGGGCGAAGAAGTTGCTCATCAGCAAGTCGTGCATACTGCCGGTGCCCTCGACGGTGGGCAGGTCGTCCAGAGGCTGGCTGAAGCCGATGAAGTCGGCCGGCACCAGCCGGGTGCCCTGATGCAGCAATTGGTAGAAGGCATGCTGGCCGTTGGTTCCCGGCTCGCCCCAAAAGATTTCGCCGGTGTCGGTGGTGACCGGCGTACCGTCGGCGCGCGTCGACTTGCCATTCGATTCCATCGTCAGCTGTTGTAGATAGGCCGCGAACCGCGCCAAGTCGTTGGCGTAGGGCAGCACCGCGCGCGACTGGGCGCCCATGAAGTTGGAGTACCACAGCCCGATCAGCCCGAGCAGCGCCGGCGCGTTGGACTCCAGCGGGGCGGTCTTGAAATGCCGGTCCACGATGTGGAATCCGGACAGAAAATCGGCGAAGGCCTCCTTGCCGATCGCGGCCATCACCGAGAGGCCGATCGCCGAATCGACGGAGTACCGTCCCCCGACCCAGTCCCAGAAGCCGAACATGTTGTCGGTGTTGATGCCGAAGTCGTCGACCAGGCGCTTGTTGGTGGAGACCGCCACGAAATGCTTGGAGACCGCGGCGTCGCCGAGCGTGTCGGTCAGCCAGCGGCGCGCGGCGGTCGCGTTGGTCAGGGTTTCCAGCGTGGAGAACGTCTTGGAGGCGACGATGAAAAGCGTTGTGGCGGGGTCCAAGTCGGCCAGCGTGGCGATGAGGTCGGCCGGGTCGACGTTGGAGACGAAGCGGGCGGAAATCCCCGCGTCGGCGTAGTGGCGCAGCGCCTGGTAGACCATCACCGGCCCCAGATCCGATCCGCCGATGCCGATGTTGACCACCGTGCTGATCCTTTTCCCGGTGGCCCCGGTCCATTCACCACTGCGTAACCGGTCGGTGAAGTCGCCCATCCGGTCGAGCACGGCGTGCACGTCCTCGACGACGTTATGGCCGTCGACGATCAGTTCGGCATCCCGGGGCAGTCGCAGCGCGGTGTGCAATACCGCCCGGTCCTCGGAGACGTTGATGTGCGCACCGGCGAACATCTGGTCGCGGCGCTCTTCGAGGTTAGCCGTACGTGCCAGATCGACCAGCAGCCGCAGCGTCTCTCGCGTGATGCGGTGTTTGCTGTAGTCGATGTAGAGGTCGCCGACCGAGACGGTGAGTTCGCGGCCGCGGTCGGGATCCTCGTCGAAGAACTGGCGCAAATGGGTTGCGCCGATTTGTTCGTGATGCCTGCGCAGGGCGTCCCACGCTGGGGTGGCGATGATGTCGGGGAGGCTTTGCACGGGGGTCATAGTTCGACCCTAGTGACGGTCGCAAGCGCGGCGTAGCCGGGCGAAGCGGGCCGTCACCGTGGGGCTAGTGACGGTCGCAAGCGCGGCGTAGCCGGGCGAAGCGGGCCGTCACCATCGAGCCAGCGGATGCGCCGCGGCCCAACCAGGGTGCGACGGTCAGTGACCGAGCCGGCCCCTGCCCAACCTCAGCAGCAGGATGGCCAGGTCCTTGCCGTCGGGACCAAGCTCGCTGTAGCGCTCGATCACCTTCATCTCGCGGCTGTGCACGAGCCGCGTGCCGCCGGATGCCATCCGGACCTTACCGATCGCCTGAGAGACCTCGGTGCGGCGCTTCACCGCGGCCAGGATCTCGGCGTCCAACCGGTCGATCTCGTGGCGCAAATCGTCGATGTTCAACTCCTCGGCCTCGGCCGTCTGTGGGGTTTCCACCGTCTCAACCTTCATCTCTGCTGACTCCGCATTCTCGGGATGTGGGGGTTGTGGTCTCATCCGGTTTCGGGCCTCACAAAAGAGACGAGCCCCGGTCTTGAGGAAGCGGACCACGGGGCTCTGACGAAAGCAGCTAGACCACGGGGACCGCTCACCGGTACCCGTAGAAAAATCGGCGGCAGTTCGGGGTGCCAGGCCGCCGACGGCGCTGCGTGTTGAGCACCAAACGAGTGTGCCACTAAATTCGGCTCTTGCGCAAAAAGGCGTTTGTGAGCTGGCCATTACCCGGTCGACGTCCGCGTACGACTTCCCGGTGTTCGGTTGCGGTGACCGCCCACCCCGGGTTTGCTTGCCGGGTACGGAATCCATTAACACGGTGCGAAATTCGGTGTTATAGGAGATTGTGCGAGATTGACGGCGACGCAAACTCGGGCCGCGATTATGCGCCGCTTTTTTACTCGAGTCTAATTAGTTGCCATTTGAAATCGGGCCGCATTTGTCCGCGAAACTCGCTTTTCGCCGCCCCGTTTTGCCCGGCGGAGGGCGGTCGGGGCACTGGCCTGATGTCGCGCCTGGGCGCGTTGCGTCGGTGGGCGGCGGTAAGTTTGGACCAACATGAGTGTGTACGCAACCGATGCCAACCTGGCCTCCGAAGCAGATCAGTTGCTCGAAGGCCTCAACCCGCAGCAGCGCCAGGCGGTGGTGCACGAGGGCTCGCCGCTGCTGATCGTGGCAGGGGCCGGCTCCGGCAAGACCGCCGTGTTGACGCGCCGCATCGCCTATCTGATCGCGGCGCGCGGCGTGGGGGTCGGCCAGATCCTGGCCATCACCTTCACCAACAAGGCCGCGGCCGAGATGCGCGAACGGGTGGTGCGGCTGGTCGGCAACCGGGCCCGCGCCATGTGGGTGTCCACCTTTCACTCGACGTGTGTCCGGATCCTGCGCAACCAGGCGTCGTTGATCGAAGGCCTCAATTCCAACTTCTCGATCTACGACGCCGACGATTCCCGCCGCCTGCTGCAGATGATCGGGCGCGACATGGGGCTCGACATCAAGCGCTATTCGCCGCGGCTGCTGGCCAACGCCATCTCCAACCTGAAGAACGAGCTGATCGACCCCGCTGAGGCGGTGGCCAAACTGACGGACGACTCCGACGACCTGACGCGCACCGTGGCGTCCGTGTACGGCGAATACCAGCGGCGGCTGCGCGCGGCCAACGCGCTGGACTTCGACGACCTGATCGGCGAGACCGTCGCGGTGCTGCGGGCCTTTCCGCAGATCGCCCAGCACTACCGGCGGCGGTTCCGCCATGTCCTGGTCGACGAGTATCAGGACACCAACCATGCGCAGTACGTGCTGGTGCGGGAATTGGTCGGTCATGACGCTACGGGATCGCCCGACGATGTGCCGCCGGCGGAATTGTGCGTGGTGGGTGATGCCGATCAGTCGATCTATGCGTTCCGCGGCGCCACCATCCGCAACATCGAGGACTTCGAGCGCGACTATCCGGACGCGATAACCATTCTGCTGGAACAGAATTACCGCTCCACGCAGAACATCTTGTCGGCGGCCAATTCGGTGATCGCGCGCAACTCCGGGCGGCGGGACAAACGGCTGTGGACCGACGCCGGCGCCGGCGAATTGATCGTCGGCTACGTCGCGGACAACGAGCATGACGAGGCCAGGTTCGTCGCCGAGGAGATCGACGCCCTCGCCGACCGGGGCGAGATCACCTACAACGACGTGGCCGTGTTCTATCGCACCAACAACTCGTCGCGGTCGTTCGAAGAGGTGTTCATCCGCGCCGGCATTCCTTACAAAGTTGTTGGGGGAGTGCGGTTCTACGAGCGCAAAGAGATTCGCGACATCGTCGCCTATCTGCGGGTGCTGGACAACCCCGGGGACGCGGTCAGCATGCGGCGCATCCTCAACACCCCGCGCCGGGGCATCGGGGATCGGGCCGAGGCGTGCGTGGCGGTGTACGCGGAGAACACCGGCGCGAGTTTCGCCGACGCGCTGGTGGCCGCGTCCGAAGGCAAAGTGCCGATGCTCAACTCGCGCGCGGAGAAGGCGATCACCGGATTCGTCGAGCTGCTCGACGAGCTCAGGGGCCGCCTCGACGAGGATCTCGGCGACCTGGTCGAGTCGGTGCTCGAACGTACCGGATACCGCCGCGAGCTGGAATCCTCCACCGATCCGCAAGATCTGGCCCGCTTGGACAACCTCAACGAACTCGTCAGTGTGGCACACGAATTCAGCACTGACCGGGCCAACGCCGCCGCGCTGGGCGAGTCGTTGCAGACGCCGGACGACGAAGACGTGCCGGACACCGGCGTGCTCGCGGAATTCCTGGAGCGCGTCTCGCTGGTTTCCGACAGCGACGAGATTCCCGAGAACGACGCCGGCATGGTCACTTTGATGACGCTGCACACCGCGAAAGGACTGGAATTTCCGGTGGTGTTCGTCACCGGCTGGGAGGACGGCATGTTCCCGCACATGCGGGCGCTGGACGACCCGGCCGAACTATCCGAGGAGCGGCGGCTGGCCTACGTCGGCATCACCCGCGCCCGTCAGCGGCTGTATCTGAGCAGGGCCATCGTCCGGTCCTCCTGGGGTCAGCCGATGCTCAACCCGGAATCGCGCTTCCTGCGGGAGGTTCCGCAGGAACTCATCGAGTGGCGACGCACCGCGCCGGCCCCGTCGTTCAGCGCGCCGGTGAGCGGCGCCGGCCGGTTCGGTGCGCCGCGCGCGGCCCCGACCCGCTCGGGTGCCGGCAAGCGCCCGTTGCTGGTGCTCGAGCCCGGCGACCGGGTGACTCACGACAAATACGGGCTTGGCCGCGTCGAAGAGGTGTCCGGCGTCGGCGAATCGGCCATGTCTCTCATCGACTTCGGCAGCGCCGGGCGGGTGAAGCTGATGCACAACCACGCCCCGATCAGCAAGCTCTGACGTCTGCTGACCATTAGGCGACTCGGGATTTTGATATTGCGGGCGATTTCGGATTGGAAAGTCGCCTAGTGGGCGGGCGCCGGGCCGGCGCCCGCTTCGGCGCGGGTCAGGCTTCCAGCCAGCGTCTGGTTCGCGGGTGCATCGCCAGCACCACGCTGGCGATCGGGAGCAGCGGCAGCAGGTGCACTATCCACGCGACGCGGGCACCGGCGATGAACACCCCCAGGTAGGTCAGCACAGCGACCACGGCACCGGCCGCGATGAGGTAACGCCCGAAAGGCCGGTGCTGCAGCAGCATGATCACGCCGGAAACGGTGGTCGTGGCGAACACCAGGGCCAGAAACGCGACGGCGATGCAAAACAGACGATCGGTTCGCCACCAGCCGGTGATCAGATCGGTCGCCACCACCGAGGTTGCCCACCCGCTGATGATGCTGACGGCGCAGGCGGCGACGGCCGTCCGGCCACTCGGCTCGCCCGAAGTGGCTTGGCGTCCCGCGCGAGCGGCGCCCTGGTACGGCGGTGGCTGCGGGGGGATGAGGCCGGTCGGGGATTCCGGTGTTATCGGGATCGGCCCGGTCGGGGCGCGGCGGATGATCCGCGTCTTGGAGTCGGACGGCGACGTGGACTCGGGCGGCTGCGGACCGGGAGATGGTTGATTCGGCGCGGTCACCTCAACCAGCGTAATTACCGACCATAAGACCCCGCTTAGCAAGCCACGGGATGGGGTCGATCCGTTCGGTGCCGCCCTGGAGCACCTCGAAATGCAGGTGCGGGCCGGTGGAATTGCCGCGGTTGCCCATGGTGGCGATCTGGTCCCCGGCCATCACGCGCTGGCCGACGCTGACCAGCGTCGTGTTGACGTGGCCGTAGAGCGTGACCGTGCCGTCGGCGTGGCGGAGCTTGACCAACGCCCCGTAGCCGGCGGCCGGCCCGGAGTCGATGACGATGCCGTCGGACACCGCGTAGATCGGTGTGCCGATCGAATTGGCCAGGTCGATGCCGGCATGCAGCACGCCCCAGCGGTAACCGAAATTCGAGGTGAAGATGCCCTTTGTCGGCATCACATAGAGCGGCTGCTGCAATCGCGCCTCACGCTGAGCGCGATCGTTGGCGTAGGCGACGCCTTTGGCGAGCTCCTGGTTGTGCAGGGCGGCGGTCGCCGCCGGCTCGAGCGCGACCACCTGGGGGCCGCGGATGGTGTTGCTGTTGCCCGATCCGCCGGTGAGCGCCGACGCGTTCGCGGTCAGCACGGCCTCGGTCTTGGGGGTGTCGGCATGGCTCGTGGCGGTGTGGGCCGCCGCGGCGGCCGCGCCGGCCGCCATCGCCGAGATCAGCAGGCGGCCCCGGGCCGCGCTGGTCGGTTCCTTGCGATGCTGCCCGCCGCGTCGTGCCACACCGACGACGTCGTGCGCGCGACCGATGCGGGGCTCGGCGGCGGACCTGACGATCACCCGCGGCAGCACCTCGGTGACCGGGGCGGCCAGCCATAGCGGGGCCGGGTCGTCTGCCTCGTTCAGGTCGTCGAGTTCGGGGGCCAGCAAGACCTGCGCTTCGTTGTCGAAGGTCGAGTCGTTGCTGTAGTCGAGGTCGCCGAGATCGGTTACCTCTTCGCGCCAATCCAGATCATCGAAGTCGAAGCCGTCGAGCGGGAGGATCTCGGTGACTTCGTTGCGATGGGGCTCAATCCCTCGGCCGCCGGCCGCGCGACCAACCCGCACCACACCTGCTGTTTCAGCAGTAGAAGGAGCCAAACGATGCTGGGGCAAGCTGAAATGTCCTCGTATCGTGACCATACCGTTATCTGGACCCTAGGACGGTATCCGCTGACGTGCGGAACTGGCAACCTCGTCGCGCAATCCGATTGAAATTGTGATTTGGGTCACGAACGGGGTACGCCGCGATGTCGTGAGCTGTGCCACATCGCCGGACGCGCCGGTAAAGGCCGGTAGGAGGGTCGATACAGTTCGTCCGTGCGAGTTGCCGAACGCGGCACCGCCCATCAAGAGGCCTAGTAGTTGAGTCGAGCGAAGACAGAGAGTCCATGGACCTTTTCGAGTATCAAGCAAAAGAATTGTTCGCCAAGCACAACGTACCGACTACGCCGGGGCGCGTGACCGACACCGCCGATGGCGCTCGGGAGATCGCCACCGAAATCGGCCGTCCGGTGATGGTCAAGGCGCAGGTGAAGGTCGGCGGGCGCGGCAAGGCCGGTGGCGTCAAGTACGCGGCGACCCCCGAGGACGCTTACGAACACGCCAAGAACATCCTCGGCCTCGACATCAAGGGTCACGTCGTCAAGAAGCTGCTGGTCGCCGAGGCCAGCGACATCGCCGAGGAGTACTACATCTCCTTCTTGCTGGATCGCGCCAACCGGACCTACCTGGCCATGTGCTCGGTCGAGGGCGGCATGGAAATCGAGGAGGTCGCCGCCACCAAGCCCGAGCGGCTGGCCAAGGTTCCGGTGGACGCCGTCGACGGGGTCGACCTGGAGACCGCGCGTTCCATCGCCGAGCAGGGCCACTTGCCGGCCGAGGTGCTCGACGCGGCCGCGGTGACCATTAACAAGCTGTGGGAGCTCTTCGTCGCCGAGGACGCCACGCTGGTCGAGGTCAACCCGCTGGTGCGCGACCCGAAAGACCAAATCCTGGCGCTGGACGGCAAAATCACGCTCGATGCGAATGCCGACTTCCGCCACCCCGAGCACGCGGAATTCGAAGACCGTGCCTCCACCGACCCGCTGGAGCTCAAGGCCAAAGAGCACGACCTCAACTACGTGAAGCTGGACGGCCAGGTCGGCATCATCGGTAACGGCGCGGGCCTGGTGATGTCCACGCTCGACGTCGTCGCGTACGCGGGCGAGAAGCACAACGGCGTCAAGCCGGCCAACTTCCTGGACATCGGCGGTGGCGCATCGGCCGAAGTCATGGCCGCGGGGCTGGACGTCATCCTGACCGACGAGCAAGTCAAGAGCGTCTTTGTGAACGTGTTCGGGGGCATCACCTCGTGCGACGCCGTCGCCAACGGAATCGTGACGGCGCTGAACATGCTCGGTGACGAGGCGAACAAGCCGCTCGTCGTCCGCCTCGACGGCAACAACGTCGACGAGGGCCGCCGCATCCTCGCCCAAGCCAACCACCCGCTGGTGATCCAGGCCGAGACCATGGACGCCGGCGCCGACAAAGCCGCCGAGCTGGCGAACAAGTAGAAGAGGATCAATGGCTCATGTCTATTTTCCTTAACGCGGACTCCAAGGTCATCGTCCAGGGCATCACCGGCGGCGAAGGCACCAAGCACACCGCACTCATGCTCAAAGCCGGCACTCAGGTGGTGGGCGGGGTGAACGCCCGCAAGGCGGGCACCACCGTCTCGCACGTCGACCCCGTCGGCAAGGACGTCGAACTCCCGGTGTTCGGCACGGTCGCGGAAGCGATCAAGGAGACCGGTGCCAACGTGTCCGTCGTCTTCGTGCCGCCGAAATTCGCCAAGGACGCGATCATCGAGGCCATCGACGCCGAGATCCCGCTGCTGGTGGTCATCACCGAGGGAATTCCGGTGCAGGACACCGCATATGCGTGGGCCTACAACCTGGACAAGGGTCACAAGACGCGCATCATCGGGCCGAACTGCCCGGGCATCATCACCCCGGGCGAGGCACTGGCCGGCATCACCCCCGCCAACATCAGCGGGCCCGGGCCCGTCGGGCTGGTCTCCAAGTCTGGCACGCTGACCTACCAAATGATGTACGAGTTGCGCGATTTCGGCTTCTCCACCTCGATCGGCATCGGCGGGGACCCAGTCATCGGCACCACCCACATCGACGCCATCGAGGCCTTCGAGAAGGACCCCGACACCAAGGTCATCGTGATGATCGGCGAGATCGGTGGCGACGCCGAGGAGCGTGCGGCCGACTACATCAAGGCCAACGTCTCCAAGCCGGTTGTCGGCTACGTCGCGGGATTCACTGCGCCTGAAGGCAAGACGATGGGCCACGCGGGCGCGATCGTGTCCGGCTCGTCGGGCACCGCGGCCGCGAAGAAGGAGGCCTTGGAGGCGGCCGGCGTCAAGGTGGGCAAGACGCCGTCGGAGACCGCGGCGCTGGCCAGGGAGATCCTGCAGAGCCTGTAGGGCCCACGCCGCGAGGGCCCCGGATTTGGCCTGGGCCCTACCCCAGGTAGATAGTGGGTCTATGAATCTCGACCCGAACACGCCGGTCATCGTCGGTGTGGGGCAGTTCACCGAGCGCATCGAGGACTCCGGCTACCGCGGGATGTCCTCGGTGGAACTGGCCACCGCGGCGGCGCAGGCCGCACTGCATGACTGTGGGGCCGACGCCACCACCATCGCCGCGTTCATCGACACCGTCGCCGCGATCCGGCAGTTCGAACTCTCCGGGCGCACACCCGCGCCGATGGGCAAGTCGAACAACTACCCGCGTTCGGTGGCCCAGCGCATCGGTGCTGCACCAGCCCGCGCGATTCTCGAACCCATCGGCGGCCAAGGCCCACAGCATCTGGTCACTGAGTTCGCCGGCGTCATCGCCTCGGGTGCGGCCGAGGTCGTGATGATCTTCGGGTCTGAGAACACTTCCAGCATCCGGTATTTCGCCGACCGGGAGAAGCCGGACCATTCCGACACGGTCGAGGGCTCCCTCGAGGACCGGGGCTTCGGCTACGAGGGTCTCTTCGACGACTACACCGTCGCGCATGGCTTGGTCGGTGCGCCGGCCCAGTACGGGCTGCTGGAGAACGCGCGCCGTTCCCGACTCGGCTTGAGCGTCTCCGACTACCGGCGCGAGATGGGCGAGTTGTTCGCTCCGTTCACCAAGGTGGCGGCGAAGAACCCGTTCGCGTCTTCCCCGGTGGAGCGCACCGTCGACGAGCTCATCACCGTCACGCCGTCCAACCGGATGATCTGTGATCCGTACCCGAGGCTGCTGGTGGCACGTGACCAGGTCAATCAAGGTGCGGCCGCGCTGCTGATGTCGGTGGCCGCGGCCCGCAGACTCGGCGTGCCCGAGGAGCGCTGGGTGTTCTTGCACGGCCACGCCGACATGGTGGACCAACCGATGCTCGACCGCCTCGACCTGACGCACAACTCGGCTTCGGTGCTGGCGGTCCGGGAAGCGCTTGCGGGCGCCGGCGTCGGCATCGACGACATCTCGACCTTCGACCTCTACAGCTGCTTCCCGGTGCCGGTGTTCAACTTCTGCGACGGGACTTCTCTGGCCACCGACGACCCCCGCGGCCTGACGCTCACCGGCGGCCTGCCGTACTTCGGCGGGCCGGGCAACAACTACTCACTGCACGGCATCGCCGAAACCGTCAGCGAAATGCGCGAGCGGCCAGGGCAATTCGGCCTAGTCGCCGCCAACGGCGGGATCATGAGCAAATACTCCGTGGGGGTGTACTCGACCACCCCGGTGAACTGGAAGCCCGACAACAGCGCCGCGCTGCGTGCCGAGGTCGCCGCCCGTCCCAAGATGCCGGTGACCGTCAAGGCCGAGGGTCCGGCGACCATCGAGACCTACACCGTCCGCTACGACTGGCCGGTACACACCTGCCTCATCGTCGGCCGTCTCGACGGCGACGGCAGCCGCTTCCTGGCCCTGAGCGAGGACCCCGATCTGGTCGGGCTGCTCAGCAATGGCGAGCCGCTCGGGGCTTCGATCGTGGTGCGGCCGACGGAGAAGGACAACCGGGCCGCGCTGGCCTGACGTGTGGCCCTTTCACGACACATAAACCACGCACACGACACGCCGCGTACGGTCGCCGTGGTTTATGTCTCGCGGTACGAGGCGTTCTCAGACGAGGGCGGCCAGCTTGCCCGCCAGCCGCTCGACATAGGCGGCGATCTCGTCCTCGGGGCGGTCGGGGAGGCCGAACAGCACCTCGGTCACCCCGAGCTCGGCCCATTTGGCGAGCTTCTCGGGGATCGGCTTGAAGTCGAGCGCGACGATCTGCGGGGCGCCGTCGCGGCCGGCGGCCGCCCAGGTGTCCTGCAGCAACTTCACCGGCTCGTCAATGTCGAAGTCGCGCGGAGTGGTGATCCAGCCGTCGGCGCTGCGGGCGATCCACTTGAAGTTCTTCTGGTTACCGGCAGCCCCGACCAACACGGGAATGTGCGGCTGCACGGGCTTGGGCCACGCCCAGCTCGGCCCGAACTTGACGAACTCGCCGTCGTAGGCCGCTTCCTCCTTGGTCCACAGCTCCCGCATGGCTTCGATGTATTCGCGCAGCATGGTGCGGCGCCGCGCGGGCGGCACGCCGTGATCGGCGAGCTCGTCGGTGTTCCACCCGAACCCGACGCCGAGGCTGACGCGTCCGCCGGACAAATGGTCGAGGGTGGCAATGCTTTTCGCCAGCGTGATCGGGTCGTGTTCGACGGGCAGCGCCACCGCGGTGGACAGCCGCACCCGCGACGTGACGGCGCACGCCGCGCCCAGGCTTACCCATGGGTCTAGCGTCCGCATGTAGCGGTCGTCGGGCAGCGACGCGTCGCCCGTCGTCGGGTGCGCCGCCTCCCGCTTGATCGGGATGTGGGTGTGTTCCGGCACGTAAAAGGTCGTGAAGCCGTGTTCGTCGGCAAGCTTCGCGGCCGACGCCGGAGAGATGCCACGGTCGCTGGTAAAAAGCACAAGCCCGTAATCCATGGAGAGAATTAGAACGTGTTCTACCTGCGCTGAGCAAGCCGCCGTGGTGGCGGCACGGATCGGCGCCCAAGCCGGTGGCCACGGCACCCGCGTTCCGAAGTGCGCTAGCGTGGTTGATCGATCGCGTCGCAACGCAACCGCCGGGCACGGCGTTTATGGAACGGCGCGCCCGCAAGCACCGCGTCGCGACGCAACTGCGGCGCCCGCAAAGGCACTTCAAGGCACTGGAAGCAACAGGAGGAGCCATGACCTACTCGCCCGGTAGCCCCGGATATCAGCCCGCATCACCCGGGGGCTCCTACTCAGGCGCCACGCCGTCGTTCACCAAGGACGACGACGGCACGACGAAGCTCCCGCTCTACCTGAACATCGCGGTGCTCGTGCTCGGCCTGGCGGTGTATCTGCTGAACTTCGGGCCGACGTTCACCATCGGCTCCGAGCTCGGCCCGGGCGTCGGCGGACGCGCCGGCGACGCGGGTACAGCGGTCATCGTCGCGGTGCTGGCCGCGCTGCTCGCGGGGCTGAGCCTGCTGCCCAAGGCCAAGAGCTACACCGGAGTCGTCGCGGTCATCGCAGTGCTCGGTGCGCTGCTGGCCATCACCGAGACGATCAACCTGCCGGCCGGCGTCGCGATCGGCTGGGCGATGTGGCCCCTGGTGGCGTGCAGCGTGCTCCAGGCGATCGCCGCTGTCGTGGTCGTCCTGCTGGAGGCGGGCGTCATCACGGCGCCGGCGCCGCGGCCCAAGTACGACCCTTACGCCCAGTACGGCCAGTACGGCCAGTACGGGCAGTACGGCCAGCAGCCCTACTACGGTCAGCCTGGCCAGCAGCAGCCGCAGCACCCCGGATACGGGTCGCAGTACGGCGGTTATCCGGCCAGCCAGGCCCCGACCCAAAGCGCGGTTCCGACCGGCGGTTTCGGTGCCCAGCCGCAGTCCGGGCCCCAAGCGACCGCGCAACAAGGACCGTCCACGCCGCCCACCGGCTTCCCCAGCTTCAGCCCGCCGCCCGCGGCCGGCTCGGGCTCCGAGGGTTCGGCGCCCAACTACTCCAACCAGGGCGGGGGCCAGCAGCCGTACGGGCAGGAGCAGCAGCCGCCCTCGTCGCCGTCTGGTCCAGCGCCCTCTTAACCGTGCGCCCTCGCGCCTAGTTGGGACGTACGCCGAAGAGTGAAAAGGGTGTCGGAAGGCGCGGACAACCGGCCAGCGGGCGCTCGCCAGGCGCGGGACCTCGTCCGGGTCGCGTTCGGCCCGGCAGTGGTGGCCCTGGTCATCATCGCCGCGGTCACGCTGCTGCAGTTGTTGATCGCCAACAGCGACATGACCGGCGCGCTGGGCGCGATCGCCAGCATGTGGCTGGGCGTGCACCAGGTGCCGATCTCGATCGGCGGCCGCGAACTGGGCGTGATGCCGCTGCTTCCGGTGCTGCTGATGATCTGGGCGACCGCGCGGAGCACGGCGCGGGCCATCTCTCCGTATTCCTCGTGGTTGGTCGTCCGCTGGGTGGTCGCGTCGGCGCTGGGCGGTCCCTTGCTGATCGCGGCGATCGCCCTGGCCGTCATCCACGATGCGTCGTCGGTGATCACCGAGCTGCAGACGCCCAGCGCCCTGCGCGCGTTCACCAGCGTGCTCGTCGTGCACGCCCTCGGCGCCGCGATCGGTGTGTGGTCCCGGGTGGGGAGCAGGGCGTTGGCCGCGTCGTCCCTGCCGTTTTGGCTCGGCGATGCCTTGCGCGCCGCGTCGGCCGGAGTGCTGGCGTTGCTTGGGCTTTCCGGCTTGGTCACGGCGGCGTCGCTGGTGGTGCATTGGGCGACGATGCAAGACCTCTACGGGATCACCGATTCGATATTCGGGCAGTTCAGCCTCACGGTGCTGTCGATGTTGTACGCGCCCAACGTCATCGTCGGCACCTCCGCGATGGCGGTCGGATCCAGCGCCCACCTCGGCTTCGCGACGTTCAGTTCGTTCACCGTCTTCGGCGGCGACATTCCGGCGCTGCCGATCCTGGCCGCGGCCCCCCACCCGCCGCTCGGGCCGGTGTGGGTCGCCCTGCTCATCATCGGCGCGTCGGCCGGCGTGGCGGTCGGCCAGCAGTGCGCCCGGCGGGCGCTCCCGCTGATTCCGGCGACGGCCAAGCTTCTCGTCGCCTCCGTCGCGGGCGCGTTGGCGATGTCCCTGCTCGCATACGGCGGCAGCGGGCGGCTGGGAAACTTCGGTGATGTCGGCGTCGACCAGGGCGCCTTGCTCATCGGGGTGTTCTTCTGGTTCTCGGTCGTCGGCGGGATCACCCTGGTGATGAGCGGCGGCGTCCGGGCCCGGCCCCGGCGACCCAAGCCCGCGCCCGCCGCGGCCGAAGAACCGGCGGACTTTGCCGGAGCCTTCGACGAGGCGGACGACGAACCGCCGCCGGATCTCGCCGATCCCGACGAGTTCGCCGCGCCCGACGCACTGGTCAGCGACGACGACGAGGCGGTGGGCGACGACAGCGCGCCGCCCCCCGACGAAGCGCAGCCGGGCGCGACCGACCGCGAGCCCGGCGAGTAGCTCCCACTAGGCTCTCTGCTTGTGGCCGAACCGCTCCATGTGCCCCCGAGTGCGCCGGCGCGGGTGGTGGTACTGGCATCGGGCACCGGATCGCTGCTGGGCTCCCTGCTCGCCGCCGCCGTCGGCGACTATCCCGCCCGCGTGGTCGCGGTCGGTGCCGATCGCGAATGCCTGGCCACCGAGATCGCCGCGGGGGCATCGCTGCCGACATTCACCGCCCGCCTCGGCGATCACCCCGACCGCGCCGCTTGGGATGCGGCCGTCACCGAAGCCACCGCCGCGCACTCGCCCGATCTGGTGGTGTCGGCGGGCTTCATGAAAATACTTGGGCCCCAGTTCCTCTCGCGTTTCTACGGCCGGATCATCAATACCCATCCGGCTTTGTTGCCGGCGTTCCCGGGCGCGCACGGCGTGGCCGATGCGTTGGCCTACGGCGTCAAGGTCACAGGTTGTACGGTGCACCTGGTGGACGCCGGCACGGACACCGGGCCGATCCTGGCGCAACAATCCGTGCCGGTGCTCGACGGCGACACCGAAGAGAGCCTGCATGAACGCATCAAGGTCACCGAACGGAAGCTCCTGGTGGACGTGGTGGCCGAGATCGCGACCGGAGGCCTGACCCTGGTCGGGAGAACAGCGACGATCGGACGAAAGGCGACCAAGCGATGAGCACCGACGAATGGCCGGAGACGGCGAAAAGGCCGATCCGGCGCGCGTTGATCAGCGTCTACGACAAGACCGGGCTCGTCGAACTCGCCCGGGGGCTGGCGGACGCGGGCGTCGAGATCGTCTCGACCGGGTCGACGGCGAAGACCATTGCCGAAAAAGGGATTCCGGTCACGCGGGTCGAGGAGCTGACCGGCTTTCCCGAGGTGCTCGACGGGCGGGTCAAGACACTGCACCCGCGGGTGCATGCCGGCCTGCTGGCCGACCTCCGCAAGCCCGAGCACGCCGCGGCGCTCGAGGAACTCGGTGTGGCGGCGTTCGAACTCGTCGTGGTCAACCTGTACCCGTTCAGCGAGACCGTGGACTCCGGCGCCAGCATCGACGAATGTGTCGAACAGATCGACATCGGTGGGCCGTCGATGGTCCGCGCGGCCGCGAAAAACCATCCCAGCGTGGCGGTGATCACCGACCCGCGCGGCTATGACGGCGTGCTCGCCGCCGTGCGGCACGGCGGCTTTTCCCTCGCCGAGCGCAAAAAGCTGGCGGCGCTGGCGTTTCAGCACACGGCCGAATACGACATCGCCGTGGCGGGCTGGATGGAGTCGACGCTGGCGCCCGAGCACCCGCCGACGGCGTTTCCCAAGTGGCTGGGGCGCAGCTGGAGCCGCTCGACGATGCTGCGCTACGGCGAGAACCCGCACCAGCAGGCGGCGCTCTACAGCGACCCCGCCGCCTGGCCGGGACTGGCGCAAGCCGAGCAGCTGCACGGAAAAGAGATGTCGTACAACAACTTCACCGACGCGGATGCGGCCTGGCGGGCCGCCTTCGACCACGAACAGACCTGCGTCGCAATCATCAAGCACGCCAACCCATGTGGGATCGCCATCTCGTCGGAATCGGTGGCCGACGCGCACCGCAAGGCCCACGAATGCGATCCGCTGAGCGCCTTCGGCGGCGTCATCGCGGCCAACACCGAAGTCAGCCTCGAGATGGCCGAGTATGTGAGCACCATTTTCACCGAGGTCATCATCGCGCCCGCGTACGCGCCGGAGGCTTTGGCGGCCTTGACGCGCAAGAAGAACATCCGGGTGCTGGTGGCCTCCGAGCCGCTGACCGGCGGCACCGAGCTGCGGCCGATCAGCGGTGGGCTGCTGGTGCAGCAACGTGACGAGCTCGACGCGCACGGTGACAACCCGGTGAATTGGACGCTGGCGACGGGATCACCCGCCGATCCGGCCACGCTGACCGACCTGGTCTTCGCGTGGCGGGCGTGCCGGGCGGTCAAGTCGAACGCCATCGTGATCGCCGGCGGGGGCGCGACCATCGGCGTCGGCATGGGACAGGTGAACCGAGTGGACGCCGCCCGGCTGGCCGTTGAAAGAGGGAATGCGCGCGGCGGCGATCGAGTCGGCGGCGCCGTGGCCGCATCGGACGCGTTCTTCCCGTTCCCCGACGGACTCGAGACGCTGACAGCCGCCGGGGTGAAAGCGATCGTGCACCCCGGTGGGTCGGTGCGTGACGACGAGGTGACCGCGGCGGCGGCCAGCGCCGGCGTCACGTTGTACCTCACCGGGGCCCGCCACTTCGCTCACTGAACGCTCAGCGCGTGGGGCCATTCCCCACCGCGTAGCGTGGAGTGGTGCCATCACCCAGCAATCTGCCCCGCACCGTCGGCGAACTGCGTGCCGCCGGCCATCGTGAACGGGGAGTCAAACAGGAAATCCGGGAAAACCTGCTGACCGCGTTGGCGGAGGGCGACGAGGTTTGGCCGGGAATCCTGGGTTTTGAGGAGACCGTCCTGCCCCAACTGGAACGGGCGCTCATCGCCGGGCACGACTTCGTCCTGCTCGGCGAACGTGGCCAGGGCAAGACCCGGCTCCTGCGCGCGCTGACCGGGCTGCTTGACGAGTGGACGCCGGTGATCGCCGGGGCGGAGCTGGGCGAGCATCCCTATTCGCCGATCACGCCGGAGTCGATCCGCAAGGCCGCCACCCTGGGCGACGACCTGCCGATCGAGTGGAAGCACCGCAGCGAGCGCTACACCGAGAAGCTGGCAACCCCCGACACCAGCGTCGCGGACCTCGTCGGTGACATCGACCCGATCAAGGTTGCTGAGGGACGCAGCCTCGGGGACCCGGAAACCATCGCCTACGGCCTGATCCCCCGCGCACACCGCGGCATCGTCGCGGTCAACGAGCTTCCCGACCTCGCCGAGCGCATCCAGGTGTCGATGCTCAACGTGATGGAGGAGCGCGACATTCAGGTCCGTGGCTACACGCTGCGCCTGCCGCTCGACGTGTTGGTGGTCGCCAGCGCCAACCCGGAGGACTACACCAACCGCGGCCGCATCATCACCCCGCTCAAAGACCGGTTCGGTGCGGAGATCCGCACCCACTACCCGCTGGAGCTCGAGGCGGAGGTGGGCGTGATCGTGCAGGAGGCGCACCTGTCCGCGCAGGTGCCCGACTACCTGATGCAGGTGATCGCCCGGTTCGCCCGGTACCTGCGCGAGTCCAACTCCGTCGACCAATGCTCCGGGGTGTCGGCGCGGTTCGCGATCGCCGCGGCCGAAACCGTCGCGGCCGCCGCCCGGCACCGCGGCGCGGTGCTGGGGGAGACCGATCCGGTGGCCCGCGTGGTCGACCTGGGCACGGTGATCGACGTCCTGCGCGGCAAGCTGGAATTCGAGTCCGGCGAGGAAGGCCGCGAGCAGGCCGTGCTCGAACACCTGCTGCGCCGCGCGACGGCCGACACCGCCTCGCGGGTACTCGGTGGCATCGACGTCGGGTCGTTGGTGTCGGCGGTTGAGGGCGGCTCGGCGGTCACGACGGGTGAGCGGGTGTCGGCCAAGGACGTGCTGGCCGCGGTTCCGGCCCTGCCGGTGGTGGAGAAGATCGCCGCCAAGGTCAACGCCCAGTCGGAGGGCGAGCGCGCTGCGGCGCTCGAACTCGCGCTGGAGGCCCTTTACCTGGCCAAGCGGATCGACAAGGTATCCGGGGAGGGCCAAACCGTCTATGGCTAAAGGCCATTCGTCGCGATACTCGGCGTACACCGGCGGGCCGGACCCGCTGGCCCCGCCGGTGGATCTGCGCGAGGCCCTCGAGCAGATCGGGCAGGACGTCATGGCCGGCACGTCGCCGCGCCGCGCCCTGTCCGAATTGCTGCGCCGCGGCACCAAGAACATGCCCGGCGCCGACCGGTTGGCGGCCGAGGCGAACCGGCGCCGACGGGAACTGTTGCGCCGCAACAATTTAGACGGCACTCTCCAGGAGATCAAGAAGCTGCTCGACGAGGCGGTGCTCGCCGAACGCAAAGAACTGGCCCGCGCACTCGACGACGACGCCCGATTCGGCGAACTGCAGCTCGACGCCCTGCCGGCGTCGCCGGCCAAGGCCGTTCAGGAGCTCTCCGACTACAACTGGCGCAGCGACGAAGCCCGCGAAAAGTACGACCAGATCAAGGATCTCCTCGGCCGCGAGATGCTGGATCAGCGGTTCGCCGGCATGAAGCAGGCGCTCCAGGGCGCCACCGACGAGGACCGCCAGCGCGTCAACGAAATGCTCAACGACCTCAACGAGCTGCTGGACAAGCATGCCCGCGGTGAGGACAGCCAGCAGGACTTTCAAGAATTCATGGACAAGCACGGCGAGTTCTTCCCGGAGAACCCGCGCAATGTCGACGAGCTGTTGGACTCCCTGGCCAAGCGCGCCGCCGCCGCGCAACGCTTCCGCAACAGCCTCAGCCCCGATCAGCGTGCTGAGTTGGATGCCTTGGCGCAGCAGGCATTCGGGTCACCTTCGCTGATGCAGGCGCTGAACCGGCTGGACGCGCATCTGCAGGCCGCCCGGCCGGGGGAGGACTGGACCGGGTCCGAACAGTTCTCCGGAGACAACCCCTTCGGGATGGGCGAGGGCACCCAGGCACTGGCCGACATCGCCGAGCTCGAGCAGCTGGCCGAGCAGCTCTCGCAGAGCTATCCGGGCGCCACCATGGACGACGTCGATCTCGACGCGCTGGCACGCCAACTCGGCGACCAGGCCGCCGTCGACGCCCGCACGCTCGCCGAATTGGAGCGCGCACTGGTCAACCAGGGATTCCTGGACCGCGGTTCCGACGGACAGTGGCGCCTCTCGCCCAAGGCGATGCGCAGGCTCGGTGAGACGGCGCTACGCGATGTGGCGCAACAGCTTTCGGGGAGGCGCGGGGAGCGCGACCATCGGCGCGCGGGAGCGGCCGGCGAACTCACCGGTGCCACCCGGCCCTGGCAGTTCGGCGACACCGAGCCGTGGCACATCTCCCGCACGCTGACCAATGCCGTACTGCGGCAGGCGGGAACGGCCACGCCGGACGGCGCCGTGGGGCAGCTGAAGATCACCGTCGACGACGTCGAGGTCTCCGAGACCGAGACGCGCACGCAGGCGGCGGTGGCGCTGCTGGTCGACACCTCGTTCTCCATGGTGATGGAGAACCGTTGGCTGCCGATGAAGCAGACGGCGCTGGCCCTCAACCATCTCGTGTGCACCCGGTTTCGTTCGGATGCCTTGCAAATCATCGCCTTTGGCCGCTACGCCCGGACGGTGACCGCGGCCGAGCTCACCGGTCTCGAGGGCGTCTACGAGCAGGGCACCAACCTGCATCACGCCCTGGCGCTGGCCGGCCGTCACCTACGGCGGCATCCCAACGCGCAGCCCGTCGTGCTGGTGGTGACCGATGGTGAGCCCACCGCACACCTGGAGGACTTCGACGGCGACGGCTCGACCGTTTTCTTCGACTACCCCCCGCACCCGCGGACCATTGCCCACACCGTGCGCGGGTTCGACGAAATGGCCCGCCTCGGCGCGCAGATCACCATCTTCCGGCTGGGCAGCGACCCCGGGCTGGCCCGGTTCATCGACCAGGTCGCCCGGCGCGTCGAGGGGCGTGTCGTGGTGCCCGATCTCGACGGCCTGGGCGCGGCCGTGGTGGGCGACTACCTCCGGTACCGCCGCCGCTAGCCCCCGACGGATAGGTGCTCACTCGACCGGGTACTCGGAGCGAGAAGGAGGAGATGCATGAGCAAGGTTCCAACGATCGAACTCAATGATGGTGTCCGCATTCCGCAGCTGGGCTTCGGCGTGTTTCAGATCAAGCCCGACGAGACCGCTGCGGCGGTCAAGACGGCGCTCGAGATCGGCTACCGGCATATCGACACCGCCGAGATGTACGGCAACGAAAAGGAAGTCGGGCAGGGCATCCGCGACGCCGGTCTCGACCGTGGCGACGTGTTCGTCACCAGCAAGCTCAACAACGGCTTTCACAAACCCGACGACGCGCGCCGCGCCTTCGACCGAACGCTGAAGGCGCTGGACTCCGATTACGTCGACCTGTTCCTCATTCACTGGCCGCTGCCCACCCTCTACGACGGTGACTTCGTCTCGACCTGGAAAGTGTTCGAAGAGTTCGCCCGCGACGGGCGCGCTCGCAGCATCGGCGTCTCGAATTTCCAAGTCGCACACCTGGATCGGCTCGCCACCGAAACCGACACCGTGCCGTCGGTCAACCAGATCGAGCTGCACCCGTACTTCGGGAACAAAGAGGTCCGCGCGTATGGGCGCGAGCATGGCATCGCCACCGAGGCGTGGGCACCGATCGCGCAGGGCAAGGTGCTCGACGATCCGGTGATCAACCGCATCGCCGAGGCGCGGGGCAAATCGGCGGCGCAGGTGGTGCTGCGCTGGCACATTCAGCGCGGCGACGTCGTCTTCCCCAAGTCGGTGACCCCGGAACGGGTCAAAGAGAACTTCCAGCTCTTCGACTTCGAGTTGGATGATTCCGACATGGACGCGATCTCAGCGCTGGACAAGGGTGAAGCGGGTAGGAACGGGCCCAACCCCGACAAGTTCGACTACGTGCCCGGCTGACGCTAGCCGCGAGGCCTGCGGGCCTTGCGAATGATGCCGACGGCACCCCACAGGGAGAAGCCGCGGATGTTCACCTTCGGTGCGCCGGGGGTGCCCTGGCCGAGGACGCTGCGGTCGAAGTTGCCCATGACGCCGCGGCCGTGAATCTCGACGTTGACTTCGGGCGGCAGCAAAATCTTTGTCGCCCCCATGATCGACATCGCATGGATGTCGACCTCGGTCGAGGTGAAGTCGGCGTAGCGCAGATCCACCACGCCGTTGCCCCACAAGGTGAAGGTGGTCAGCTTCTTGGGCACGT
The DNA here is from genome assembly GCF_025822865.1 of Mycobacterium paraffinicum. NCBI lineage: Bacteria > Bacillati > Actinomycetota > Actinomycetes > Mycobacteriales > Mycobacteriaceae > Mycobacterium > Mycobacterium paraffinicum. The sequence continues at coordinate 586,568 of NZ_JACKUR010000027.1, read as the reverse complement.
TCCACCGGCCCCGCCGCTCGAAGCCGCTCAACAGGGCAAGCAACAGAGTGGACGGCGCCGGGTTGGGCTTGCCGCCCCGCCGCGGGTTGATCGGCGAACCCGGCAGATCGGCCCGCAGCTGGTCCAGCTCCTCGTACGTGGTCGCCGCATAGGCCCTGGTCAACCGGTCTTCGTAGTCCTTCATCTGCAGCCGGCCCTGCTCGGCCGCGTACGCCAGCAACTGCGCGAGCTGGATGCGATCAGTGTCGGCAGCGCGCGACGATTCGTCGCGCGTGTCCTTCGCATCGCGCTGCGCAGAGTTGCTCATCACCCACGAGCCTACGACGTCCGGCTATTGCCGCAAGAGGATTGGTCAAACTGCAACCTTGCCCCGCGCCGGCCGGTTCGGCCGGCGGCGTCTGTTTGACACCTGGCTAACTCGTCCAGCTCGGGGCACGCTTTTGCAGAAACGCCATCATGCCCTCGCGGGCTTCGTCGGAGACGAAAAGCCGGGCCGATTCCTCGGCGAGCCGCTCGGCGTCGCGGTCAAACCCTTCCAGCACCGCCGCCGTGGTCAGCGCCTTGGACGCCGCCAGCCCCTGGGGCGAACCGCGGCCCACATCGGCGAGCAGCTTTGCCACCGCGGCGTCGACGTCCTCGGCCGCCAACGTGATCAGACCGATGTCCGCCGCTATCCCGGCGTCGAATGTCTCGCCGGTCAGGTAGTAGCGCGCCGCGGCCCGCGGCGACAGTTTCGGCAGCAGCGTCAGCGAGATGATCGCCGGTGCGACGCCGATCCGGGCCTCGGTCAGGGCGAAGGTGCTGCAGGGGCCCGCGACGGCGATGTCGCAGGCACCGACCAAGCCGAACCCGCCCGCGCGGACGTGTCCGTCGATCGCGGCGATCACCGGCAGCGGCGAGGAGACGATGGCCCGCAGCAGCGTGGTCATCTCCCGGGCGCGCGCCACTGCCAAGTCGTATGCCGATGGTGGGGACCCGCTTCGCCCGGCTGCGCCGCGCTCGCGATCGCCACTGGGGTCGCCGCCGCTGGCCTCACCGAGATCCGCGCCGGCGCAGAACGTGCCGCCGGTGTGACCGAGCACCACCGCTCGCACCGCCGGATCCGCCTGCGCCTCGCGCAGGCCCTGGTGCAGTTGGGTGACCAGCGCGGTCGAGAGCGCGTTGCGGTTGTGGGGCGAGTTCAGCGTCAGCCGCGCGAACGGGCCGCCGGTATCGGCGGGCCCTGCGTATTCGACCAGCGTTTCCATCAGTAGCTTCGGGGCAGGCCCAGCGACGTCTGCGCCACGAAGTTGAGCACCATTTCCCGGCTCACCGGGGCGATCCGCCCGAGCCTGGCCGAGGCGAGCATGGCGGCGACGCCGTACTCCTTGGTCAACCCGTTGCCGCCCATCGACTGCACCGCCTGGTCGACCGAGCGGGTAGCCGCCTCGGCCGCAGCGTATTTGGCCATGTTGGCGGCCTCGGCCGCGCCCGCGTCATCGCCGCTGTCGTAGAGGGCGGCGGCCTTCTGCATCATCAGCTTGGCCAGTTGCACCTCGATGTGGCACTGCGCCAACGGGTGCGAGAGCCCTTGGTGCGCACCGATCGGCGTGCCCCACACCTGACGGGTCTTGACGTAGTCGGCGGCCCTGTCGAGGGCGAACCGTCCCATCCCGACCGAGCTGGCGGCGCCCATGATTCGCTCGGGGTTCAGGCCCGCGAAGAGCTGCGCGATCGCCGCGTCCTCGGAACCGACCAGCGCGTCGGCCGGCAGCCGGACGTCGTCGAGGAAGACCTGGAACTGCCGCTCGGGGCTGATCAGCTCCATTTCGATTGGCGTATACGAGAATCCGGGGGCATCGGTGGGCACCACAAACAATGCCGGCCGCAGCTTGCCGGTCTTGGCCTCCTCGGTGCGGCCGACCACCAGGACGGCCTGCGCCTGGTCGATACCGGAGATGTAGACCTTCTGGCCCTTGAGGATCCAGTCGCCGCCGTCGCGGCGGGCGGTCGTGGTGATCTTGTGCGAATTGGAGCCGGCATCCGGCTCGGTGATGGCGAAGGCCATGGTCAGGGTTCCGTCGGCGATGCCGGGAATCCAGCGCTTCTTCTGCTCTTCGGTGCCGAACTTGCTGATGATGGTGCCGTTGATCGCCGGCGACACGACCATCAGCAGCAACGCGCTGCCCGCCGCCGCCATTTCCTCCATCACCAGTGACAGCTCGTACATGCCGGCGCCGCCACCGCCGTATTCCTCGGGCAGGTTCACCCCGAGGAAGCCGAGCTTGCCCGCCTCCGACCACAATTCGTCGGTGTGCTCGTGCGCGCGCGCCTTCTTGAGGTAGTACTCGCTGCCGTAGTTGGCGGCCCATGCGGCGACCGATTTACGCAGGGCCTGCCGCTCCTCGCTCTCGATGAAGCTGGTGTCGGTCATTTACGAATCTCCTTCTGCTTGGGGCGCTTCCACCCTTGCCAGGACGGCGCCCACCTCGACTTGCTGACCGGTATCGACGTTGAGCTCGGCGAGCACTCCGTCGGAGGGTGCGGTGATGGTGTGTTCCATCTTCATCGCCTCCAGCCAGATCAGTGGCTGCCCGGCGGTGACGGTGTCGCCGACCGCTGCGGCGAGGCGGATGACGTTGCCGGGCATGGGCGCTACCAGGGAACCCTTTTCGACGGTCGAACCCGGCTCCGGGAACCGCGGCAGCGCGACCAGGTGAACGGGTCCGCGCGCCGAGTCGACATAAACGTCGTCACCGTATCGCGCGACCGCGAAGGTGTGCGCCACCCCGTCGTCCGCGAGGGTGACCCGATCCGCCGTGGCGGAAACCAGCTGCACCGCCGCGTCGTTGGGCAGTGTCAATCCGGTTCTGGTGAACCGGTATTCGACGTTTTGCTCGGCGTCACTGTCGTCGCGATAGGTCTTGACCTGATAGCCGGACGCCAGGTTTCGCCAGCCGCTGGGGACGGCTCCGAGGACGGGCGCCGCCGCGCGATTATGGGCCGCCTCGGCCAGCGCGGCGGCGATCGCGGACAGCCGGACGACCGCGGCGTCGGCCAGCGGCGCCGACAACTTGTCCAGGCCGTGCGTGTCGAAAAACGCTGTGTCGGTGGCACCCTCGAGGAATGCGGGGTGCCGCAGCACGTTGACCAGCAGCTCACGGTTGGTGCGCACGCCATGCAGGCCCGCGCGGGCCAGCGCGTCGGCGAGCACCAGCGCCGCCTGCCGGCGGGTCGGGGCGTAGGAGATGATCTTGGCCAGCATCGGGTCGTAGTGGATCGATACCGTGAAACCGTCGAGGATGCCCGAATCGAGGCGGATTCCGGTCCGGTGGCCGAGTGAGGCGAACTCGGTCCGAACCGCCGGTACGTCGATCCTGTGCATCACGCCGGCCTGGGGTTGCCAGCCGCGTGCCGGGTCCTCGGCATAGAGCCGGGCCTCGATCGAATGCCCCTGGGCGGCTGGGGGTTCGGCATCGAGCCGCCGGCCCTCGGCGACCATGAGCTGCAGTTCGACGAGGTCGAGCCCGGTGGTCTCCTCGGTCACCGGATGCTCGACCTGCAGCCGGGTGTTCATCTCCAGGAAGTAGAACTCTCCGTCGTCGTCGGCGAGGAACTCCACCGTCCCGGCGCCGGTGTAACCGATCGCGGCCGCCGCCAGCCGCGCCGCTTCGAACAGCTTGGCCCGCATGCCCGGGGTGCGCTCCACCAGCGGCGAGGGAGCCTCCTCGATGACCTTCTGATGCCGGCGCTGAATCGAGCATTCCCGCTCCCCGACGGCCCAGACGGTGCCGTGGGTGTCGGCCATGACCTGAACCTCGATGTGATGCCCGGTGGGCAGGTAGCGCTCGCAGAAGACGGTCGGGTCGCCGAACGCCCACTGCGCCTCGCGCCGGGCCGCCTCGACTTCGCCAGCGAGAGAGGACAATTCGCGGACCACCCGCATCCCGCGGCCACCGCCGCCCGCGGAGGCCTTGACCAGGACGGGCAGCTGCGCCTCGGTGACCGCGTCGGGGTCGAGTTCGTCGAGCACCGGAACCCCGGCGGCGGCCATCAGTTTCTTGGCCTCGATCTTGGAACCCATCGCCCGTACCGCGTCCACCGGCGGCCCGACCCACGTCAGGCCGGCGCCCCGCACGGCGGCTGCGAAATCGGCGTTCTCGGAGAGGAACCCGTAGCCCGGGTGGACCGCGTCGGCACCCGCCGCGCGGGCCGCGGCGATGATCGCCTCGGCGTTCAGATAGTCGTTGGTCTTGGGCAGCCGCACCCGCGCGTCGGCTTCGGCCACGTGCGGCGCGGCGGCGTCGGGGTCGGTGTAGACGGCGACGGTGCCCAGGCCCAGTCGGCGGCAGGTGGCGAACACCCGCCGGGCGATCTCGCCTCGGTTGGCGACCAGCACTCGAGTGACCATGGGACTCACATCCGGAAGACGCCGAAGTTTGACGTCCCCTCGATCGGGCCATTGGCAATGGCGGACAAACACATTCCCAGCACCGTGCGGGTGTCGCGCGGGTCGATCACCCCGTCGTCGTAAAGCATTCCGGACAACACCAGCGGCAATGACTCGGCCTCGATCTGACCTTCGACCGCGGCGCGCATCGCGGCGTCGGCTTCCTCGTCGACCTGCTGACCGCGGGCCTCCGCGGCGGCGCGGGCCACGATGGACAAGACGCCCGCAAGCTGCGCGCCACCCATCACCGCGGATTTGGCGCTGGGCCACGCGAACAGGAACCGCGGGTCATAAGCCCGGCCGCACATGCCGTAATGGCCGGCGCCATAGGAGGCGCCGATCAACAGGGAGATGTGCGGGACGGTCGAGTTGGAGACTGCATTGATCATCATCGATCCGTGCTTGATCATCCCGCCCTCTTCGTAGTCCTTGCCCACCATGTAGCCGGTGGTGTTGTGCAGGAACAACAGTGGCGTGTTCGAGCGGTTGGCCAGCTGAATGAACTGGGTGGCCTTTTGCGACTCCTCGCTGAACAGTACCCCGCGCGCGTTGGCCAGGATGCCCAACGGGTAGCCGTGCAGCCGCGCCCATCCCGTCACCAGTGACGAGCCGTACATCGCCTTGAATTCGTCGAATTCCGAGCCGTCCACGATGCGGGCGATCACCTCGCGCGGGTCAAACGGGACGCGCAGGTCCGCCGGCACGATGCCGATGAGCTCCTCGGCACCGAACAGCGGCTCGGTCACGGGGCCCGGGGCCGGACCCTGCTTGACCCAGTTCAGCCGGGCCACGATGCGGCGGCCGATGCGGATCGCGTCGAGCTCGTCGGCGGCGAAGTAGTCGGCCAAACCCGAGATGCGGGCGTGCATTTCGGCACCGCCCAGCGACTCGTCGTCGGATTCTTCACCGGTGGCCATCTTCACCAGCGGGGGACCGGCGAGGAACACCTTCGAACGTTCCTTGATCATCACGACGTGGTCGGACATGCCCGGAATGTAGGCGCCGCCGGCGGTGGAGTTGCCGAAAACCAGGGCGATGGTGGGGATCCCGGCCGCAGACAGACGGGTCAGGTCCCGGAACATCTGCCCGCCGGGAATGAAGATTTCTTTCTGGGTGGGCAGGTCCGCCCCGCCGGACTCCACCAGCGAAATGACGGGCAGCCGGTTCTCGAATGCGACCTGGTTGGCCCGCAGTATCTTTTTCAGGGTCCACGGGTTGCTGGTGCCGCCCTTGACCGTCGGGTCGTTGGCGACGATCAGGCATTCCACGCCCGACACCACGCCTATTCCGGTGACCGTGCTGGCGCCTACCGTGAACGCGCTGCCCCACGCGGCCAGCGGGCTGAGCTCCAGGAACGGGGAGTCGGGGTCGACGAGCAGCTCGATGCGTTCCCGCGCGGTCAGCTTGCCGCGGGCGTGGTGGCGCTCGACGTACTTGGGGCCGCCGCCCGCAAGCGCTTTGGCGAGTTCGGCGTCGATCTCCTCGAGCCTGGAGGTTGCCGTCGACGCCGCGTCGGCGTAGGCGGGGGACTTGGGATCGAGGGTGGACTGCAGTGTCGTCATGACTGAAATCCCAGGGTCTTGGCTGCAAGTGCGGTCAGTATTTCGGTCGTCCCGCCGCCGATGCCCAGGATCCGCATGTCCCGGTACTGGCGTTCGACCTCGGATTCGGCCATGTAGCCCATGCCGCCGAACAGCTGGACGGCCTGGTTGGCCACCCATTCGCCGGCCTCGACGGCGGTGTTCTTGGCGAAACACACCTCGGCGATCAGGTTGGTCTCGCCGGCCAGTTGACGCTCGACCACGTGGTGAGAGTAGACCCGGGCGACGTCGATGCGCCGGGCCATCTCGGCCAGCGTGTTCTGCACCGATTGCCGCGAGATCAGCGGGCGGCCGAAGGTCTCCCGGTCGCGGCACCATTGCAGCGTCAGGTCCAGGCACCGCTGTGCGCTCGAATAGGCCTGTGCCGCAAGGCCAATGCGCTCGGCGACGAACGCCTGCGCGATTTGCAAAAATCCGCTGTTCTCGGCGCCGACCAGGTTGGCCGCCGGCACCCGCGCGTCGACGAAGGACAGCTCGGCGGTGTCCGAGGACCGCCACCCCATCTTGGCCAGCTTGCGGCTCACCTCGAAACCCGGTGTGCCCTTCTCGATAACGAGCAACGAAACACCGGCCGCGCCGGCGCCGCCGGTGCGCACCGCGGTGACGACGTAGTCGGCGCGCACACCCGAGGTGATGTAGGTCTTGGCACCGTTGACCACGTAATGGTCGCCGTCGCGCACCGCCGAGGTTCGTAGGTGCCCGACGTCCGAGCCGCCGCCGGGCTCGGTAATCGCGAGCGCGCCGATCTTGTCGCCCGTCAAGGTCGGCCGCACGAACTCCTCGATCAGCCGCTGATCACCGGAGGCGATTATGTGCGGCACCGCGATGCCGCAAGTGAACAGCGAGGCGAAGACCCCGCCCGGAGCGCCGGCCTGATGGACCTCTTCGCAGATGATCACCGCGTCCGCGCCGTCACCACCGCCACCGCCCACCGCCTCGGGGAAGCCCGCGCCCAGCAGGCCGGCCGCCCCGGCGCGCCGGTGCAGGTCGCGCGGCAACTCGCCGATGCGCTCCCACTCGTCGGCGTGCGGCAATATCTCGCGTTCGGTGAAGGAGCGCACCGTCTTTCGCAACTGTTCGCGCTCCGGCGTCGTCCACAGATTCATAGCAGCCTTTCGGGAATGTCGACATGCCGGCCGCGCAGCCATTCACCAAGCCCCTTGGCCTGCGGATCGAAACGGGCCTGATACGCAACGCCCTGGCCCAGGATGCCGTCGATGACGAAGTTGACCGCGCGCAGGTTCGGCAGCACGTGCCGGGTGACCTCGAACTCCGCCGCTTCGGGCAGCAGCCCCTTGAGCAGCCCGACGGTCAGGGTGTTGGCCAGCCAGCGCCACTGTTCGTCGGTGCGGACCCAGACCCCGACGTTGGCCGAGCCGCCCTTGTCGCCGCTGCGGGCCCCGGCGATGCGGCCCAGCGGCACCCTGCGTACCGGCCCGGCGGCAAGCGGCTCGGGCAACGCCGGGGGATCGGCGGGTGCCAGTTCCAAAGTGTCGGTGGCGCAGGAGACGTCGGTGCGGGTCCCGTCTGCGTGCACCGCGACGTGTGGCACCGCGTTGGCGTCGACGTAGCCGGCGGTGAACACACCGTAGACCTGGCCGTCGCCGGGCGGGGCGGTCACGTGAAAACCGGGATAGCTGGCGAGCGCCAATTCGACGGCGGCCGAGGAGAACTGGCGCCCGACGTTCGCGGGATCGGGGTCGCGGACCACGCAGTGCAGGAGCGCGCTGGCGGCCTCCTCGGTGTCGGCGTCGGTGTGGTCGGTGCGCGCGAGCGACCACTGCAGCTCCGCGGGCTTGACGGTCAGCGCGGCCTCGAGCTGCCGGCGCACCAGGTCGGCCTTGGCCTCGATGTCCAGACCGGTCAGCACGAAGGTCATGGAGTTGCGGAATCCGCCGATGCTGTTCAGCGACACCTTGTAGGTGGGCGGCGGCGGTTCGCCGAGCACGCCGCTGATGCGCACCCGGTCGGGGCCTTCGGCGGACAGCTCGACGGTGTCCATCCGGGCGGTGACGTCGGGGTTGGCGTAGCGAGCGCCGGTGATCTCGTAGAGCAGCTGCGCGGTGACGGTGTCGACGCTGACCAGCCCGCCGGTGCCGGGGTGCTTGGTGATCACCGACGAGCCGTCGGCGTGGACCTCGGCCAGCGGGAAGCCGGCGTGGGTCAGGTCGGGCACCTCGGTAAAGAAGGAGTAGTTGCCGCCGGTGGCCTGCACGCCGCACTCGATGACGTGGCCGGCGACCACGGCGCCGGCGAGCCGGTCGTAGTCGGTGCGGCCCCAGCCGAAGTGCGCGGCGGCGGCCCCGACGATCACCGAGGCGTCGGTCACCCGCCCGGTGACGACCACGTCAGCGCCGTCACCCAGGCAGTCGACGATGCCCCAGGCGCCCAGGTAGGCGTTCGCGGTCAGGGGCGAGCCCAGCCCAAGGTCCGCCGCGCGCGCCAGCAGGTCGTCGCCTTCGACGTGGGCGACCCTGGCCGGGATACCGAGGCGCTCGGCCAGGGCGCGTATCGCGTCCGCCAGCCCGGCCGGGTTGAGGCCGCCGGCGTTGGCGACGATGCGGACGCCTTTGTCACGGGCCTCGCCCAGGCAGTCCTCGAGTTGGGCCAGGAACGTCTTGGCGTAGCCGCGCTCGGGGTGTTTCATGCGGTCGCGGCCCAGGATCAGCATCGTCAGTTCGGCCAGGTAGTCGCCGGTGAGATAGTCCACGTCACCGCCGGTGAGCATCTCGCGCATCGCCGACAGCCGGTCGCCGTAGAACCCGGAGCAGTTCGCGATCCGGACGGCGTCGCGGCCAGTAACAGAGGCCATGCAGTCCTCCCATCTGCGTTTCACCGGTGAGCGCAAACCAACCAACCAACCGGTAGGTTAGCGGGTCGCGCCGGTGTCACGTCAAGGACGCCCGCCCGGCCGTCGCGGCGAGATTGCCGCCACGGTCGTCGACACGCCGGGATCACGGCCGTCACGGCAATCTCGCCGCCGGTGGGCGTCGTTTTGGTGAGCAGCAGGCCACCGACTATCCTGATAGCAATCGTCGCACGTTCGCCCCCATGGGCCACGCCGCGCGACAAGCCCCCGACACGAGGAGTTAGGCCCGACCATGGCCGTACCCAAGCGCAGGATGTCGCGCGCGAACACCCGAAGCCGTCGCGCGCAGTGGAAGGCCACCAAGACGGAGCTCGTCGGTGTGACGGTCGCAGGCCAGAAGCACAAGGTGCCCCGCCGCCTGCTCAAGGCCGCCCGTCTCGGTCTGATCGACCTGGACCGGCGTTAGTTAATCTCGGCAAACACCCGGCGCGCCTCTCAGCCCGCTCTCAGGCGTCGGGACGACACTAGGCCCGTGCGGATACTGGTCGTCGACGACGATCGCGCAGTGCGTGAGTCGCTGCGTCGGTCGCTTTCCTTCAATGGCTACTCGGTCGAGTTGGCCCATGACGGGCTGGAGGCGCTCGACATGATCGCCAGTGACCGGCCCGACGCGCTCGTGCTCGATGTGATGATGCCGCGGCTGGACGGCCTCGAGGTCTGCCGTCAGCTCCGCAGCACCGGCGACGACCTGCCGATCCTGGTGCTCACCGCCCGCGATTCGGTCTCCGAGCGGGTCGCCGGGTTGGACGCGGGCGCGGATGATTACCTGCCGAAGCCGTTCGCCCTGGAGGAGCTGTTGGCCCGGATGCGGGCGCTGCTGCGCCGCACCAAGCCCGACGACGATGACGCCGAATCGGTGGCCATGCAGTTCTCCGACCTGACGCTGGACCCGGTGACCCGGGAAGTGACTCGCGGGCAGCGCCAAATCAGCCTGACGCGTACCGAATTCGCCTTGCTCGAAATGCTGATCGCCAATCCGCGCCGCGTGCTCACCCGCAGCCGGATCCTCGAGGAGGTGTGGGGATTCGACTTCCCCACCTCCGGCAACGCGCTGGAGGTCTACGTCGGCTATCTCCGCCGCAAGACCGAGGCCGACGGCGAGCCACGACTGATCCACACGGTGCGCGGCGTGGGCTACGTCCTTCGGGAGACGCCGCCGTGACGAGTCACCTGCAACGATGATCCGGTACCAACGACCCCCACGCGTACCGCTGCGTGCCACCAGCTCGTTGTCGCTGCGGTGGCGCGTCATGCTGCTGGCGATGTCGATGGTGGCGATGGTCGTGGTGCTGATGGCATTCGCCGTGTATGCGGTGATTTCGGCTGCGCTGTATAGCGATATCGACAACCAGCTGCAGAGCCGTGCGCAGCTGTTGATCGCCAGCGGTTCACTGGCCGCCGACCCCGGAAAGGCCATCGAAGGCACCGCCTATTCGGACGTCAACGCGATGCTGGTGAACCCGGGTCACTCGATCTACACGGCGCAGCAGCCTGGCCAGACGCTGCCGGTCGGCGCGCCGGAAAAGGCGGTGATACGGGGTGATCTGTTCATGTCCCGCCGCACGGCCTCCGATCAGCGCGTCCTTGCCATCCACCTGCCCAACGGTTGTTCGCTGTTGATCTCCAAGAGCCTCAAGCCCACCGAGGCGGTGATGACCAAGCTGCGCTGGGTGCTGCTGATCGTCGGCGGCGTCGGCGTCGCGGTGGCCGCGGTGGCGGGCGGCATGGTCACCAGGGCGGGGCTACGTCCGGTGGCCCGCCTCACCGAAGCGGCCGAACGGGTGGCGCGCACCGACGACCTGCGGCCCATTCCGGTATTCGGTAGCGACGAATTGGCCAGGCTCACAGAGGCATTCAACTTGATGCTGCGGGCACTGGCAGAGTCCCGCGAGCGGCAGGCGCGGCTGGTCACCGACGCCGGACACGAATTGCGCACCCCGCTGACGTCGCTGCGCACCAACGTCGAGCTGCTGATGGCATCGATGGAACCCGGGGCGCCGCGGCTGCCCGATCAGGAGATGGTCGAGCTCCGCGCCGACGTGCTGGCGCAGATCGAGGAATTGTCCACGCTGGTGGGCGATCTGGTGGACCTCACTCGGGACGACGCCGGCCAGGTGGTGCACGAACCGGTCGACATGTCCGAGGTGGTGGATCGCAGCCTGGAGCGAGTCAGACGGCGCCGCAACGACATTCACTTCGACGTCGACATCACGCCCTGGCAGATGTACGGCGACGCCGCGGGGCTGTCCCGCGCGGTGCTCAACCTCTTGGACAACGCGGCCAAGTGGAGCCCACCGGGCGGCCGTGTCGGCATCACCATGCGACAACTCGACCCGTCGCATGCAGAGTTGGTGGTGTCCGACCACGGGCCCGGCATTCCGCCGCACGAACGCCGACTGGTGTTCGAGCGGTTCTACCGTTCGACGACCGCACGCGCGATGCCCGGCTCGGGGCTTGGGCTGGCGATCGTCAAAAAGGTCGTGCTGAATCACGGTGGATTGCTTCGTGTCGAGGACACCGTGCCCGGCGGACAGCCGCCGGGAACCTCGTTTTATGTGCTGCTGCCCGGTCGGCGGATGCCCCCGTCGCCGTATCCGACACCCGACGCGGGTAATTCCGAGGGAGAGCCCGGCACCGATGCCACGGTCCCCATGGCGGGCGATCAGTCGAACTCTCGGGAACCCGCGAACGTTATCTCAGTGGACTCTCAGTCCGCGCGGGCAAGGTAGGTCTGCAGCTACTGTTGAAGAACCCAGTCGAGCCGACGAGCCGATACTGAGATAGAGGAAGTGCGACCCAGCGACATGACGAATGACCCGAGGTATTCGCCACCGCCGCAGCAGCCGGGATATCGTCCCGCGCCGAATCAGCCTGCGCCCACCCCGACCCACCCGGGGACCTCTGCTTACGGCCAGGGGCATCAGCAGCCGTATAGCCAGCCATTCGACTGGCGGCATCAATCGCAGACCTCCCAATTCCGGCAGCCCTACGACCCGTACAACGGCACCGGTCCGGGCCGGACGCCGGGGGGAACCGGGGCAGGCCCCCTGCCCGGGGCCACCGGGACCGGACCGATTCCCGGGATGCTGCCGCCGATGCTGCCGCCCGGCCCCCAAAAGCGTTCCCGCGCAGGGCTGTTGACCGTAGGCGCATTGGCCATCGCGGTGGTGTCGGCGGGCATCGGCGGGGCCGCGGCGACGGCTGTCGAGCTGGGCACACACACCACCAGCGGCAATGGGCGCAGCGTCATCGGCGCGCCCACCGTCCCGGCGGCGAACATGCCGCCGGGCAGCGTCGAGCAGGTCGCGTCCAAGGTGGTGCCCAGCGTCGTCATGCTGGAGACGGATCTGGGCCGCCAGTCCGAAGAGGGCTCCGGCATCATCCTTTCCGCCGACGGGCTGATCCTGACCAACAACCACGTGGTCGCGGCGGCCGCGGGCCCGCCGAAGGGCCCCGCGGCTCCCCCCGGTGGGCCGCCCGCAGGCCCCGGTGGCGGACCCGGTGGTCCGGCCCCCAAGACCACGGTGACCTTCGCCGACGGCCGCACCGCACCCTTCACGGTCCTGGGCGCCGACCCCACCAGCGACATCGCCGTGATCCGCGTGCAGGGTGTCTCCGGCCTCACCCCGATCTCCCTGGGCTCCTCATCGGACCTTCGCGTCGGCCAACCGGTGGTGGCCATCGGCTCGCCGCTGGGTCTGTCGGGCACGGTCACCACCGGGATCGTCAGTGCGCTGAATCGACCGGTGTCCACCACGGGTGAGTCGGGCAACCAGAACACCGTGCTGGACGCGATCCAGACCGACGCCGCCATCAACCCGGGTAACTCCGGCGGCGCGCTGGTCAACATGAACGGCCAGCTGGTGGGAGTGAACTCGGCCATCGCCACCCTGGGGGCCGACTCGCCGGATGCCCAGAGCGGTTCGATCGGGCTGGGGTTCGCGATCCCGGTCGATCAGGCCAAGCGCATCGCCGACGAGCTGATCAGCAGCGGCAAGGCGTCCCACGCCTCGCTCGGCGTGCAGGTGACGAACGACAAGGGCTCCCCGGGGGCCAAGGTCGTCGACGTCGTGCCGGGTGGTGCGGCCTCGAGCGCCGGCGTGCCCAAGAATGTGATCGTCACCAAGGTCGACGATCGTCCGATCAGCAGCGCTGACGCCCTGGTCGCGGCCGTGCGGTCCAAGGCGCCCGGCGACAAGATCTCGCTGACCTTCCAGGATCCCGCTGGTGGCAGCCGTACCGTGCCGGTGACCCTGGGGAAGGCGGATCAGTAATGCGAGTCGAAGAACCCTCGGCGGCGGGATTGTCGGAGCTCGGTTATACCGTGGCACCCATGGAAACGGGCGCGGAGTTGGTAGTCGGCCGGGCCCTGGTCGTGGTGGTCGACGATCGCACCGCCCACGGGGACGAGGACCACAGCGGGCCGCTGGTAACCGAACTGCTGACCGAGGCCGGATTCGTCGTCGACGGTGTGGTTGCGGTCGCGGCGGATGAGGTCGAGATCCGCAACGCGCTCAACACCGCGGTGATCGGCGGGGTGGACCTGGTGGTCTCCGTCGGCGGGACGGGTGTCACGCCGCGCGACGTCACCCCGGAGGCCACCCGCGAAATCCTGGACCGGGAAATCCTCGGCATTGCCGAAGCCATTCGGGGATCGGGGCTGTCCGCGGGGATCATCGACGCCGGGCTGTCACGCGGCCTGGCCGGGGTGTCCGGAAGCACGCTGGTGGTGAACCTGGCCGGTTCCCGGTACGCGGTGCGCGACGGAATGGCGACGCTGAACCCGCTGGCCGCTCAAATTATCGGGCAGCTGTCGAGCCTGGAGATCTGACCGCTTAGGTCTGTGACTCGGCGTCGGCTCGCGGTCCGTGCTCGGGTGGGGGCGCCGTGGTCGTGCCGCCGTGCTTGCCCGACGAATCTCCGTTGGTCTGGGCGAGCAGGTCACGGATTTCGGTGAGCAGAACGACCTGGGCGTCGTCCGCCTGCTCGACCTCGCCGCGCTTACGCAGCGTGTTGTACGGCAGGACGACGAAGAAGTAGACGACCGCGGCGATGAGCACGAAGTTGATCGCGGCCGACAGCAGGATGTTCAGGTCGATGGTCTGGCCGCCGCCGATGCTGATCTTCAAGGCGCCGACGTTGGATTGCTGTTTGACGCCGATCCGGTTGATCAGGGGCGTGATGATGCTGTCGGTGAACTTCGTGACCAGTGCGGTGAAGGCAGTACCGATGACCACCGCGACGGCCAGGTCGACGATGTTGCCGCGCGAGAGAAACTCCTTGAACCCTTTGAACACTGAGATGTCCTTCCTGGGATTGGACAGAGTTTGCTGTCGGGTGCGTGGCCGGCGGCGGCGAGGCACTCAGTGCAGGGTGAGGGTCACCGCCTGACCCAGCGCCGAGCCCGCCACCGTGTTCGCCACGCGGGCCGGCAGCGCAACTAACACTACGCGGTCACCGTCCGCGCCCTGGACCTTTGGCTTGGCCGACACGAGCACCACGACGGCGTCGGTGGCCACCACCTTGGGAGCGGCCTGGGGAGTCTTCGGTGAGCCGGTTGTCGGTGCCGCCAGCACGTCGACGACGTCGCCGGCGCGGACAAGGTCGATCAGGGCGCCGTCCGCCAGCCGCAGCGGCACGATCCGGGCGCCGGGTCCCGCCTTCGACGCGATCGCGGCCTCGGCCAGCCGGCTGCCCAACAGCCGCACATCGGTGAGCACCTCGCCGCGCCTCGCCGGGCCGGCCAGCGTCGAACCGGCCACGGCGCTGACGTCGGCCAGTGACCCATCGGGAACGGTTGAGGCCAAACGCTTTTCGAGACGAACGTCGGCGGGGGCCAGCGCGGCACCCGGCCGCAGGTCGTGATCGGCGATTACCACCTCGGCATAGTCACCGGCCGGGTCGGAGCGCAGCGCCGCCAGGGCGGCCAGCACGACGAGGAAGCCGGCGGCGACACGCCGCGCCAGCACGGTCCTGGTCCAATCCGGACGCAGCATCAAGAGGCGGCTGAACAGGCTTGGATTCAGCGATGATTCGCCCATGCCGCGAACGTAAGCGCAACGCGATCACCGGCGCATGCCGGCGGCAAATGCGTTTGTGGATAACCCGTTAGCTCGAGGCCGCGGCGGCGGATGCCGTGGAGGCGCTGCTCGACTTCTCGCTCGAGCTGGATTTCTCGCTCGCCCCGGACTTCTCGGTGGATCCCGAGGTCGACCCGGAGTCGCTCGACGAGGACCCGTTGGTAGAAGTCGTGGACTTCTTGCCGGATTCGCGGCTGTCGGTGCGGTAGAAGCCGCTGCCCTTGAACACCACGCCCACGGAGTTGAAGCGCTTGCGCAGCCGCCCGGAGCAGCGCTTGCAGGTGGTCAGCGCATCGTCGGTGAAGGCCTGCACGATGTCGAAGCGATCGTCGCACTCGGTGCACTGATAGCTGTAAGTCGGCACAAAAACCTCCGGATGATTGCAAAGCCTGTTAGCACTCTAGCGTCTCAAGTGCTAGAACCGCCACGTGACGCCGCTCATTCCCGATCTGTTACCCCGGATTGAGTGGTATCAGTCCCACCCGCGGTGTGAGCGCATCGGTCATCGGTATGTCGTGCGGCTCGGCAGGCAACTCGTCCACCAACTCCGCGTCGCGCACGAGCGCGATCAGCCGAGCGTGGGGGTCGCGGCCGGGCAGGGAGCGGTCGTAGAAACCACGACCCCGGCCCAACCGCACCCCGGAGCGGTCGACGGCCAACGACGGCACCAGGATCAGGCTCGCCTCCGCGATCGCCGATGCCGGCAGCCACGGCTCCGGAGGCTCCAGCAATCCCCACCGCGCCGATGTCAGTGTGCCGGGCCGGTATTCGCCCCAGCGCAACGGCAGCGGCGTGTTGTCGGCGGCGGTGCGCGCAACCGGCAGCAGCACCCGCCCGGCCAGCCGCAGCAACACATCCACCATGTCGATCGAGCCGGGCTCGGCGCCGACCGGCACGTATGCGCACACCGTGCTGCCGCTGCTCACGAAGTTCTGCGCGGCCTGTAGTCGCTCGCACAGCATGCGCGCCTCGTCGGCCCGAACGGCGTCGGCAACGCGGCGCCGGGCCGCCTGTAACTGCCCCCGCAACACGGCCTTGCCGGTGGTCGCCATGGGTTAACCATCGCAGCCGGGCCTTCGGCCGCGCCACATCGACTCGGCAAACCGTGTTCGGGTTATCGTGTGAACAATGTCAAGCCCAAAAGTGGTGGTCCCACACACGGCGATCGTGCCCGCTGCCGGTCTTGGTACCCGCTTCCTGCCCGCGACGAAAACGGTTCCCAAGGAGCTGCTGCCCGTCGTCGATACCCCCGGCATCGAGCTGGTCGCCGCCGAGGCGGCTGAGGCGGGCGCGGACCGCCTGGTGATCATCACCTCCGAGGGCAAGGACGGCGTCGTCGCACACTTCGTCGAGGACCTGGTCCTCGAGGGCACGCTGGAGGCCCGCGGCAAGAAGGCCATGCTCGACAAGGTGCGTCGCGCGCCGCAGCTGATCAAGGTCGAGTCCGTGGTGCAGGCCGAGCCGCTGGGCCTGGGGCACGCCATCAGCTGCGTGGAGCCCGCGCTGACGACCGACGACGACGCCGTGATGGTGCTGCTGCCCGACGACCTGGTGTTGCCGACCGGTGTGCTGGAGACGATGGCGAAGGTGCGGGCGGACCACGGCGGCACGGTGTTGTGCGCCATCGAGGTGACGCCCGAGGAGATCAGCGCCTACGGGGTTTTCGACGTCGAGCCGGTGCCCGGCGACGACAACCCCGACGTGCTGAAGGTCAACGGCATGGTCGAGAAGCCCAAGCGTGAGGACGCCCCATCGTTGTTGGCCGCGGCGGGCCGCTACGTGCTCGACCGCGCCGTCTTCGACGCGTTGCGCCGCGTCGACCGTGGGGTGGGCGGCGAAGTGCAGCTGACCGATGCGATCGCCCTGCTCATTTCGGAGGGCCACCCCGTGCATGTCGTCGTGCATCACGGATCCCGACACGACTTGGGAAATCCCGGCGGCTACCTCAAGGCTGCGGTTGACTTTGCATTGGATCGTGACGACTACGGCCCGGATTTGCGGCGATGGTTGGTGGCGCGGTTAGGCCTGGCCGAGAAGTAGCCGGCCGATGCGCCCGGCCCGAGACGGCGCCCGTCTAGGGCAGAGAGGCGCGCTGTGCGTTCTGTGGAGGAGCAGCAGGCCCGGATAACGGCCGCCGCGGTGGCTCCGCGGCCGATCCGGGTGGCCATCGCCGAGGCGCAGGGGCTGATGTGCGCCGAGGAAGTAGTCACCGAGCGCCCCATGCCCGGGTTTGATCAGGCCGCGATCGACGGCTATGCGGTGCGCAGCGTCGACGTGCTGGGCATCGGCGAAGTGGGCGCCGACAGTCTGGGCGAGCCGCCCGGCGATGCCGAGCTCGACGAAGACCGGCGCGAGGGTCTGGTCCTGCCCGTGATGGGGACCGTCGAGGCCGGTGCACGCACGCCCAGCCGCCTGCAGCCCCGCCAGGCCGCCCGCGTGCACACCGGGGCCCCGCTACCCACGCTGGCCGACGCCGTCATCCCGTTGCGCTGGACCGATGGCGGCAGCACGCGGGTGCGAATCCTGCGCGGGGCGCCATCGGGCGCGTACGTGCGCCGCACCGGGGATGATGTGCAGCCCGGTGACGTCGCGGTGCGTGCCGGCACGGTCATCGGCGCGGCCCAGGTCGGCCTGCTGGCTGCGGTCGGGCGCGAACGGGTGCTGGTGCATCCGCGGCCGCGGGTGACGGTGGTGGCCGTCGGCGGCGAACTGGTCGACATCTCGCGCACCCCGGGCAACGGCCAGGTGTACGACGTCAACTCCTACGCGTTGGCGGCGGCAGCCCGCGATGCCGGCGCGGAGGTGAACCGCATCGGCATCGTCAGCAGCGACTCCGGCGAATTCCGCGAAGTCATCGAGGGCCAGATCAACCGGGCCGAGGTGCTGGTGATCGCCGGCGGCGTCGGTGGCGCCGCGGCCGAGCCGGTGCGGTCGGTCCTTTCCGAGCTCGGGGAGATGGAAGTCGTCCGCGTCGCGATGCATCCCGGTTCCGTCCAGGGATTCGGGCAGCTGGGCCGCGACGGTGTCCCGACCTTCCTGCTGCCCGCCAACCCGGTCAGCGCCCTGGTGGTCTTCGAGGTGATGGTGCGGCCGCTGATCCGGCTCTCCCTGGGCAAGCGCCAGCCGATGCGCCGGATCGTGCAAGCCCGCACGCTGTCGCCGATCACGTCGGTCGCCGGGCGCAAGGGCTACCTGCGCGGCCAGCTGATGCGCGACCAGGAGACCGGTGAATATCTGGTGCAGGCACTGGGTGGGGCGCCGGGGGCGTCCTCGCACCTGCTGGCCACCCTCGCCGAAGCGAACTGCCTTGTGGTGGTGCCCAGCGGCGCCGAACAAATCCGCACCGGCGAGATCGTCGACGTCGCCTTCTTGGCTCAGCGCGGTTAAGTGCAACGACTCCGGGCGCTCGTGAACCTGTTGCGTACCAACGCCCGTCATCCGGGCTGGCCGCTGGACGTCGGGCCGTTGCGGGTCCCGGCGGGGGTGGTCCGGTTGCGTGCGGTGCGGATGCGCGACGGCGCCCAGTGGAGCCGCATCCGGTTGGCCGACCGCGCGCACCTCGAGCCGTGGGAGCCCAGCGCGGAGGGCGATTGGACGACCCGGCACGCGGTCGCCGCGTGGCCGGCGCTGTGCTCCGGCCTGCGGGCCGAGGCCCGTGCGGGCCGCATGTTGCCCTACGTCATCGAGCTCGACGGCCAGTTCTGTGGCCAGCTGACCATCGGCAATGTCACCCATGGGGCGCTGCGGTCGGCGTGGATCGGCTACTGGGTGCCGCGGTCGGCGACCGGGGGCGGGGTGGCCACGGCGGCGTTGGCGCTGGGTCTGGACCATTGCTTCGGCCCGGTGATGCTGCACCGCGTGGAGGCCACGGTGCGGCCCGAAAACGCCGCCAGCCGGGCCGTTTTGGCGAAAGTCGGGTTCCGCCAGGAGGGGCTGTTGCAGCGCTACCTCGAGGTGGATAAGGCGTGGCGAGACCATCTGCTGATGGCCATCACGGCCGAAGAGGTGTCCGGATCGGTGGCCTCGACCCTGGTCCGGGGCGGGCACGCCAGCTGGGCCTGACCGCCCCGAGTGGCGGGCCGCTATGTGGCTACCGCGACACGAGTGACTCGTGGTGCTTGTGAGAGGCAAATTACAGGTGTGTAATTGTCCTGGTCACTAAAGACCCGGCCGCGCTGGCCCCGGTGGGCCTGGCGGGGATCGGAACCGAAGAGAGCAGGTCGTCATGCCAAGCATTCCGCAGTCACTGTTGTGGATTTCGCTCGTAGTGCTCTGGCTGTTCGTTTTGGTGCCGATGCTCGTCAGCAAACGCGACGCCGTGCGGCGCACCAGCGACGTGGCCCTGGCCACCCGGGTCCTCAACGGTGGCGGGAACTCGCGCCTGATCAAACGCAGCGGTCCGGCCGCCGGTCACCGCAGCGACCCCGACTGGAAGGCACCGGAAGAGTCGGCCGAAACCGAGCTCGACGAGGACCGCGACCTCGCCGAGGATGAGGACGAAGAGCGCGCAGACGAACACGACACCGACGAGCTGCGCCAGTTGCGCCCGGTGGTCATGAAGGTCGCGGCTCCCGAGCTCACCGAGCCCGACTATCTCGACGTCGACGTCGTCGAGGATTCTCAGGCGCTTCCGGCAGGAGTTGCGATCGAGGAGGAAGCCGAGGCCGGCGAGGACGACGAGGATTCCGACACCGACGTGGTCGCCCACGCCGGCGACGAGGACGACGACGGCTACGAATACGTCGAGGACTCTTCGGGTCTGGAGCCGGAGGCCGAAGCCGACGACGAGGAAATGCCGGCGCCGGCCCCCCGGAACGCCTCGCGCCGCCGCCGGTTCGACACCAAGACCGCGGCCGCGGTCAGCGCCCGCAAGTATGCCTTCCGCAGGCGCGTCCTGATGGTGATGGCCGTCGTCCTGGTCGGCACGGCCACCGCCGCGTTCAAGATTTCGCCGAGTGCCTGGTGGGCGTGCGGCACCGCCACCGCGGTGACGCTGCTGTACCTGGCCTACCTGCGCCGCCAGACCCGCATCGAGGAGAAGGTGCGCCGCCGCCGCATGCAGCGGATGGCGCGGGCGCGGATGGGCGTGGAGAACGCCTACGACCGCGACTACGACGTGGTCCCGTCGCGGCTGCGGCGCCCCGGGGCGGTGGTCCTGGAGATCGACGACGAGGACCCGATCTTCGAGCACCTGGACTACGCGATGCCGATGCGGAACTTCGGTTGGCCCCGCGACCTGCCGCGCGCCGTCGGCGAGTAGTGGCGGCGGTTCGGCGGTTCGCGGCGCGGCTGGTAGCCTGCTAGCGGTCAGGGGCTATGGCGCAGTTGGTAGCGCGACTCGTTCGCATCGAGTAGGTCAGGGGTTCGAATCCCCTTAGCTCCACAGAGTTTGAGCAGGTCAGGCGCTTGCCGCCCGTGAGGGCACTTCCGCGGCGACTCGTGGTGTCAGCAGGGTCACGATTTACCGGATACTCGCCGACCAACCCGGACCGGCCCATCGCGGGCGGTGAGCCGTCTTAACCCGAGCGCGCGAATATGAGGCGGTTACTGGCGGGCCACGCGGCGCGGTCCTTCGCAGGTGCTGCTCGAGCCAACCTAACGACATCCAATTGCAAAACGTATGACCATAGCAGGTGAATTGCTACTCTCGCTCAGTAAAGTCCAGGATGATTGACGAGTGAGGGACGAAGGTCATACGCTTATGGCAATAATGTCTAAACGATGTCTGCCAAGGCCTTCGCGGAAGTTGAGACAACGATGAATGTGAACAGCGCCGCTCCCAGCGTCTTCGAAGCTGGCCTCCCCACGTTCAGCTACGACCTCACCGCCACCCCGCACGACATCCGCGAAGATGTCCGAGCTGCGCAATCGTGTGCGCCCATCGCCATCGGGCCGCTCGGCCCGGAAATCCTGTCCTACG
Source organism: Mycobacterium paraffinicum (assembly GCF_025822865.1). Classification (NCBI taxonomy): domain Bacteria; kingdom Bacillati; phylum Actinomycetota; class Actinomycetes; order Mycobacteriales; family Mycobacteriaceae; genus Mycobacterium; species Mycobacterium paraffinicum. Next base: position 565,669 of record NZ_JACKUR010000027.1, on the reverse strand, counting down.
AGCTGGCTCGAGATATCCTGCGCGACAACAGGTTCCGCATGCCACCCGGCATCACGCTGGCAGCGCAGGGCGTCACCTCAGGTCCGCTATACGACAAGCTGATGAGCAGTCTTCTTTGTCTCGAAGGCCCGCCACACACTCGCTTACGCAAGCTGGTTTCGAGGGCGTTCACTCCCCGCGCGACGTCACGCCTCAAGGACACGATTCATGAGGTGGTGAACGGGCTGATCGATCGAGTGGTAGACGCCGGTCGGTGCGACGTCGTGACCGACATCGCGCGGCCCTACCCCACCCCGATCATGTGCGCGCTGATCGGAGCGCCGCAGCAGGACTGGGAGCAGTTCTCGCGGTGGACCGACGAAATCTTCAAGGCCTTCAACTTTCAGCCCGACGCCACTTTCGATGAATCCGCCATCATGCGGTCGTGGAGCGAACTGGACGCCTACGTCGATGACATGGTCGGCGCACGCCGGAACCATCTGACCGATGATCTGCTTTCTGAGCTTATCCGGGCCGAAAGCGACGGCGACCGGCTGAATCTCGACGAACTGCGCATGCTGGTGGCCGGCTTCTTGATGGCGGGAACGGACACGACGCGGCATCAGCTGGCCGCGTCGGTGCAGGTGCTGTGCGAGCATCCGGACCAATGGGCGAAACTGGCCGACCAGCCCGAGCTTGCGATGCAGGCGGTCGAGGAGAGCATGCGCCACTCACCTGCGGTCTGTATCGCGCCGAGAGCCGCCACCGAGGATGCCGAGTTTGGCGGTTACACGTTCCCGGCGGGGACCTTCGTACTGGTGAACACCTTTGCAGCCAACCGCGATCCAGCCATCTACGACGATGCTGACCGCTTTGACATCGCACGCGAGGAGGCGCCCGCAATCCTGACCTTCGGCGGAGGTGCGCACTACTGCCTCGGGGCGAACCTTGCACGTCGGGAATTGGCGGAGGCACTCACAATTCTCACCCGACGTCTCACCGCACCCCATCGCATCGCTTCGGCCCCGTGGAAATCTCTGCTGGGAATGACAGGCCCCACAACACTTGAGATCGAGTTCGAGGCCGAGAGGCTCGTGACGGCGGATGCGTAGTCGCGGCTGGGCGGGCGCCACACCCGCCTCGGACGAGGAGGCAATCGCCCGCATTCTGAATGCGGTCGACGAGGTGATCGCTGAGCACGGTTCGGCATTACGCCTGGCCGACGTCGCCCGCAGGCTCGGAGTCACTCGTCAGACGGTGTACCGCTACTTTCCGAACGCCGACGCGCTGCTCATCGCCAGCGCAATGCGTTCGGTCAACGGGTTCATCGACCAAGTTCTTGACCATGTCGATGGCCTCAACGACCCGGTTCCTGCGGTCGTCGAGATCGTTTCGTTCGCAGTCGAGAAACTCACCGGCGATCCGCAGTTGGAGGGCTTGCTCGCCAAGCCACCAGGGGGCGAAGCTGCCACCTCGCTCACCTCCGACACGGCAATCACCTTCTGCTTGTCGGCCTTCCATCGCCTCGATGTCGATTGGAAGCTTCACGGCTTCGACACCACCGCGCTTACACAACTCGCCGAAATGACCTTACGCACAGTTCAGTCGCTTCTGACCGATCCTGGGCAACCGCCACGCGAAGGACTCGCACTACGCCGCTTCGTTGCTCAATGGCTGGGCCCAGCAATCCTCCATCCGCGAATGACGTCGCTGTCGATCCAGTGAAACGACGCAACATTCCGATTGGGGGAGTGCCAACTCGGCCTTCCGCCTGAAAGCCTGGAACGCCCAGCGCCTTCTGTCTTTACCCGGACGAACAGGGTTGCCGCTCCGTCCCCGGTGCCCGCTCGGTGCCGATCCGACCTATTTCTTATCGCGGGGCAGCCGGCAGCCGGTGTAGCCGGCGACGACGAGGTTCCCCCGGTATCCGACTTTGATGAAGATCCCGGTGGGTCCGTAGAACCCCACGTCGTGGTTCCCGGGGCTGTCCTGCATCACCTGCATCTCGGTGGCGTCGAGCTTGGCGGCCGCCTGTTTGGCGGTCTCTTGGATCGTCGCCCACTGTTGCTCGGAGACTGGCGCGTTGGCGGCAACCTGGTCGGGGAGGAAGTACCGCTTGCCGTCGGTTTGTTCGTACGGTCGCTCGCAGTTGTCGCCCGAGCCTTCGTGCGGTGTCTCCCACGTGATCGACGGGATCAATTTGCTTGCGGCGGCGGTGATCTCGTTCATTGCGGCCTGCACCTGGGTTTGGGTGTCCTCGAACGAGGGCAGGGACTTGAGCACCTGGAGGGCCTTGGTCGCGTCGTTGGGTGGGGTGGGCGCATAGGGCTGGTTCACGTGGCATCCTCCTGCGGCGAGTGCGATTGCGGCCATGGCGATGCACGAAATGCCGTGGCGTTGCAGGTTGCGGGGGCTGGTCTGGTTGTTGCTCACTTCGTGGGTACCGCCTTATCTCCGAGTCCGGCGAGGACGGCCGCGATGTTGTAGTTGGTCGTTCGGAGCCCGCCGCCGTCGGGGAAGCGGGGGTAGTCGCTGTGACCGTGCGCGTCTTGAAGGGTGAGGGTGCCGCCGTGGCCGTCAGGCACGGTGGCGGAACCGGTGGCCAGGTGGGTGAAGTTGGGGTTGGTCGCCGGGTTCGGGCCGAAGTGGCCGGCGCCGGAGGCGTCCGCCGCGCCCAGGACACTGGTAGCGAGGTCCCGGAAGGGCGGAGGCAGGAACGGGGCGACGTCGTGGGCGATGGCGGGGCCGTCGTACGTCCACTGGATCGGGTCGTCGGGCGTTTCCATGGTGAACACGTGCCCGGGCTGCAGGTGGAGTTGTTGCGGTGTGGAGGCTTCGATGCCGGGGGAGCCGTAGAACAACGCTCGCGACACCCCGTGATCGCCGGGCTCTTGCAGGGCAAGGCCGGTGGTCAGTGAGCCGTAGGAGTGTCCTATCGCCGTGAGGTCGGCGGGGCCGCCGTGGTGGGCGGCCTGGATCCCGTCGTAGAAGCCGGCCAGGTCATGGGCCCCGGCTCTGGCGACGGCGTCGTGGCTGACGCCCCACCCGCCGGCGAGCGATTTGCCGATGTCGTCGAAGCCCGGCACCTGCGGCGGGTCATAACCGATCCACGCGATGGCCGAAACGGTGTCGTGTTCGTGCCCGGGGGTCAGGCTCAATTGGCGGAGCGCTTCCTTTCTCGCGTCGGTCGCCTCGGACACCATGCCCCCGATGGCGCCGTGGACGGTGGTGTTCAAGCCGGGCGCGGTGACCGATACGTGGGTGGCCGTGTCGGGGTCTCCGACCGCGATCGCGGCGCGGGCCTGCTTACCCGTTTTGGCGTCGAGCAGCATGAGCTTGCGATCGGGGCTCGCTTTGACGGTTCTGTCGACGGCTTGCAGGTCGGGCAGGTACTTGGCACCGTCCCGGGCGGCATCGTATTGGCGTTGCCACGCCTCGTAGGCGAGGCGGTCGTCGAAAATCGCCCCCGGCTCGTTCGGCGGCGGAATGTTCTTGCCCGCCGCCCAATCGGGGTGCTGGGCCTTCAGCGCGTCGGCCTGTGCAGCGGCCGTCTGAGCGCGGCCCAGTTCGTCGGCCAGGTCGAGCCGGTTGTAATGATCCCGGTCCGCCGCGGGCATCCCATTGTGATTTCCGATCAACGGGTTCCGTTGGTACTCCCGGTCCTTCTGCGCGGGCGTAAGAGTGTTCCAGACGTCCGCAAATTCCTTGGGGTCATCCGGCAGGTCCGGTACCGGCGACAGCGGACCCTCGATCGCCTGGATACCCGACTGGTCGTACCCGTCGCCGTGCAGGGCGCCCAGCGACCTCTGCAGCGTGTTGGAGTAGCCGTCGCGGATCGACTGCAGCTGGTGCAGAGCATCCCTGGTCTCGTCGGCGGCGTCGGCGCGGGCGTCTTTGATCAACGACTCCAGCTGGGAACGACTGCTCGGGTCGAGTTTGGGATCCTCCAGATCCTTCATCGCCGCGCCGATGAGCTTGTCGAGCAGCTGTAACTGCCGTTCCAGCGCGGCGATCTCGGTGGCGCCGGCCTTCTGCGCCTCGGCCAGGGCGGCCGCGATGTTCTCCAGGTCGGCCCCGATCTTCGGCAGCTTCAGGGATTGCGCCCCAAGCGATTTGACCGTGCGCTGCACCTCGGCCGAATCGTTGATCGGGTGGTCACCGTTCTGGTGGTTCCAGGCCGCGTCGAATCGGTTACGGGCTTGCTCGAACGCATGGTCCGCCTCGGCCGTGCACACGCCGGCCTGGTGGAAGGCGTCCGCCAATTGAGAAATCTCGAACGGGTTCCCGGCCTGCAGACTCCGGTTGATCGCCCACGGGTCACCGCCGGCCTGGCCGATCAGATCGGCAACGTTGAGCCAGACCAGCTGCATCGCACCGCCAGAAAGTTCGCCATTCGTTCCCCGGACAGGCTGATGACGTTACTCCCCGAATTGGGATCCCGTGTTCAACGACTCAACCCGTCACGGGTGGGCGACGAGATACGTTTCGTTGTCCAGGTCGGCGGTCAGTTCGTCGACGTCGAAGGGGCGGTCGAGTCGGGCGTGCAACGCCTTCGGGTCGATCAGGAGGCTGATCTCGGCGGTCTGGCGGGCGAACATTCGTCCAATGAGTGGATACAGGCGCCGCATGATCGCCCGCTCCCCGGCGGTGCAACGCGACGCGCAGTAGCCGACGTGTCCGATCTCGTCCGTCAGGATCTCGCTGTACAGCAGTTCTATTCGCTCGGCGACTTCCGGTTCGTCCGCGAATAGCTTGATGCCGGCGCGGCGTAGCTCGTCGAACATGATGCAGCCCGCCATCTCAGCGGCTCCGACGAAGGCAAAGCTCAGCCGTTCGGGTAGGAACACGCCGGTCTTCACGAACTGGCGCATCACGAATGGCGGGGGAACGACTTGAAAGGTCAGATCGAAGATGTCGAGCGCGTATGCGAGCAGCCGCGTGTGGTAGTGCTCTTCGAGTTCGAGGTAGACGTTCTCGGGCGGCAGGTTCTGATCGCTGTTGCGCCCGTAGGTTTCGCCGAGTCCGACGCCGAACCTCTCAGCCTGGTTCAGTTTGGCCGTTGCCAGCAGAAACAGCATCTTCGGATCCAGCCCGGCTTCCGGTCGCCGGCGGCGCAGGTTGCGAAGGAAGGTGTCTCGGTCGGCGGGATGGGCTGACCGGACGGGATTGGCCTCGAGTTCGTTGAAGAACTGCTCGCGATTCGCCAACCGCCTGTTGAGCAGGTCGGCTTCGCCGTCACGGCGGGCCAGAAAGTCCCGGTATCCTTCGATGCCGTTCATCGTTTCTCCATTCCTTTGACAATCGTTGTCACGTAACGGCTTAACTGCGCAGGATCGTGTGTCCCGGTGGCCAGCAGGGCGAAGAGTCCGGTGAGAAAGAACGTCCCGAGTTCCACTGCGTCCACCTCGGCCGAGACTTGCCCCGCGGATTGCGCCCGGCTGATGACGCCCACCAAAAACCGTGCGAGCGGGTGTTGCGCGAACTCGTCTTCGGCCGGCCGGGACGACGAGAAATGTAGGCCGAGCATGTCGCGGAAAACCGCTGCACCCAAACGCTTTTCGGCATCGAGGACGTGGGTGACGAGTTGCGAGAGGATCGACGACAGGTCGCCGTTGGCGGCGCCAAGTTCGCTGATGATCCGCGTCTCCTCGCTGCGCTCCAACTCGGCGAGAACGTGCTCCTTCGTCGGGAAGTGGAAATAGAACGTCCCCCGCACCACGCCCGCCGCGGCGGCGATGGCGCTCACGTCGGCAGCGGCCAGTCCGCGCTGCGCAATCTCGGCCAGCGCGGCGTCGAACAAGCGTGCCCGGGTTTCGAGCCGTCGAGCCTCCCGGACGCCCCGCGCCGATGTTGCGGCTTCGGTAGGGGCCTGCGACTCCATCGCTGCACGATACGACAAGTCGCTGACGCCCGTCAATGACGGCCGTCAACGAATCGGCCGGGGCGATCGAAGATCCTGGACGACTGCCATTGGCGGCCGGCTGATTCACCCTTCGGTAAAGCCGGGAGCAAAAAACCGCTGCAGTACTTTTCGTTCGACGCGGCTGCTCGCGAGTGGCCAGTAGGTCAGGGAGAGGACCACACGCACGATCCACTGTGCTGCCTCCGGGTCGTCAGTGATCCCCGTGAGTTCGGCGGCAAGATGACTGAGCACCGCCGAGGAATGCAACTCGCCCCAGTCAGGGGAGATACCGGGGCTAATCATCAGTCGCCGCAGTGGATTTGACCTGATCTCTTCGAGCGCGACGGTGACAGCGGTGACGACGCGTTCGGGGCCACTGCGCCCCTCGACGGCACGGCGAACGGTGTCGACGATCCCCGCTGACAGGCGGATCAGCACCGCGTCTCGTATCTGGGTCTTGCCGCCCGCGTAGCGGTAGATGGTGGCTCTCGAGCAGTGGACCCGCGTCGCCAGGGTGTCGATGTCGAAAGCATCGAGTCCCTCGTGGAGCACGAGGTCGGTCGCCGCGGCGTAGATACGTTCAGCCGCCGCGGTCCGGCGATCGCCACCCACGACCCAGTCGTCTCGGACCACGTGCCTACACCCCCTTGAGTCGTTGGACGCATATCTTCTCAGAATTGAGACGAATTTGGGCGTGTGTTCCTCTGTCTCCGCAGTTCATGTCACGCTGGTGAGACGACGCGGTCAGTCGGCGGGTGTCGGGGATTGCAACTTCGTTGACTTCGGTTGACTCCGCAGGTCTTCGCCGCTCAGCGTTGAGGAATGACATCGAGAGACGGTGATCTTGGCCTGGCGCTATTCGACGACGAGTTCATCCAGAACCCGTATCCGCTCTACGAGCGGATGCATCAGGCCGGGCATGTCCATCGCATCGGAGATTCGGGCTTCTACGCGGTGAGTAGTTGGGCTGGTGTGAGCGAGGCGGTCACACGCTGCGCCGATTTCTCCTCGAACCTGACCGCGACCATGATGTATCAGCCTGGAGGAGCCGTCGCAGCTTTGCCGATGGGCGAACTCGGCGGACCCACCCAAGCGTTGGCCACCGCTGACGAGCCGGTCCACTCCGTGCATCGGAAGGCGTTGCTGCCACAACTCGCGGCGAAGCGCATCCGCGCCTTCGAACCATTCATCGCCGAGACCGCAGCCCGGATCTGGGATGCCCGGGCGCGAGACGGACGCATCGAATGGATGAGCGCCATGGCGAACCGGCTCCCGATGATGATCGTCGGCAGGATCATTGGGGTTCCCGACGCCGACGTCGACAAGCTCATCCAGTGGGGCTACTCCGCAACCCAAGTGGTCGAAGGGCTGGTCACTCAAGATCAGCTGGACGCCGCGGGCATCGCCGTGATGGAACTCGGCGGCTACATCACCGAACGGTTCCAGGACGCGGCCGGCAACCGGCAAGACAATCTGCTGGGTGATCTCGCTGTGGCCTGCGCCTCCGGCGATTTGGACGACTTGGCCGCACTCGCCATGATGATCACCCTGTTCAGTGCGGGCGGTGAGTCCACGGCTTCCCTGATCGGTTCTGCCGCATGGATTTTGGCGACGCGGCCGGATATCCAGCGGCAGCTGCGCGATCGGCCGGACGTCCTCGGGCCGTTCCTGGAGGAGGTGCTGCGGTACGAACCGCCCTTCCGGGGTCACTACCGGCATTTCGTCAACGACACCGAACTGTGTGGCGCCGAGCTGCCGGCGGGTTCGCGGCTGATTCTGTTGTGGGGAGCGGCCAACAGGGACCCCGCGCACTTCGACAACCCAGCAGAGTTTCGGCTCGACCGGCCTGCGGGGAAGGGCCACATCAGCTTTGGGAAGGGAATCCACTTCTGCGTCGGAGCCGCACTCGCCCGGCTGGAGGCGACCATTGTGCTGGGCCACCTCCTCGAGCGGACCTCGAACGTCACGGCCGCCGCCGTCGGGAGGTGGCTCCCCAGTCTGCTGGTGCGCCGCCTCGAACGACTGGAACTCGCGTACGCGTAACCGGCGCGCCGAGCGGGCGCGGGGTTGCGCACCACTTAGCGCGGGTACTGATCCTTTCGGACGAGCCGCGAACCCGAAAGGACCGGATGGCGACGCGCGAGGACAACGCCACCGACGGCCTGCTGCAAGAACTTCTGTGGGCCTACGGGCCGTGCGGCCAGGAGGCCGACGTACGCGCCGTGTGTGCCCGCGAGCTGCGACCCGTCGTCGACGACATGTGGACCGACGACGCCGGCAATCTGATCGGGTACGTCGCCGCCGACCCTCCCGCCGACGGCGTTGGGCGCGCGCACCGGCACCGGGTGTCCTCGGCGGCCGAACCCGGTGTGGCGACGCGGATCATGGCGCACATGGACGAACTGTCCATGCTGGTCAAGCGGGTGGAGTCGGACGGCACGCTGCACCTGACCCAGCTGGGCACGATGTACCCCGGCAATTTCGGTCTCGGGCCGGTCGCCGTGCTCGGCCAGCACGAGACGCTGACCGCGGTGCTCACGCTCGGTTCCGAGCACACCACGCAGGAGAGCCAGCGGATCTGGCAGACCAAGCCCGACCAGGGCGACAAGGCCCTGGACTGGGATCACGTCTACGTATTCACCGGCCTGAGCACCGACGAGCTCGAGGTCGCCGGCGTCCGCCCGGGCACCCGGGTGTGCGTCGATCGCAGCAAGAGGACGCTGGTCGAGTTCGGCGACTACCTGGGCTGCTACTTCCTCGACGACCGGGCCGCCGTGACAGCCCTGCTGCGCACGGCCGCGCAGCTGCGCGAACGCGGCCGGCGGCCCGTCGACGACGTCTACCTCGTGTTCACCACCAACGAGGAGATCGGCGGCGTGGGCGGCACCTACGCCAGCGGGTCGCTGCCCGGCACCCTCACCCTCGCGCTGGAGGTGGGCCCCACCGAACAGGAGTACGGCACCACCGTCACCGGCGGCCCGATCGTCGGCTACAGCGACGCGCTGTGCGTCTACGACAAAGACGTCGCCGACCGGCTGATGAGCATCGCCACCGAGCTGGGTCTGTCGCCCCAGGCCGCCGCGCTTGGCGCGTTCGAATCCGACGCGTCGCACTCGAAGGCCAACGGCCTGACACCGCGCGCGGGCCTGCTGTGCGTGCCCACGCTGAGCACGCACGGTTACGAAGTCATATCCCGCCGCGCGATCGACGAGATGGCGGCCGTCATCGCCGAGTTCGTCCTGCAGCCCGGTGCGCATGCGCGCGGCGAAGATTAATACGGTCCCAAAATTTGCCTGAACATTGCTTAAGAGGCGCGTGGCGGCCCCCGGCGCGCCGGAATACCGGTCCTACGGTCGACGGATGAACGTTGACTACTACCTGCAGAAGGTGCCGGTTGAGTCCGTGCGGCCAGGGTTCTCGCTCGCCATCGATCAGGGTGGTGATTATCGCCTGTTCCGGGTCGAATGCACGCAGATGACGCAGCGCAGCGGGCAGCCGGTGATGTTCACCCTGACGTCGGAGGCCATCGACGGTGGCGACCCCTGGGTGCTGGAATGCGCGGCGGGTACGCCCGTCGTCCGGGTCCTCGGCGTGTGCAAGGTGGCCTCCTAGTCCCGTCAGCCCGGCTTTGCGGCGGCGACGAACTGCAGCGCCCGCTGGGTCTGTTGCTCGACATCGACCAGCCCGGCGGTGGAGAACAGGTCGACGAAGGCGTGCCGGTCGAACATGGTGAGCCCGATGACGCGGGCGCCGGCGGTCATCGCATGCCGGACCGGCGGCAGGTCCGGGACGTAGCTGGTGAGGACCGCGATGCGGCCCCCGGGCTTGAGCACCCGCACCATTTCGCGAGCCACGCGGAACGGCTCGGGCATCAGGTACAGGGCCCCGAAGCAGCAGACCGCGTCGAATGTCTCGTCTAAGAACGGCAACGCACGGGCATCTCCGCGGACATAGCAGGTGCGCGGGGTGCTGTTGTCCAGGACGGCGCGCCTCAGCATCGGCTCGGAGATGTCGAAACCGACGGCGAGGCCGCCGTCCGGTAGCTGTTCCGCCAGCGATCCGGTGAAATTGCCTGGGCCGCAGGCGACATCGAGCAATCGTTCCGCGGTGGACAGCCGCAACGCCGTAGCCGCGCGCCGCTGCTCGGCGGCGGTGGTGACGCCGCTGGCCGCATAGAACGCGGCCGGGCGCCACAGCCGCTCGTAGACCGTCGCGACGAGGGGGCTGTTCATGGCGCGCTGCGCGAACGTCGGGGCCGGGGAACTCGTCGATTCGCCCAATACGTCGAGGAAACCGTGCCGCGGTACCGCGGCCTCGGTGAGCAGACCACGGGTCAATTCGACTGCATCCTGGCTCATTTCATCGCTTTCGTGAAGGCATGAACGGGTTGGCATAATCCGCAGGTGAATCCCGATTTTTCTGCCGATCCGGCTGTTACGCTAGGGCTCTTCGTGAGAGGCGATGCATTGGGGCCTCGCGCAGGCAACGGATGGGGTAAGGACGTGGCGCACCTTTCGCTGATGATCGCGGGACGCGCGTCGGCCGGCTGAGCGGATTACGTCGACAGTGAATCATCTGCCCCGGCCCCGGATCCGCGCACGTGCGCCGCTGCGGATTTCATTCGCGGGGGGCGGCACGGACGTACCGCCGTTCCCGACCACCGAAGGCGGCTGTGTCCTCTCCGCGACCATCGACCGGTACGCGCAGGGATCGCTGTCCCCGCGCACCGATCGGCGGGTCACGATCGAGTCGGTGGACTTCAAGACCACCCACGAGATGACGCTCGACAGCGAGATCCTCTACGACGGCAGCCTGGATCTGATCAAGGCCGCGGTGCGCAGGTTCGGCAAGGATGGCACGGAGGGCTACGACCTCGTGCTGCGTTCGAGCGCTCCGCCGGGATCGGGTTTGGGCTCGTCGTCGACGATGATGGTCGCGCTGACCGGTCTGCTCGCCGAGCACTACGGCGTGCCGATGGGCGAATACGAGACCGCGCAGCTGGCCTGTGCCATCGAGCGTGAGGACCTGGGCATCACGGGTGGCATGCAGGACCTGTACGCGGCGACGTTCGGGGGATTCAACTTCATCGAGTTCACCGACCGGGTGATCGTCAACCCGCTGCGCATCCGCGAGGAGACCGCCTTCGAGCTCGAACTGAGCCTGTTGCTGTGTTTTACGGGCATCACGCGGGACTCCGCCCGGGTGATCGAGGACCAGACGCGGCGCGCCACCACCGGCGCCGACGACACCCTGGCCGGGCTGCGGGCACAGAAGGAGCTGGCCGTTGCCATGAAGGCCGCCCTGCTGACGAACAAGCTGAACGATTTCGGCGCCCTGCTGGGCGAGGCCTGGACCCAGAAGAAGCGCATGTCCCCGTACATCACCAATGAGCGCATCGATGAGCTCTACGACCTGGCCCTGCGCAACGGCGCCCTCGGCGGCAAGATCACCGGGGCTGGCGGCGGCGGTTACATCCTGCTGTTCTGCGACTTCGCGAAGAAGCACCGCCTGATCGAAAGCCTCGAGTCGGCCGGGGCCACCATCACCGAATTCGCTTTCGAGAGCAAGGGATTGACCACATGGCAGGCATGAGCCGCTCGGATGTCGTCACGCCAAGCGTCGAGCTGGTCCAGGAGCGGCTGGCCGACACCATCGCGGTCAAGCAGCAGATGCTGTCGGGCGCCATCGCCGAGCAGACCGTCGAGATCGCAAGGCTGATGATCGAGTCGTTGCGAGCCGGAGGAAAGGTGATCTTCTTCGGCAACGGCGGGTCCGCCCAGGACGCGGGTCATCTGGCCGCAGAGTTGATGGGGCGCTTCGCTTTTGACCGCCCGGGTCTCGCCGCGTTCAGTCTGCCGGATGCCACCGCGGCGATGACGGCGATCGGCAACGACTACTCCTATGACGAGGTGTTCGCCCGCCAGGTGCTCGCCGCCGGCCGCGCGGGGGATGTCGTGGTCGGCCTCACCACGTCGGGCAACTCACCGAATGTCGTCCGCGCGCTCGAGGCGGCCGCCGGTGCCGGGATGACGACGGTGGCGCTCACCGGTGCGCGCGGGGGAAAGGTGGCCGATGTGGCCGAGTTCTGCATCCGGGTACCGAGCGACAACACCGGACGGGTCCAGGAGGCCTGCCTGCACCTGGGCCACTCGATCTGCGAGATGGTCGAAGCGGCGTTGTTTCCCGGGCCCTGCTGAGACCGTCGCGACTGATGCCCGATCTGCGGAAAGTGAGCACCGTCTTCCTGGATCGCGACGGGACCATCAACGTCAAGGCCGCCGACGGGGAGTACGTCCGGTCCCCCGAAGAGCTGGTGTTGTTGCCGGGCGCCGCCCGTTCGGTGGCCGCCCTGAACGCGGCCGGCCTGCGCACCATCCTGGTGACCAATCAGCGGTGGCTGTCGGAGCCGGCCGAGGACGCGGCGCGTTTCGCCGCCGTCCAGGACCGCCTGGAACAACTCCTGGCGGCCGAAGGCGCCCGCCTGGACGCCGCGTACCACTGTCCGCACGCCGCGGCCAGCTGCGACTGTCGCAAGCCGGGTGCGGGCATGTTGGTGCGCGCGGCACACGAGCATGGTTTCGACCTGGCCGAGGCGGTGATGATCGGCGACAGCGAGAGCGATGTGCAGGCGGGCCGAGCGGCCGGCACGGCGACCATCCTGCTCCGCACCGGAGACACAGGGGCGCCGGGCGCCGACGTTGTGGTCGACGACCTCGCCGCCGCCGTGCGACTCATCTTGAGTGCCAAGGAATCTAGTTTCGCCTAAACCGTTGGGCCGCAGAGCGAATGACCAATGCCAGCGCGAACGGTAGATCGTCCCGCAGGTACCGGCGGGCAAGGCGGCGCGGCTCGAGCGCCAGCCGGTGCACCCACTCGAATCCGAGCCGTTGCAGCACGGGGGAGGCCCGGCGGACGATCCCGGCGGTCATCGCGATGCCGCCGCCGCAGGCGAGGCACCAGGCGTGGGGGAGCTCTTGGCGCACCAGCTCGATGAGGCGTTCTTGCCTGGGGAAGCCCAAACCCACGAAGACCAGATCGGGTGCGGCGGCCGCGACGGCGGCGACCGCCCGCCGCGCCCCGTCCTCCGTGTCGTCGAAGCCGAACGGCGGCGACAGGGTGCCGGCGATGCGCAGGCCGGCGGACCGCGCCACGAGCGCCCCGGCCGCCCGCTCCGGCACCCCTTCGGCGCCTCCCAGGAGGTACACCGACTTCCCGTCGGCGGCCGCCGCGGCACTCAGCGGAAAGATCAACGACGAGCCGGCGACCCGCTCGGGCAGCCGGTCGCCCTTGGCCCGCGCCGCCCACACCAGCGGCATCCCGTCGGCGACGACGAGGGATGCCCGGGCTATCAGTTCGGCCAGCTCGGGGCCGCGTGCGGCCGCCCGGGCCACATCGACGTTCACCGGGATGATCGAGCCGCCGCGGCCGGCCGCCCACGCTTCGCGCACGACATCGACGACCTGCTCTTCGGTCAGGGCGTCGAACCAGAGACCGCCGACCTCGATCTTGTCCGGGCCAGCGCTCACCCGAACATCATGCCCCGCGGCATCACCGTGGCGAAGCGTCCTTGCCGCGGCCGGAACCCAGCCCATAACCTGGGCAACATCCGACCGCGGCCGGGATTGTCGGGCCTGGCGCGGTAGACGACGGCAACGCAGGCGGGCAGGTCATGGCACAGCGGTCACCGCGATGCGCAGACCCATGGCGCGACGGTGGGATCGGCGGGCTACCGCAGTGGCCTTGACCGGGGCGCGAGCGGACGAGCTGGCGACGATGGACATCTTCGAGGGATGTCCCGCCTCCGATCTGGTGCCGTTGGCCGCCTCGCTGCAACCGCTGCGCGCCACGGCCGGCCAGGTGTTGATGCAGCAGGGCGAAGAAGCGGTCTCCTTTTTGCTCATCTCGTCGGGCATCGTCGAGATCACCCACATCGGCGACGACGCCGTGGTCATCGTCGAACACGCGTTGCCGGGCATGCTCATCGGTGAGATCGCGCTGCTTCGCCACATCCCGCGGACCGCGACGGTCACCACCGCCGGGCCGCTGACCGGATGGATCGGCGACAACGACGCCTTCGCCCGCATGGTCCACATACCCGGGGTCATGGAGCGTCTGCTGCGCACGGTGCGCCAGCGTCTCGCCGCGTTCATCACGCCGATCCCGATCCGGGTCCGCGACGGCTCGCATCTGATGCTGCGACCGGTTCTGCCCGGTGACAGCGAGCGGACCGTGCACGGACACATCGAATTCTCCAGCGAGACGCTGTACCGGCGCTTCATGACGCCGCGCCTTCCCACCCCGGCGTTGATGCACTACCTCTCGGAGGTCGACTACGTCGACCACTTCGTCTGGGTGGTGATCGACGGGAAGGACCCGGTGGCCGACGCGCGATTCGTGCGCGACGAAGGTGACCGCAGCGTCGCCGAGGTCGCCTTCACCGTCGCCGACGCCTACCAGGGACGTGGGATCGGCACGTTCCTGATCAACGCGCTGTCCATCGCGGCCCGGGTCGCGGGGGTCGAAAAGTTCTCCGCACGAATGCTTTCCGACAATCTGCCGATGCGCACAATCATGGACCACTACGGAGCGGTCTGGCAGCGCGAAGACGTCGGCGTCATCACCACCGTCGTCGACGTGCCCGAGCGACGCGACCACGGGTTTCGGCGTGACGTGGCCGCAAAGATCGAGCACGTCGCCCGCCAGATGATCGAGGTGGTCGGCTGAGCCCGTTCGTTGTGCTATCAACGGGCATGCGGCCGTTCCGGTTTGGCCCGGTGACAACTCCCGCGATCGCGTTGCTGGTGGCGGCGTGCGCTCACGCTCCGGCGCCCACACCGTCGCGGGCGCCCACCAAGGCGCCGCCGCCGACGGCTGTCAACCCCGCCAACATCAAACGGGTGGTTCGCGACCTGCCGCCCGGTTACGAGGCGACCACCGGCATTCCCAGCGGAGCCTCCCCGGGAGTGATCTGGAGCCTGGGGCCCGACGCGTCGGATAGCAAGGCGAGGCCGCCCCAGTGCGGCACCCTCGCCGACCCCGGGAACGGGCGCGACCAGTCGGCGCAGGGCGTGTCCGGTTCGGGCAGCGGCGGCATCGTCGACGCGGTGGTGGTGGCTTTGCCGGGGCCGGTCGACCTGCCCGGCGAGGTCGTCGCCGCGTGTGGCCAGTGGACCATGACCGCCGGGCGCACCACGGCAAGCGTGCACCTGGTCAACGCGCCGCGAATCGATGGCGCCCAAACCGTCGGGATGGTGGCCGACGTCAAGTCGGCCGTCGAGTCGGGCACCGAGATCGATTCGCGCACATACACATTCACCGCCTACCTGGGCAACTTCTACGCGTTCACCACATTGACCACGGACCCGGGTTCGGTGGTGGCCGCACTGCCGCCGCAATTCGCCGCCGATCTGCTCGTCAAAACGGTGTCCACGTTGCGCAGCTGACGCATCGGCCTTGGGTAGATTGGCCACGGTGTTCAAGCTGGCGTTCACAGTCGCGGTGGTGGGTGTGCTCGCCGGCTGCTCATCGGGAGCCACCTCGGCCAAGGTAGACATCAAGAAGGTCTCCGAGGTCAAGTCGAGCTTCGGGCCCGACTTCAAGGTCACCGACATCGGCGAACGGGGGATCGATCCCAAGGTGTTGTCCGGCCGCAAGCTCCCCGACGGGCTGACGTTCGATCCCGCCAATTGCGCGAAAGCGGCGGCGGGGCCGGAAATGCCGCCGGACCTGCAGGGCAACATGGCCGCGATCTCCGCCGAGGGCAAGGGCAACCGGTTCGTGGTCATCGCAGTGGAAACCTCAAAAGCCTTGCCCTTCAACGACCCCGGTAAGGACTGCGCCAAGGTGGCGTTTTCCGGTCCGCAACTGCGGGGCGGCCTCGAGGTGGTCGACGCGCCGCAGATCGACGGAGCCCACACCCTAGGGGTGCACCGCGTTTTGCAGGCTCTGGTCGCGGGTGGTGCCCGCACGGGCGAGCTCTACGACTACTCCGCTCAATTCGGTGATTACCAGGTGATCGTCACCGCCAATCCGCTGGTCATTCCCGGGCAGCCGGTCGCCCCAGTCGATACGCAGCGCGCCCGCGACCTGCTCGTCAGCGCGGTGAAGGCGGTCCGCAGCTAGCGAATGGGGCCGCGGCTAGCGCACGCCGCGCGGGCGGAACTGGATGCTGACGCGCGGGCCCACCGGCGCCGACGTCTTGGGCACGGCGTGCTCCCAGGTGCGTTGACACGATCCGCCCATCACCAGCAGATCCCCGTGCGCCTGCGGCAGCCGCAACGACGGGCCTTTGGAAGGACGTGCGCGCCGGCGCATGGCGAAGGTGCGGGTGGCGCCCAGGCTGATGATCGCCACCATGGTGTCCTCGGAGCTGCTGCGGCCGATGGTGTCGCCGTGCCAGGCGACGCTGTCGGAGCCGTCGCGGTAGCAGCACAACCCGACCGTGGTGAACGGCTCACCGAGCTCGCCCGCGTAGATGTCGTTGAGCCGGCGCCGCAGCCGGGCCAGCAGCGGATGGGGCGGCTCGTCGACGGTGAGATCGTGAAAGCTCACCAGCCGCGGCACGTCGACCACCCGGTCATACATCTGGCGGCGTTCCTCCCGCCAGGGCACGGCCGACAGCAGGCCCTCGAGCAGGTCGTCGGCATCGGTGAGCCAGCCCGCGCGGATCTCGATAAAGGCGCCGTCGCCGAGTTCTCTGCGCTCGGTGTGCTGGAACAGGGAGCCTTGTGCCGCCATCTCCACGACGCCAAGTCTATCGCACATCAGTTCGATGAAAGGGGGACCGGCGGGTTGAGCGGCTACCGTTTTCACTGTGGGTGTGGTTGACCTGGGCACCAATTCCGAGGTGGGCACGCTGCGGGTCGTCATCCTGCACCGCCCCGGCGGCGAGCT
Source organism: Mycobacterium paraffinicum (assembly GCF_025822865.1). Taxonomy (NCBI): domain Bacteria; kingdom Bacillati; phylum Actinomycetota; class Actinomycetes; order Mycobacteriales; family Mycobacteriaceae; genus Mycobacterium; species Mycobacterium paraffinicum. The sequence goes on along the minus strand of NZ_JACKUR010000027.1, from coordinate 548,895 downwards.
GCGTCGGCTCAATCCGCGCAACATGGACCAGTTGCTCTTCGACGGGTTGCCCTGGGTCGCCCGCGCGCAAGACGAACACGACCAGTTCGCCGAGTTGCTGCGTTCCCGCGGCGTGCAGGTGCTGCTGTTGTCGGACCTGCTGGCCGAGGCGCTGACCCACAGCGGGGCCGCGCGGATGCAGGGCGTCGCGGCCGCGGTTGACGCGCGCCGGCTCGGAGTGCCGCTGGCGCAATCTCTGTCGGCGTACCTGCGCGGGCTGGACGCGGGCAGGCTTGCCCAGGTGCTGATGGCCGGCATGACGTTCAACGAATTGCCGTCGGACATCCGCACCGACGTGTCGCTGGTGCTGCGCATGCACCACGGGGCCGACTTCGTCATCGAGCCACTGCCCAACCTGGTGTTCACCCGTGACTCGTCGATTTGGATCGGCCCGCGGGTGGTCATCCCCACGCTGGCGCTGCGCGCCCGGGTGCGCGAGGCGTCGTTGACCGATCTGATCTACGCCCATCACCCGCGGTTCACCGGGGTGCGGCGCGCCTACGAGTCGCGCACCGCCCCGGTCGAGGGAGGTGACGTGCTGCTGCTCGCCCCCGGTGTGGTCGCGGTCGGCGTGGGTGAGCGCACCACCCCGGCGGGCGCCGAAGCGTTGGCCCGCAGCCTTTTTGACGACGACCTCGCGCACAAGGTGCTGGCGGTGCCGATCGCCCAGCGGCGGGCGCAGATGCACTTGGACACGGTGTGCACGATGGTCGACACCGACACCGTGGTGATGTACGCCAACGTCGTCGACACGCTCTCGGCGTTCACGATCGAGCGCACGCCGGACGGCGTTGCCATCAGCGACGAGGCGCCGTTTCTGGAGGCCGCCGCCAAGGCGATGGAGATCGACCAGCTGCGCGTCATCGACACGGGGTTGGACCCCGTCATCGCCGAACGGGAGCAGTGGGACGACGGCAACAACACGTTGGCGTTGGCGCCCGGCGTCGTCGTCGCCTACGAGCGCAACGCGCAGACCAATGCCCGCCTGCAGGACGCGGGCATCGAGGTGCTGACCATCGCGGGGTCCGAGTTGGGCACCGGCCGCGGCGGCCCACGCTGCATGTCCTGTCCGGTCGCCCGCGACCCGCTCTGACGTCGAGATCGCCGTCAGGGGTCCCTACCGCCAGCTGGGCAGCCAGATCTCCATGTCCCAGGTCTGCTGCGAAATCGGCAGGCCGGTGAGCACCGGGAAGAGCCAGGCGAAGTTGGTGACAACCAACGCGACGTAACAGCAGACGGCGATCAGGCCGAGCGTGCGTCGTTCCGAGCTGAGCCCGCGGGCGCGGCCCGGCTGGTAGAGGATGTCCCCACAAATCAGCGCGATCCCCATCACCAGGAACGGCGCCATCGTCGCCGCGTAGAAGAAGTACATCTGGCGGTCGATGTCGGCGAACCAGGGCAGCCACCCGGCGCAATACCCGGTCAGCACAACGGCGTAACGCCAGTCGCGGCGGACGAAGGCGCGCCAGGCCGCATATACGAGGACAGGCACCGCCAGCCACCACATGGCCGGAGTGCCCACCAGCATCTCCGCCTTGACGCACGACTGCGCGCCGCACCCGGAGACGTTCTGCTGATCGATCGCGTACAGCACCGGCCGCAACGACATCGGCCAGCTCCACGGCTTGGACTCCCACGGGTGGTAGTTCCCGGCGGCGTTCGTCAAGGTCTTGTGAAAATCGAAAGCCTTGACGGTGTAGTGCCATAGCGAGCGGATGGCGTCGGGCAGCGGCACCACCGAGTGGGGGCCGATCGACTGGCCCACCTCGTGCCGATCGATCGCCGTCTCGGACGCGAACCACGGGGCGTAACTGGCCAGGTACACCGCGAACGGGACGAGCGCGAGCGCGTAAGCGGTGGGGATCAGGTCGCGCCGCAAGACGCCCCGCCACGGGTTGGGCACCTGGTACTGGCGCCGCGCCGCGACGTCGAACGCCAACGACATCGCGCCGAAGAACACCACGAAATACAGCCCGGACCACTTTGTCCCGCAAGCCAATCCGAGCAGGACGCCCGCGGAGAAGCGCCACCAGCGCACCCCCAGCCGCGGGCCCCACACCGTCTCGACGGCGCGCCCGGCAAGCAGCGCGACGTGCATGCGCCGGCGCACCTGATCCCGGTCGACGATCAGCGCGCCGAACGCCGCGACGACGAAGAAGGTGAGGATGCCGTCGAGCAGCGCGGTCCGCGCGGCGACGAAGCTGACGCCGTCGCAGATCACCAGCACGCCGGCGATGGCGCCGACCAGCGTCGAGCGGCTGATCCGCCGGACGGTCCGCATCACCAAAACCACCAGCACGACGCCGAGCAGGGCGCCGGTGAACCGCCAGCCGACGCCGTTATACCCGAAGATCGCCTCGCCGATCGCGATCAGCTGCTTGCCGACCGGCGGATGGACCACCAAGCCGAACCCGGGGTTGTCCTCCACCCCGTGGTTGTGCAGCGCCTGCCAGGCCTGCGGCGCGTAATGCTTCTCGTCGAAGACGGGTGTGCCGGCATCGGTCGGCGAACCCAGATTGAGGAATCGGGTGATCGCCGCCAGGACGGCGATCACGCCCGTGACGACCCAGCCGCGGATTTGATCGGTGGGCCCGAAGTCGGCCACCGGAACCATCGGGCCCGGGCTGACCACGGGCACGACACGCTCCGGGCCGGCATCTTCTACGTTCAACGACGCTTCGCGGGGCGGGGCGGACATCGGTGTCGATCGTAGGCTGTCCGTCATGACCACTGGCCGCCTGTTGCTGGGCGCGACCCCGTTGGGCCAGCCGTCGGACGCCTCGCCCCGCCTGATCGACGCCCTCGCCCGCGCGGACGTGGTGGCGGCCGAGGACACCCGCCGGGTACGGACGCTGGCGAAAGCGCTGGACGTCGCCATTTCCGGCCGGGTGATCAGCCTGTTCGACCGGGTCGAGGCGGCCCGGGTGGATTCGCTGATCGCCGCCCTCAAGGCGGGCGCGACGGTGCTGGTGGTCAGCGATGCCGGGATGCCGCTGATCAGCGACCCCGGCTTCCGGCTCGTCGCGGCCTGCGTGGAGGCCGACCTTCCGCTGACCTGTCTCCCGGGCCCGTCGGCGGTGATGACCGCGCTGGCCCTGTCCGGCCTGCCGGCGGAGAAGTTCTGTTTCGAGGGTTTCGCCCCGCGCAAGAAGGGCGCGCGGCGGACCTGGCTGGACTCGCTGGCCGACGAGCGGCGCACCTGCGTGTTCTTCGAATCGCCGCGCCGGTTGGCCGCGTGTCTGCGCGACGCCGTCGACCAACTCGGCGGTGACCGTCGGGCGGCGATCTGCCGGGAACTGACCAAGGTGCACGAGGAGGTGGTGCGCGGATCGCTCGCCGAGCTGGCGGCGTGGGCGGACGACGGGGTGCTTGGCGAGATCACCGTCGTGCTGGCCGGCGCCACCCCACGCGCCGACCTGCCGTCGCTGGTCGCGCGGGTGCAGGAGCTGGTCGCCGACGGCGCCCGCGTCAAGGACGCCTGCGGTGAGGTGGCCGACGCGAATCCGGGCGTGCGCTCGCGCCAGCTCTACGACGCGGTCCTGCAGTCGCGCCGCGTGTGACGGTCAGCCGGCCGAGAACGCGGCGGCGATGCGCGGCTGCCCGACGATGGGGGAGGCCTTGTGCAGGCATTCGGCCCATTCGGCGTCGGGATCGGAGTCGGCGGTGATTCCCCCGCCGACACCGAGCACGGCGCCGCCCGCCGGGTCGAACTCGACCGTGCGGATGGCGACGTTCAGCTCGCATCCGGCCACGGGGGAGGCCAAACCGATTGTTCCGCAATATATTCCGCGACGATGCGGCTCCCACTGCGAGAGCAGTTGGCGGGCCCGGTGTTTGGGTGTCCCGGTGACCGAGGCCGGCGGGAAGGCCGCGTCGAGCAGCGCCGACGTCGGCAGTTCGACGGGAACCCGCGCCGACACGGTGGACACCAGGTGCCACACGCCGGGGGCGCGCCGGACCACCAACAACTCGGGCACGGTCACGGTGCCGACGAGCGCCACCCGGCCGAGGTCGTTGCGCACCAGGTCCACGATCATGATGTTTTCGGCCACCTCTTTCGCCGACGCCCGCAGCGCCGACGGCCAGGCGTCCAGGGGCAGGGTGCCTTTGATCGGGCTGGACGTCACGAGCGTGCCGCGCCGCCGAAGGAAGAGCTCCGGCGACAGCGACGCGACCGCGCCCCACGGCCCGGCGAGGTACGCCGCGCGCGCCGGGGAGGTGCGCGCGATGCCGTCGGCGAAGAAGTCCAGCGGGGCGCCCGAGACCGTACCGGTGAAGTGCGTGCACACGCACGCCTGGTAGACCTCGCCGGCGCGGATGGCCTCCAGGCAGTTCAGCACCCCGTCGCGGTGAGCCGCCCGATCGGCGGGCCCCCAGTCGATCCGGCAGTCGCGCTCCGGCGGCGCCGTCGCCAGCACGGCGGCCAGCCACTCCGGCATCGGCTCGCCGGACAGGCTTTCGTACCACCACTGCCCGTCCCGGTCGCGGCGCAGGACGCAGTCGGTCCAACCGCCCGCGGCTTCGGGGATCCGGTTCGGCCCGCCCTCGGCGCCGGGATCGGGATAGGAGAGGTAGCCGATCCAGCCGCCGCCCACCGCTTGCGAGTCGACCGTTTGCGAGTCGAGCGGGACCGCGAAGGCCGCGTCGGGATCGACCGGCTGCGCCGACACGCTCGGGGCGATCACCGCCAGCGCGCCGAACCAGTCGCCGGTCAGCGCGGCCGGCGGCGGCAGGCCGAGGCGCGCCGTGGCGTCGCCCACGGCGCGCAACACCCGGGGTGCGGCGCCAAGGTCGCCGAGCCGGTCGATACGCACCGCCCTAGCTTGACAGAAGTGCGGTCACCTAGCCGCGGCTGACGTCACGGGCGGTCGCCAGCGCGACCAGCTTGTCCGGGTTGCGCGTCACGTAGAAGTTGGTGATCTTGTCGTCGGCGATTTCCAGCGTGATCACCCCTTCCAGGTGATCGCCGAGATAGAGCAGCACGGCCGGCGCGCTGTTGCACGTCACCATGTCGACGCGAAACTCCGCGAGCTCCGTCGCCTTGCGGATCAGGCCGACGATGGCCCGGGCCACCCGATCGGCGCCCACCACCGGCCGGCGCGCCGCGGACACCTTGCCGCCGCTGTCCGCCGTCCAGGTGGCGTCGGGCGCGAGCATCGTCATCAGCGTCTCCACGTCGCCGCTGGCGGCCGTCGCGAGGAACTGGGTGGTGATCTGCTCGTTGCGTTGCGGGTCCGTCGCGTCGAACCTCTTGCGCCGCGCCCGGACGTGCTCACGCGCCCGGTGCGCCACCTGCCGAACCGTCGGCGCCGGCTTGCCCACCGCCTCGGCGATCTCGCCGTAGTCGAAGCCGAACACCTCGCGTAATACGAACACCGCCCGCTCGTCGGGGCTCAGCGTCTCCAGCAGAACCAGCATCGCCATCGAAATCGATTCCGCCAGAACGACATCGGTGGCGGGATCCTGCTCGTCGAGCAGCAGCGGCTCAGGCAGCCACGGACCCACGTAGTCCTCGCGGCGACGCGCGTCGGCACGCAGGGCGTTGAGCGCCTGGCGGGTCACCAGCTGGGCCAGATACGACTTGGTGTCGCGCACCGTCGACAGGTCGACCGCCGCCCACCGCAGATAGCTGTCCTGCAACACGTCGTCGGCTTCGGTTGCCGAGCCGAGCATCTCGTAGGCGATGGTGAACAACAGCGGCCGCAGCACGGTGAACCTTTCCGCGTGCTCGCTGCCGGCCGGTGGGCGCGTCATCGCAGGGCGATCTCGGCCGGTGCCTGCGCGGGCCTCTTGCCGCCCTTGAGCCAGAGATAGGAGCCGGGCTTGGCGGCCTCACGCCGGATGGCCCATAGCGTTCCCTTGCAGATGGCCTCTTTGATGGACGCGCCCGTCCGGCCACCCAGCGCCATGTTCACCGGGGTGTCGTCGGTGCGCGACAGCTGCACCGTGCCGTAGGTGCGGCCGAGGCTGATGCACTGACCGACGAACGCCTGGCTGAGCGGGGCCGGGGCGGTTCCGGCGATGCGGCTGAGCACGGTGTTGGCGGCTTGCGCACCCAACGGCCCGGCGGCCTGGCAACTCATCCGCAGGGGCTGTCCCGACGGCGCGGCGGCGTCCCCCGCCGCGACGACGTAGGGATTGTCCACACTGGTCAGCGTCTCGTCGGTGAGCAGCCGCCCCACCGCGTCAGTGCTCAGCCCGCTGCGCGCGGCCAGGTCCGGCACGGCGAATCCGGCCGTCCAGATGGTCGCCGCGCTCGGCAGCACGGCGCCGTCGGCGAGCACCACCGCGTCCCAGCGCACCTCGGTCACCATCGCGGACTCCAGCACGTTGACGCCGAAGCCGCGCAGGCGCTTGGCGACCGAGCGCCGGCCCCGCTTGCTCAGCGACGGCCCGAGCGCGGCGCCGCACACCAGGGTCACTTGGCGGCCCTGTTCGGCCAGCTCGGCGGCCGTTTCGATGCCGGTCAGGCCGCCGCCGACGACGGTGACGGGCGCGGCCAGCGGCAGGTCGACGAGCGCATAGCGCAACCGCTGCGCGCTGTCCAGGTCGGCCACCGCGTACGCGAACTCCGCGAATCCGGGCACCGCCACCGGTGTCGCGCCGGTGCTGCCGACCGCGTAGATCAGGTAGTGGTAGTCGAGCTCGGCGCCCGAGGACAGCAGGACCCGCCGCGCGGTGGCGTCGATGCGGTCGACGGTGTCGACGACCAATCGGACACCCTCGGCCAGCAACGTGGCATAGTCGGCGGTCGCGGCGCCGGTGTCGGCGACCAATTGATGCAGGCGGATTCGCTCCACGAAGACGGGGCGGGAGTTCACCAGCGTGATGTCGATGTCCGGGCGTTGACGTAGATGGTTCGCGGCCAGTGTTCCGGCGTATCCGCCTCCGACCACGACGACATGAATTTTCTGGGCGGCAGTCATTGCTGTCTCCTGTTCTCACGGGCCTGATGCCCTCGAGACACCGCAGGCCGGCCGAGCGTGACAGGCCCGCCCACATTGTGACGCGTCTCACGGGAGCCGCTTCCGGGGCGAGGCCGCACTGCGCCGGACCCGGGGCGGCAAGGGCCGTGCGTGTTAGGCTGCGCTACGCCAATTCGTGACCTGCCCCGCGGATACACGCACCGGAAACCCAGGCAGTACGGGGCCACTTCAGTGGGCACCGGTGTGTGTTGGGAGAAGCAAGCGTGATGACCAGGAAGAGCGCGCTGGCCGCTGTCGTGTGCACGGCGATGGTGCTGAGCGGATGTGGTGGCAAAAGCGATCCCGGCCCACTGTCCGCGATGGTCAGTCCGGCCATTCCGCCCACCGCTCAGGAAATCCCCAACCCGCTGCGCGGCCAGTACGAAGAAGGCTTGAATCCGCTTTTCCCGCAAGGCAATCCCGCGCAGCAGCGGTACGCTGCCTGGCCCGCGTCGGATGACGCCAGCTTGCGGGTTTCGTGGCGGCAGTTGCAGCCGGTCGACCCGCGCACGCTGCCCCCCGACGCTCCCGACGACCGCAAGTTCGACTTCAGCGTGATCGACGACACGCTGACGAAGCTCGGCAGCCGGAACATGCGGCTGACCCTCGGCGTGTACGCCTACAAGTCCTGTTGCAACGATTCCTATCCGGACAACACCAACATCGCGATTCCGGACTGGATCCGCCCCGCGGCCACCAGCTATCCCGCAACGCCCAACGGCTCCGGACCCGGTGTGGCACAGGTGGTCCCGAATTGGAACGACGCCGGCTACCTGAACGGTTTCGGGCAGTTGCTCGCCGCGCTCGGGCGGCGCTACGACGGCGATGAGCGCCTCAGCGTGTTCGAGTTCTCCGGATACGGTGATTTCGGCAAGACCAGCCTCGCGTACGTGCGTGACGCGCTCGGTGCTCCCGGGCCGGCACCGGACGACAGCATGCCGAAGTTGGGCTATTACAGCCAGTTCCGTGATCAAAGCATCACCAAAGCATCCATCGGGCAACTGGTCGCGGCGAACGTCGGCGCGTTCCCCCACACCCAACTCGTGGTCACCGCCGAGAATCCGGAGATCGTCCGCGAGTTGTTCGCCGACGACGTGACCAAAAAACTGTCCGCACCGGTCGGCATCCGCGCGGATTGTCTTGGGGTGCAGTCCCCCCTGCCCGAGTGGGCCGAGTCCAGCGACTCGCACTACGTGCGGTTCAACGACGCCGCCGTCAACACGATCAAGCAGCGGCTCACCTCGGCGCTGGTGATCAGCCAGTGGTGCCGGTTGCCGAACGGGACCGACCCGCGGTCGTACTACGAGAAGGCCCTGCACGACGTCGTCAGGTATCACGTCTCGATGACGGCGAGCGCCGATTTCCCCGACCGGGATGCGACGTCGGCGATGGATCCACAGCTCTATCTCCTATGGGCCAAGGCGAACACCTCCGCCGGTTACCGGTATTCGGTAGAGGCCAAGCCGGGATCGCAGTCCATCCAGGGCAAGCTGGCTTCCATCTCGGTCGTCTGGACCAACTACGGCTCGGCGGCGGTCACCGAGCAATGGGCACCCGGTTACAAGCTGGTCGATTTCTCGGGAGCGGTGGTCCGCACCATTCCGGCGACGGTCAATCTCAAGACCTTGTCGCACGACGACTCCAGCCAGTCACGCGAGGAGGCGGTTCCGGAGTCGTCGACCGAGTCGGTGCGCGTCGACGTGACGGGCCTGGCGCCCGGGCACTACACGCTGCGCGCGTCGGTGGAGTGGCAGCAGCACAAGCCGGCCGCCTCGCACGTGGTGAACTACGCGCCGATGGCGCTGGCCCGCGACGGCCGCGACGGTTCCGGCCTGTATCCGATCGCCACCCTGGACATCGCGAGCGACGCCTCCACCGCCGGTCAATGACGCGCAGCGGCCCGCAAGGACCGCCTTTGTCACCGTCAACCAGCGCCGCACAAGTTGCTCGTTAGGCCGGATGAAGCGGGTACTGCGTGATACGTTTTTTGCTGACTGAAACCGATCGTGACCTGCCCGGGTCCGCGTAAACACGGGATCCGCCTCGAGACCGTCCCCCCGCCCGGCTGGGATGCATGCCCGTATCGGAGGAGACCGTGCCGCGCAGCCTGGACCTGGTCGTCACCTCCGTCGCCACGCAGCTGATGGAAGCCACCGCAGCGACGGCCGGCCTGGTGAGCCAGAAGGTGCTCGCACAGCTCGTCGAGCAGTTCGACGTGGACGCCAGCTTCTTGCGACACCTCGACCCGCAGACCCGGGCTTCGGCGCTGGTCGCCGAGTGGCCACCCCGGACGGACGCCGCGGATCCGGATCCGACGGCCTTCGCCCAGTTGGACATCGCGGAGTCGGTCCTCGCGCAGTGCGGGCACGGCCGCAAACCGGTGGTGATCCGGCCGGCGCAGTCGAAACGCTATGTTCGGCGCCGGCTGGGCGGCGCCAAAGTGGCCGCGTCGCCCTCGGTGGCCGCCGCACCGCTGGTCTCGGGTGAGACCACCACCGGCTTGCTCGGCTTCGTCAAGTTCGGCGCCCGCAAGTGGGAGCAAGACGAGATCAACACGCTCGAGGCCGTCGCCGCGCTGTTCGCGCAGGTGCAAGCGCGCATCGCGGCCGAAGAAAAGCTCCGCTATCTCGCCGAGCATGACGATCTGACCGGCCTGTACAACCGTCGTGCCCTGGTCGCGCACCTGACCGAACGGCTGTTGGCGGGACGCCCCGGGCCCATCGCGGTGCTGTACCTCGACCTCGACCGGCTCAAGCCGATCAACGACTACCTCGGCCACACCGCCGGTGACTGGTTCATCCGGGTCTTCGCGCAACGCATCCGGATCTGCGCTCCCAACAGCACGATCGCCCGGCTGGGCGGGGACGAGTTCGTCGTCGTGCCCGACCAGCCGATGACGCCGGAAGCGGCCGAGTCGTTCGCCCGGCGCCTCTCGGCGATGCTGTGCGAGCGCCTGGCCATCGGCGGCCACGTGATCAGCCGGACGGTCAGCATCGGGCTGGCGGTGGGTGTCCCGGGGCTGGACAACTGCACCGACCTGCTCCGCCGGGCCGACGAGGCCGTGCTGACGGCGAAACGCGGTGGCGGTAACCAGATTGCGGTGTCCACCGATGACATGTCCCTCAAACGCGCGTTCCGCAACGACATCGAGCTGCATCTGCAGGGCGACATCGGCAGCGAGGCGCTGTTGCTGCACTATTTGCCGGAGGTCGACCTGTCGACGGGCGCCATCGTGGGCGCGGAGGCGCTGGTGCGGTGGCGGCACCCGATTTGGGGTCTGCTGCTGCCGGATTCGTTCATCGGGATCGCCGAATCGACCAACCTGGCGATGGAGTTGGGCCGCTGGGTGCTGCGCAGCGCGTGCGCCGATTTCAGTCGCTGGCAGGCCAACGGTGTCGGCCGGGAGGCCGTCATGCGGATCAACGTGTCGCCCATCCAGCTCATCAGCCGCGGGTTCGTGCGCGACGTCGCCGACACCATAGACGAGTTCGGCCTCGAAGCGGGCTCGGTGTGCCTGGAGATCACCGAGCGCGCCGTGGTCCACGACATCGACACCACTCGAAAGACCCTGGCGGAGCTCAAGGAAGTCGGGGTCCAGCTGGCCATCGACGACTTCGGCACCGGCTATGCGGTGTTGTCGCACCTGAAATCCCTGCCGGTCGACATGCTCAAGATCGACACCGGATTCGTGCGCGATCTGGGCAAAAACGCCGGTGATCTGGCGATCGTTCGCGCGATCATCGGGCTGGCCGAGGCGTTCGGCCTGGAAGTGGTGGCCGAGGGAGTTGAAACACCCGACGCGGCAATGATTTTGATGCAACACGGGTGTCGCCGGGCGCAGGGTTTTTTGCTATCGCGCCCCGTGCCCGGCGACGAGATGGAAGCGTTGCTGGCCGCGCGGTGGCTGCCGATGCCGTTTTTGGCCGACCTCAAGGCGTTGCCGACGAACGCCATCTAGCATCGCACCGATGGTCCGAAAACTGAGGAAGCGCGCGGCGGTCATCGTCGCGTGCTCGGCGCTCGTGCTGAGCGGATGCGGTGGCCACAGCGACCCCGATCCGCTGTCCGCCGTGGTCAGTCCCGCCATCCCGCTCAGCGTGCAGGAGGTAGCGAATCCGCTGCGCGGGCAATACGAAGACCTGATGATGCCGCTTTTCCCGCAAGGCAATTCCGCGCAGCAGCGGTATCCGGCGTGGCCGGCGCCGTACGACGCCAGCCTGCGCGTCTCGTGGCGGCAGCTGCAGCCCACCGACCCGAACACGCTGCCCGCGGACGCGCCCGACGATCGCAAGTTCGACTTCAGCGTGATCGATGACGCCCTGGCGAAGCTCGCGAGCAGGAACATGCGGCTCACGCTTCGCGTGTTCGCCTACAACTCCTGTTGCGACGCCACCTATGCGAACAACACGAACATCGCCATTCCGGACTGGATGCGCTCCGCGTCCACCAGCTACACGGGGCCGCAACGATACTGGTGGACACCCGGGGTGGCGCACGTGGTGCCGAACTGGAACGACCCCGCGTACCTGAACGCCTTCGGGCAGCTGCTCGCCGCGCTCGGTCGCCGCTACGACGGCGACGAGCGGCTGAGCGTTTTCGAGTTCTCCGGCTATGGGGACTTCAGCGAGAATCACACCGCCTATCTGCGCGACACGCTGGGGGCACCGGGACCCTCTCCGGAAGAGAGCATCGCAAAGCTGGGTTACTACAGCCAGTTTCGTGATCAGAGCATCACCAAAGCGGCCATCGGACAGCTGGTCGCGGCGAACGTGAACGCGTTCCCCCATACGCGATTGGTGACCACCGCGCTGAATCCCGAGATCGTTCGCGAGCTGCTCGCCGATGATGTCACCAAGAAGGTGTCCGCGCCGGTGGGCATCCGCTCGGATTGCCTCGGCGTGTACGCGCCGTTGCCCGTGTGGGCGGAGTCGGATGGCTCGTATTACGTGCATACGAAAGATCCGGTCGTCGGCCAGCTGAAAGACCGGTTGGCCTCGGCATTGGTGATCACCGAATGGTGCCAGTTGCCCGACGGAACGACCGCGCGGTCCTACTACGAAAAGGGCCTGCGCGACGTCGTGAAGTATCACGTCTCGATGACGTCGAGTTTCAACTTCCCGGCCGTGGATTCGAACACCCCGATGGACCCGGCGTTGTACCTGCTGTGGGCACAAGCCAACGTGTCGGCCGGCTATCGCTACTCCGTGGAAGCGCGGCCGGGATCGGAATCGTTTCGCGATCGCGTGGCGACCATATCGGTGGTGTGGACCAACTACGGCAGCGCCGGGGCGGTCGAGAAATGGGTGCCCAGCTACCGGCTGGTGGATTTCTCCGGCGCGGTGGTCCGCACGCTGCCGACAGCCGTGGCCCTGCACAAACTGGTCCCCTCAGCGGAGAACCCGGGTAGTCAACCTGTCCCGGCGTCGTTCACCGAATCGGTGACCGTCGACCTGGCGGGGTTGGCGCCTGGGCACTACACGCTGCGCGCATCCGTGGATTGGCAACAGCACAAGCCGGACGCGTCGCACGTGGTGAACTATCCACCCATGCGGCTGGCCCGTTCCGGGCGCGACGAATCCGGGGGGTATCCGCTCGCAACCCTCGACATCCCGCGCGAGGCGCTGACTTCCGCCCCGCGCCAATGATCGTGGGCGCCAGCAAATGCTTCCAAGCGGGGGACGAGAACGCGTTGCGATTAGGACGATGCTGCGTGGCGAGTGCTGCATAATGTGCACTGGGCTTTGCGCGGCGGGTGTAAGGCAAATCAATTCGACGCTATTGGCGTGGCGTCGCCCCAGAGAGGTTAGTGGATGGATTTCCGCACCTTTGTCCGGACCCTCCTCACGCATTGGAAACTCGCCTTGGGGGCATTGCTGGCGTGCACAATCGGCGCCGCGGCGGTCACGGCATTGCAGACGAAGCATTACCAGTCGACGGCCACCATCCTCATTTCCTTTCCCGGTGCCACCGACCTCACCGAGTTGTACAACGGCACGCTGACCGCGCAGGAACGGTTGTCGTCGTACGCGCAGATCGCGGGCGGCCGGACGGTGGCCGAGCGCGCGGTGAACCAGCTGCAGGCCCCGATCAGCGCGGACACCCTGGTGACCCAAACCCAGGTGAAATACACCGCCAAGTCCCAGCTTTTCACGATCACCGTCAAGGACACCGACCCGAACCGTGCCGCGGCCCTGGCGGGAGCGATGGCCGATCAGTTCGCCGCGCTGGTGCCGACGCTCGGCGCGACCATGGGTTCGAACGGCCGGCCCGTGCCGGTGGCGCCCGGTGCCCGGCCCGACGTCGGCGAGCCGAATCCGCCCGCGGCCCCGCCGTCGGAAGCGCCCGGCCAACCAACGGCCAAGCCCATGCCGGTGGCGAGGGCGCGGGTGGTGGAGGCGCCGCGGGTGCCCGATCACCCCGTGACGCCGGTGCCGGTGCGCAACATGGCGATGGGATTTGTCGCCGGAATCCTGCTGGCCATCGCGGTGGCGGTGGCCCGCGAGGCCAGCGATCGCACCGTGCGATCCCGGGAGAAGCTGGAACAGCTTTCGGGCCTGCCGACTTTGGCCGAGCTGCCCGGCAGGCGCGGGAACACCCCGCGATTCGGCGTCGACTCCGCCCTCGACGACGCCGTGCGCGGCTTGCGCGCCCGGCTGCTCAGGGCGATCGGCCCCGACGCCCGCCGAGTGCTGGTTGCGGCGCCGTTCGGTGGGGAGGGGACCACGACCACGGCACTGAACCTGTCGTTGGCCCTCGCCGAGATCGGCGAGGACGTCCTGCTCGTCGAGGGCGATACGCGCCGGCACGTGATCGCCGGTCTGCTGCGGGTCGAGTCGGGGGAAGGGCTGGCCAACGCGCTGGCCAGTCCCGAGATCGCTGCGGAAGCCGTGAAGCCGACGCCGATCGCCAAGCTGTTCATCCTCGCGTCCCGGTCCGCCCGCCGCGAAACCCCGCCCTGCAGCGCGTTTCTGCCGGAGGTGATCGACAGGGTGATGCTGGACTTGTCGTCACGCTTCGACCGGATCGTGGTCGACGGGCCGCCGGTGCTGGCGACGCCGGACAGCGGCCTGCTGTCGGGGGCCGTGTCGGCCACGGTGCTGGTGGTGCGGGCGCGCCGGACCACCGTCGACGAGCTCACCGACGCGCTGACCGCCTTGCGCTCGGCCGGTGCACAGGTGGTCGGCACCGTGCTGACCGACGCCCGGCCGTCCCTGCACATCAGGGCCGCGGCCAAGACCTATCGGACGAAGGTCGGCGGGCCGGCGTGATCCCCTACCTGCCCGGTCGCCCCCGCCTGGCAGTAGACGGCGTCCTGCTGACGGTATTCCTGTTCGGCTGCTTCGTCTTTGGCGTGCTCGCGGTGCGCCGAACCACCGAGGGAGTGTTGCTCATCGCCGCAACGTTCTGCCTGGTCGTCTACTGGGTGAAGCGCGAGGGGCTGGCGGGGGTGACGCTGTTCCTGGCGTTCGCGGCGCTGCCGGAGGGATTGCACATCGGCAAAGTGATTGGGCCGGTGGCGATCTACGCGTACCAGGTAGCCGCGGTGCTGGCGATCGGCTACCTCCTCCCGATCGTCAGACCGCGGTTCAAGGATTTCCTGCTGCCGGCGATGTTCGTGCTGACCGTCGCGTACTTCACTGTGGTCGGGTTCCAGATGGGCCATGACGCCACGATGGTGCTACACGAATCGACGACTTTGATCGAGATGGTCATCGGGTTCGTGCTGGCACTGTTGATCGTGTACGGCGGCTACCTGAAGTTCTGCATGCGCGTGATGGTCGTGACGCTGTGGTTCTCGGCGGCGATGGCGATCTTCAGTTCGTTGCATGCCATCCGGCTGGCCGGCCGGGCCGAAAGCCTGGAGGGCGCGATTGGCGCAGGTCAAGCCCTCCGCATCGTCCTGTCCACCCAGACGCCGGCCACCGCCGCGCTCACCGCGCTGGTCGCCGCGTCGATCATCGGTCGCGTCCGGCCGATGACGTTCCTCGCCTTCGGCCCGCCCGCGCTGATCATCTCGCTGCTGGCCTTCTCGCGGAACACGCTGATCGCCGTGGCGGTGGGCGCGACCGTCGCCTTCTTCGCCAACTTCGGCTGGCGGGCCATGCGGCGTACGGCCGCCGTGGCCGCTGTCAGCGCCGGTGTGGCCGCGCTGATATTGCCGGGGTCGCTGTTCCTGCTGCAGCAGTCGGAGGCGGGGTCGTGGCTCAGCGACCAGTTCACCGCATTCAATCAGCGGGTGTTCGGCGGGGTTTCGGCCAGTGCGCTCGCCACCGACGAATCGACACTGGACCGGCTGCGAGAGGTCGCGCGGCTCAACGCCGCGATCGCCCAGGCGCCGGTGTTCGGCCACGGCCTGGGATACGCCTACCAGTTGCCGTCCGGCAACGATCCGAAGGCCTTCGCCTGGACGCTGGGCCCCACCTACTCCCACCTCTTCTACCAATGGTGGCTGGCCAAGGCCGGGGCCGTGGGCATGGCGGCGTTCGCCTGGATCGCGTTGACGCCGATTGTCCGGGCGCTGCGCTGCGCGACGACGCCGGCGAAGATCAGTGCGGCGGTCTGCGCCGGTCTGCTCGCGATATCCGCGGTCTGGCCACTGCCCGAAATGCCCATGGATGCACTGGCTTTGGGGCTCGCCCTCGGAACGGCCATGGGATTCGCCGGTCTACGGCACAACAACTCCGAAGCGGACCAGGCGGACGGCGACCCGGCGCCGGCGCTGGCCGCTGCCGGCGGAAAATGATTGCGGTCACTCACGTCGGGCCCGACATGTACAGCTTCGGCGGCACGCAGTCCGTGATACGAGTCATCCGCGACAACAGGATCGGTGCCGACGAAATTCACGTCCTGTCGACCTGGAACGGGCGCCACCACGCCAAGAATCTGTGGCTCACCGCGCGCGCGGGGGCCGCGCTGGCCCGGGCGCCGCGCGGGGGCGTCGTGCACTTCCATATGTCGAACGGCGGCGCCTGGCTGCGCGAAGGGTCGCTGATCCGCCTCGCGCGGGCGCGCGGCTTCCGGGTCGTCGTGACCATCCACGGCTCCGACTTTCCGCAATTTTCCCGGTCGCACCGCCATTTCGTGGGCTCGACGCTGAGGAAGGCGGACCATCTCATCGTCTTGTCGGAGGAAGCGCGTGCCGCCGCGAAATGGGTTGCGCCCGCGGTGCCGGTGTCGATCGTGGCCAACCCGGTCGTCATCGATCGAGACGCGCCCGGGGCCGGCTCGACACCGCCCGTCGTGCTTTTCGCCGGCACCATCGGTCGCCGCAAGGGCGTCGACACGCTGGTCTCGGCCTGGCGGCTGCTGCTGGCCGAGGGCATCGAAGGACGTTGCCGCATAGTCGGTGTCGTCGACGACTACACGCCGCCGCCAACGGAGCGCCTCAGCGTCGAGCCCCCGATACATCCGGATCGGGTCCGCGAACTCCTCCGGTCGGTCCGCGTGGTGACGCTGCCGTCGTTCGCCGAGGCAATGCCGATGATCCTGACCGAGGCCCTCGCCGGCGGGCGGCCGTTCGTGGCGACTCCGGTCGGTGGGACGCCCGAGATCGCCTCGGACCCGGGCATGCTCGTCCCCGCCGGTGACGCGTCCGCGTTGGCGGCGGCGATCGGCCGGTACCTGCGCGACCCGGAGCTGGCCGAGCGTGACGGGCGTCGCGGTCAGGAACACATCGCGGCGACGCGGAGCCCGCGGATCATCGACGCGGAGCTGCGCCGGATTTACGAGGGCTGCGGTGTTAGAGCAAGTTGAGCTCGAGGGGTCGCAGCTGAGAGTGAGCGCGGTGGGCTTCGGATGCGGCGGTCTGATGCAGTCGCCGTCCCGCCGGGAACGGATGGCCGTGCTGGGCGCCGCGGTGCACAGCGGCATCACGCACTTCGACACCGCACGGATGTATGGCCTGGGGAGGGCGGAGGCGGAACTGGGGGCGTTCCTGCGGACGGTCCCGCGCGACACCGTCACCGTCGCAACCAAATTCGGCATCGACGTCGGGGGGATGGCCCGCCGCCTCGGCCGGTTTCAGGCTCCGGCGCGGGCACTGCTGCGCAAGGCGCCGGCGCTGCGGCGCGCCGTCAAGCGGCAGCAGGCGACACCCGAAACCGCCCGCGTGTACGACGCGGCTACCGCGGCCCGCAGCCTCGACGAGAGTCTCGCGGCGCTGGGCGTCGACTACGTGGACATCCTGTTCGTTCACGGCCCACGGCCGGGGGACACCGTGGCCGGCGGTGAACTCCGCGAATTCTTCGAACGTGCCTGCCGGCAGGGCAAGATACGCGCCTGGGGTGTCTCACAGGACGAGGGGCTCGACACGGACTTCGCCGCGTCCTTCGCGCCGGAAGGGGTGAGCCAGGTGCGCGCCGACCTGTTCCATCCGCCTCCGCGCCCAGCGGATCTCGCATTCGGCGTGCTGCAACGTTCGTA
This sequence comes from Mycobacterium paraffinicum, assembly GCF_025822865.1. Taxonomy (NCBI): domain Bacteria; kingdom Bacillati; phylum Actinomycetota; class Actinomycetes; order Mycobacteriales; family Mycobacteriaceae; genus Mycobacterium; species Mycobacterium paraffinicum. The sequence goes on along the minus strand of NZ_JACKUR010000027.1, from coordinate 531,469 downwards.
CGCGGCGCTCTCGAACGCGTTGCGGGCCGACGCGGAGTTGGCGCGGCGCTGGCGCCACACCCTCCAGCTCGATCCGCTCGCTCCCGGAGCGCTGCCCAAGCTCATCCTCGGCTCCTCGGCTGTCGCAACCGGTTGCCGCGCAATCCTTTACAGCACCACCGACCCGCTCCGGGTCAGCGAAGCGGCCGGCGCGGTCTCGGCGCCGCCGGACCCGGAGACCCTGGCGCGGTTCCTCGCTCTGGTGGCGGAGGTCCGTGGGGGTGCTGCCGCGTGATCCGTGGCCCCCGGGAGTTCGCCCCGAACATGACGATCCGGACCGACGTCGTGGTCGTCGGGGCGGGCGCGATCGGCATTGCGACGGCGCTGGAACTCGCGCGGTCCGGCGTCCAGGTGGCGTTGATCGAGAGCGGACGGGAACGCAAATACGAAGCGGCCCAAGAGTTGTCGGAACTGGATTCCCGCCAGGACGACGATCTCCATGCGCGCAGTGAGCTCATGATCCGTCGGCAGGTTGGTGGGACCACGGCGCTCTGGGGTGGCCGCTGCGTCAAGTTCGATCCGATCGACTTCGAGGACCGCCCGCTCACCGCGCAGGCACCCTGGCCGATCCGATACGACGACGTCGAGCCCTACCTGCAGCGTGCCTGTGATTGGGCGGCGTGTGGTCGGGCGGCATTCAACGCGCGGGAGATTCCGGAGCTTGCGCAGCGGGAACTGATCGCCGGGCTGCCCGACGGCGACGTGCGCACAACTGATCTCGAGCGCTGGGCACTACCAACGCGTTTCGGCCACGAGTACCGGGCGGCGCTGCACGATGCGTCTTCCCTGACCGTGTGGACCGGCCTTACCTGCACCGAGATCGTGACGACACCGGCCGGTGACTCCGTTGACCACCTCGTGGTCAAGACGCTCGACGGCCGGCACGGGAACGTGATCGCCGCGGATTACGTCATCGCGACCGGTGGTTTGGAGGCGACCCGGCTGCTGCTCGCGTCGGACCGCCATCACCCGGCGGGTCTGGGAAACGCGGGCGGCCACCTCGGGCGCTGGTACATGTCGCACGTCGAGGGCCGGGTCGCGCGCGTGCAATTCGCCACCGATCAGGTCAGCTATGCCTACGAGCGGGACGGCGACGGGGTGTATGTGCGCCGGCGCTTCACCCTCGATCCGGGTCTGCAGCGCGCCGCCGGGTTGCCGAATGCCGCTGTGTGGCTGGTCAATCCGCCAATCAGCGACCCGGGGCATGGAAGCGGCATCCTTTCCGGCGTCTATCTCACCCTGATCTCCCCGATCGGCCGCTTCCTGCTCGCGGAGGCCATCCGCGCGAAGCACACCCAAACCGACGGTCCGCCGCGGATCCTCGCGCACCTGCGCAACATCGTGCGGGACCTGTTCCCGTCGATCCGGTTTGCGATCACGTTCTCCTATGCCCGCTTCTTCCGCAGGGGCCGCAAGGCGCCGGGTTTTTTCGTGAAGAGCGCGGACAATCGATATCTGCTGCACTACCACGGGGAACATCTTCCGCACTGGGAGAGCCGCGTCGAGCTTGCCGACGACCGCGACGCCCTCGGCATGCGCAGGATCCGCACTCATATCCACTTCTCCGACGGCGACTACCAAAGCGTGCGCAGGGCCATCGCCGCGATCGATGAGCACCTGCGTCACCACGGCGCCGGACGCGTCGAGTGGCTGACCGACGACGTCGAGGGCGCGGTGCGCGAGTTCTTGGCCGGGCACGCCGGTTACCACCAGGCCGGAACGACGCGCATGTCGCACACTCCCGAGGGCGGTGTCGTCGACCCGGACCTACAGGTTCACGGCGTGCGCGCGCTGTACGTGGCGAGCACGTCGGTCCTGCCGACGTCGAGCCAGGCCAACCCGACCCTGTTGGGCATTGCACTGGGTGTCCGGCTCGCCGATCGCCTTAAGAAGGCTCGAATGGCCTGCGAGCGTTCAGATCCCGGGACGGCGTAGGCAAGTCAACGCCGACCGGCCAGCACCCGGGCGATGACATCCAAAAAGCGCTCCGCGACGATGTCGACGTCGCAATGCTGCGCGTAGTAGCGTGCCGCCTCGGCGCCGTGCCGCGCCGCGGTTACCGGGTCGGCCAGCAGGTCGAAGGCGGCGGCGAGCCCGGCGACATCGTCGACACCGATCGGGGGACAGCCGGGCGGCTGGTACTCGGGCAGACCGCCGGACGTCGACACGATCGGCATCACACCCAGCTGCATGGAGAGCACCTGCACGCCGCTTTGCGACGCGCGCCGATAATGCGAGACCGAACCCTTCGCGGCGGCCAGGATCGGGATGACGTCGGCGTAGCGGTAGCTGCCGTTGCGCCAGCGCGTGTGTTTGGGCAGGGCGGCGGGGTCCAGGGGCCCGTCGCCGATGAGCACCAGGTTGTCTCCGCGCCAGCCGCCGCCGACGATATGGCGCTGCCACGCCTCGAGCACGACGTCGACGTTCTTGTACGGGTTGAGCCGGCCGAACATGACGAAATCCCGGCGCCCCTCGGGCGCCACGAATGGTGGAACACGTTGCGGATCAATATCACTGGCGAGCGGCACGACGTACACGGGGGTCCCCGCGACGTCGCGGCGCGCCGCGACGGCTGTCGCGACGTACTCGCTGTAGGTGATGGTGGCCGCCGAGCGGGCGCCCCACCGGTCGAACACCGCGCGTTCGTAGGACGGGACCTGTTCGTCGGGGTCGTGCGGCCGGTCGTCATGCACCACCTGGATGCGGGGAACCCGCCCGGCCAACGCGATCCAGCGGGGATCGCGGACGATCTCGGCGATCACGACGTCGGGCCGAAACTCACGTATCCGGCGCCACGCCTTGAAGGTCGGGACCCAAGTCGCGGCGGTTTTGAACCGCGGATCTAGCACCAGCTCGTACTCACGGGCAGCGTCCGACTCCGGGTGCCGGTCGGAGGTCACCAGCAACACGTCGGCTCCGCGCCGCAGCAGCCCCTCGGCCTGCACCCGCACCGCCGGCCGCGTCCACGGCGAAAGCCAAAGCACCCGGGGCGATTTCATCGCTCGTCGTCGGCCTTCAGGAACACGTCGGCGTCGGTCCACATCCGGGTCTGAAGGGCGCGTCGTGGCAGGCCCTCGAGGAGGCCGGTGATGCGGGGCGAGGCCAGCAGCCGCCAGGCCAGCGGATTGATTTTCGCCCGGGTCCAAATGTGCAACCCCATGCCCCCGAGCTGCCACCACCGCGTTTTGGAGGTGTGGAACTGCATGCCGAATTGCTTGCCGATGAATGCCAACGTCGATTTCTGGTAGAAGGTGATGTGCTGGCCGGTGGCAAAGGCGTAGTACATCCATTCCTCCGGAGGCGGGGGCCGGCCGTCGAAGAGTTCGGTCGTGAACACGATGGAGTCGGTGCCCGTGGTCTCCAGCAATTCGGCAACGAATCCGACCGGGTCGGCGAGATGTTCCATCACCTCGAAGGCGGTGACCACCGTGTACGGCGGGCCCGGACCCGCAGCCGCCTCGAAGCCTTGCGCGGTCAGGTTGGGGGAGTGCTTGTCGGTCCAGTAATAGTCGAAGCCGATGTCCCGCATCAGGCGGGTGAAAACACCGTACCCTCCGGCCGCGTCGAGAAACCGGCCGCGGCGATCGAACAAGAAGTACAGCAGCACCGACATCGCCCGTGCAAGATACTGATTGCGCCACAGCATGGTGGTGTCCGCCGCCGCGATGGGGCTGGCATAGGCCTCGTCCAGCCAATGCGGCTCTTCGGTCTGCATACCGCCGCAGTTGTCGCAGAAGTAGTACTTGCAGTCGTATCTGGCGAGGATCTGGTGCGTGAACGCCAGACTGGTGCTCGAATTGCAGATGCGGCACAACACGCCTATCAAACCCTCCCGAGCATGACCCGCGCCTTGAGCAAACACCGGGACAAGGGAGAACCTACGGCACCTTCGACGCTATCGGCAAGCAAATCACCGCCGAATTTCGGCGCGGACGGGCGTTGTGCAGCACCGCTATTCACCGAATGCCGGGAATAGTCGCCCGGGCCCGTGATAGCTTTGGTCTCCGATGGCCAGAAGCGCTACACCGCCGCCGAAAGAGACGCTCCGGCAGAAGGTCCGGCGCATTCTCGGCATCCAAACGCGGGATCAGCTCAAGGATCTGATCCTTTTCGATCAATCCCAGGCGCTGAAGGCGAGCCATCCCAACCCGCTCAACCGCGCGGGCAAGAAATGCTTTTCGGCGACCGACGAGGACGGAATAACGCTGGAGATCCTGCGCCGCATCGGCCGGCTCGACGGCGGTGTCTTCGCGGAGTTCGGTGTCGGCGACGGGACGGAGAACAACACCCTGATCCTTGCGGCCCTGGGCTGGAAGGGCTTCTGGGTCGGGGGACAGGACCTGGCCCTGGTCGTCGAGAACCATCCGCGGTTCGCCTACGAGAAGGCGTGGATAACGGCGGACAATATCGTTGCGCTGGCCCGGTCCTGCCTGCAGAGAATCGATGCCACCGGAGTCGACGTGGTCTCCCTCGACCTGGACGGCAACGACATCTACCTGGTCGAGAAACTCCTGGCCGATGGCGTCCGTCCCAAACTCTTCATCGTCGAATACAACGGGAAGTTCCCCCCGCCGGTGAAATTTCAGATCGACTACGACCCCGGGCACGTGTGGCAGTCCGACGACTATTTCGGGGCGTCGCTGAGCAGTTATGCCGAGCTGTTCGCCCGCTTCGGCTACCGCCTGGTCTGCTGCAACTCCCACTCCGGTTCCGACGCGTTCTTCATCGACACCGCCCTGTCCGAGTACTTCGCCGATGTGCCGACGGACATCGAACAGCTTTACGTGGAGCCCAGGTATTTCCTCTACAGCGGGTTCGGGCAGCACAAGACGTCCCCCCGCACCGTGGCCAAGATCCTCCGATACGAGGGCGTTGCGCGAGAGTAATTGCCTCCGGCGCGCATTCACAGCACCGCGTTGATCGCGTCGAGGTAGGCGTCTGTCATCGCCTCGACGGTGTAGTGCTTGCGCATCCGCTCGAAGCCTCGTCGCCCGACCGACGGCAATGCGTCCGGGTCCGCCAGGATCCGGGCCAGGCTCTCCCGCCACCCCGCCACCGACACGGGCTCGACCAGGAATCCCGCCCTGCCGAAATCGAGCATCTCCGGCACGGCGCAAATCGCCGACGCCGCAACGGGAACCGCCCGGGCCATCGCCTCGAGAATCACCAACGGAAACGCCTCGGACCGGCTCGGGACACACAGCAGGTCCGCGTCCGCCAGCGCGGGCCCCGGCCCGGCCGACCATCCCCGCCACTGCACCCGATCGCGCAAGCCGGCCGGAGTAAGCGCCTGCAACCTCTCGCGATCCGGGCCGTCACCGAAAATCGAAAGCCGCCAACGCATATCGGGCAGGCCGGCGAGCGCCTCGATCAGCAGGTGCGGATTCTTGTGCTCGACGATGCGCGAGAGCATGACCAAGTGCAGCGGCGCACCGGCGGCGCGGACCCGCGGCGCAGGGTCACCGGCGAGCGCGACGCCGTTGGGCGCAACGAAGCGCCGCCCCGATAGCCGGTGTTGGGCGACCAGCATGTCCCAATGCCGTTGGGCCAGCACGATGAAGCCGTCGGCGCGGCGCATTGCGGCGGTCAGCGGCCGCGAGTAGATGGGCCGGTCCTCCTCGGGCGGGACATGCGGAGCCACCAACCAGCGCCGGCCGGCCGCGCCCGCACGCCACAGTGTGGCGAATCCCGCCTCCGTGTTGGTGTCGGCGGTGACGAGCACCGCCGGGGCTTCGGGGATATGGACGACCGGCGCCCACCAGGGCTGGCGTACCACGCGCACGGTGTCCGGAATCTCGGAGATCATCGGGCCGAACCGTTGCAAGCAGACGATGGTGACCGAGTAGCCCCGGCGATCCAATTCCGTTGCCAGCAAAGCTTTTTGCCTTTCGGCGCCGCCGTAGACCAGGCGATTGGTGGTGATCACGATCGCGGGCAGGTCCTTGCGGTGGCCGGCGTGAGCGGTCCGCCGTGACCGCCGCCGCAGCAGGGCGGTAGCGGCCAGATACGCGTCGGCGTGGTGCACGCTGTGCTGATGCTCGAGCAGCAGCGCGGTATCGGCTCGCGCCAGATCCCGCTCGCGGGGACGCTTGGCGGCGGTGCCCTCGTGGTCGCCGAGTCCGGCGCGGTCGACACCGGTCTCGTCGGCCAGCAGCATCCGCCAGGCCGCCGCACGGGCCCGGGCCTGCCAGTCCGCAGCTGCTTCTGAGCCGAGAAACTCTTCGTCGAAGCCGCCGACGGTGTTCCACGCCGCGCGGCTGATTGCCAGGCAGGTGGCATCCAATTCGCCGTCCACGCCTTGTGATTCGGCCGGTTGGCGGGCATAGCGGCGTGAAATCGGTGAGCCGCGCCGTCTGCCCGCGGCCAGCTCGCGAACGAGGGTTCGGCGGCGCGTTGCGATGTCCCACGGCCTCCAGCCGGGTGCGGTGTCGTCGCGCGCCATCGGCGAAACTGCGGCCACCCGAGGCTGGCGCAGCAACTCGCGGGTGCGGGTCAACGCCCCCAGCAGGCGAACTCTGGCGTCGAGCAGCAGCAGATCCGCTTCGCTGGGCGCGCGCTCCGCCAGGGCGTTGAAGGCCTCGGCGAAGCCGACTTTCGCCGTGCCCGACACCCAGTGGACGCGCGGGTGTCGGGCGGCCAGTTCCGTGCGGTCGCCGGGCTCGTAGACATAGACCGGCAGCCCGGCCAGCTGCTCGGCGACGGCGGCGAGGCACCTCTCGAGTGTGTCGGGGCCGCAACCGGCCACGATCAGCACGGCGATCGACCGGATGGGCGGCAGTGCGGCCGCGCCGCCGACCGGGCTCTTCAGATATTGCCGGTCCAATTCACGCTTCATGCCGCCAGCTGATTTCGGCGCAAGGAGGCCAAGTCCGACCAGCGCAGCGGGCCGGCCGCCGCGCTGGTGGCCAGGTAGACAACGGCGGCGATCGCGAGGACGAGAACCACGTGGTGACCCCGGAGCAACAGCGCCACCGCGACGCTGGCTCCCGTCGGTATGAGCACCCGCAGCAAGAACATCACGGGCGTACGGTAACCGCAGTGCCGGCGCAGCCACCAGCTGCTGACCGCCAGGTTGAACAGCTCCGTGCACACCAGCGCGATGCCGGGGCCGACGGCGCCGAACCGCCCGGCGAGCGCGACGTTGAGCGCGACGTTGAGCACGAGGGTGGCGACCGTCAGCCAGAGCAAGACCCGCTGGTGATGGCTGGCGACCAAACCCTGGCCCAGCGTGCCGCTGACGAATCGCAGGGCCGCCGCCACGAACAGCAACGCCAGCGTCGGTGTCCCGCGGGCGACGAACGCCTTGTCGCCGAACAGTCCGATCAGCGGTCCGGCCAACAGCGCGCCGACAACCGCGACGGGGACCGCCACGAAGTACATCAGCTCCACGCTGCGGCGCAGGAAGGCGGCGAACGCGGCGACGTCACGCGAGAACAACTCGGTGGCCGTCGACAGCGTCGACTTGAGGAAGACCAGCGACACCACGATGGTGTTGAACGCGATTGTGAAGGCCAACCCGTACACGCCCACCTCGGAGTGGGTGCTCAGCAGGGACAGGATCACCCCGTCGGCGCGGCAGTACAGAAGTCCGACGACCAGAAAGCCCATCAACGGCAGGCTTTCCCGCAACAGATCTGCGGCCTCCCGCGGCGCGAAGACCGGGCGCACCGAAATCTGCCGCATCGCCGCGGTGCCCTGGATCACCAATTGCAGGGCGGGCGGAATCAGTTGCGCGACAGCGAACCAGATGACGTCCGCCCGCGCCGCGACCAAGCAGGCGACCATGGCCAGCGCGGCCAGGCGGCCGGCGACGTCGGAGATGGCCACCGCGGAGAACCGGACGGTGGCCAAGAACACCGGCTCGAACCGCGTCGTCATGGTCTGCATCAGCAGCGCCCCGGACAGCACAACGAGCATCACTCGGACGTCGGCGTCGTGGTAGATGAGCAAGCCCGACCCGGCAGCCAACAACGCCAGGGGAACGCAATAGATCAGGGCCATGCCGCTGTTGACGCGCACCAGACGCTCGAGGTCACCCTGGCCGGAGGTCACGCGGCGCACGATCACGGTCGCGATACCGAGATCGGCCATGCTGGTCCACACGGCGATGAAGAGCACCGCGATGGAGAGCTGGCCGTAGCGGCCCGGACCCAGATAACGCGCCGTCATCGCCACCGAGACCACCGAGGCCAGCATCCCCAGTGCGCGGCAGATCAGTTGAATCGAGAACGCGTGAGCCATCCGCGAGAGCGGCACCGATGGGACGACCGCACCAGGGGTCGTCGGCTCAGTCATGACTCCCTAGTATGCGCCGTGACTGGTGAGAACGGCCTTAATCGTCTTGGCGATGATCATGAGATCACCCGACATCGACCAGTTGTCGACATAGGACAGGTCCAACCGCACCGACTCTTCCCAGGACAGGTCGGATCGGCCGCTCACTTGCCACAATCCGCTGACGCCCGGCTTTACCAGCAGCCGCCGCTTGACCTCACCGTCGTAGTTCTCGACTTCGCGCCGCAACGGTGGGCGAGGCCCGACGACACTCATATCGCCTTTGAGTACGTTGATGAACTGCGGCAGCTCGTCGATGCTGAACCTGCGCAGAATCCTGCCGACGGGAGTGACCCGCGGGTCCTGGCGCATCTTGAACAGCATGCCGCCGGCGCCTTCGTTCAGCGCCAATAGGGGCTCGAGCTGTGTGTCAGCACCGTCGATCATGGTCCGGAACTTGAGCATTCTGAAGGGCTTGCCGTCGATGCCGATCCGTTCGGATTGGTAGAACACCGGACCCTTGCTGGTGAGCTTGACGGCGATAGCCGCCGCGATGAGAATGGGCGCCGTCCCGATGAGGGCCGCCAGCGAGAAGAGGAAATCGAAGACCTGCTTCTGAAAGCGTTGCGTCCCTTCGTATTGCGGCTTCTCGACATGCAGCAACGGCATGCCGGCGGTGGGCCGAAGGGTCAACCGCGTCTCCGCCACATCCATCACCCCGGGCGACACCACGACGTCGACGTCCATCGTCTCCAACTGCCACATCAGCTCTCGGATCCCGTGCATCCCAAAGTGATCCGTCTGGGTGACCGCCACGGTGTCCGCGCCGCAGCGCTGAATCGCGGCCACCGCGTCGGTGACGTCACCGAGAATGGGCACCGCGCGGCCGCTGAGGGTGAGGGTATTGCCCCGCGGTCTCCCGTAGCCGGGAATGCAGACGCCGACGACGAGGTAGCCGTCCAGCGGGTTGCGCGAGAGTTCGTGGGCAAGGTGGGAAACCGCCTGGCGGTCCCCGATCGCCAGGACCGTCGTCTGGCATTGGCCGTTCGCGCGCAACTGGCGGATGTGCTTGCGCCACAGGCTGCGACTCCCCAGCAAACCCATGGTCCCGACGGGAAGCGCGATGGCGAGGTAACCGCGGGCCAGGTCGACCTTGGCGAGCAAAGTCACCATCGCGATGATTCCGAACGTCCAGAATGACGCGCTGCCGATCCGCCGGTACTCGTCGATGCCGGCACCGATGACTCGCGGTGAGCGCGTTTGGAATACCGCCAGCGATGACAGCCACAGTGCCGCGAACAGGAATGACAACATCGTCATCACGACGTCCGAATAACCCGAGGTGTTGGCGATTTCGCCGAATCGGACGTACTGCGCGAGCAACACCGACGCGCACACGATCACGGTGTCGCTGATGCGCAGGTGCTGCGAATACTGGTGCTGCCAGCGCCGGACGGCATTCCCCGCGGGGGACGGCGCCGGAGCGGCGGTGACGGGTAAAGCGCTGGTTTGGTGGCGAGCAGGCGGCATCATGCCGGCAGGCCCCCGCTTGTGCGGCCCCGGTTCGGCGTGCACGACATCCACCAATTCCCGGGTCATCAACGGCTTAGACATGACGCTGCCCTCTCGATTGGCGTGAAGGTCGGCGTTCGCGATGGCCAACTGGCGTCTCGCTCCGATATGACCGTGACCGGGAGCGGCCACACAACCCCGAATTCCGGGTCGTTCCAGTGGAATCCCTGTTCGTCGGACGGCGCCGGCTCACCGCTGACGTGGTAGCTGACCTCGGTGTCGTCGATCAGGGTTTGGAAGCCGTGCGCGACAAACGGCGGCAGGAACAGCGCCCGGTAGTTTTCCGCGCTCAACTCGACCATCACGTGGTCGCCGTAGGTCTGCGACCCGGGGCGGATGTCCACCGCAACGGCGGCGATCGCGCCGCGGGTGCAGCGGACCAGTTGGGTTTGGGCGTACGGCGGCACCCGATGGTGCAGGCCCCGCACGGTGCCACGGGTGTAATTGAAGAAGATATTCGTCTGAGTGACGTCGAAAGTCAGCCCACGGCTGGCGAATTCATCGGCGCAGAAGGAACGGGAGGAGAAGCCACGGTGATCGCGTTGCGGTTCGAGGTCGATGATCGTCACGCCGGCGATCTGGGTGGGCGTGTACTTCACTTACCGCTCCTTGGGTAACGAGTGCTTGGTCGGTTCATCTGCTGGCCTATGCGTATCCACCGGACGGCGGGCGTGTCATCACGGTCGGGATGACCCCATACCGGGGACCAAGGTTCTTGCCCGACGCGGCGGCCAGGCGCGGCAGCGACCCCATGATGCTGGGCGGGGTGTTGGCGCCGGCGAGACTGATGGTCGGCAAAGCGGAAGTGGCACTGTGCGCCGCCGGGATCACACTGGTCCAACTGGCCGGTACCGCCAGCGGGCCCAGCGAGGCCGCGCTGCCCAGGCTGCCGATCACGCCGGATCCGAGCGAGCCGATCGCCCCCGCGCCCGCGCTCGCCGCGCCCGCGGCGGCGCTCGCGGCCCCCGAGGCGGCAGCGCCGGCAGCGTTGGCGGCCGCCATCGCACCGTTCGCCAAACCCTGCCCGGTCTGGGCCATGCCGAGGATGGAGGACATGCCGTACAGCGGGGTCGCTGCGGCCATGAAGTAGGTGGGAATGGAGCTGGGGAGGCTGGATACGAGGCTCGACATGAGCGACGAAGAGGCGGAGTCGGTCGCTGTGGTCACGGTCCCGGCCGCGCCGGCGCCAGCGTCGCTGAGGGTGCTGGCGATCATCGGCGACGAAAGTCCGTGCAGGGCGTTGGGCACCGAGGACACCACGTTCGAGAGCGAAGTATGGGTCGCCGTCAACGTTTCGGCCTGGGCGAGGGCGCTGCTCTGGTCTGCCACCCCCGCCGGGTTGGTGACGTCCGGCGGCGGGGTGAACGGGGTGACCTCGCACGCGGTGGCCGAACCCGCGGCGTACGCGTACATGGCCGCGGCGTCCTGCGCCCACATCTCGCCGTATTCGGCCTCGGTGGCCGCGATCGCCGCCGAGTTCTGGCCGAAGAAGTTGGTGGCGATCAGCGTCGCGAGCTGCACCCGGTTAGCCGTGACGGCAGGCGGAGGAACGGTCATCGCGAAGGCGGCTTCGTAGATTTCGATGGCGAGCCTGGCTTGACCGGCCGCCTCGGCCGCCCGTGCGGCCGCGCCGGCGGTCCACGCCATGTAGGGAGCGAAGGCGGACGCCATGGTCAACGATGAGGGACCCATCCAGCGTCCGGTCGTCAATCCCGCGATCACCGACCGGTAAGAGCTTGCCGCGGAATGCAATTCGGCGGCCAGGCCGTCCCAGGCCACCGAGGCGGCCACCAGCGAGACGGGACCGGGACCGGCATACATCCGCGCGGAATTGAACTCCGGGGGAAACGCGCCGAAATCGATCACTTCAGGCCCTGCCCTCAGTGGCGGCCCGGCTCGCCGCACGCGACACCTCGCTGGCACCGGCAGGAGCCTGATCGGCCTCGGCGGCGGGCGCACCGTACTGCAACACCGGCATTCCGAAGCTGAACATACTTAAAGTATGGAATATGAGCGAACCGCTAGCGAAGAGTATTTCGCCTGCGGTGGTGAAGGCACTTAGTCCTTTCCCTAGTGGTCCGCCTGTTGACGCTGCCCGCGCACGTGGCCTCGTGGTCACGACCGGCATCTGCGTCTCCTCACAACCTGCAGGTGGCCCGGGACCGGGCGTATTGGCTGCTCAAGTGCCTGAACCGTGGGGTTTGGGGCGCTCCAGGCTACAAACTGACAAACTGATAATAGCGTATAAAGCATACTAATAGTTTGTAAAGATGCTGTGATCCGCACTACAGGTATTTACGCGACCGTCAAGTCGGGCGCTTGCGGCTGCTAATCTCAGAAGCGGCCCAAGTACTGCCCGGGGGTGGCCGGTCGGTTTCGCTTCAGACCGCCGAAGAACCGAGGTGTATGCCCTGCTCATCAACCTGATGGCGATCGACCAGGTCAGGGTCGCAACCCCGACGCGGACGGTCGCGTTGTCCGGCCCGACGTGGAGGCCCCGGCGTTCCTGCCGGGTTCACACCCTTCACATGAGGGCCGCGTCTGCGCGGCCGATGAGAACTGAGCTGGCATCCCGATGACGACCCACTCGACCGACGGACGCGCCGACGCGACGCGGCGACAGATTCTGCGGGCCGCTTCGCACCAGTTCGCGCGCCGGCCGTATCACGACGTCGGTCTCGACGACATCCTGGCCGAGGCTCAGCTGACCAAAGGCGCGATGTATTTCCACTTCAAGTCGAAACACGCGCTGGCGGTGGAGCTCATCGACAAGCAGGTCGCCGCGGCCACCGTAGCGGTGGAAGACCTGTTGACGAGGGGGCTTTCGGGCCTGGAAACCCTCATCGACTTCTCGTACCTGATCGCGGTTCAAGACATCAAGACGGATCTGGTCAGGGCCGGCCTGAATTTGATCGAGTCGGTCGGGCAGCCGGAGGGTCTGCAGGACACGTTGCTGAGCGGATGGGTGGAAGCCCTGTCGGGGGTCGTCCAGCAGGCCATCGACGAGGGCGACATCGGCGATAACTGCGACCCCCACGACGTCGGCCGCCTGATGGTGTCCCTGCATATGGGGCTCCGGAAGACCAGCAATCTGGACGACCCGGAAAGATTCCTGCTCGACCTGGAGAAATGCTGGATCCTCATCCTGGGCGGCATCCTGCAGCCGGACCGAACCGATTACTTCTGCCAATTCCTAAGGCGGCGTGCGGCGCTCGCCGTCAACGCCAGTTCGACCGAAGAAGATTCGCCGTAGGAGCAGCGAGGCCGGCCGGACGGCACGCTCGCGGTGGCCGCGGCTGCTAATCTTGGACGTCTTGCCGGTCGATGTGAGACCAGAGTGACGGCGTCCTCGCATCCATCGCGGATCTGGAGGAGCAATACGATGCCGCGCCAGGTCCGATCAGAAGCCACTCGGCGCAAGATCCTCGATGCCGCGATCGAGGTGTTCGGCGAAGTCGGATATGCGGCCGCCGGGTGGGGGGCGATCATCGAGCGGACGGGGATGACCAAGGGCGCCCTGTATCACCACTTTGATTCGAAGGAATCGCTGGCGTCGGACATCCTCAGGGAGGGCTCCGACGCTCTTCTCACCGCTTTCCGGAACGTGTGTGGGTCGTCATCGCCGGGGCTGGAGAACCTATTGCACGGCGCCTTCACCATCGTCGAAGTGCTGAATTCGGACAAGATGGTTCGCACCGCCGAGCAATTGGCCTCTGCCTTAAGCGGATTGAACGAGGCCGCCGCGGGCTTCTACGCCGACCTGGCAGGCAAGATCGCCGAGGAGGCCAGGAGAGCGATCAGCGAAGGAGACCTTCGCCAGAATGTCGACCCCGAAGTGCTCTCCGAGTTCCTCGTCGGGGCGATGTTCGGAACGCGGTTGGTATCCAATGCGATAGCGCGTCATGACACGAACAGGGGCGTCGGCGTCGACATCGCCGGGCGCCTGCGCCAGATCTTGGAGCTCCTGCTGCCCGGCACCGTCACGGAAGCCTCACTCCCTTACTTCCGGCAATTCCTCGGCCGCGAAATGATGCGCCATGCCCCGGCCGTTGCCGCCCGCACCGACGCCCCCACGGAGCCCTGATCGGCTGGAGCTCCGCGTGCCGAAGGTCGGGCCGGATGTGCCACACCCTCTTTCGCGGTCCTGTAGACGGTGATTCGGTAAGTGGGGCGTGACGCGCATTCAACGATGCATACTGTTTCGGTGATGTACCCGAGACGCCTGGGCAAAGCGGTTGCGCTGGCCGCTGTGGCTGGATTTTTGGTGATCAGCGCCCCGGCATCGTGGGGTGCGCCCGGCGACCCGGCTACGGCGGCCGACTCGCCGACCCTGTCGCTGACCGACATTGGGTCCGCCCCCACCCTGGAGTTCTGGGGTTTGACGAGCAGCCAGCAACTGACCGTGCCCGTGCTGCACGGGCTGACACCGACAGCGGTGAACACCACCGTCGAGCTTCCGATCAACTTGCGGTCGGGGTTGATCACCGTGACGCAGGGCGAGCGCACCATCGCGCGACTGAACCTGCCCTCCGCCGATCAGACGCCGCTCGTCATTCCGCTGGCCGGAGCGGAAGTCAACGACAACTGGCTGACGGTGACACTGCGTTCCTACCTGGTGCCGCTCGACGGGTATTGCTTGTACCCGGAGAGCCCGCTGCGCCTGACCAACGCGTCGATCACCTACACCGGGGTTGAACTGCCGCCCACCACGGTGGCCCATTTCCTGCCCCCGGTGTTGCGGAAGCTGTCCATCTTTCTGCCGCAATCGCCGTCCGCTAACGAGTCCGACACCGCGATTCAACTGGCCGCGTCCGTGGCCAGTCACTACGGCAGGCAGGCCCCCGAGATATCCGTGACGCCGTTGCCCGAAGGACAGGCGGCGCCGCCGACACCGCCGCAAGCGCTGGAACGTCAGATCGTTGTCAAAGAGGGCCCCGACAACGGGCTTTCCCTGCAGGGCGCCTCCGGTGTGCCCTGGCTATTGATGTCGGGTCCGCTCGGCCAGTCCGACGAATCGAACACGGCCGTGCTGTTCAACGACGTGTCGCAACTTGCCCTGTCTTCCAAGGCGGCGGTGGAACAATTGAAGCCCAGCTTGCAGCGGCCCGGCAACAGCGTCGCGCTGCGCGAATTGGGGCAGCCCGTCGTCAACGCCACGTCGCTACAACCGCGGCTGTCAATCGGACTGGACCAGACCAGGTTCGGCAGATCCGTGCACGAGCTGCGGGTGCATCTGTTGGGCTCCTACACCCCGACACCGGGCAACATCGCCGGCCAGATTGCCGTAGCGGTCGGCCCGGAGACCATCGACCACTGGCCGACCGACGGCCATGGCACCATCGACCGCTGGGTCGAAGTGCCGGACCGGCTCCTGCAGCGGTACACCAGCCTCGACCTGGTTCTCGACGTCGCGGCCAACGTCGGACATTGCGGTGACTTCTACACAGCCGGGCCCGGCAATCAGCTCCTCACGTTGAACATCAACGGCGACAGCACGATACAGAGCAGTCCCGCCGCACCGCCGGTGCCCGACGGCTTTCAGTCGGTGCCACAGTCATTGATGCCCCGGGTGCAGGTGGGCATCGAGCAGCACTCGTTGATCGACACCGTGCGGGCGATCAATCTGGTGGTGGGCCTGCAGCGAATAAGCTCCGTGCCGATCTACACCACGGTCACGAGTGTGCAGCAGGCGATCGACTCGTCGGATCCCGCGATATTGATTTCCGCCGACGGGTGGAACCACTCCAATGTTGTGCTGCCGGTGTCCGCGGGGCCCAGCGGGCCGATCACCGTCAACGCCGTCCAATCCGACGGTAAGCCAGCCAAGCTCGCTCTGGACCCGAATCTTCGGTTCGCCTCTCTCCAAACGGTTTTCGACCGGGGCAGGTCCCTGTTAGTGGCGACATCGAACGGCGCGCCGGCGCAGCTCGACGAGCTGCTCCGGTGGCTCAGCGCCGATAACAAGCGCTGGCAACGACTCAAAGGCGTCGCGGTGGTATCCGCACCGGGGGGACAGGACCCGGTGGCCGTCGAACACTCGCCCATGGCCAGTCCGGCCGCGGGGGCGCAGAGCCACTCCGATCTCGGCTGGTTGTGGTGGTTCGGCGCAGGCTGGATCGCCGTAGCCATCGTCGGCGCAGGCGTGATCGTGTGGCGCACCAGGCGCGAATCATGGCGGCGCCGCTAGCGTTTGGCGCCTGATGTCACGAGTTAGAGACTTGGCGGCGCACCCGGCCGTCAAGAACGTGGCGGCCGGACTGCTCTGCGCCGCCGGTGTGCCGGCGTTCGCGCGGCGGCGCCACCGCGATGCGGTCGCCATCGTGATGTTCCACGGAGTGGAAGACGAACCGCTTTCACCGGCCTGCCGGCACGTGCTCGGCTCAGCGCTATACCGCCGTCAATTGGAGTACATCCGTAGGCATTTCAACGTTCTTCCGCTGGAGGAGGCGCTCGATCGGCTTGCCGAGGGGACGTTGCCACCGCGCGCGCTGGCGATCACGTTCGACGACGGCACCCGCAACCTCGCCACGCACGCGGTCCCGGTGCTGCGCGAGCTGGGACTGCCCGCGGCCGTGTTCGTGGCGACCGGCCCGATGGACAGCGGCGAAATATTATGGCCCGACCGGCTTTGGCTCGCGATCGCCCGCACCGCCGCGAGCGAGATCGACCTTGCCGCATTGGGACGCGGTGTTTGCTCGCTTGACGGCAGCGCCAACCGCGGCAAGGCCTACGCCGCCGCGGTAGAGGGATTGAAAGACTCGGCCGACGCGGACCGCATCGCGGCCCTGGACGGGATTCTCGGCGCCCTGGGGCAGCGCAACGACGGCGACGGGGGTCCATTCCGGATGCTCACCTGGGACGAAGCGCGGGCCATGGTCGGCGACGGCCTGGTGACGCTGCATCCGCACTCGGTGACCCACCCGATCCTGGCCCGCTGCGACGACGACAAGGTCGAGCGGGAGATCGCCGCTTCCTGCGCGGCGCTCGAACGCGAAACCGGGTGTGCGGCGAGGCTTTTCGCTTACCCCAACGGCCGACCGCAGGATTTCGACAACCGGGCCAAGAATGTGCTGCGTCGTCGCGGCATCCGCTGGGCGTTGTCCACCACGGCGGGCTTCGCGGATCGCCGGTGCGACCCGCTGGCGTTGCCGCGCCTGGCGGTGGCCAGCGACGCGTCGTTCGGTTACTTCCGGCTGATGGTCTCCGGCGGCCTGCCGGGCCGCTACCGGGGACGGCGCGAGACGGCCGCCGCGACCAGCTGCTGAAGGGCTAGCGGTCCTCTTGCCACAGCTGCTCGGTCAGATCCTGGAAAGCCGCTAGGACGAATTGGTCGTCGGCTCGCATCGCTGCCGACTTGCTCATCAGGGCCCGCACGACCGAGCCGTCCTTGTGCGCCAGTTCGACGACCATGTTCGCCAGGGAGTGAACGACCGATAACAACGATTCCGACGCCGGTGCCTGATGGAAGATCTGATGGAACCGGAGCGACAAGACCTCCTCGGGCTCGTACCCCATCATCTCGGCGAACGCGGCGTTGGAAAACAAGATGGCGCCGTCATGTTCGATGGCCAGGACGGGAATCGGGATCCGCTCGAGCACAACAAGTGCCGGCAGCTGCTTCAAGGTCGTCATCGGCGAATCCCCATGTTGCCGATTACGTCGTCGCTCCACCGGCCGATTATGGCGCATAACATAGGCTGTACACGAGGTCTTCGCCCAGATGAGCGCGCCGAACATGGCGGGCCGTCCTGTTAAGTACTCGATTCGGAAAGCTGCGACGGTGTCTGGAGCCGGCGTGACAGCCTCACCTCGTCGGTGTGCTGGTGTCGCAGAATCCGCTGATCAGCATGTCGACCCGGCCGGCGTGCTGGTCCGGGCGCAACCGGCCGCTGCGGTCGAGGGTGACCAGGCCGTGCAGCGCGGCCCACACCACCTCGGTCAGCGTGTCGGGGTCCCGGCTGCCCGCGACCATGTCGACCGCTGCCCGCAGTTCGGCGAAGGCCGCGGTCAGCTCGGCAGGGGTGTCCGCGGCGGCGAACCGCACCGTTGTCGTGCGGGTGAACATCGCGTCGAAGAGTGCGGGATTGTCACGGGCGAACCCGATGAACGCGTGGGCCACTCGGGCCAGCGCGTCCCGGCCGTCGGTGGCGCCCTGGCGCGCGGTGCGGAGCACGTCCGCGAGTTCGCCGAATCCGTCGACGGCGACCGACGCCGCGATGTCTTCCATGCCCGAGAAATGTTTGTAGAGCACCGGTTGGCTGTATTCGATCTCGGCGGACAGCCGGCGGGTGGTGACGGCGTCCCAACCTTCTTGTTCGGCCAGCTTGCGCGCCGTGGCGGTGATCAGCCGACGGCGGGCAGCCCGTTCGCGTGCCCTGCGGTCTTCGATGGCCATGCGTCCATGCTAGCGCCGATATGAGCACTAGCGTTGCTATTGGCATAACCGCGAGTGCCTGTTGGTATTGCTGACACCGGCCGGGGCGGCTAGTCGACTTGGTAGCGCGGGAAGACGCCGGTCGGCGCCGGCAGTGCCGTGCCGGGGGCCAGCCGGGTGCCGATGGCGTCGAAGCTGCGCCGCTCGGGCGGTTGGCCGAGCAGATCGAGTAGCTTGCCCCCCGAGCCGGGCATCACCGGCTGAATCAACAGCGCCGCGATGCGCACCGCTTCGCACGTGGTGTAAAGCACTGTCGCGAACCGCTTCTGGTCCGCCTCCGACTCGCTCTTGCGCAGCACCCACGGCTGCTGAGCCGAGAAGTATCTGTTAGCTGCGCCGAGCATCAGCCAGATCGCCTCCAGCGCCAGATGCATTGCCTGACTGTCGAAGTCGGCGCGAACACGATCGAGCAGGCTGTCGGCGATGTCGAGCAGGTCGGTGTCGTCGGCGGTGAATTCGCCGGGGGCCGGCACCACTCCGTCCAGGTTCTTGGCCACCATGGACAGCGACCGTTGGGCCAGGTTGCCCAGCTCGTTGGCCAGATCGGTGTTAATCCGGGTGATGATCGCGTCTTCGCTGTAGCTGCCGTCCTGGCCGAACGGGACCTCCCGCAACAGGAAGTAGCGGAGCTGGTCCACGCCAAAGGTATCGATCAGGGCAACGGGGTCAACGATATTGCCCACCGATTTGCTCATCTTCTCGCCACGGTTAAGCAGGAACCCGTGCGCGAAAACCCTTCGCGGTAACTCGATCCCGGCGGACATCAGAAACGCCGGCCAGTAGACGGTGTGGAACCGGATGATGTCCTTGCCGATCATGTGCAGATCGGCGGGCCAGTAGCGCCGGAACAGATCGGACTCGGTGTCGGGGTAGCCCACCCCGGTCAGGTAATTGGTCAGCGCGTCGACCCAGACGTACATGACGTGGTCGGGATGATCGGGTACCTTCACGCCCCAGTCGAACGAGGTGCGCGAGATCGACAGGTCGCGCAGGCCGCCGGAGACGAAGCTGACCACTTCGTTGCGCCGTACCTCGGGCGCGATGAAATCCGGGTTGGCGTCATAGTGGGCCAACAGTTTGTCGGCATACGCCGACAACCGGAAGAAGTAGGTCTGCTCCTCGGTCCAGGTCACCGGCGTGCCGGTCTCGACGGCGACCCGGGTCCCATTGACCAGGGCGGTCTCGGATTCGACGAAGAATCGCTCGTCGCGCACCGAGTACCAGCCGGAATAGCTGTCCAGGTAGATGTCGCCCGCGGCCTCCATCCGCCGCCAGATCGCCTTGGACGCTTCGTGGTGGTCGGGGTCGGTGGTCCGGATGAATCGGTCGAAGGAGATGTTCAGCTTCTCCTGCAGCCGTTGGAACGCGTCGGAGTTGCGCCGCGCGAGCTCGGCGGTGGGTACGCCCTCCGCGGCCGCCGTCTCGACCATCTTGAGGCCGTGCTCGTCGGTGCCGGTCAGGAAACGCACGTCGAAGCCGTCGAGTCGCTTGAACCGCGCGACCGCGTCGGTGGCGATGTACTCGTAGGCATGCCCGACGTGCGGATCGCCGTTGGGGTAGGTGATCGCGGTCGTGACGTAGAAGGGCCTCATCGAGAGTCCACCTTATTGTGTGCGCGTGAGCTCCAACCGACGAGAACGAGAAGCGCCGCCCGCGCCGGAACCGCTGGCGCCCCTGGTCGACGCCCACACCCACCTCGACGCCTGCGGTGCGCGCGACGCCGAGGACGTGCGGGCCATCGTGGACCGGGCCGCCGCGGTCGGGGTGCGGGCGGTGGTCACCATCGCCGACGACCTGGACTCGGCGCGGTGGGTGACCCGGGCCGCCGAATGGGATCCGCGGGTGTATGCCGCGGTGGCGCTGCATCCGACCCGCGCCGACGCGCTGGACGAGGTCGCACGCGCCGAGATCGAGCGGTTGGTGGCGCATCCCAGGGTGGTGGCCGTCGGCGAGACCGGCCTGGACCTGTATTGGCCCGGGCGCCTGGACGGTTGCGCAGCCCCGGAGACGCAGCGGGAAGCCTTCGCATGGCATATCGACCTGGCCAAGCGGTGCGGGAAAGCCCTGATGATCCACAACCGGGACGCCGACGCCGAGGTGCTGGACGTGCTGGCGTCCGAGGGGGCCCCCGACGCGGTGATCTTCCACTGCTTCTCGTCGGATGCCGCGATGGCCCGCCGCTGCGTGGACGCCGGATGGTTGCTCAGCCTGTCCGGGACGGCGAGCTTCCGCAACGCCCGCGGCCTGCGGGAAGCCGTTCCATTGATACCGATGGAGCAGCTGCTGGTGGAAACCGATGCGCCGTTCTTGACGCCACACCCCTACCGCGGGGCGCCGAACGAGCCGTACTGCCTTCCTTATACTGTGCGAGCGGTCGCAGAACTGGTCGGTCGTCCAGCCGAAGAGCTGGCACAAACCACCACGAACAACGCTCGACGGGTCTACGGACTGGTCCACGGTTAACACGCCGAACTTGGCGATTCCGTAAGCAAACTCGCGCCGGAGTTGCTGAACATTGGCCGGTTCGTTACCGTCTTGTGATCGAAAGGGTGGGCCCTATGGGCCCTTATTTGTCGCTTGGTGCTGATTAGGTCGTTGGAGTGCTTGCTGTGGTCGGGATAGACGCGCGTTGACTGTATTAACAAAACTTCATCAGACCCCATCTCCGATGTTGCGGTTCGTTGTCGGAGGACTGCTAGTAGTTCTGGCATTCGCCGGTGGGTACGCGGTCTCCGCGGCCAAGACCGTGACGCTGACCGTCGACGGGATCGCGATGCGGGTGACGACCATGAAGTCACGCGTGATCGACATCGTCCAGGAGAACGGCTTCGCCGTCGACGAGCGCGACGACCTGTACCCCGCCGGAGACGTCAAGGTGCACGACGCCGCCAACATCGTGCTGCGGCGCAGCCGGCCGCTGCAGATCTCGCTGGACGGCCACGACACCAAGCAGGTGTGGACGACGGCGTCGACCGTCGACGAGGCGCTGGCCCAACTCGCGATGACCGACACCGCCCCCGCCGCGGCCTCCCGTGGCAGCCGGGTCCCGCTGGCCGGGATGGCGCTGCCCGTCGTCAGCGCGAAGACGGTCCGCATCAACGACGGCGGCGCGACCCGCACGGTCCACCTGCCGGCACCGAACGTCGGGGGGCTGCTCAGCGCCGCCGGCGCGCCGCTCCTCGAGGGGGATCAGGCGGTGCCCAACGCGGCGTCGCCCATCGTCGACGGCATGGAAATCCAGGTGACCCGTAACCGGATCCAGCGGGTAACCGAGCGGATGCCGTTGCCGCCGAATGCCCGTCGGGTCGAGGACCCGGACATGAACATGAGCCGCCAGGTGGTCGAAGACCCGGGCGCCCCGGGCACCCAGGACGTGACGTTCGCGGTGGCCACGGTCAACGGGGTCGAGACCGGCCGGTTGCCGATCGCGAACACCGTGATCACCCCGGCCCGTGAGGCCGTGGTGCGGGTGGGCACCCGGCCCGGCACCGATGTGCCGCCGGTCACCAACGGATCCATCTGGGACGCGATCGCGGGCTGCGAGGCCGGCGGGAACTGGGCGATCAACACCGGCAACGGCTACTACGGCGGTGTCCAGTTCGACCAGGGCACCTGGGAGCGCAACGGCGGGCTGCGGTTCGCTTCGCGCGCCGACCTGGCCACCCGCGAAGAACAGATCACCATCGCCGAGGTGACCCGAGAGCGCCAGGGTTGGGGCGCGTGGCCGGTGTGCAGCGGAAGAGCTGGTGCCAACTGACCATCCGGCTGCTCGGTCGCACCGAGATCAGGCGGCTTGCCAAAGAACTTGACCTTCGGCCACGGAAATCCCTCGGGCAAAACTTCGTTCACGACGCCAACACGGTCCGCCGGATCGTGGCGACTTCCGGGATAGGCCGTTCCGACCACGTGCTCGAGGTGGGGCCCGGACTGGGCTCACTCACGCTGGGCCTGCTCGACCGCGGCGCCGTCGTCACCGCCGTCGAGATCGACCCGGTGCTGGCCGATCGGCTGCCGCAAACCGTCGCCGAGCACTCGCGCAGCGAAATCAACCGGCTCACCGTGCTCAACCGCGACGTCCTGACCCTTCGGACTGACGAGTTGGCCGCCAAGCCCAACGCGGTCGTCGCCAACCTGCCTTACAACGTCGCGGTGCCCGCGATCTTGCATCTGCTCGCCGAATTCCCGTCCATTCAGACCGTGACCGTCATGGTGCAGGCGGAGGTGGCCGAACGGCTGGCCGCCGAACCGGGTGGCAAGGAATACGGCGTGCCGAGCGTCAAGGTCCGCTTCTTCGGCGCGGTTCGGCGCTGCGGCATGGTGTCGCCGACGGTCTTCTGGCCGATTCCGCGCGTCTATTCCGGGCTGGTTCGCATCGACCGCCACGCCACCCCGCGGTGGCCCACCGACGAAGCCTTCCGGCGTCAGGTGTTCCAGCTGGTGGACATCGCGTTCGCGCAGCGGCGCAAGACGACTCGCAACGCGTTCGCGGAGTGGGCCGGCTCGGGCAACGAGTCGGCGAACCGGCTGTTGGCCGCCAGCATCGACCCGGCCCGTCGCGGTGAGACCCTGTCCATTGAGGACTTTGTGCGGCTGTTGCGGCGATCGGCCGACCCGGCCGACACCACCGCCACCGCCGGGCCGCCCGCGGCCGAACAGCAGCATTCCCCGAGCTGATTGCGGCGCCGCTGCGTGTAGTTGACCGGCGGCAGCGATAGTCTGCTGCGGTGTCCGCATCTGACGGCAATACCGCCGCCCAGTGGGTGCCCACCGGGTCGGTCACCGTTCGGGTGCCCGGAAAGGTCAACCTCTATCTGGCGGTCGGCGACCGCCGCGAGGATGGCTATCACGAGCTCACCACCGTCTTCCAGGCCGTCTCCCTGCTCGACGAGGTGACGGTCCGCAACGCAGACGTGCTGTCGCTCGAGCTCGTCGGCGAGGGCGCCGACACACTGCCCACCGACGAACGCAACCTCGCCTGGCAGGCCGCCGAACTGATGGCCGAACACGTCGGCCGGGCGCCCGACGTGTCGATCATGATCGACAAATCCATCCCGGTGGCCGGCGGAATGGCCGGTGGCAGTGCCGATGCGGCCGCGGTGCTGGTCGCGATGAACTCGCTGTGGGAGCTCAACGTGCCCCGGCGCGACCTGCGCATGCTCGCCGCGCGGCTGGGTAGCGACGTGCCCTTCGCCCTGCACGGCGGCACCGCGCTGGGCACCGGCCGCGGCGAGGAGTTGGCCACCGTGTTGTCGCGCAACACCTTCCACTGGGTGTTGGCCTTCGCCGACGGCGAGTTGCTGACCCCGGCGGTGTTCGTCGAGCTGGACCGGCTGCGGGAGGCAGGGGACCCACCGCGGCTTGCCGGCCCGGGCCCGGTGCTGGCGGCCTTGGCCGCGGGCGACCCGGAACAGCTGGCGGCACTGCTGGGCAACGAGATGCAGGCGGCCGCGGTGAGCCTGAATCCGAAGCTGCGCCGGACCCTGCGCGCCGGGGTCGAGGCCGGTGCGCTGGCGGGCATCGTGTCCGGCTCGGGCCCGACATGCGCCTTCCTGTGCGCCTCGGCCGCCTCGGCGGTCGACGTGGGCGCCCAGGTGTCCGGGGTAGGCGTCTGCCGCACGGTACGGGTCGCCAGTGGGCCGGTCGCGGGGGCGCGTGTGGTGCCGACCCCCACCGAAGTGTGAAAAACAACCCAAATTTGCATTCGTTTGGGCTGTTCCCTAAGAGGAGTTTAAGATATCCGCGGTGACGAGTCGCGTTGAGCAAGATCACTCATTATCGTCGTCCGCCGGGGTCTCCGGCGGGCGACTGATGCTTCGGGCCCACCGGCGGTTTTCGGGCTCGCTTCGCGCTTACGCGCCGGCCGGACGGCTGGTAGCCGACTCATCGCCGATTCGAGACCTAACCGCTGCCCGACTGTGTTTGCGCGCCTGTTCCGAAGCGTTACCCAGTCGGCGGAATATGAAATCCCGGGCGTTGCGCCAAGCGCCGGAACCGAGGAGGTTTGCGTGAGCAGGTTTACCGAGAAGATGTACCGCAATGCGCGCAACGCGACGACGGGCATGGTCACCGGTGAACCGCACGAACCGGTCCGGCACACCTGGGGCGAGGTCCACGAACGGGCCCGTCGCATCGCGGGCGGCCTGGCCGCCGCCGACATCGGCCTGGGCGACGCGGTCGGCGTGCTCGCCGGCTTCCCCGTGGAGATCGCCCCGACGGCCCAGGGCCTGTGGATGCGCGGGGCCAGCCTGACCATGCTGCACCAGCCCACGCCGCGCACCGACCTGGTCGTGTGGGCCGAGGACACCATGACCGTCATCGGCATGATCGAGGCCAAGGCCGTCATCGTCTCCGAGCCCTTCCTGGTGGCCATCCCGGTGCTCGAGGAGAAGGGCGTCAAGGTCCTCACCGTCGCCGACCTGCTGGCCTCGGAGCCGATCGACCCGATCGAGGTCGGCGAGGACGACCTGGCGCTGATGCAGCTGACGTCCGGTTCGACCGGATCGCCAAAGGCCGTGCAGATCACCCACCGCAACATCCACTCCAACGCCGAGGCCATGTTCATCGGCGCCCAGTACGACGTCGACAAGGACGTCATGGTCAGCTGGCTGCCCTGTTTCCACGACATGGGCATGGTCGGCTTCCTCACCATCCCGATGTATTTCGGCGCGGAGCTGGTCAAGGTCACGCCGATGGACTTCCTGCGCGACACGCTGCTGTGGGCCAAGTTGATCGACAAGTACAAGGGCACCATGACCGCGGCGCCCAACTTCGCCTACGCGCTGCTGGCCAAGCGGCTGCGCCGCAACGCCAAGCCCGGCGATTTCGACCTTTCCACCCTGCGTTTCGCGCTCTCGGGTGCCGAGCCCGTCGAACCCGCCGACGTGGAGGACTTGCTCGACGCCGGCAAGCCGTACGGGCTGCGGCCGTCGGCGATCCTGCCTGCCTACGGCATGGCCGAGACGACGCTGGCCGTGTCGTTCTCGGAGTGCAACGCCGGGCTGGTCGTCGACGAGGTCGACGCCGACCTGCTTGCCGCCCTGCGCCGCGCCGTGCCCGCCACCAAGGGCAACACGCGCAGGCTGGCGACGCTCGGCCCGCTCCTGCAGGACCTCGAGGCGCGCATCATCGACGAGAACGGCGACGTGATGCCGCCGCGCGGCGTCGGTGTCATCGAGCTGCGCGGGGAGTCGCTGACGCCCGGCTACCTGACCATGGGCGGTTTCATCCCGGCGCAGGACGAGAACGGCTGGTATGACACCGGCGACCTCGGCTACATGACCGAGGACGGCCACGTCGTGGTCTGCGGCCGCGTCAAGGACGTCATCATCATGGCGGGCCGCAATATCTACCCCACCGACATCGAGCGGGCCGCCTGCCGCGTCGAGGGGGTGCGGCCCGGCTGCGCCGTCGCGGTGCGCCTGGACGCCGGCCACTCACGCGAGACGTTCGCCGTCGCGGTCGAGTCCAACGCCTGGCAGGACCCGGCCGAGGTGCGCCGCATCGAGCACCAGGTCGCCCGCGAGGTGGTGGCCGAGGTCGACATGCGGCCGCGCAACGTCGTGGTGCTGGGGCCGGGCACCATCCCGAAGACGCCGTCGGGCAAGCTGCGCCGGTCCCACTCCGCCACCCTGGTCACCTAGGCCGCGCCGACCGCCCACACGGCGGGACGTTTACCAGGCGTGGACCTGGTTCTGCGCCGGCTCCAGTCCCAGCTCGACGAGCAACTCGGTGGCATCCGCGGCCTGCTGGCAAATGGTGGGGACCTCGCCGCGCTCGGCGGCGGTGAAGTTCTCCAACACGAACGCCGCCGGGTCTTTGCGTCCCGGCGGCCGGCCGATCCCGATGCGGACCCGCTGAAACTCCTTGGTGCCCAGCGCGGACGCGACCGAGCGCAGCCCGTTGTGGCCGCCCTCGCCGCCGCCGATCTTGAGCCGGATGCGGCCGAAGTCGAGGTCGAGGTCGTCGTGCACGACGACGATGTCGGCCGGTGTCACCGAGTAGAACTTCGCCAACGGCCCGACCTGGCGGCCGGACTCGTTCATGTAGCAGCGCGGCTTGGCGACCAATACCGAATGCCCCGCCAGCCGGCCGCTGACCACCTCGGCGCCGGAACGCTTGTGCACCTTGAACTTTGAGCCGAGCCGTTCGGCGAGCAGGTCGGCGACCATGAACCCGAGGTTGTGCCGGGTGCGGGCGTAGTTGTCTCCGGGATTGCCCAGGCCGACCACCAGCAACGGCTCGGCCACGTTGGGAGTCCGCCTACTCGGACTCGTCCGCGGGGGCCTCGGCCTCGCCGGCTTCCTCTTCCGCGGGGGCTGGTTCGGCCTCGGCGACCTCGCCCGCACCCTCTTCCTCGAGGTCCTCAGCGGTCGGCGCGGTGACCACGTTCACCACCAGCATCTCCGGGTCGGAGATCAGGTTCACGCCCTTCGGCAGGGCGACCTGCCCGGCGGTGAACTGGGTGCCCGGCTCGGCGTCCTCGACGGACACCGTCAGCTGCTCGGGGATCGAGAGCGCGTCGGCCTCGATCTCGATGGTGTTGGTGTCCTGGGTGACCAGGGTGCCGGGAACGGCGTCGCCCTCGATGACGACTCGGACCTCGACGACGACCTTCTCGCCGCGCCGCACGACCAGCAGGTCGGCATGCTGGATGGTGCGGCGAATCGGGTGGATGTCGAGCGCCTTGGTCAGCGCCAGCTGTTCCTTGCCGTCGATGTCCAGGCTCAGCACCGCGTTGGTGCCCGCGTGGCGCAGCACGGCTGCGAAGTCGTGGCCGGGCAGCTCGAGGTGCTGCGGGGCGGCGCCGTGGCCGTAGAGGACGGCGGGAATCTTGCCTTCGCGGCGGGCGCGGCGGGACGCGCCCTTGCCGGTTTCGGTTCGCACCGTGGCGGTGAGTTGGTTGCCTGCGGATTTGGCCATCGTGTCGCTCCTGTGTGCTCAATGCCTGAGTGTGGGGGCACGGCCGGGGTCGCGACAGTTTCGTCGGTCTCCGTCGATAACGGTGCTGGCTGGCCAGCCACCCTCGCCGTGACGCCCGGTCAGGTTAGCGCATCTGCACCTCAGAGCGGAAATTTGGTGCCGGTGAGCTGCTCGGACAGCTCCCACAGCGCCGCCGCCATCGCGGGGTCCTGCGCCCGGCGGCTGCGCCCGACCGGCTGGGTGCGGCCGGCCTGACCGAACCGCGGGCCGACGAACGTGTCGCCCGGCAGGTCCTGCGACGCCGCGTACAGCGTTTGCCGAGCGCCGAAGTCGGCGTCGGTGGCCACCACCCGGGTGACGGCCGACATCAGCGCGTCGCCCAGCTTGCGGCCGGAGGCGCCCTGCAGGTTGGTGTGCGAGTAGCCGGGATGGGCGGCCAGCGCGCGCAGCGTGGAACCGGCCGCCGCCAGGCGTCGCTGCAGCTCGCTGGTGAACAGCAGGTTCGCGAGCTTGGACTGGCTGTAGGCCAGCCAGGGCGAGTATCGCCGCCGCTCCCAGTTCAGGTCGTCGAGGCTGATCCGCCCCGGCCAGTGCGCCATCGACGACACCGTGACCACCCGGTCGGTGAGCCTGGGCAGCAGCAGGTTGGTCAGGGCGAAGTGGCCGAGGTGATTGGTGCCGATCTGGCTCTCGAACCCGTCGACGGTCCGGGCGTACGGGGCGGCCATGATGCCCGCGTTGTTGATCAGCACGTCGACCTTGTCGACGCCGTCGGCGAACTCCCGCACCGACGACAGATTCTGCAAGTCGAGCGGGCGCACCTCGACCGGGCCGGTGTGCGAACCCCTGATCTGCAGCGCGGCCTTCTCGCCCTTGCGAACGTCGCGGACCGCCATGACGAGCGTGGCGCCCCGCCGCGCCAGCTCGCGGGCCGTCACCGCGCCGAGCCCGCTGTTGGCTCCGGTGACGATCACGGTGCGCCCGGCGAACGACGGCAGGTCTGCGGCGGTCCAGTTTGTCATGGCTGATGAGCCTAATAGGACTCCCTCAGTGCCCGGTGTCGAACTCCAGCGGCACCGTGGTGGGCCCGGTGATGCCGGTGATGGCCCTCCACTGCGCGGGGCCGGCTGCGCGGGGATTGGGCAGGCGCTGGTGTGGAATTCACCAAGGACCAGCACTGCACATGATCACGTTGAGATTGCCGCCAAGGCTGTGGTTGTAGCCCCGATCACGACATGGTGGCAATCTCGCCGACCAAAGGCCGAAGTCACTTCGCCGCGACGACGAACCCTCGCATGATCGTCTCGATGTCGGTCGACTGCGCGACCGCCTCGTTGGCCAGGCCGGTAATGGTCAGCTGAACCAGGTATCGCTGCTTGGCGGGCGGGGAACCGGTGGCGATGACGATCCGGTTGAAGCTGTGCAGCCGTGTGCCATCCAAGTCGTAGCTGCCCTGAATCATCGACGAGGGGAAGCCGTTGTAGGGCGTCGTCGAGGCGTCCAGCTGCTTGAAATCCTCGAACAATTGGGCGTCGTCGTTGCCGTGCTGGATCACCTGGGCGGCATCGAAATCGCCGTGCAGGACGAACACCACGAGTCTGGCGGTCGGATACTTGCCGCCCTTGGAGATCATCAGCGTCTTCGGGGAGATGTTCGGATTGTTCGCCACCGACCAGCCCGGGGGCGTCGGTATCGACACCGTCAGGTCGGGCAGGTTGCCCGGCGCGACTTGCTCGCCGGTCACGCCGATGTTCTGCAGATATTGCGACAGCGGCACGGGCTTGGCCACCCGTGTCGTGGTGGTCGTGGTTGTCGGCGTCGTGGACCAGATCGATTGATAGTCGGGCGTTTTCGGGCCGCACGCCACCGCGGGCAGCGTCAGGGCGATGGCCGCGGCCGCGCAGGCACGTCTCACAGAATCTCGCGGACCGTGTCGACCGGCCGAGCCAGCCGGGTGCCCCTCTGCGTGACGACGAACGGCCGTTCGATCAGGATCGGGTGTTCGACCATGGCGTCGAGCAACTGGTCGTCGGTCGCATCGGCGAGATTGAGCTCGGAGTACAGCGATTCCCGCTTGCGCACCGCGGTGCGCACGTCGATCCCGGCGTCGTTGATCATCTGCACCAGTTCGTCGCGCGACGGCGGGTTCTTCAAGTACTCGACGACGGTCGGCTCGAACCCACTGTCGCGCAAGAGATCCAACGTGTTTCGGGAGGTGCTGCACCGGGGATTGTGGTAGATGACCGTCTCGTCTGGCCGTGCAGGCATCTAGGCGTCCCCGTCGAATAGCCCCGTGACGGAGCCGTTTTCGAAGACGGCGCGAATGGTGCTGGCCAACAGCGGCGCGATGGACAGGACGGTGAGCTGGGGGAAGCGTTTCTCCTCGCCGATCGGCAGGGTGTTGGTGACGATCACCTCGCGAGCACCCGAGGCCGCGAGCCGCTCGGCGGCCGGGTCGGACAGCACGCCGTGGGTGGCCGCGATGATGACGTCGGCGGCGCCGTCATCGCGCAACAGCTGCACAGCGCCGGCAATCGTGCCGCCGGTGTCGATCATGTCGTCGATCAGCACGCAGGTCCTGCCCTGCACCTCGCCGACGACGCGGTTGGACACCACCTGGTTGGGCACCCGAGGATCCCGGGTCTTGTGGATGAAGGCCAGCGGGACGCCACCCAATGCGTCGGCCCACTTCTCGGCGATGCGCACCCGGCCCGAGTCCGGGGAGACGACCACCATGTTTCCGTCCGGGTAGTTGTCCCGGATGTAGCCGGTGAGCAGGTTCTGCCCGCGCATGTGGTCGACCGGGCCGTCGAAGAAACCCTGGATCTGGTCGGTGTGCAGGTCCACCGTCACGATCCGGTCGGCGCCCGCCGTCTTGAGCAGGTCGGCGACCAGTCGCGCCGAGATCGGTTCGCGGCCGCGATGCTTCTTGTCCTGGCGGGCGTAGGGGTAGAACGGCATGACGGCGGTGATCCGCTTGGCGCTGCCCCGCTTGAGCGCGTCGATCATGATCAGCTGTTCCATCAGCCAGTCGTTCACCGGCGCCGGGGCCGACTGCAGGACGAACGCGTCGCACCCGCGGACCGACTCGTGGAACCGGACGAAGATCTCGCCGTTGGCGAACTCCCGGGCCGTCTGCGCGGTGACGTGGACGTCGAGCTCCTTTGCCACCTGCTCGGCCAACTCCGGGTGCGCTCGGCCGGAGAAGAGCATCAGGTTTTTGCGGTTGTCGGTCCAGTCGTGGCTCAACGCGCTGCCCTCGCCGTTCGGATCAGAAGTGGATGGCCAATCGTACGTAGCGAATGGTACGGAAATGTGGCCGGGTTACCAGATACCAAAGTCACGATGTCGATTCGGGCTCGGCTGTGTCGTCGGTGGCCCCGGCCGGTTCTCGGGTCGCCTTTTCGGCCGCTTCGGCGGCCGCGCTGCCCGGTCGTTTGCGCTGCACCCAGCCCTCGATGTTGCGTTGCGGTCCGGCGGACACCGCCAGTGCGCCCGGGGGGACGTCGTCGCGGACCACGGTCCCCGCGCCGGTGTACGCCCCGTCGCCGACCGTCACCGGGGCGACGAACATGGTGTCCGAACCGGTGCGCACGTGCGAGCCGATCGTGGTGCGCCGCTTGTTGGTGCCGTCGTAGTTGACGAAGACGCTGGACGCTCCGATGTTGCTGTGCTCGCCGATGTCGGCGTCGCCGACGTAGGTCAGGTGCGGAACTTTCGTGCCGGTGCCGATCGTCGAGTTCTTGGTCTCGACGAACGCGCCGAGCTTGCCGTCGTCGCCCAGCACCGTCCCGGGCCGCAGGTAGGTGAAGGGGCCGACCGTGGCGCCGGCGCCGATGGCCGACGAGGTGCCGTGGGTGCGCACCACCGATGCGCCGTCGCCGACGGTGACGTCGGTGAGCGTGGTGTCCGGGCCGACGACGCAGTGGCCGCCGAGCCGGGTACGGCCCAGCAGCTGGGTGCCGGGGTGGATGACGGTGTCGCGGCCGATCGTGACGTCGACGTCGATCCAGGTGGTCGCGGGGTCGACGACGGTCACCCCGGCCATCTGGTGCGCGGCGACGATCCGGCGGTTGAGTTCGGCGCCCAGTTGCGCGAGCTGGACGCGGTTGTTGACGCCGGCGACCAGGGCGCTGTCGTCGACGCGCTGGGCGTGGACGGCCTGCCCGTCGCCGCGCAGGATCGAGATGACGTCGGTCAAGTACAGCTCCTGCTGGGCGTTGTTGGAGCTCAGCCGGCTCAGCGCGGAGCGCAGCGCGGCGACGTCGAAGGCGTAGACGCCGGCGTTGACCTCGCGGATTTCACGCTGGAAGGGTGTCGCGTCGGCGTCCTCCACGATCGCGGTGACCTCGTTGTCCTGGGTGCGCAGGATGCGCCCGTACCCGGTGGGGTCGGCGAGCGTCGTGGTGAGCACGGTCGCGGCGGCCGATCCCGCGTTGTGGGTCGCGATCAGGTCGGCCACGGTGTCGGAGTCCAGCAGCGGCGTATCGCCGGAGGTCACGACGACGACGCCGGCGTAGTCCTCGGGCAGCGCGGACAGGCCGCACAACACCGCGTGGCCGGTACCGAGCGGGCGGTCCTGCAGGGAGACCTCGATGCCGCGCCCCAGGTCGTCGGCCCACTGGGCGACCAGCGGGGAGATGCGCTGGTGGTCGTGGCCCAGGACCACCACCAGATGTTGCGGCGCGACCTTGGTGATCGCGTGCAGCAGGTGGGACAACATGCTGCGACCGGCGATCGTGTGCAGCACCTTGGGGGTGTCCGACCGCATCCGGGTGCCGGGCCCGGCCGCGAGCACCAGGACCGCGGTATCACCACGAGACGCCATCAACTCTCCTCAACCCCGGCGTGCGCGCTGGCACGACGACACGCCGTCAAGCGTGGCACTTCACATGATGTTGACGCAAAGACAGGGGCCTGGGC
The DNA here is from genome assembly GCF_025822865.1 of Mycobacterium paraffinicum. Lineage (NCBI taxonomy): Bacteria > Bacillati > Actinomycetota > Actinomycetes > Mycobacteriales > Mycobacteriaceae > Mycobacterium > Mycobacterium paraffinicum. Next base: position 499,308 of record NZ_JACKUR010000027.1, on the reverse strand, counting down.
GATCACTCATGTCCACTCGCGACTGTGGGCCCTGAGTATGGAAACCGCCGCCTCGAATTCGTGCATAGGCCCCACTACTCGACGAGCCAAGCTCCGTCGCCAGGACTCGAACCTGAACTATCTGAACCAAAATCAGAGGTGCTGCCGATTACACCACGACGGATTGCAAGCCTTTTGGGCCCGCGCCACCAACAGACTTTAGACGGTGGGCGGGCCGATCGCGGCGCCGAGGGAAAGACGGGCGGTTCGGTGCGCGCGACCCTATACGCTGATTGACGTGGCTGTTCTCGATAAGGAGCCGGACAAAGAGGCCCGCGCGCCGCGCGCCCGGATGACCGGTACCGAGCGCCGACAGCAACTCATCGGCATCGCACGCTCGCTGTTCGCCGAACGCGGTTATGAGGGTACCTCCATCGAGGAGATCGCGTTGCGCGCCAACGTGTCCAAGCCGGTCGTCTACGAGCACTTCGGCGGCAAGGAGGGGCTGTACGCCGTGGTCGTCGACCGCGAGATGTCGGCGCTGCTGGACGGCATCACGTCGTCGTTGACCAACAACCGGTCCCGGGTGCGGGTCGAGCGGGTCGCGCTGGCGCTGCTCACGTACGTCGAAGAGCGCACCGACGGCTTCCGCATCATGATCCGCGACTCACCGGCCGCGATCAGCTCGGGCACCTACTCCAGCCTGCTCAACGACGCCGTCAACCAGGTCAGCTCCATCCTGGCCGGCGACTTCGCCCGCCGCGGCCTGGATCCCGAGCTGGCGCCGCTGTACGCCCAGGCGCTGGTGGGCTCGGTCTCGATGACGGCCCAGTGGTGGCTCGACACGCGTGAGCCCAAGAAAGAAGTGGTAGCGGCGCACCTGGTCAACCTGATGTGGAACGGGCTGACCCATCTGGAAGCCGACCCGCGGCTGCAGGACGACGGTTAGCCGCGGTCGCGGGCCAGCAAGTCGGCGATCGTTTCACGGCGGACCAGTTCGCGGGCCCGGCCGTCCCGCACGCCGACCACCGCCGGGCGGCCGACCAGGTTGTAGTTCGACGCCATGCTGTGGTGATAGGCGCCGGTGCAGGCCACCGCCAGCAGGTCGCCGGGACGCAGGTCGGCGGGTAGCTCGATGTCGCGGGCGATCTCGTCGCCGGCTTCGCAGTGCCGGCCGGCCACGGTGACGCGCTGCTTGAGGCCCAGCGGGTGCCGGTTCGCCAACGCGACGGTGTAGCGGGCGCCGTACAGCGACACCCGCGGGTTGTCGCTCATGCCGCCGTCGACGGCGACGAAGGTGCGCCCGCCCGACTGCGTCTTCACCGAACACACCCGGTAGAGGGTGACGCCGGCCCGCCCGCTGATGGCCCGGCCCGGTTCCACCACGACGCTCGGGCGGGGGAAGTGCTCGGCGGCGCAGGCGTCGTCCAGCGCGTCCTCGATGACGCGGGCCAGCTCGTCGAGGTCCAGCTCGGCGTCGCCCGGGACGTAGGGGACGGCGTGCCCGCCCCCGAGGTTGAGTTCGGTGAGGATGACGCCGTGCCGGGCCCGGATGTCGGCCATGGCGGCGATCAGCCGGTGAATCGCCTCGCCGTACAGCGCCGGGTCGGTGACCTGCGAGCCGATGTGGCAGTGCAGGCCGACCAGGTCGAGGATCGGGTGGGCCAGCGCCCGCCTCACCGCGTCGGCGGTATGGCCGCCGGCGAGAGTGAACCCGAACTTCTGGTCGCTGATACCCGTGGTGACCGCCCGGTGTCCGTGGATATCGATGTCCGGGGTGACCCTGATGAGCACCGGCTGGCGCCGGCGGGCCACGCCCGCGAGGTAGGCGATCTCCATGCACGAATCCACCACGATCCGCCCCACCCCGGCGCGGACAGCGTCGCGCAACTCGTCGGGCGATTTCGCGTTGCCGTGCATGATGATCCGCGCCGGGGCGATTCCGCCGGCGAGGGCCACGGCCAGCTCACCGCTCGAGCAGACGTCGATACCGAGGCCCTCTTCGCGGACCCACCGGGCCACCGCGGTGGTCAGCAGCGACTTTCCGGCGTACACCACCTGAATGCCGCGCAGCGCCTTGCGGTAGCGGCGGGCGCGGCGCCGGAAGTCGGTTTCGTCGAGCACGTAGGCCGGGGTTCCGAACTCGTCGGCGATATCGGCCAGGGGTACACCGCCGACGCTGAGCCTGCCCTCCTCGTCGGGGTGGGCGGTGATGGGCCAGATCGCGGGATCGAACCGCGGGGGAGCCGCGTGGCCCAGGGACGGCAGGATGTCCAGCAATGTCATGAATCCAACGTGCGCCCGCGTCGGGTCGGGGGCCGTTTTCCTAACGATCCCTTGACGGCGCCGGGGTCAAAATTGACGAATTCTGGCGCCCCTAGAATGGATTCATCATGACCGCACCGGGGCCTGCTCGCCCAGAACCCCCGATCGCGGGGCTCGTTGAATTGGCGCTCACCGCGCCGACCTTCCAGCAACTGATCGAAAGCGCGGCAGGGCGACCGGCCGAGCTGCACCTGGTGGGTCCGGCCAGCGCACGGCTTTTCGTCGCCAGCGCGCTGGAGCGGTTGGGTCCTCTGCTGGTAGTCACCGCGACCGGGCGTGAAGCCGATGACCTGACCGCCGAACTTCGCGGCGTCTTCGGCGACGCCGTGGCGGCCTTCCCGTCCTGGGAGACCCTGCCGCACGAGCGGCTTTCTCCGGGCGTCGACACCGTCGGCGCCCGGCTGACGGTGCTGCGCCGGCTGGCCCATCCCGACGACGCCCGGTTGGGTCCACTACTGCGCGTCGTGGTGACCGCCGTCCGCTCACTGCTGCAGCCGATGACGCCGCAGCTGGGCCTGCTCGAGCCGGTGACATTCAGCGTCGGACAGGAGATCGCCTTCGAGGAGGTCGTCGCCCGGCTGGTCGAGCTGGCCTACACGCGGGTCGACATGGTCGGCCGGCGGGGCGAATTCGCCGTGCGCGGCGGGATTCTCGACGTTTTCCCGCCGACCGCCGAGCATCCGGTGCGCATCGAGTTCTGGGGCGACGAGGTCAGCGAGATGCGGATGTTCTCCGTCGCCGACCAGCGCTCCATACCCGAGATCGAGGTGGAGACCGTCATCGCGGTGGCCTGCCGCGAACTGCTCCTGACCGACGACGTGCGGGAGCGCGCCGCCGCGCTGGCCGCCCGGCATTCCGGGGTCGAGCCCGCCATCACCGGCAGCGTCACCGACATGCTGGCCAAGCTGGGCGAGGGCATCGCGGTCGACGGCATGGAGGCGCTGCTGCCGGTCCTGCGGCCCGGCGAACACGCGCTGCTGACCGACCAACTGGCCGAGGGCACCCCGGTGCTGCTGTGTGACCCCGAAAAAGTGCGCACCCGGGCCGCCGACCTGATCAAGACCGGCAGCGAGTTCCTCGAGGCGTCGTGGTCCGTCGCGGCGCTGGGCACCGACGCCCCCGTCGACGTCGCGCAGTTCGGCGGGTCGGGGTTCGCCGAGCTGGACGACGTGCACGCCGCGGCGGCGCGCTCGGGTCATCCCTGGTGGACGTTGAGCCAGTTGTCCGACGAGTCGGCGGTGGAGCTGGAGATCCGGGCGGCGCCGTCGGCCCGCGGGCACCAGCACGACATCGACGGCATCTTCGCCATGCTGCGCGCGCACGTATCGACCGGCGGCTACGCCGCGGTCGTCGCCCCGGGCGCCGGCACCGCCCATCGTGTCGTCGAGCGGCTGGCCGACTCCGACACCCCCGCGGCGATGCTGGAACCGGGCGCGGCCGACACCACGCTCAAACCGGGGATCGTCAGCGTCCTCAAGGGCCCGCTGCACGACGGTGTCGTCATCCCGGGCGCCAACCTGGTCGTCATCACCGAGACCGACCTGACCGGCAGCCGGGCCACCGCCGTCGAGGGCAAGCGGCTGGCGGCCAAGCGGCGCAACACCGTCGATCCGCTGGCGCTGACGGCCGGCGACCTGGTGGTGCACGACCAGCACGGCATCGGCCGGTTCGTCGAGATGACGGAACGCACGGTCGGCGGGGCGCGGCGGGAGTACCTGGTGCTCGAGTACGCCTCCAGCAAGCGGGGCGGCGGGTCGGACAAGCTCTACGTCCCGATGGACTCGCTGGACCAGCTGTCCCGGTACGTCGGCGGGCAGGCGCCCGCGCTCTCCAAGCTGGGCGGCAGCGACTGGGCCAACACCAAGACCAAGGCCCGTCGCGCCGTCCGCGAGATCGCCGGCGAGCTCGTCGCGCTGTATGCGAAACGGCAGGCCAGTGCCGGGCACGCCTTCGCGCCGGACACCCCGTGGCAGGCCGAGATGGAGGACGCGTTCGGCTTCACCGAGACCGTCGACCAGCTCACCGCCATCACCGAGGTCAAGGCCGACATGGAGAAGCCGATCCCGATGGACCGGGTGATCTGCGGCGACGTCGGCTACGGCAAGACCGAGATCGCGGTGCGCGCGGCCTTCAAGGCCGTCCAGGACGGCAAGCAGGTCGCCGTGCTGGTGCCCACCACGCTGCTGGCCGACCAGCACCTGCAGACGTTCACCGATCGAATGGCCGGCTTCCCGGTGACCGTCAAGGGGCTCTCCCGGTTCACCGACAACGCCGAGTCCCGCGCCGTGATCGAGGGCCTGGCCGACGGGTCGGTGGACGTGGTGATCGGCACGCACCGGCTGCTACAGACCGGGGTGCGCTGGAAGGACCTGGGCCTGGTCGTTGTCGACGAGGAGCAGCGGTTCGGCGTCGAGCACAAGGAGCACATCAAGTCGCTGCGCACCCACGTCGACGTGCTGACCATGAGCGCCACCCCGATCCCACGCACGCTGGAGATGAGCCTGGCGGGGATCCGCGAGATGTCGACCATCCTGACCCCGCCCGAAGAGCGCTATCCGGTGCTGACCTACGTCGGGCCGCACGACGACAAGCAGGTGGCGGCCGCCTTGCGGCGCGAGCTGCTGCGCGACGGGCAGGTCTTCTACGTGCACAACCGGGTGAGCTCCATCGACCGGACGGCGGCCCGGATCCGCGAGCTGGTGCCGGAGGCGCGGGTGGTCGTCGCGCACGGGCAGATGCCCGAGGAGCGGCTGGAACGCACGGTGCAGGGGTTCTGGCACCGCGAGTACGACATCCTGGTGTGCACGACGATCGTGGAGACCGGGCTGGACATCTCCAACGCCAACACGCTGATCGTCGAGCGCGCCGACACCTTCGGGCTTTCGCAGCTGCACCAGCTGCGCGGCCGGGTGGGGCGCAGCCGCGAGCGCGGTTACGCGTACTTCCTGTACCCGCCGCACGCCCCGCTGACCGAGACGGCCTACGACCGGTTGGCGACCATCGCGCAGAACAACGAGCTGGGCGCGGGCATGGCGGTCGCGTTGAAAGACCTCGAAATCCGTGGCGCCGGCAACGTGCTGGGTGTCGAGCAGTCCGGGCACGTCGCCGGGGTCGGGTTCGACCTGTACGTGCGGCTGGTAGGCGAGGCCGTGGAGGCATACCGGGCGGCGGCCGACGGTCAGACGGTGACCACCGCCGAGGAGCCCAAGGATGTGCGGATCGACCTGCCGGTGGACGCCCACCTGCCGCCGGACTACATCGCCAGCGACCGGCTGCGGCTGGAGGCCTATCGGCGGCTGGCCGCGGCGGGCTCGGACAGCGAGATCGCGGCCGTGATCGAGGAACTCGTCGACCGCTACGGTGCGTTGCCCGAACCGGCCCTGCGCCTGGTGGCGGTCGCGCGGTTACGGTTGCTGTGCCGCGGCGCCGGCATCACCGAGGTGTCGGCCCCGTCGGCGGCGACCGTGCGGCTCTCGCCGATAACGCTGCCCGATTCGGCCCAGGTGCGCCTCAAGCGGATGTATCCGGCCGCGAGCTACCGCGCCACGACTTCCACGGTGCAGGTGCCCATCCCGCGGGACGGGGGCGTCGGTGCGGCACGCATCCGCGACGTGGAGTTGGTGCAGATGGTGGCCAATCTGGTGACGGCGCTGCAAGGTAAACCCCAGACGGATGTTGATATAACGAGTTCACCTGCAGCGATGGCCAGTGAGGAGCGGCAAGCGCGATGATCCGCGCCGGCGACGAGGCAAAGCGATGCGATGGGGTGGGGGCACCACCCGCTCGCGGGGGAGAGCGGCGTCCATGATCGTCGTATTGTTCGACCCCCGCCGCCCTTCGCTGGTGCCGGTCGAGGCGATCGAACACCTCAGCGGTGAGGTGCAGTACACCGAGGAGATGCCGGTCGCCGTGCCGTGGTCGCTGCCCGCGGCGCGTCCGGTGCATGCCGGGGACCCCGATGATCCAGCGCCGGTGCTGCTGTCGTCGGACCCCGAGCATCCCGCCGTCACCGCCCGGCTGGCGGCCGGCGCCCGGTTGATCTCCGCGCCGGAGACACCGCGCGGCGAACGACTGGTCGATGTGGTGGCCATGATGGACAAACTGCGCACCGCCGGGCCGTGGGAGAGTGAGCAGACTCACGACTCGTTGCGCAGGTTCCTGCTCGAGGAGACCTACGAACTGTTGGACGCGGTCCGCAGCGGCAGCGCCGACCAGCTACGCGAAGAACTCGGCGACGTGTTGCTGCAGGTGCTCTTTCACGCGCGCATCGCGGAGGACGCCCCGCAATTTCCCTTCACCATCGATGACGTCGCCGTCACGCTGATGCGAAAGTTGGGCAATCGGGTGCCGGGTGTGCTTGCGGGTCAGACCATTTCGCTCGAAGAGCAATTGGCCCAATGGGAAGAGCGCAAGGCGGCCGAAAAGCCGCGGAAATACGTGATGGACGAGGTGCATACCGGGCAGCCGGCGTTGGCGTTGGCTCAGAAGGTGATTCAGCGTGCCGAGAAGGCCGGCCTGCCCGCCGATCTCATCCCCGTCGAGATCACCTCCATCTCGGTGTCGGCCGATGGCGACGCGGAAAGCGCGCTGCGCACGGCGGTTCTGGAGTTCGTGGACACGGTCCGCGCAGTCGAGCGGGCGATCGCCGCGACGCGCCGCGGCGCGGGTGTTCCGGAGGAATTCGACGTCGCCCCGCTCGGCGAGGTCACCGAAGACGAGTGGCGTGCGCACTGGCCGTCGGACGAGGTGCCCGACGAGTCTGCGGCGGATGCGGTTGCCGACGACGCCTGACCGCTGATGCTGCGTCAGCTAACCGATAGTTTGCCGAAATCGTGCGCTGGCCGCCCCGATAGGGCCGGGCAGCACCGCAACCCATGGGACGATGGTTGTGCGGAAGTTGGTGCCGGGGAGTCGAGGGAGCTTTAACCAGCATGGTGTCGCCGAGGCGTTGGTTGCGCGCGGCCGCCGTGATCGGCGCGACCGCGATGCTGCTGGCCTCCAGTTGCACGTGGCAGCTCAGCCTGTTCATCCCGGAGGGCGTCCCGCCGCCTGCCGGGGCGCCGGTGCCGCCGGTGGACACGCACGCCAGCGGTCGGCCCGCGGACCAGCTTCGGGCCTGGGCCGAACAGCGCTCCCCGACCCTGGAGATCCCGGTGATCGCGCTGGAGGCCTACGCGTATGCCGCCCGGGTCGCCGAGGTCGAGAACCCGAAGTGTCATATCGCGTGGACCACACTGGCGGGCATCGGGCAGGTCGAGAGCCACCACGGCACCTATCGCGGCGCGCGGCTGGCGCCCAACGGTGACGTCAGCCCCCCCATTCGCGGTGTCCGCTTGGACGGCAGCGGCGGCACCCTGCGCATCGTCGACAGCGAGGAACCGGTGACGGATGACGACGGGGTGGTGCGGGCCATGGGGCCGATGCAGTTCATCCCCGAGACCTGGCGGTTGTACGGCGTCGACGCCCACAACGACGGCCGCCTCAGCCCGGACAACATCGACGACGCCGCGCTGGCGGCCGCGGGCTACCTGTGTTGGCGGGGTAAGGATCTGGCAACGCCGCGGGGCTGGATAACCGCGCTGCGGGCCTACAACAACTCCGGCGTCTACGCGCGCGCGGTGCGCGACTGGGCGACCGCTTATGCGGCGGGTCACCCGCTGTAGCAGGATGTATCAGGCCCTACGCTAACGGCGGCGAGGCCGGCACCAGCTACGACGCAAGGAGAAACTCAGTGCCGATTATCGAGCAGGTCGGGGCGCGCGAGATCCTCGATTCCCGCGGTAACCCGACGGTCGAGGTCGAGATTGCCCTGATCGACGGGACCTTTGCCCGCGCGGCGGTGCCGTCCGGCGCGTCGACCGGTGAGCACGAGGCCCATGAGTTGCGCGACGGCGGTGAGCGTTACGGCGGCAAGGGCGTGCAAAAGGCGGTGCAAGCCGTTCTCGACGAGATCGGCCCGGCGGTGATCGGGCTCAACGCCGACGACCAGCGGCTGGTGGACCAGGCGCTGGTCGACCTGGACGGCACCCCCGGCAAGTCCCGGCTGGGCGCCAACGCGATCCTCGGCGTCTCGCTGGCCGTCGCCAAAGCGGCCGCCGACTCGGCCGAGCTGCCGCTGTTCCGCTACGTCGGCGGACCCAACGCCCACATCCTGCCGGTGCCGATGATGAACATCGTCAACGGCGGTGCGCACGCCCACACCGCCGTCGACATCCAGGAGTTCATGGTGGCCCCGATCGGCGCCCCCAGCTTCAGCGAGGCGCTGCGCTGGGGCGCTGAGGTCTACCACTCACTCAAATCGGTGCTGCAAAAGCAGGGGTTGAGCACCGCCCTGGGTGACGAGGGCGGCTTCGCGCCCGACGTGGCGCACACCAAAGCGGCCCTTGACCTGATCTGCCAGGGCATCGAGTCGGCGGGCCTGAAACTCGGTACGGATGTGGCGCTGGCCATTGATGCGGCGGCCACCGAGTTCTACAACAAGGGCACCGGATACATCTTCGAGGGCAGCACCCGCAGCGCCGAGCACATGGCGGAGTTCTACGCCGACCTGCTCGGCGCCTACCCGCTGATCTCCATCGAAGACCCGCTGTCCGAAGATGATTGGGACGGCTGGGCGGCGCTGACGGCGGCGATCGGCGACCGTGTGCAAATCGTCGGCGACGACATCTTCGTCACCAATCCCGAGCGCCTGGAAGAAGGTATCGAGAAAGGCGTCGCAAACGCGTTGCTGGTCAAGGTGAATCAGATCGGCACGCTGACCGAGACTCTCGATGCGGTTGCGCTGGCGCACCACAGCGGGTACCGCACGATGATGAGCCATCGCAGCGGCGAGACCGAAGACACCACGATCGCCGATCTGGCGGTGGCCGTCGGCAGCGGGCAGATCAAGACCGGTGCGCCCGCCCGCAGTGAGCGGGTCGCCAAGTACAACCAGCTGCTGCGGATCGAGGAGGCGCTGGGCGACGCCGCTCGCTACGCCGGCGATCTGGCGTTCCCGCGGTATGCGCCGGAGGCCAAATAGCTTGCCCGCCAAGCCGGATCCGAAACGGCGCTCCCCGGCATCGCGTCCGGGGAAGGCCGGGGATTCGGTTCGGCGCCGCCGCACGGCCAAGCCGTCTTCCAAGCCGTCCCAAACCGCGAAGCAGCCCAACGCGCGGTCGGTCGAGCATGTCGTCGAGCCCATCAAGCGACACGCGGTCGAATCGGTCGAACAGCGGTCCGAGCAGCGCTTGGGTTTCACCGCGCGGCGGGCGGCGGTGCTCGCCGCGGTCGTCTGCGTGCTGACGCTCACCATCGCCGGCCCGGTGCGGACCTACTTTGCACAGCGCACGGAGATGAATCAGTTGATGGCAAGCGAAGCCGCGTTGCGCGCCCAGATCGCCGAACTCGAGCAGAAGAAGGCCAAACTCGGTGATCCGGCCTACATCGCCGCGCAGGCCCGCGAGCGGCTCGGCTTCGTGAAGCCGGGCGACATCCCGTTCCAGGTCCAGCTGCCCCAGAGCGCGGCGTCACCTTCCGAGCCGGGAAGCCAGGCGGCGAAACCCGCCAACAGCGATCCCTGGTACACGTCGCTCTGGCACACCATCGCCGATGCGCCACACCTGCCGCCGGCCAATGTTCCCCCGGTCGAAGTCCCGCCCGCCCCGTCGGAACCGGGCCCGGCCGGTCCCGTTCCGCCGGGCCCACCGAACCCCACGGCGCCCGGTGGTTGATCGTGCGGACCTGGAGGCCGTGGCGCGTCAGCTCGGGCGTGAGCCACGCGGCGTGCTCGAGATTGCCTACCGCTGCCCCAACGGCGAGCCCGGCGTGGTGAAGACCGCGCCGAAACTTCCTGACGGAACGCCGTTTCCGACGCTGTACTACCTGACACATCCGGCGTTGACCGCGGCCGCGAGCAGGCTGGAAACGACGGGCTTGATGCGTGAGATGACCGAGCGGCTGCGGCGTGACCCGCAATTGGCGGCCGCGTACCGGCGAGCCCACGAATCGTATCTGGCCGAACGGGACGCGATCGAGCCACTGGGCACGACGTTTTCCGGTGGCGGAATGCCGGACCGGGTCAAGTGCCTGCACGTGCTGATCGCGCACTCGCTGGCGAAGGGACCCGGTTGCAATCCCCTCGGTGACGAGGCGCTGGCGATCCTGGCCCCCGAGCCGGCAATGGCGGGTGTTTTGCCGGCGGACCAATGGTGAGCAGGCTCGCCGGAATCGACTGCGGCACCAACTCGATTCGTTTGCTGATCGCCGATGTGAGCGACGGCCGGCTGCGCGACGTTCATCGGGAGACCCGGATCGTGCGGCTGGGGCAGGGCGTCGATGCGACGGGCGAGTTCGCGCCGGAGGCGATCGCCCGAACCCGCGGCGCTTTGACCGATTACGCGTCACTGCTCGAGCGCCACGGCGTCGAGCGGGTGCGGATGGTGGCCACGTCGGCGGCGCGCGACGTCGCCAATCGTGATGTCTTCTTTGCGATGACGGCCGACGTGCTGGGCGCTGTGGTGCCGGGCGCGGTGGCGGAGGTCATCACCGGCGCCGAAGAGGCGGCGCTTTCCTTCCGTGGAGCCGTAGGCGAATTAGACCCTGCTGCGGGGCCTTTCGTGGTCGTCGACCTGGGCGGCGGTTCTACCGAGATCGTCGTCGGCGGCGAGGCGGTGGTGGCGAGCTACTCGGCCGACATCGGTTGCGTCCGGCTGACCGAACGCTGCCTGCACTCGGACCCACCGACGTCCGACGAGGTGGAGGAGGCCCGAGCGGTGGTGCGCGAACGTCTTGAGGTCGCGCTGGGCGTGGTGCCGGTGGAGGGGGCGCGGACCTGGGTCGGGCTGGCCGGCACGATGACCACGCTGTCCGCGCTGGCCCACAACATGACGACGTATGACTCTGCGGCCATTCATCTTTCGCGAGTCTCCGGCGGCGATCTGCTGGCGGTGTGCGAGCGGTTGATCGCGATGTCTCGATCCGAACGTGCGGCGCTGCCGCCGATGCACGAGGGGCGTGCCGACGTGATCGGCGGGGGTGCGATCGTGGTCGAGGAGTTGGCGCGCGAGTTGCGCGCCCGCGCCGGCATCGACGAGCTGACCGTCAGCGAGCACGACATCCTGGACGGCATCGTGCTGTCGATCGCGGAGTGAGTCACAGCCGCCACTTGCGTCTTTGTGCCGGAGGACTCGACGATTTGCCCGCCTCGCAGCGACAAGGCCGGGGTGTCGGGCTTCGGTCGTTCGGGGGAGTCACAGCCGCCACTTGCGTCTCCGTTCCGGAGGACTCGACGATTTGCCCGCCTCACAGCGACAAGGCCGGGGTGTCATACCGGTATGCGATGGTGCGGCGATGAACCTTCAGGGAATCGAACTGCGTTACGTGCTCACGACGTACATCGCTCACAACGGGCCCGCGACCATCGGCGAAATGATCGAAGCTCTCAGCCGGCAGGGTTTTCAGGTCCCCGGCCGGGCCTCGAAGGTCATCTCGGACGCCTTGCGTTGGGAGATCGGCCGAGACAGGGTGCGTCGTGTCGACCGCGGCCGATACGGACCGAGGTCCATCCCGCGCTCCACCGAACACCGAATCCATCAGCGCGTGCTCGCTCTGCGTGAGGCGGCGCGTTGTCGCTATGAGGCGGGCAAATCGTCGAGTCCTCCGACGCAGGGGCGCGAGTGACAGATGTGACTACGGCACACGGCCACGCAAACCTCACGCCTCGAACCGATACCCCATGCCCGACTCGGTCAACAGATGCTTGGGGTGCGACGGGTCGTCCTCGAGTTTGCGTCGCAGCTGCGCCAAATACACTCGCAGGTAATGGGTTTCGGTGGCGTACGCCGGGCCCCATACCTCTTTGAGGAGCTCTTCGCGGCCGACCAGCTTGCCGCGATTGCGGACCAGCACTTCCAGCATCCCCCATTCGGTCGGGGTGAGATGGACCTCGGCGTTGTTCTTGGTGACCTTCTTGGCGGCCAGATCGACGGTGAACGCCTCCGTCTCGATCACCGGCTGCTCCAGCTCGGACACGGCGGCATTGCGCCGGACGGCCGCCCGCAGCCGGGCCAAAAACTCGTCCATCCCAAAGGGTTTCGTGACGTAGTCGTCGGCCCCGGCGTCCAGGGCCTCCACCTTGTCCGACGAGTCGGTCCGCGCCGACAACACGATCACCGGCGCGGTGAGCCAGCCGCGCAGGCCGGCCAGCACGTCGATACCGGAGATGTCGGGCAGGCCCAGGTCGAGGATCACCACGTCGGGCTTGTGTTCGGCGGCGGCCCGCAGCGCGCCCGCACCGCTCGAGGCGGTGATCACTTCGTATCCCCGCACGGACAAGTTGATGCGCAGCGCCCGCAGGATCTGCGGCTCGTCGTCGATCACCAACACCCGAGTCATTGCTCACCCATCGGTTCCGGGGCAGCCAACTCCACCGTCACGGTCAGCCCTCCGCCCGGAGTGTCACCGGCCGAGATGGTGCCGCCCATCGCTTCGACGAAGCCCCGCGCAACCGACATGCCCAGACCCACCCCCGTGCTGTTGTCCTGATCACCGAGGCGCTGGAACGCCTCGAAAATCTGCTCCTCTGCACCGTGCGGAATGCCGGGACCCTCGTCGATGACGTTGATCAAGACCCGATCGCCCACACGCCCCGCGTTGACCCGCACCACACAGTTGGGCGCGTATCGCAGCGCGTTGTCAATCAGGTTGGCCAGAACGCGTTCCAGCAGCCCCGGGTCGGCCAGGGCGACCGCGTCGCCCACATCGACCTTGACCCGATCGATGGCGGATCGGTAGAAGCCCGTGGCGCCCTTACCGATGCTGATCAGCGCCCGCTGCACCGTTTCCTCCAGGTAGACTCTGCGCAGGTCCGGGTGCACCACGCCGGCGGCCAGGCGCGACGAATCAAGCAGGTTTCCCACCAGCGCGGTCAGCTGGTCGATCGACTCCTCGATGGTCGCCAGCAGTTCCGCCGTGTCGGCGGGCGAAAAGGCGATGTCCTCCGCGCGCAGGCTGGAGACCGCGACCTTGGCCGCCGCCAGCGGCGTGCGCAGGTCGTGGCTGACCGCTGACAATAGGGAGCGGCGCAGCTCGTCGGCGCGCACGATCGCCTCGGCCCGGCTGGCTTCCTCGGCCAGCTCGCGCTGCCGGATCAGACCCGCGGCCTGCTTGGCCACCGCGCTCAGCACCCGGCGATCGCGCGCCGAAAGTTTCCTGCCGGCCAACAACATCCAGAACTCGTCGTCGCCGACCTCGATCGCGGTGTCGGCGGAATCGACGTTGACACAAGGATCCCTGCCCACGCAGGCGACGACGTCGGCCTTTCTGCCGCCCGCGCGATCCTCTTCGCCGCGTTCGCGCAGCATGCTGACCGCGCGTTGCGAGTAGGTCTCGCGCACGCGCTCGAGCAACGTCTCGAGATCGGCACCGCGCAACACCGAGCCCGCGAACAGAATCAGCAGCTCGGCCTCCTGCGAGGCGCGCCGGGCTTCCCGGGTGCGTTTGGCCGCGCCGTCGACCAGCACCGCGACCGCCACCGCGATGATCAGCAGCACCAGTTCGGTGATGGCGCTGTTGGGTTCGGCGATGGTGAAGCTGTGCCGCGGGGCGATCAGGAAATAGTTCAGCAGCAAACCGGACAGCACCGCCGAAAGTGCCGCGGGGGCAACACCTCCGAGCAGCCCGACCAGCAACACCCCGATAAAGAACAAGGCGCTCTCGCCGCCGGTAACCAGATACGGGTCCAACCAGGTGACCGTGACCGCGCAGATAGCCGACGGCACGATGATGGCCGCCAGCCATGACGCCACCCGCCGCTCGTTGGGCGCCAGTGACGCCGCGCGGAAGCCGCGTTTGGATTCCTCGTGGGTGACCAGGTGCACGTCGATCTTGCCCGACTGCTCGACGATCCTCGCGCCGATGCCCTCCTCGAAGATGCGCGTCCACCGCGACCGACGCGAGGTGCCGATCACCAGCTGGGTGGCGTTCATCTCGCGGGCGAAATCGAGTAGGGCAGTGGCCACGTCGTCGCCGACCACGGTATGCAGCGAGGCGTCCAGGCTGCTCGCCAGCTCACGGATCTTGGCCATCCGGGCCTCCGACAGGCCGGCCAGACCGTCACCGCGGATGACGTGCACCACCATCAACTCGGCGCTGGACTTCGAGGCGATCCGGGATGCCCGTCGCACCAACGTTTCCGACTCCGCGCCGCCGGTGACCGCCACCACGACCCGCTCCCGGGCCTCCCACATCTCGGTGATCTTGTTCTCGGCGCGGTATTTGGCCAGCGCCGTGTCGACCTGGTCGGCCAGCCAGAGCAGCGCCAATTCCCTTAGCGCGGTGAGATTTCCGCGGCGGAAGTAATTGGACAGCGCCGCATCGATGCGCTCGGGCGCGTACACATTGCCGTGGGACAGCCTGCGGCGCAAAGCCTCCGGTGTGATGTCGATCAGCTCAACCTGCGACGCCTGCCGGACGATCGAGTCCGGGATGGTCTCTTTTTGTTCGATGCCGGTGATTTGGGCGACCACGTCGTTGAGGCTTTCCAAATGCTGGACATTGACGGTGGAGATCACCGTGATTCCGGCGTCGAGCAGTTCCTCGACGTCCTGCCAGCGCTTGGCGTTCTTGCTGCCCGGGGTATTGGTGTGCGCGAGCTCGTCGACGAGCACGACTTGCGGTCTGCGCGCCAGGACGGCCGGGACGTCGAGCTCGGGGAAGCTGCCGCCGCGGTATTCGATGTAGCGCGGCGGAATGAACTCGATGCCCTCAAGCAGCTCAGCGGTTTTCGCCCTGCCGTGCGTCTCGATCACGCCGGCCACGAGGTCGGTACCGCGTTCGAGCCTGCGATGAGCCTCGCCCAGCATCGCGTACGTCTTGCCCACCCCCGGAGCGGAGCCGAGGTAAATCCGCAGCTCGCCGCGTTTGGGACGGTGGTCAACGACACTCACGTCAACCATCATCCCCCTATCGCGCTAGCTCGAGACCGGATATTTGTGATCGAGTGCCAGGTTGAGTTGCAACACATTGACGCACGGTTCACCGAAAAACCCGAGGGTGCGGCCGCTCCGACTCTGCGCCAACACCGCACGTATCTGATCGGGGCTGACGTGCCTTGCCTTGGCGACCCTGGCCACCTGGAGGTCGGCGTAGGCCGGCGAGATGTCGGGGTCCAGGCCGCTGCCGCTGGCGGTGACGGCGTCGGCGGGCACGGCCGGGTTGGCGGGTGCGGCGCCGCGGATCGGCACGATCTGGCCGATCGTGTAGTCCTCGCCGTACTTGGCGCATTCGACGCGCACACCCTCGTAGAGCGCCAGGAACGGCGTCGCCGCCTGGCACGGTTCGTTGACACTGACCACCCGGGTGGGGTGGACGACGTTCCCCCGGGCGTCGCGAGGTCCGATCACCGACAGGACGGCACCCACGCCCCCGCCCGTGCAGAACGGCCGCGAACCGTCGACCCGTTCGAGTTGGCCCACCGCGGCGCTGCGCGAACAGACCGTTGTCAGCAGGCTCGGCTTGAAGCCCGCATCCGATGCGGACTTGCCGGCCGCCAGTTGGGTCGGATCGGCGGGTGTGTCGACGATGCTCTCCGGCCCGAGGTTGCTCGCGCCCGACGAGAGCGGGTCGTAGCCGTTACCGGCCGCCGAGGGGCGGCTCTGGAAGTACTGCGGCAGCGGGTTGCCGTCCTTGTCGGTGAACAGCTGACCGATGAGCCGGCTGCCGACCGGCTTTCCGTTTGCGGTGAGGATCGACCCTTCCGCCTTGTCGTGCAGTCCGGGCAGTTGCGCGACCAGCCAGATGACCAGCGGGTAGGCGATGCCGGTGATCGCGGTGAGCACCAGCAATGCGCGAAAGGCCGCCCAGTGCATGCGGACGAAACTCGAAAACTTCATGTCAGGACATCCCTGGGACGAATTGGATGATCAGGTCGATCAGCTTGATTCCGACGAACGGGGCGACGATGCCGCCCAGACCATAGATATACAGGTTGCGGCTCAACAGCTTTGATGCGCTGCTCGGTGTGTAGCGCACGCCACGCAGCGACAACGGGATCAGCGCCACGATCACCAGGGCGTTGAAGATCACCGCGGACAGGATCGCCGACTGCGGGCTGTGTAGCCGCATGATGTTGATCGTGTCCAGCCCGGGGAAGAGCGCGACGAACATGGCCGGGATGATCGCGAAATACTTTGCGATGTCGTTGGCGATCGAGAAGGTGGTCAACGCGCCGCGGGTGATCAGGAGCTGCTTGCCGATCTCGACGATCTCGATGAGCTTGGTGGGGTCGGAGTCGAGGTCGACCATGTTGCCGGCCTCTTTGGCGGCCGACGTGCCGGTGTTCATCGCCACACCGACGTCGGCCTGAGCCAAGGCCGGCGCGTCATTGGTGCCGTCACCGGTCATCGCGACCAGCTTGCCGCCCTCCTGCTCACGTTTGATCAACGCGAGCTTGTCCTCGGGCGTGGCCTCGGCGAGGAAGTCGTCGACGCCGGCCTCGTCGGCAATCGCTTTGGCGGTCAACGGATTATCGCCGGTGATCATCACCGTCCGGATGCCCATCTTGCGCATCTCGTCGAACCGGTCGCGCATGCCCTGTTTTACGACGTCCTTGAGGTGGATGACGCCCAGCACCGCCGCATCCCCGTCGCGGCTCTCCCCGACGACCAGCGGGGTGCCGCCGGCGGCGGAGATACCGTCGACGATCTCACCGAGCTGCTGGGGAACCTTGCCGCCTTGGCCGCGCACCCACTCCGCGACGGAGCTGGCCGCGCCCTTGCGCAACTTGTGTCCGTCGACGTCGACACCCGACATCCGGGTGGCGGCCGAGAAACTCACCCATTGGGCGTGTGAGAGTTCACCGGGAGTGCGGGCACGCAGCCCGAATTGCTGTTTGGCGTACACGACGATCGAGCGTCCCTCGGGTGTCTCGTCGGCGAGGCTGGACAACTGCGCGGCATCGGCCAGTTGTGCATTGGTGACACCGTCGAGGGGGACGAAGGCGGCGGCCTGCCGATTGCCGAGGGTGATGGTCCCGGTTTTGTCGAGTAGCAACGTGTTGACGTCGCCGGCGGCTTCAACCGCGCGTCCGGACATGGCGAGCACGTTGCGTTGTACCAGCCGGTCCATGCCCGCGATGCCGATCGCAGAAAGCAGCGCGCCGATGGTCGTCGGGATCAGGCACACCAGCAATGACACCATCACGATCCCCGCGACACCATTCGCGTTGAGCGCCTGGGTGTCTGGGACGCCGGGATTGTTCATCTTCGAATAGATCGCCAACGGCTGCAGGGTGGCGACGGCGAAAACGAAGATGATCGTCAACGCGGCCAACAGAATGTTGAGCGCGATCTCGTTGGGGGTCTTCTGCCGGTTGGCGCCCTCGACGAGCGCGATCATCCGGTCGATGAAGCTCTCGCCGGGCCTTTGGGTGATCCGCACGACGATGCGGTCGCTGAGCACGGTGGTTCCGCCGGTGACCGCCGAGCGGTCACCGCCGGACTCGCGGATTACCGGTGCGGACTCACCGGTGATAGCCGACTCGTCCACGGAGGCAATGCCTTCGACGACGTCGCCGTCACCCGGAATGACCTGTCCCGCCTCGACCACGACGACGTCACCCTGCTGCAGGAGCGGCGCGGCGACCTCTTCCTCGACGGCCGGGGCACCCGGCCGGTAATCCTTGAGTCGTCGCGCGAGCGTCTGACTCTTGGCGCGGCGCAACGTTTCCGCCTGGGCCTTGCCGCGGCCTTCGGCCACCGCCTCCGCAAGGTTGGCGAAAAAGACCGTGAGCCATAGCCACACCACGATCAACCATGCGAACCAGGTCGGGTTGATGATCGCCAACGCGGTGCTCCAGGTGGCGCCGATCTCGACGATGAACATCACCGGGTTGCGCCACAAGGTACGCGGGTTGAGTTTGCGCAGGGCGTCCGGCGACGATGTCCACAGCATCCTGGGATCGAGCAAACCGCCTTGCACGCGTTTGGTGTTCGCGGCGGGCTGTGACTGCTCGGTCGGGTCGACGGTCGTCGCGGTCATCAGTGAATTCCTTCAGCGAGAGGTCCGAGCGCCAGCATGGGCAGGAAGGTGAGGGCGACGAGAATCAAGGTCACCCCGGCGACCATTCCCACAAATTGTGGCCGCTGGGTGGGTAGCGTCCCAGCCGATTCCGGCGTCTGACCCTGCTTGGCCAGCGAGCCGGCCAGCGCCAGCACGAGCACGATCGGCAGGAATCTGCCGAAGACCATCGCCAGGCCGAGCGCGGTGTTGTACCAGTTGGTGTTGACGCTGATCCCGGCGAATGCCGACCCGTTGTTGTTGGCCGCGGAGGTGAACGCGTACAGCACCTCCGACAACCCGTGCGGTCCGGAGTTCAGCATGCCGGCGCGTTCGCCCGGCAGCGCCATCGCGATTGCGGTTCCGGTCAGCACGATCAGCGGCGTAACCAGGAAATAGCTTGCTGCGAGCTTGATTTCGCGTGGATTGATCTTCTTGCCGAGATACTCGGGGGTACGGCCGACCATCAGCCCGGCGACGAACACGGTGATCACCGCCAGGATCAGCATGCCGTACAGGCCGGACCCGGTGCCGCCGGGCGCGACCTCGCCCAGCTGCATGTTGAACATGGTCATCATCCCGCCGAGGCTGGTGTAGGAATCGTGGAAGGAATCGACGGCACCGGTGGAGGTGAGCGTCGTCGAGTCGGCGAACACCGCGGAGTTAGCGACGCCGAACCGTCGCTCGACCCCCTCCATTGCCGAGCCGACCGCGGTCGGCACCGTGCCGTGGTGCCGCAGCTGGAACCACATCATGAAGGTCACGCTGATCGCGTACAGCGAAGCCATCACAGATGCGATCGCATATCCCTGCTTCTTGCTGCCCACCATGCGCCCGAACGTGCGCGGCAGCGAGAAGCTGATCACCAGCAGTAGGAAGATCTCCAGCCAGTTGGTCCACGAGGTCGGGTTCTCAAACGGGTGGGCGGAATTCGCGTTGTAGAAGCCGCCGCCGTTGGTACCCAGTTCCTTGATGGCCTCCTGGCTGGCCACCGGGCCACCGGTGATCGTCTGCTGCGCCCCGTTGAGGGCGGTGACGATCTGGTCGTTCAAGTGGAAGTTCTGAATCGCGCCCCCCGCGATCAGCAGGAGAGCGCCCAGGGTCGCGATGGGCAGCAGAATCCGCAGCGTTCCGCGCACCAGGTCGACCCAGAAGTTCCCCAGTTCGCCTGTGCGCGTGCGGGCGAACCCCCGCACCAGCGCGATCGCCACCGCCATGCCGACGGCGGCGGAAACGAAGTTCTGCACCGCGAGACCGGCCATCTGCACGAGGTGGCCCTGTGTCGATTCGCCGGAATAGGCCTGCCAGTTGGTGTTGGTGACGAAGCTGACGGCGGTGTTCCACGCCAGCGCCGGGGTCATCTTGGTGGCCGGATCATGCAGATGCAGCGGCAATGTGCCCTGCACGAGTTGGAACACGAATAAAAAGAGGATGCTGATCGACGAGAACGCCAGCACACTGCGCGCGTAGGCCCCCCACGTTTGCTCCGAGCGCGCGTCAACCCCGATCAGGCGGTAGATGACCCGCTCGGTGTAACCGTCCTCCGCCGATGTGTAGACCCGATACATGTAGTCGCCCAAGGGCACATGCACCGCGACCAGAGCCACGACGAGGACGGCGAGAAAGACCAGCCCCGGGCCCATCAGAACTGCTCCGGGAAGAGCAGAGCGCAGCCGAGAAACAGTGCGAGGAGGACGGAAAGCACCAAACCGACGATGTTTTCGTAGTTCACAGCCGCTCGACCAACTTCTGCACCAGGCCCAGTAGGGCGAACACCGCCACCGTGAGCACGACGAACACCACTACACCCATTTCGAGCCCATCTTGTCTCCGTCCCACCCCGATCAAGTGCATACGAAAGAGCCTCGTCGAGGCAGCCACAGCGCTATCTCGGAGGCAAGGTCAGCTTGAAGTTAGCTGGCACCGCGGGGCTAGGGCCTTTGGTTGACACTTTCCTAACGGCGCCGCGGGGGCCCTTTACGGTTTCTTAACGCCGGCAAGCGCGCGCAAATCCGTGCGACTATCCGGCCCCGGCGCCCGGAGCGTCGATCATCGGAAGGCGTACCCGGAAAACCGTTCTGCCCTCGCTGGATTCGGCGGTGACCGAGCCCTGGTGGGCCTTGACGATCGAATTGACGATGGCCAGGCCGAGCCCGGTGCCCGAGCTGTTGAGCCTGGAGTTGTTCGCCCGGGCAAACCGCTCGAACAGGCGGGGGAGGAGGTCCGGGTCGATGCCAGGTCCGTCGTCGGCGACGGTCAGTTCCACGCACGGCGCCTCGGGCCCGTCGCGGTGGCAGGTGATCCCGGTTGTGACGGTGACGCCGGGCGGGGTGTGCACCCGGGCGTTGTGGAGCAGATTGCTGACGAGCTGATGCAGCCGCGCATGATCCCCGCGAACCCATACCGGCTCGTCGGGCAGGTCCTTCACCCAATGGTGCGTGGGTGCTGCGACCGCCGCGTCGTTCACGGCGTTGACGACGAGGTCGGCCAGGTCGACGTCCTCGCTTTCCAGGTCTTGTCCTTCGCCCAGGCGGGAGAGCAGGAGCAGCTCGTCGACAAGCAGCGTCATGCGCCGCGCTTCGGACTCGATGCGCGCCAGCGCGTATTCGGTGGTCGGCGGCAGCTCCGAGCTGTCTTGGCGGGTCAGTTCGGCGTATCCCTGGATTGCCGCCAGCGGGGTCCGCAGCTCGTGGCTGGCGTCGGTGATGAATTGCCGCATCCGCAGGTCGGATTCGGCGCGCTGCGCCAGCGCACTATCGACGTTGTCCAGCAACCGGTTCAAGGTGTGGCCGACGATGCCGACCTCGTTCTGCTGGTTGGTGTCCTTCGGCCGTACTCGGACGCTGATTCGGTGGTCGTCGTCGGTCAGCGGCATCGCGGCGACTTCCGCGGCGATACCGGCCAGCCGGCGCAACGGACGGAGGGTGTAGCCGACGACCCAGAAGGTGAGCCCGGCGGTGACCGCCAACGCCGCCGCGATGAGCAGGGTGGTGGTGACCTGTTTGCGGGCGATGATTCGGTCGGCGAGGTTCAGCGACACCCCGGCAACCAGCACGTCCGATCCATCGACGTGGCTCTTGAGTCGATAGAAGCCCAGGCTGCCCAGGTTTTCGGTCCGTGGTGGGCCGTTTGCCCACGACTGCGCTTCGATGGTGCGGACCACATCGGCGGGTGCGGGCCGCGCTTCGGCTTCCGAGAAGACCGCCGACCCGACCGCGTTGCCGTTGTGCAGCACCACGATCAGGTTTCCCGGCGTCTGATCGGTGAACTGCAGCATCGCTTCCGTCAGTGGTTTGGCGCCGCCGCCCGGGTTCTGGTCGCCCCTAAGGTATTTCGTGTAGGAGTGGCCCAATGCGTCCAAAGACCCAGCGACTTCGGCGTCGCTCATCGCGGTGACGTAGCCGCGCAGGCTCAGCACCGACACGATTCCGACCGTCATCAGCACCACGCTGACCACCGCCAATACGCCCAATAGCAGCTGGCGGCGTAACGAACGGGGCAGCCACCGCGGAAGGTCCCCGGACATGGCGTCCCGCTCTTGGTTCATTCCGGGGGCCGCAGCATGTATCCAACACCGCGCACGGTGTGAATCATCGATTCACGCCCGGAGTCGATCTTCTTTCTCAGATACGAGATGTAGAGATCGACGATGCTGGTGCGCCCGGCGAAGTCGTAGTTCCAGACGCGGTCGAGGATCTCGGCGCGGCTCAGCGCGCGGCGGGGATTGCGCATGAGGAAGCGCAGCAGTTCGAACTCGGTCGAGGAAAGCGATATCTGGGTGCCGTCGCGGATCACTTCGCGGCTGGCGGTGTCGAGTCTCAGGTCGCCGACTTTGAGGGTCTCGGCGGCCGGGGGCGACTGCTGGCCGGAACGGCGCAGCAACCCGCGTAGCCGGGCAACGAGCTCCTCGAGGCTGAACGGCTTGGTCATGTAGTCGTCGGCGCCGGCGGTCAGACCGGTGACCCGATCCATGACCGAGTCCCGCGCGGTGAGGAAGAGCGTCGGGGTGTAGGCGTCGGACTGGCGGACGCGTTCCAGGATTCGCAGCCCGTCCACGTCGGGAAGCATGATGTCGAGCACGAGCACGTCGGGGCTGACCTTGTCGAACTTGGCGAGGGCCTCGCGGCCGTTGTGGGCGATGTCGACAACCCATCCCTCATAGTGCAGCGCCATCTTCACCAGGTTGGTCAGCGCCGGCTCGTCATCGACCAGCAGGACCCTGATCGGTGACCCGTCGGCACGGTAAATCCTGGGCAGCTGCCCCAGGATGGCCTGGCGGGGCCGCTGGCCACCCGCGTAACCCGACGTTGCGGTCATGTCCCTACATTCTGGCAAGCCACACACCTAACTGTCACGAAGTTCATAGGGCGCTCAAATGTGGGGCGCGGTTCACCGGATCGGGTTCCGCCCCTCACTCATCCCGCGTTCGCCGGTCGCCGGGTAGGGCAGGGCTGCGAGGCCTAAGAAACGAAAAGGGCCCGCACACCGTGGTGTGCGGGCCCTTTCGAGTGAAGACGCGATGTCAGGCCCAGCTGGACCCAACGGCGCTGTCGGTGCTGGCCATGTTGCTGCCGGCGCTCTGCACCTTCTGCCCGTGGGCGTTGGCCTGCTCGTAGATCACCTCGGCACCGCCCCAGAAGTCACCCGCAGCAAGCACATCGCGAACGATGGCCTGGTGCTCAGCCTCCAGAGACGCGGCCTGGGCGCGGATCAAGGCACCGTGGGCGTCGACATCGCCGAACTGGTAGTTAATGGTCATTGCTTAGCTCCTTAAAGTGTTGGAAGACAGCGGGTTTCGAGTGCTAGCTGCCGAGGATCTGCTGCGAGGCCTGCTCTTGCTGCTCGTAGTTGTTCGCGTCGCGGATCAGTCCGTCCCGCACTCCGTGCAGCATGTTGACGATGTTGCGGAAGGCCTGGTTGACCGGCGATGTTCATCGAGGACGCCCACATCTTGCGAGCCTCGTCCTCAACCGTCTGGGCGTGCACCTCAAAGCGGCCCGCCATCGCCCGCATTTCGTGCGGGTCAGTCATAAAACGTGTTGCCATTTGATTTCTCCTTGTCGTTCAAGCCTTCAATGTCGAAGTCTTAACAGTTGTAATTGATGCGGTGGTGGCCGCGTTATGGACAGATTACGGCCTACCGGTTAACTGATCGCCTCAAACGGGTGACATGCACCCCCTTATTTCCCGTATCGGTGGTCCCGACATCAGACGACAACCTGCTTGGGCATAACGATCGGCTTGAAGCCGTACCGCGGTCCGGAGCCGTAGGCGCCGGCGCCCTTGGCGGCCGCGGCCATCCCCGGCATGCCGGGCATCGCGGTGACCGGCTCGGCCTCGGCCGCCGCCGTCCACCCCGAGCCCTCGAGGGGAGCGGTGGAGGAAGCCAACGACGCCGGGGCGGCCGCATTCCAGCCGGCCGGCACGGACAGCCCGCCGACCGCGGAGGCCTCGCCCAGCGCGGCCGACGCTCCCGCGCCGGATACCGAGCCCACCATTGTGCCCTGAACCATTCCACCGGCGAGCGGCGTGACCGAGTCGGTGAGCGCAAACGGGATCGACGGCACGGTGCCAAGCGTGTGCCCCAGCGACACCGCGTTCGGGATGGTCGCGCAGACCCACCACGCTGTGGTGTTGACCGCGCCGTTGACGGCATTGAGGAACGATGGTGTGCCTAGCAAGCCGTCGATCGACTGCAGAAGGCCGCTGGAGGTCGGCGGCGCTGTGACGAGGGACGAGAGATCCAACCCCGCAATCTGCGAAGTACCTTGCACCGCGTCGAAAGCCACTGCCCCGTTGTCGATGCCTGCGGCGGCCGCCGGGTTGGTGGTCGACGTCAGGGGCGTCACGGGGGTCAACGTCCCAGCAGCGAGCGAGGCAGCCTGGTATGCGGCCATCGCCGCGGCGTCCTGGGCCCACATCTCGGCGTACTCCGCGTCCAATGCGGCGATCTCGGCGGCGACGCCCGGGAGAATGGCCAATGGCAACAACGATGCTTGCAGGGTTCTATTCGCCACGACCACTGGTGGCGGCACCACCGCCGCATGCGCAGCCTCGAACGCCGCGGCCGAGGCGGTGGCCTGGGCGCTGGCTTGCTCCAGTGTCGCCGCGGTCTCGGTCAGGTACGAGATGATTGGCTGGGCCGCGGCCGCTGCGGCTGCCGAACCGCCTCCCGTCCATTGTTCGCTGGTCAGCAGCGAGATGATCGATTCCCACTGGGTCGCTGTCGTGCTGATCTCGGCACCGAGGTTGGCGTACGCTGCCGCGGCTGCCATCAGCGGTGCGGAGCCCGCGCCCGAGTAGATGAGCGAGGAGGTGATCTCCGGGGGAATTGCTGCAAAGTCAAAAACCATTTGTGTTCCCGCTCCTTATGTCTTTTGGAATTTGATGTCTGTGAGGAAGTAGCCGGGGGCTATACGGCCGTCGGTTTCGGCATGACGATCGGCTTGACGCCGTAGCGCGGTGCACCGAAGCCGGCGCTGTTGCGGGCAGCCGCGCCCATCCCCGGCATGCCCGGGATGACGGTTCCCGCGCCAGCTTGCGGTGCGGCCGCAGTCCAGCCGACGGTTTCGACGGGTGCTGCGCTGGTGCCGACAACCGGGGTGGCGGGACCGGCCCAGGTTGGTGGGACCGACAGTTTGCCGACCAGACTCGCTTGGCCCGCTGCGGCCATCGGCATCGCACCCACGCCGGCCATCCCGCCGCCGGCCATCGGCGCCGTTGTGTCCGCGAGGCCCGCGGCATCAGCGGCGGAACCGGCGGCGTCGGCGGCGGAGGTGTCGAGCAGGCCGCCACCGGCGAGGCCGAGCAGGTTGGACGTGGCCGACGCCCAGTTTCCGAAGCCGATGTTCCCGATGTTGGCGCCGTTACTGGACAATCCGAACATGCCGCCGAGACCGCCGCTGTACTGACCGTTGAAGCCCAAGAGCCACGAGAGAATGTCGATTGGGTTGGAGCCGGTGGTCGCACCACCGGCGGGGTTTATCGAATCCAAAGCCTGAATACCGGACTGAGCCGCGTTGACGGCCTCGGTGTTTGTGTAGCTGCCGGAGCTGATGCCCAGCGTTTGCGCGTAGTTTTCCAGCAGCGTCTGGGCCTCGGCGGCGATGGCCTGGTACTGGGTGCCGTACGCCGAGAAGATCGCCGCTTGCTGGGCCGACACCGGGTCGGCGGCGGCCGGGATGATCACCGTGGTCGCCGCCGCGGCGCCCGCGTTCTGCGCCGCCAGGTTGGTGTTTATCCCCGACAGCAGCTGCTCCGCAGCTAGCATCTCTTCAGTTTGTGTAGTCAGAAAAGCCATCTGTTGCTCCTAGTGTTCGGAACGGCCGACCCCCATGCGGTGGATCGACCCTGAGTGTTCGCGTAACGGCCCCTGTGCGTTGGCGTAACACTAACGACCCCCGAGTCCACGTTCCCGGCCGAAAGGGCCCGGGTGACAGCCGTTTACGGCTTCTTAACGATGAGGGCGGTAGTTTTAACACGGTCCTGCCGGACGACATAGCGGTGTGATCTGTTACCTGAAGGAAAACCGTGGTTAAGCCACGCGGGCGCGGATCCTAGCCGACGCGCTCTCGCAGCGCATCTTGCAAATTTCGGTTATTTCGAGCGGGACGCGATGTCCTAGATTCTGCCCGGGCGCGCTACATTCGCCGCCGAGCCCCCATAGCCCAATTGGCAGAGGCAGCGGACTTAAAATCCGCCCAGTGTCGGTTCGAGTCCGACTGGGGGCACCCGCGTCCGCGCAGGTCAGTGCGTGCAGCGCGAGAACGCCCGCCCGCCACCCTCGGCCTGTTTGCCCGGCCGCTGATCCTCGATCGAATCGGGGCCATCCTGCTTTTCGAGGTAGAGCCTTTATGCCCTGTCTCGCGGGCGGGGGCGGGGCGAAGGATCACCGTTCACGGGACTTAGGAGGTCGACGGTGATCAAGCAAGCCATCGTGGGCGCCGCGGTGGTGCTCATCGTCGCCGGCTGCTCACCCCACAAACACCCCAGCGGTGGCGGCACCACCACGACAACGTCTCACACCCAGGCCGTGCGCGGATGGGTCCAACTGACTCAGGACCACATGCAAGACCTGGGTATCGCCATGGGCAAGGCCACCTTCGCCATCGGTAGTAAGGACAACGCCGCTCTCGGAGCGGCCTGCCACGAGGGCCATGACGCGGCGAGCTTCCTGCAGGGCCATCTGCCCTCCCCGGACAAAGAGCTCACCGACGCGCTGCAAGCCAGCCTCGACGACTTCGACGCCGCCTCCCACTTCTGCGTCGCCGCGGTCGAGGACAACGATCCGAACGAGGCGCGCCACGCGGGCGAGTTCATGAACTCTGCCGAGGGGCATCTCGCGACCGCCACCGCCATCCGCGATCGCATCGTCAACGGACCCGGATAGGTCCGATCGCGGGTCGGGCCTTTCGGTCGCCATCCGCCGTTCCGGAAGGCGACGAATGGTCCGATGCCGGAGGACCTTGGCCCCTACCTCCAGTCGGGGCGCAGGGCGACAGTGAGATCAAACGCCTCGCCGCAACCGAGACGCAACCGAGAGAGGACAAGGACATGAATCGCGAAGTGAGCAAATTCTTCTGCGGAGCGTTCGCCGGAATCGCCTACGCGCACGCGGGTTACGCCGTCGCCGCATCCGCCGGCATCATCGACGAGCCCATCTTCCTCGGCAGGAAGTGGGGTGTCGGATTCATGTGGACGGAGGCCGTTGTCTACACCGCGATCAGCGCCGCCCTTGGTTACGCCGGCTGGCGTAACCAACCCGTCAACTTGCGAGAGGTGAGCGCGCCGCCGACAACCGGGCAGACCGAGCAGGGTGTGGGCGAGGCGAAGGTGCCCCTGTCGACGTCGAATTGATCGTTCCCCGACGGGATGCAGCCACAGAAGGAGGCCACTGCCGGTATGAACGTTCGGCTCGGGAAGTGGTCGGCCAGCTGCGCTGTCCTGCTGTTCGCCGTCGTGCCGTTCTCCTCGGCGTCAGCATCGGCAGATCCAGTCGATGATGCGTTCATCGCGTCCCTGGTGAACTACGGGATCGAAGTGCGAGACAGCGACACCGCGATCGCGATGGCCCACCGGGTGTGCACGGGGTTCGACAACAACGCGAACGCGAGCGTTCTGGCGTTGAAGGTCAAGCGCGACACCGATCTCACGATGAGGGAATCCAGCTATTTCGTCGGCCTGTCCGTGGCCGCGTACTGCCCGCAGTACCGGGGGCAGATCGACAGTTCGCTGATCTGGCTGATCCCGGGTCCGCCGCTGATGTGAACGCCGAGGCACGACGTCAGCAAGCCGAGGGGCGCGAGGCGCAGTAAGTTGGTCGCGACCGCCACCGCGAAGGAGCCGCGCCGAAGTGACCGACGATCCGCGGGGTGACGGTGTCTCCCGTCAATACGATCGGTGGGAGTATCCGCCCCCGGTAACCGATCTCGCGGCGTGGACCAAGAACCACTGGGATTGGTTCGATCCCTTTTGGGCGCACCGCGTCCTGTGGCCGAACCGGGAGTACAAGCCGGACCTCGACATTCTCATCGCGGGTTGCGGCACTTTTCAGGCGGCCGTTTTCGCCTTCATGAACCGCGCCGCCAAAGTGGTCGCGATCGACGTCAGCCGGTCAGCGCTCAAGCACCAGCAGTATCTGATGGACAAGCACGGCCTGGACAACCTGGAATTGCATCTGCTTCCCATCGAAGAGGTGTCGACGCTGTCCCGCGACTTCGATCTCATCGTGTCCACCGGCGTCTTGCACCACATGGCGGACCCGTTGGCCGGGCTCAAAGCGCTCGGCGGCTGCCTGCGCACTGACGGGGCGCTCGGAGTCATGCTTTACGCGAAGTACGGCCGGATCGGGGTCGACATGCTCGAATCGGCGTTCCGCGACCTCGGACTGACGCAGGACGACACGTCGGTCCAGCTGGTCAAAGAGGCGATTGCGGTGCTACCCGCGGACCACCCGGTTCGCCCTTACCTGAACGGCGCCCGCGATCTGCTGTCCGACGGCGCCCTGGTCGACACCTTCCTGCACAGTCGCCAGCGCACCTACACCGTCGAGGAATGCCTGGACCTGGTCAGCTCCGCCGGACTGGCATTCCAGGGCTGGTTTCACAAAACGCCGTACTACCCACATGCCTTCGTCGCGCCGGCGAGCCAGTTCCAGACGATGTTGAACCAACTACCCGACATCAAACTCTGGTCCGTGATGGAACGCCTGCAGCCCGCGAACGCCACCCACTTCTTCATCGCCTGCCGCCCCGACCGTCCCAAAGAGGATTACGCAATCGACTTCTCGACGGACGGGGCGCTCGACTACGTTCCATTGCTGCGGACGGCCTGCCTGCTGTCCGGCGACGAGATCCACTTGCCCGGCACGAAGCTGAAGCTCAACCCGGCCCAGCTGCCGTTCGTTCAGCAGGTCGACGGCCGTCGCACGATCGGGGAGATCATCGAGTCCGTGGCGCAGGGCGGCGACGTGAAACCCGAAAACGCCGGTCTGGTAAGGGAATTCGGACGCACGTTGTTCGAGTCCCTGTGGCGTCTCGACTTTTTGGCGATGGCGCTGGACACAAACCCATCCCGTTAGCCGTCGGCCTTTGCCGTCAGAAGGCCCTGCCGCAGCGCGGCAATCGCGTGCGCGGCCCGGTTGGCCACCGTGGTATAGCCTTCCAAATCCGCTGCGCTCTGGGCGTTTTCGGCGAGGGTGCGGGACAGGCGCGCCGTGTCCTTCAAGTTGCGGATCGCCGCCCAAACCGCCGCTTCAAGTTCGTCGCCGTAAGCGACCAGCAGCGACTGGGCGGTCCACGCGTGACCGACCTGGCAGCGGTAGCCGGTGTCGTTAACGGCCATCAGAGCGCCGTTGCAGCTGGGGCAGGTGTACCCGGTCGGCGGGCCCAAATCTTCCATGCTCACCGACGCGGCGAACTGGCTGTCCATCGCGATCTGATTCTCCAGCTCGAGTTGCCCGTCCGGGTCCGCCGCCGGCTCTTCGATATTCCGATCAGCCAGCTGCGCCAGCAAGCTACCGATTTCCTTCGCCGTCGCGGTGTGATCGGCCACGCCGGCTCTGATGGCGTTCTTCGGCAGATCGGGAAACAGAGCATCGGTCGGTTCCTGGACCACGGTGATTCCTCCTTTGGCCTTGATGGCGCGCAGCCCGGCCACGCCGTCGTCAAGCAGTCCTGACATCAGGACACCGATGGTGCGCGGGCCGTAGTCCAGCGCGACGGACCGGAAAAGCGCGTCGATCCCCGGTCGCCGGCCGCTTTCCCAAGGTCCATCCGATAACGCCACCCTATGGTCGCGGGCAAGCAGATGGTGGTCGGGTACGGCGGCGTATATCCGCCCGGCATCCAGGACGGCGCCGTCGACCGCCGCGACGGCCGGCAACGGGCCGCTCCGGTTGATGATCTGCGCCAGCAGGGATGGCCCTCCCCGGCTCATGTGGATGACGATCATGACGGCGAACGGGAAATCCGGCGGCATCCCCGCCGCCAGTTCGCTCAACGCTTCGATGCCTCCGGCGGACGCGCCGATCGCCACCACGCCTTCGGCCGGTGTTGCCCTGCGCTCCATAGCTCGACCTAGCCTTGCCCTGTCCTGGCTGACAGCTCGGAGATCCCGCTACCGTCCGCAAGCGTATGGCCTCAACATTGGCCCAGGTAAGTGCCGACGCCAAGGGTCATAAGCCCTCTCCTGCTCGCGGCCGCACGACCGGGAAAGCCCTTGCTGGCGCGGCGATCACAGCGACGGTTGGGGCGTTTCACGGTCACGTCATGACCCCGCGGACCAAATTTTGGGCCTGCCGCCGACGGCGCGGCGAACCGCCACTCATACACTCACCAATCGTGGGCATGCTGTCTGGTCTCGCGCCGTGGATCGCTTATTGGGTGCTCGTCGGTAACGTCCCGTTCCCTGCCGCGGCGTTGGCAGCGCTGGCGATCACGGCCGTCGCGGTGGTGGTCGGGAGCGTCACCGGCAAGCTGGAGCGGACGCTCGAAATCGGTTCTGCCGCCGTATTTGTGGTGCTCACCGGGCTGACTTTCGCGCGGGACGAGTGGTTCGCCCAACGGTGGATGCTGCCATTCAGCGCCGCCGGGTTCCTCGTGGTGGCCCTGGCCGGAACGCTGACCGGCAGGTCGTTCGTGCGTGCGTTCGTGGCCGCGGAACAACCCGCCGACGTCGCCAAGACCGAGCTGTTCGGCCATGTCGTCAGCGTCCTGAACTGGGTCTGGGTGGGGACGGCGGCGGGCATGACGGTGTCGTCGGCGATCCCGCCGCTGGTGCGGGGTGACGCCACGATCCTGGACACCAAGACCCCGTTGACGTACGTGTGTTACTGGCTCATTCCGTTCACGCTGTTGGGCCTGGCGGCCCTGGCATCGCGGTTCCTGCCCGAGCGGATGCTGGCCGGCATCGACGACGTCGCCCGCGAGACCTCGTTCGTTGCGTACGACGAGGCCACCATCGACGAGCTGTACTTCCTCGCCCAAGAACACGCGAACCGGGAGGTGGGCCCCGGCAAGGAGGCCTACAACGTGAAGGTGGGTGGCATGGGCGTCCCGTTGACCGGGGATGAGTCCCGCAAGTCGTGGCCCTCGACCTACAAGGTGCGCGACAAACGGCGCTGAACGCGCGAGGGGCGTTCGGATACGTTGGTTTCCGGACCGGCCGCGTGCGCCGCGGGGTCCGGTTTGCGGCCAACCACGGAGCCCCGAAGGAGTTGCGATGAACGCGCTCAGTCCAGACGCCATCCGGGCGGAAACGATCACGATCACCGGCCACGGCGGTGACGAGATCGAGGCGTACCGGGCTTGCCCGGTCGCCGAGGGGTCCCGCGGCGGAGTCGTGTGGATCCATCACATGCCCGGCTACGACCGCGAAACCAAGGAGTTCGTCCGGAGGCTCGCCGTCAGCGGCTATCACACCGTGGCCCCGAACCTCTATTCGCGCGAGGCGCCGGGTGCGTCACCCGACGACGCCGCGGCGGCGGCGCGGGCGGCGGGCGGCGTGCCCGACGAGCGACTGGTCGGCGATGTCGCCGGTGCGGTCGAGCACCTGCGTTCCTTGCCCGGGGCTAACGGGAAGTTCGGGGTCATCGGGCACTGCTCGGGCGGGCGGCACGCGTACCTGGCGGCGTGTTCGCTGCCGTTGGACGCCGTGGTGGACTGCTACGGCGCGTTCATCGTCGAGGATCCGCCGGAGGGCATGCCTAAGGCCATGAAGCCGATCCTGCAGCTGGCGCCGAACCTGAGCTGCCCGCTACTGGGCCTGTTCGGGCTCGACGACCGCTTCCCGGCCCCACCCGCGGTGGCCGCACTGGACGAGGAGCTGACCAGGCTGAACAAACCGCACGAGTTCCACTCCTGCGAGGGCGCGGGACACTCGTTCTTCTCGGTCGATCGGCCCGCCTACCGGCCGGAGGCGGCCGTGGACGGCTGGCGGCGCATCGACGACTTTTTCGCCACCCAGCTGAAAGGTTAGTCTCGCCGGACATGTGCACTCATCTCACCGAACACGTCGGAATCGACGGCAGCGGCAAGGGCGCCACCGGATGGTTCGGCGCCAGCCGCGCGACGGTCTACGTCGATCACCCGGTTCACGCGCCGTATGGCCACACGGTCAACATCGACGTGATCAACCCCGAACTCGGGCCGTCGGCGCGGGTGGCGCTGGAACTCACCGAGGAGAGCGCGCTGGCGCTGGCCGACGCCATCCGCAAGGCGATCGCCCATGCGCCGGCCGGACTCGCGTCCAAGGACCAGACGTGACCGCCGACCGGGACTATCCGCAGATGGCCGCTGAGCGCGGTCGGGTCGAGCCCGCCCCGCGCCGGGTGCGTGGCTACCTTGGGGACGCGCTGGTCTTCGACACCACGGCAGCCCGCTATGTGTGGGAGATCCCGTACTACCCGCAGTATTACATCCCGTTGGCCGATGTCCGTGCGGAGTTCCTGCGCGACGAAAACCATTCGCAGAAAGTGCAATTCGGTCCATCGCGGCTGCACTCCCTAGTGGGTGCCGGCGAGACCCACGCGTCCGCCGCGCGCGTGTTCGACGTCGACGGTGGCGGGCCGGTGGCCGGTATGGTTCGATTCGAATGGAAGCCGTTGCGCTGGTTCGAGGAAGACGAACCGATCTACGGCCACCCGCGCAACCCGTATTCGCGGGTTGACGCGCTGCGCTCGCACAGGCATGTGCGGGTGGAGCTGGACGGAATAGTGCTGGCCGACACCAATTCTCCCGTTCTGCTGTTCGAAACCGGTTTGCCCACAAGGTATTACATCGACCCGACCGATATCGCGTTTGAACATCTGGAACCCAGCTCCACGCAGACACTGTGTCCGTACAAGGGGTTGACGTCGGGTTACTGGTCGGTGCGGTCGGGCCCCCCTAATGATGAGCTGCATCCGGACCTGGCCTGGACGTACCATTACCCGTTGCCCGCGGTCGGCCAGATCGCCGGTCTGGTGGCGTTTTACAACGAAAAGCTGGACATCTTCGTGGACGGCGACGCGCTGCCCCGGCCGCGCACCCAGTTCAGTTAGCCGAGGCGGTGTGATCTTTCCCTCTTCGCGCCCGGACCCTGAGAGTTTCTTAACCTGGCCAACTCCACGGCGCTGACCGGGGACGTTAGCGGCGAATGCGAAATCCGCCGGAAGCGCGTTTGCATCAGTTTCGCTACGGGTAAGCGACTGCGATACAGCGTAATTGAAAGCCTGAGCAGAACCTGAGTGCGCGGGGGTGACGTAGCTAACGTCGGGGGAATTCAAGCGGTTTGACGCGATTTTTGGCCGGTAGACTCGCAAAACCAGTCGCGTCGGCGCCTTTTGGTGCTGAGATCCTCGTGGATCTGGAGGCCGAATTGTCGCGCAATTCCCGGTGGCACCGTCTCCGCGCCGACAACATAGCAAAGGCGGTGCAGCGTGAGCGGTATAAACGACCGCAAGCCCTTCCAGGACGATCGAGACGAGCGGCTGTTCGGATTCGACGACGCCCCGGCGGTCCAGATCCCGGTGCGCAACGGTCCGATCAGCGACATCGGCCTCAGCCCCGACGGCGCTCGGCTGGTGGTGGCGAATCACGGCCGCGACACGGTCTCGATCGTCGACACCGATGCGCGTCAGGTCGTGCAGACCGTCACGGGTATCGACGAACCGTTCGCGATCGCCGTGAGCGGCGGGGCCTCCCCGCGCGCCTACATCAGCACCGCGTCCTCCTCGTATGACGCCATCGACGTCGTCGACCTCGCCACGAACGCGCGGATCGCGACCCACCCGCTGGCCGACCGCGTGAGCGATCTGACCGTGAGCGCCGACGGGAGGTTCGTGTACGCCAGCCGCAACGGCGCCCGCGGCGCCGACGTCGCGGTTGTGGACACCGCCACGGATGACTTAGAGGTGATCGAACTCGCCGCGACACCCGGCACCACCACGGACTGCGTGCGGATCAGCCCCGACGGGCGCCACCTCTACGCCGCCACCAACGGGCCGTCCGGCGGCGAACTCGTCGTCATCGAGACCGCGACGCGGTCCGACAGTCTGGCCGGCGCCGGATCCCGCATCGTCGGCGCCTACGAGCTGGGCTTGCCGATCCGCGACGTCGCGCTGAGCAACGACGGCGCCACGGCCTATGTGGCCAGTTGCGGCCCCATCGTCGGTGCGGTGCTCGACGTGATCGACACCCGGGCCCGCAAGATCACCGGAACCCGCAAGCTCAGCGAGCTCGCCGGCCCGCTCACCCGGTTGGCGCTCAGTCGCGACGGCCGCCGCGCCTACTTGGTCAGCGACGACCGCGTCGCCGTGGTCTGCACGCGAACCCACGACGTCATCGCCGACATCGAGGCGGCGAACGACTCATCCTGCGTGGTCGAGAGCCCCGACGGCAGGTACCTCTACATCGCCGGCCATTCCGGTGTGGTCACCGTCGTGCCGGTCGCCGCGGGCGGGGGACCGGCCGGGGCGTCGACCACCCGGCTGCCCGCGCTGGCTCAGCGGGAACCCGTACTCGCCTAGGGTGATTGCCGACGCCGGCGCCGAACGCGGGCTTAGGGTGGAGGCTGCCGGCGGCTCATCGCCACCGGCCCGGGATGCGGTCACCACGCATCTCGAGGGTTGACATCAGGCGACGCTGCGCCGGGATCCAAAGGCGGTACCTCAATGGACAGCACGATGCAGGACTTTCCGTTGACGATCACCGCGATCATGCGGCACGGCTGCGGTGTGCACGGGGAGCGCACGGTCACCACCGCCACCGATGACGGCTACCGGCAAATCAGCTACCGAGAACTGGGTCACGACGCCGCCCGGCTGGCGAACGGATTGCGCCGCCTCGGCATCAACGGGGACCAGCGGGTGGCGACGTTCATGTGGAACAACGCCGAACATTTGACCACCTATCTGGCGGTGCCGTCGATGGGCGCCGTGCTGCACACCCTCAACATCCGTCTCTTCGCCGAGCAGATCGTCTACGTCGCCAACGAGGCCGAAGACCAAGTGGTGCTGGTCGATACGTCGCTGGCCAAGCTGATCGCCCCGGTGCTGGGCGACCTCAAGACCGTGCACACCGTGATCGCGGTGGGGGAGGGCGACACCGCCCGGTTCGAGGGGTCGGGCAAGACCGTGCTGCGATATGCCGACGTGCTCGCCGGCGAGCCGGCCGAGTTCGACTGGCCGCAGATCGACGAGAAGTCCGCGGCCGCAATGTGCTACACCAGCGGCACCACCGGTAACCCGAAAGGTGTTGTCTACAGCCACCGTTCGAGCTACCTGCACACCATGGCGGCCTGCACCACCAACGGCATCGGCGTGGGTTCCGTCGACAGCGTGCTGCCGATCGTGCCGATGTTCCACGCCAACGCGTGGGGCCTGCCCTACGCCGCCCTGATGGCCGGCGCCGACCTCGTCCTGCCCGACCGCCATCTCGACGCGCGCTCGCTCATCCGCATGGTGGAGGACCAGCGACCGACCGTGGCGGGCGCGGTACCCACCATCTGGAACGACGTCCTGTATCGCCTGGAGGAAGAACCCGGCCACGACATGTCGTCGCTGCGGCTGGTGGTCTGCGGGGGCTCTGCCGTTCCGGTGTCGCTGATGCGCACCTTCGAGGAGAACCACGGCGTTCAGATCCGGCAATTGTGGGGCATGACGGAAACCTCCCCGATGGCCACCATGGCGTGGCCCCCGCCGGGAACCCCCGAGGATCAGCACTGGGCGTTCCGCGCCACCCAGGGCCAACCGGTCTGCGGCGTGGAGATGCGGATCGTCGACGACGAAGGTCAGGTGCTGCCCAACGACGGTGACGCCGTGGGCGAGGTGGAAGTCCGCGGCCCATGGATTGCCGGCTCCTACTATCTGACGGACGACGACTCGAAGTTCGACTCCGGCTGGCTGCGCACCGGCGACGTCGGACGGCTCGACGAGCGGGGTTTCGTCACCCTGACCGACCGGGCCAAAGACGTCATCAAGTCCGGCGGCGAGTGGATCTCGTCCGTCGAGCTGGAGAACAGCCTGATCGGGCACCCGCATGTGGTCGAGGCCGCGGTGGTCGGCGTGCCCGACGAGCGGTGGCAGGAGCGGCCGCTGGCCGTCGTGGTGGCCAAGGAGGGCACCACGGTCAGCGCCGAGGACCTGCGAAAGTTTCTCGCGGAGAAGGTGGTTCGCTGGTGGCTGCCCGAGCGGTGGGCGTTCGTCGAGGAGATTCCGCGCACCAGTGTCGGCAAGTATGACAAGAAGGCCATCCGGGCGCGTTACGCCGAGCATGGCTACTGGGTGGTCGAGGCCCGCGACTGAGTGCGCCGCCCCGAATAGGCCGAGTGCTGCTCGACCTCGCCGAGGTGTTGACCCACTGAAGCTGGGTACCGTCGAGGCCATGTGTCGACTATTCGGGCTGCACGCCGGGACCGACGTTTGCACCGCGACGTTTTGGTTGTTGGACGCCCCCGACAGCCTTGCCGATCAGAGCAGAAGGAACCCGGACGGCACGGGCCTCGGGGTCTTCGACGAGCGGGGCCGGCCGCAGCTGGACAAGCAACCCATGGCGGCCTGGGAGGATGCCGCCTTCGCCACCGAAGCCCACGAGTTGACCGGCACCACCTTCATCGCGCACGTGCGTTACGCCACAACCGGTGCGCTCGACGTCCGCAACACCCACCCGTTCCTGCAGGACGGCCGGCTCTTTGCGCACAACGGCGTGCTGGAGGGGTTGGACGTTCTCGGCGAGCGGCTGCGGGAAGTCGGCACCGACGATCTGGTCCTGGGCGACACCGATTCCGAGCGGGTGTTCGCGTTGATCACCGCCTCGATCCGGGCGTTCGAGGGTGACGTGACCGCGGGCCTGACCGATGCCATGAAATGGCTTGCGGCCAATGTGCCGATTTATGCGGTCAACGTGCTCCTGAGCACTGCGACCGACATGTGGGCGCTGCGGTATCCCGAAACCCATGAACTGTACGTCTTGGATCGGTCCGACGACACGCCGACCGGGGCGCCGAAATTCGACCTGCGCACCAAGCGAATTCACGCGCGGTCGGAACATCTGTGCACCCGCCCGTCGGTGGTGTTCGCCACCGAACGCATGGACGACGACCCGCGCTGGCGGCTGCTCGAGCCGGGCGAGCTGGTCCACGTCGACGCCGCGCTGCAGATCGACCGCGGTCTGATACTGCCCGAACCGCCCGCGCACCTGTTGCGCCGGGAGGAGCTGAGCGCCCCGGTGCAGGAATCGCAACACCCGCTACCGAGCGCCCGCCGCTAGCCCAATGTCGGCCTGGCAGAGTGGGTGGGCGTGACAACCAGACGAGCGCTTGTGCTGGCGGGTGGAGGAATAGCGGGAATAGCCTGGGAGACAGGCGTTTTGCGCGGCATCGCCGATGTGTCGCCGACGGCTGCCGGGCTGTTACTGAGCTCGGACGTGCTGGTGGGGACCTCTGCGGGCTCTACGGTCGCCGCGCAGATCGGCGGCGGCAGCACGCTTGACGTGCTGTTCGACCGGCAGGTGGCCGAATCGTCGGCCGAAATTGATTCCGGGGTCGACGTCGCCACGATCACCGAAATGTTCCTGGCGGCCTTGGCGGAGCCCTATGCGGACCCGTCGGACAAGACCCGGCAACAGATGCAGCGGGTTGGGGCTGTGGCGCTGGCAACGAAAACCGTTCCGCCGCCGGTGCGCCGGCAGGTGATCGCCCAGCGGCTACCGTCGCACCACTGGCCCGATCGGGCGCTGCGGGTCACCGCGATCGACGTGGACACCGGCGAATCAGTGGTTTTCGACCGCGAATCCGGCGTCGACCTGGTCGACGCGGTGGCGGCCAGCTGCGCAGTCCCCGGGGCGTGGCCCCCCGTGGCGATCGCGGGCCGGCGCTACATGGACGGCGGGGTCGCCAGCTCGGTCAACCTCGGCGCGGCCGGCGACTGTGACACGGCGGTGGTGCTGGTGCCCTCGGGCGTGGACGCGCCCTCGGTGTTCGGTGACGGGCCGGCCGCGGAGATCTCCGCCTTCGCCGGCGCGACGTTCGCGGTGTTCGCCGACGCCGACGCGCTGGCGGCCTTCGGTCCCAACCCGTTGGACCCCGTCTGCCGCGTGGCGTCGGCGCTCGCCGGACGCGAGCAGGGCCGCCGCGAAGCCCGAGGCGTCGCGCACTTCCTGGGCGTCTGATCGAGCCGGGACGTTGACACGCTGTGGCAGAGCGGGTTTCAGGCTTCGGTCGCGGGCGGCGTGGTTCGTTCGTTCTCGAAAGCGTCCAGGGCCTCGTCCGCCAGCGCACGGCCGACGGCGATCACCTCCGCCGCCCGGTGAAACTCCAGGCCCCGGCACGTCGAGCGCGGGATCTCGATCAACAGGTCGGGCGGGTAGACCGCGAGCGTGTGGCGCGCCAGGGCGGCCTGGGCGATGTCGATCGTCCGGTTCATCACCTCGAAGCTGCCCAGCTTCGGCACTTCGGGTGTGGCATCGGGCAGTACGCCGGCCGCATCATCCCCGGGCGCGGGCTCCTCGACGTCCAGATCCTCCGACCAGCTGTCCGCTTCGGCTGTGGACCCGCCGAATCGGCCCAGGACGGCTCGCGCGGTGGGCCGATCGAGCAACGACCGGGCCGCGGACGTGTCGAGCAGCGCGGAGGTGCTGCGCACCATGCGGTTCAGCCACTCGGCGGTCACCCCGGATTCCCCGTCCCGGGTGGCGACCGACTCGCTGCCGCTGAGGCTCACCGCGATGGTCACGTCGGCATTGACCGCCGACAGGGGGGCCAGCGGCAGCGGATCCAGGATGCCGCCGTCGGCGAGCAGCCGTCCGTCGACTTCGTGTGGGGCGATCACGCCCGGTATGGCGATGGAGGCGCGGATCGCCGTGTCGACCGGGCCGCGCTGGTACCACACCGTTTTACCGGCCAACAGGTCGGTCGCGACCGCGGTGAAGGGGATGGGCAGCTGCTCGATGTCGACGGGGCCGAGGATGTCGCGCACCGCGTCCAGGATTTTCTCGGCCCGCATCACCCCGGCCGCGCTGATCGAGAAGTCCAGCAGCCGCAGGATGGTGCGCTGCGTGAGGGACTTCGCCCAGTCGGCGAACTCGTCGCGACGCCCGGCCGCCTCCAAACCGCCGACCAGCGCGCCCATCGACGACCCCGCGATTCCCACGATCTCGTAGTCACGCGCGCGCAGCGCGTCG
The DNA here is from genome assembly GCF_025822865.1 of Mycobacterium paraffinicum. NCBI lineage: Bacteria > Bacillati > Actinomycetota > Actinomycetes > Mycobacteriales > Mycobacteriaceae > Mycobacterium > Mycobacterium paraffinicum. The sequence goes on along the minus strand of NZ_JACKUR010000027.1, from coordinate 460,312 downwards.
ATCACCCCGATGTGGGCGTAGCCGCGGGCCCCGCCACTGCCCAGGGCCAACGCGACGCGCGTCGGTGACGATCGGCGCGCGACGACGCCGCCAGGTCCGTCCGGCATCTCTTCATTTTGCGCGGCTGAGCGGGGTGGCAGCGGCCGGGTTGGCACTTTCTCTACCCGTGAATTCAATCGCGCACGAGTTCGAAAGCGTCAGCCGCATTCGTCGCCGGCGGCGGCGCGCGCGGCGGTGATCACGGCTGCCTGCCGGGCCGGTGTCAGATCCGCCCAGCGGGCATTCCAGCTGCCCGCGGTGCCCGACGGGGCGGCCTGCACCATCGCCAGATAGGGCTCGAACAGCGACTGACCGGTCTTGGGCTGGGCATCCATCCACAGTTTTGCGGCGTGACAGGCCTGGTAATACTCTTCCTCGGTCGAATTCGCGGGCACGTCGACCCTGGTCGTCACGCCCGCCGGCGACAGACCGACGGCGCCCGGTGGCGCCGCACCGGGGCGCCCCGGAAGGTCCGCCGGCCGCGGCGATGAGGACGCGGGCTTACCGCTCGGGGCGTCGGGCGAGCATCCCGCAGCCGCCAATAATCCGGCCGCCACGAGGAGCGTGCCCCACAGCCGGGGCCGTTGACCGCACCACCGCATCCTCTCAATCTATGCAACACTGGCGGCCGTGATGGAGCGCTTCGGATTTTGCGAGTGTTGTCGGCCGTAACACGCCGCCGCCTGTCCGATCCTTTTTTGTGGAGCTCCCCCATGTCTTTGCCCCTAGCGAGCCCTGTGCCCCTCGCCGCTCCGGCTGGGTTGCGCCCGCGCACCATTTCGTCCCCATCGTCGGGACCGACCCGCCTGCGGGTTCCCGACCTCCTGCACGCCACCGACCAGGCCGCCGACGACGTGCTGAGCGGGCGTTGCGACCACCTGCTGCCGCCGGGCGGAATACCCGAGTCGCGCCGTTGGTTCACCCGCATCCACGGTGACGAGGAGCTGGACGTCTGGCTGATCAGCTGGGTCCCCGGTCATCACACCGAACTGCACGACCACGGTGGGTCCCTCGGCGCGCTGACGGTCCTGTCCGGGTCGCTCAACGAATTCCGTTGGGACGGCCGGGCCCTGCGCCGGCGCCGGCTCGACGCGGGTGATCAGGCCGGGTTTCCGCTGGGCTGGGTGCATGACGTGGTGTGGGCGCCGCGACCCGTGACGGTGCCGGTCTCGGGCCTGTCGGGCACCGTCCGAGAGCCGGTGACGCCTTCGCTCAGCGTGCACGCCTACTCGCCGCCGCTGACCGCGATGTCCTACTACGAGGTCACCGGCCGAAATCGGTTGCACCGCCAGCGCACCGAACTGACCGACCAACCGGAAGGACCGTGATGAGCCGCATCGATGTCGTGTTGAGATCAGCCCGGCGCCGCTACCGTCGCCTTCCCGCCGCCGAGGTGCCCGATGCGCTGCGGCGTGGCGCGGTGCTCGTCGACATCCGGCCGCAGGCGCAGCGCTTCCGCGAGGGTGAGATCCCCGGCGCGCTGGTGATCGAACGCAACGTGTTGGAGTGGCGCTGCGATCCGACCAGCGAGGCCAAGCTGCCCGAGGCCGTCGGTGACGACGTCGAATGGGTGATCGTGTGCTCGGAGGGCTACACCTCCAGCCTCGCGACGGCCGCGCTGCTGGACATCGGCCTGCACCGCGCCACCGACGTCATCGGCGGCTATCACGCGCTCGCGGGTGCCGGTGTGCTGGAACAACTTTCCGGTACCGGCTCGCTCGACGCCGGCCCGGGAGTGCTCGCCAACTCCGGCAACCCCGGTCGCCGCTGGCTCTAGCTACCCGGTGGAGGTGGCATCCGAATGAAGCAGTGGCCGTAGCTTGTCGGTCTTTTCCGGCGTCCAACCCGGCGGTGACAGCACGGCGGCCCAGCCGTCGGCCGCGTCGGCGACGTAGTGGTGGCCGTGGCCCTCGGGGACGTCGACCGCGACGGCCATGTCCGCCGTGACCTGCAGGAACGTCACCACCGGGATCCAGCGCGTCTCGGGCAGCACGTCGTAGCCCCGCCGCTCCCGCAGCCAGTCCGGTTTGCTGAACAGCAGGTCGGGGGACCACCAGGCGATCGGATCCGAGGCGTGTTGCAGATAGACCACCCGAGGGTGATCCCACGCGGAGTTCGGGCGCCCCAAATTGGTTGGGCGAGCGATAAACCGGACGTTCTTGCCGTCGTTGTAGATGGGCAACCACTCCGGGGAACCGGCGTCGCGCGTCGACGTCAGGTCGGTCCAGATGGTGTTCTGGAATGTCGGTCCGCTGAACAAGGCGCCGTCGGTGCGGGCGAGGACGTTATTCAGGCTCATGAACGGCGCCTCGCCGCCGAACGATCCCAGACTCTCGCCGAACACCACGAGCTTGGGGCGTTGCGCTTCGGGCATCTGGCGGATCAGCCGGTCGACGGCCTCGAACAGTGCCTGCCCGGCGTGGCGGGCGTTCTCCTTGTCCACCAGGAAGGACAGCCAGCTCGGTAGGAACGAGTACTGCATGCTGACGATCGCGGTGTTGCCGTTGTACATGTACTCGAGCGCGTCGGCTTCCGCCTCGTTGATCCAGCCGGTGCCCGTGGTGGTCGCGACGGCGACGACGGCGCGTTGCAGCCCCCCGGTGCGCTGCAGCTCGCGCGCCGCCAGCTCGGCGGTCGCCGTGATGCCGTCCGCGGAGTTCAGCCCTGCATAGGCCCGGATCGGTTCGGTTGCCGGAGCGCCGTTGAAGGCGGCCAGCTGGCCAACTCTCGGGCCGGCTTCCACGAAGATGCGACCTTGGTGCCCAAGGGATTCCCACGACACCAGTGACTCGGGCCCGCCGGACCGCAGCGGGGTCTTCGGCGGCGCGGTGTCGGGGTTCATCTCGTTGTTGGCCGAGGCGAAGGTGTTGTTCATGGTCCGCATGGCGGACTTGAGCACGACACCGTTGAGCAAGGTGACGGTGAGCACCAACAGCAGCGCCACCACGATGGTCGCCGACAACCGAAACGGCGCGATGCGGTCGACCTGGCCGACCAGGGACCTGACCAACCACCGGATGAACTGGCCGATTTCGACGAGGGTGAAGAGCACCACCAGCGAAAGGCCCGCGGCCACCGGGTAGTCGTACCACTTCAGGTGCTGTACGCCCATGAGGTCGCGCACGTTGTCCTGCCACACGTGGAACCAGATGGCCATCAGCACCATGCCGAGCGCGCCGATCGGGATCAGCACCTTCCACGCCCAGCGCGGCGGCGGGGGACTGTGATCCTTGGCGCGCATGTAGCGGACCAGCCACACGGCGAAAACGCCCAGCCCGTAGCCGATGGCGCCGGAGATGCCGCTGACCAGCCCCTGGAACAACGCACCGCGCGGCAGCAGGGACGGCGTCATGGAGAACCAGATGAAAATGAGGCCTACCGTGGTGCCGGTGAAGGTGTAATGCCGCACCCACCAAGGCTTTTCGGGTGACCGCGGCTCGCGAGTCTGGGGGTGGGTATCCGGACGCGCGGCTTCCTCGGTGACGACCGTGGGGTGGCCGCCGGCTTCGGTGTTCGTCGCTGTACCCGGCTCGCTCACCGCATGCCTACCGGTGGGTGAAGTTGGGAGCGCGCTTCTCGATGAACGCCGTCATGCCCTCGGACTGATCCTCCGTCGCGAAGGTGGAGTGGAAGAGGCGACGTTCGTAGAGAAGTCCTTCGGACAGCGTGGATTCGAACGCCCGGTTGACGGCCTCCTTGGCCATCCGGGCCGCCGAGCGTGACATTTGGGAGATCGTGGTGGCGACGGCTTTGGCCTCGGCCAGCAGATCATCGGCGGGCACCACTCGCGAAACCAGGCCGCTGCGTTCGGCTTCGGCGGCGTCGATGGTGCGCCCGGTCAGGATGAGGTCCATGGCCTTGGCCTTGCCGATGGCGCGGGTGAGGCGCTGCGAGCCGCCCATGCCGGGCAGCACACCGAGTTTGATCTCGGGCTGGCCGAACTTCGCTGTGTCGGCGGCGATCAGCACATCGCACATCATGGCCAGCTCGCAGCCACCGCCGAGCGCGTGCCCGGCCACCGCGGCGATGGTCGGGGTGCGCACGGCCGCCAGTTTGGCCCAGGGGGCGAAGAAGTCGGCGTCGAACGCCTCGGCGTACGTCAGGCCGGCCATCTCTTTGATGTCGGCACCGGCCGCGAACGCCTTGGCCGACCCCGTGATGACGATCGCCCCGATGCCAGGATCGTGGTCGAACTCCGTTGCCGCCCTGGTCACTTCGTTCATCACCTGGGTGTTGAGCGCGTTGAGCGCTTTCGGCCTGTTCAGGGTGATGGTGCCGACGCGCTCGTCGCGCTCGACCAGGATGGTTTCGTAATCAACGTCTGTCATCGTCAAATCGCCTTCCTAGAAACTCAAGTCGTCGTCGACCGGGGTGAAATACGCCTCGACGTCGGCCGCGGTCACCGCGGCCAGCGTCGCCGGCGACCACTTCGGCTTGCGGTCTTTGTCGATCAGCTGTGCTCGGATGCCCTCGACCAGGTCGTGCGAGCGCAGCGACGCCGACGACACCCGATAGTCCTGAATGAGAACGTCTTTCACCGTCTCGAGTTTGGCAGCGCGCCGGACGGCTTCCAGGGTTACCGACAACGAGATCGGCGAGCGGGTGCCGATCAGGTCGACGGCGTCTTGGGCGGGGCCGGCCTCATGCCCGCGAAGGGCGGCAACGATGTCTTCGACCGTGTCGCCGGCGTAGCACTCGTCGATCCAACCGTGTTGTGCGGCAAGCTCGCTCGGTGGGGGCTCGATGGCGTGCGCGGCAAGCGCGCCCTGGACGCCGTCGGCCACGATCGCCCGGGTGAACGCCTCGAGATCGTCGTGCGGCACGTAGTGGTCGGCGAAACCCATGGCGATGGCGTCGGCTCCGGAAAACGGAGCTCCGGTCAGGGCGGCGTGCAGACCCAGCCCACCGGGTGCACGGGACAGCAGGAACATCCCGCCGACATCGGGAACGAAGCCGATGCCGACCTCGGGCATCGCGATCTTGGAGGTGTCGGTCACCACGCGGATGTTCGCGTGCGCGCTGACGCCGACGCCGCCGCCCATCACGATGCCGTCCATCAGCGCCACGTATGGCTTGGAGAAATCGGCGATCTGGGCATTGAGCAGATACTCGTCGCGCCAGAACCGCCGCGCCTCAACCCCGTCCTTACGCGCGCTGTGATAAATGGAGACCACGTCGCCGCCGGCGCACAGGCCCCGCTCGCCGGCGCCCGAGAGCACCACCGTGGATACCGCGTCGTCGTCTGCCCAGCGGGTGAGTATGGCGCTCAGCGCGTCCACCATCTGCTGATTGAGTGAGTTGATCGCCTTGGGGCGGTTGAGCGTGATCAGACCGACGTTGCCGTCGACGCGGGTTTGAACCTCGTCGGATTCCTCGGTCACGCCCTGGCCTCCCATCGCCGGTCCACCCTCGAACGAAAAATCTAGATCGTGACGACCGGCGCGATACCCCCGGGTAAGGGTTATCTTTAACGCGACGACAGCGGCTGTGTTAACTCGAAGGCTCCAGGCACCGGAAATGCCCAGGTCGGCCGGGAACCCGGACGGGACGCTGATCGTTGAGATTGTGTTCGCACAGCTCGAAGCCAATAGAGAGGATCCGACGGTGCGGGAGACAAGCAACCCGGTATTTCGTTCGCTGCCCAAGCAGCGGGGCGGATACGCGCAATTCGGCACAGGCGCGGCCCCAATGCAGGGCTATGGAGCCGACCCCTACGCGGCCCCCTACCAAGCTCCCTACCAGGAGACCAGGGCTTCGCGTCCGCTGACCATCGACGACGTCGTCACCAAGACGGGCATCACGCTGGCCGTGTTGGCGGTGTCCGCCGTGGTCTCCTACTTCCTGGTGGCGTCCAACCTCGCGCTGGCGATGCCGCTGACCCTGGTCGGCGCGCTCGGCGGGCTGGGGCTGGTGCTGGTCGCGACCTTCGGCCGCAAGCAGGACAGCCCGGCCATCGTGCTCAGCTACGCCGTCCTCGAGGGACTCTTCCTGGGCGCCATCTCGTTCGTCTTCGCCAATTTCGCGGTCTCGCACGCGAACGCCGGCGTGCTGATCGGGGAGGCCGTCATGGGCACCTTCGGTGTCTTCTTCGGCATGCTGGTGGTTTACAAGACCGGCGCAATCCGGGTCACCCCGAAGTTCACCCGGATGCTCGTCGCCGCGATGTTCGGCGTGCTGGCCCTGATGCTCGGCAACTTCGTGCTGGCCATGTTCCACGTCGGCGGAGGCACCGGCCTGGGCCTGCGCAGTGGCGGTCCGCTGGCGATCATCTTCTCGCTGGTCTGCATCGGCATCGCGGCGTTCAGCTTCCTGATCGACTTCGACGCGGCCGACCAGATGGTGCGCGCAGGCGCGCCGGAGAAGGCGGCCTGGGGTATCGCCCTCGGTCTGACCGTGACCCTGGTCTGGCTCTACATCGAGATCCTGCGTCTGCTCAGTTATCTGCAGAACGACTAGTTCTCGTCAACGAAAAGACCGGCACGCCGATTGGCGCGCCGGTCTTTTCGTGTGTGCCGCGTCGAGTTGCGCTGAGGGCGGGCCTGCCCGGCGTGTCGCGACCATGGCCGCACACTCGACGGCGACCTCCGAGTCAGCTCAGCCGCTCGATGATCATCGCCATGCCCTGCCCGCCGCCGACACACATGGTCTCCAGCCCGAACGTCTTGTCATGCGTCTGCAGGTTGTTGATCAACGTGGTCGCGATGCGCGCGCCGGTCATGCCGAACGGGTGGCCCAGCGCGATCGCCCCGCCGGAGACGTTGAGCTTGTCCTCGTCCATGCCCAGCTCGCGCGCCGAGCCCAGCACCTGGACCGCGAAGGCCTCGTTGATCTCGTAGAGGTCGATGTCGTTGATCGACATACCCGCCCGCGCCAGCGCCTTCTTGGACGCCTCGATCGGGCCCAGCCCCATGATCTCCGGCGAGAGGCCGCTGACGCCGGTGGACACGATGCGGGCCAGCGGCGTCAGGCCGAGTTCCTTGGCCTTGGTGTCGCTGGTGATCACCAGCGCGGCGGCGCCGTCGTTCAGCGGACAGGCGTTGCCCGCGGTGATCGTGCCGTTGGGCCGGAACACCGGCTTGAGCTCGGAGACCTTCTCGTAGGTGGTGCCGGGACGAGGGCCGTCATCGGTGCTCACGGTGGTGCCGTCCGGCAGGGTCACCGGGGAGATCTCGCGCTCGAAGAACCCGCTCTTGATCGCTTCCTCGGCCCGGTTCTGGCTGCGCACCCCCCAGCGGTCCTGGTCTTCGCGGCTGACGCCGGTCAGGATGGCCACGTTCTCGGCGGTCTGCCCCATCGCGATGTAAACGTCGGGCAGGTTGCCGTCGGCGCGGGGGTCGTGCCACTCGTCGGCGCCCGCGGCGGCCGCCGACGAACGCTCCTGGGCGTCGTCGAACAGCGGGTTCTTGGTGTCGGGCCAGGAGTCGGAGTTGCCCTTGCCGAACCGGGACACGGTCTCAACCCCCGCGGAGATGAAGGCGTCACCCTCGCCGGCTTTGATGGCGTGGAACGCCATCCGGGTGGTCTGCAGCGAGGACGAGCAGTACCGGTTCACCGTGGTGCCGGGCAAGAAGTCGAAGCCGAGCTCGACGGCGACCACGCGCGCCATGTTGAATCCGGACTCACCGCCCGGCAGGCCGCAGCCCAGGATGAGGTCGTCGATCTGGTGCGGGTTGAGCGCGGGCACCTTGTCCAGCGCGGCGCGCACCATCTGGGTGGCGAGGTCGTCGGGCCGCATGGAGACGAGCGACCCCTTCATCGCGCGGCCGATCGGCGAGCGAGCAGTTGAGACAATGACAGCTTCAGGCATGACGGTTCCCTTCAAATCCCTTCCGGATTTCGACGAGCTCGCTACATAACCGGGGTGGTGACTCCACACCGACGGGCTAGCACAAATCTAGTCGCTGGCAACCGGCGGGCACGAAGATGGGGCGGGTCCCGGCACCGGGCGCCGCCACAGCCGCGACATCACACTGGTGCGGGTGTGCCGCTGACCGAGCACCGGCGCGGTCGTCGATGCCGCCAACTCCAGCGGCGGGAGATCGACCTCCTCGCCCAGCGCTTCGCACAGCGCACGCAGCAGCGCATCGGCCGCGATCGCGTAGGCGGGGGCGGACGGGTGGTAGCCGTCCGGGGAGAACATCACGTGTGGCGTCGACCGGAATTGCGGCGTCAGCAGCTGCGCCAGGGGTACCGGCATACCGCCGGCGGCCCGGACGGACGCGGCCTGGGCGCGCGCCAATTGCAGACAACGCTCGTGTGCGATCGAGCGAAGCGGTTGGGGGATCGCGGTGATGACACCCAGGTCCGGGCAGGTGCCGGCGATCACCACCGCACCGCGGGCGCGCAGCTTGCGCACGTTCAGCCCGAGCCGTTGCGCCGACTGGCTGACGCCGTTGAGGGCCGTCACGTCGTTGGCGCCGACCATGATCACCGCCGCATCCGGCGGCTTCCCGGCCACGAACATCGCATCGACCTGGCCACACACGCCTTTCGACGTGGCGCCGACGATTGCCTTGGTGCTCAACCGGATTCGCTTGCCCGTCTGTTCGGCGAGGCCGCGCGCGATCCGCACTCCCGGCACTTCCTCGGCGCTGGTGCACCCGTAGCCGGCGGCCGTCGAGTCGCCGAAGATCATCAGGCTCAGATCGAACGGGACGCCGCGGTGCCAGCGCTCCACCGGGCCGCCACCGCGGGTGTATACGCCGTCGGCGCGCGGCGGGATGTCCCACGCCTTGGGGATGACGGTGCGCGCGTGCGTCGCCTGGCCGGCCAGCAGGTTGCGCGCGCCCAGATAGGCAGTTCCTGTCGAGGCGAGTGCGCCCGCCGTGGCCAGGGCGATTGCCGAACGACGGGGCACCCGCATGGTCACGCGACCAGTTTAGTTCGGCTTGCATGTTTGCGGCGTCGGCTGACCAACAATGTGATCACGGTGCGCATCAAATGAGGTAACAAATCGGACTCTTTAAATGTTGTCTTAAGAAGTGGCTGTCAAGCTAAGTTCGCGGGGTTGGCTGAGTGCCTCGAGCAAACGGCTGAACCAGACGCTTAGCTGCCCCGTCACATGCTGTATCGCACTACAACGGCGTAGGAAGTGTTGAGCATGAGCGCACCCGGCAAGGTATCCGGCTCGCCCCGGAACGCCCTTCGTCCGCACGACGTCCTCGCGGCTCGCAGGGCGAGCAGGCCCCGCAGGTTCGCGACGAGCGATGGCACCCCGGTCGAGGTCCTCGAATCGGGACCCAGCGTTGCTGCGCGGGTGGCCAACCTGACGTCGCGAGTGACGGTTCGGCCGGTTCTGTCCGTCGGCAGCCATATTCCAAACTTCCCCTGGCCCTGGGGCCTCATCGACCTGGCGGCCCGGGTAGTGCTCCCCGTGTCGGCCACCGTCCGCGAGACGGTGAACTTGCCCAACGCGTCGGCACAGCTGGTGCGTGCGCCGGGCGTGCTGCCCGCGGACGGAACCCGTCGGGTGGTCGTCTACTTCCACGGCGGTGCGTTCTTGACGTGCGGGGCGAACTCGCACGGCCGGCTGGTCGAAGCGTTGTCGCAGTTTGCTGACACGCCGATCTTGGTGGTCAATTACCGGCTGCTGCCCAAGCATTCGATCGGGATGGCTCTCGATGACTGCCACGACGGCTACCAATGGCTGCGGCTGCGCGGATACGAGCCGGATCAGATCGTGCTGGCCGGCGACTCCGCGGGCGGCTACCTCGCACTCGCGCTGGCGCAACGCCTCCAGGAGGAGGGCGAGGAGCCGGCCGCGCTGGTCATGATCTCGCCGCTGCTGCAGTTGGCAAAGGAATACAAGCAGGCCCATCCCAACATCAACACCGACGCGATGTTCTCCGCCCGGGCGTTCGACGCGCTGGCCGAGCTGGTTGCCAGCGCGGCCGAAAAGCACAAAGTCGGGGGGCGGCCCGAGGAGATCTACGAGCCGTTGGAGCACATCAAGCCGGGCCTGCCGCGGACGCTGATCCACGTGTCGGGATCCGAGGTGTTGCTGCACGACGCGCGGCTGGCGGCGAGCCGGCTGGCTGCGGTCGGTGTGCCGGCCGAGGTGCGGGTGTGGCCCGGCCAGATTCACGACTTCCAGCTGGCCGCTCCGATGGTCCCGGAGGCGGTTCGCTCGCTGCGCCAGATCGGCGACTATATCCGCGAGGCCACCGGCTAGCGCAACCCCCGCCGGGCGCCAACTACGAAGCCGTCGTGCACCTCCGGAACCTGCCTGAGACGATGAACGCATGCGGATCGCTCAGCACATCAGCGAGCTCATCGGCGGCACGCCGCTGGTTCGCCTGAATTCCGTGGTTCCCGACGGCGCCGGCACTGTGGCGGCCAAGGTCGAGTACCTCAACCCCGGGGGTAGCTCGAAGGACCGGATCGCGGTGCGGATGATCGACGCCGCCGAAGCGAGCGGCCTACTGAAGCCCGGCGGCACCATCGTCGAACCCACCTCCGGTAACACCGGCGTCGGCCTGGCGCTGGTGGCACAGCAGCGCGGGTACAAGTGCGTGTTCGTCTGCCCCGACAAGGTCGGCGAGGACAAGCGCAACGTGCTGCTCGCCTACGGCGCGGAGGTGGTCGTCTGCCCGACGGCCGTGCCGCCCGACCACCCGGACAGCTACTACAGCGTCTCCGACCGGCTGACCCGGGAGATCGAGGGCGCCTGGAAGCCCGACCAGTACGCGAACCCGGAGGGCCCGGCCAGCCACTACGCCACGACCGGCCCGGAGGTCTGGGCCGACACCGACGGCAAGGTCACCCACTTCGTCGCCGGCATCGGAACCGGCGGCACGATCACCGGCGCGGGCCGCTACCTCAAAGAGGTGTCGGGCGGGAAGGTGCGGATCATCGGCGCCGACCCCGAGGGTTCGGTGTACTCCGGCGGGACCGGCCGGCCCTACCTGGTCGAGGGCGTCGGCGAGGACTTTTGGCCGGCCGCGTACGACCGCACGGTGCCCGACGAGATCATCGCGGTGTCCGACTCCGACTCGTTCGACATGACCAGGCGGCTGGCCCGCGAGGAGGCGATGCTCGTCGGGGGGTCGTGCGGGATGGCGGTGGTGGCCGCGCTGAAGGTCGCCGAGGAGGCCGGACCCGACGCGCTCGTCGTGGTGTTGCTGCCCGACGGCGGGCGCGGCTACATGGCGAAGATCTTCAACGACGCCTGGATGTCTTCCTACGGGTTCCTGCGCAGCCGTCTCGACGGCTCGACCGAACAGGCCTCGGTGGGTGACGTGCTGCGCCGCAAATCCGGCGAGCTGCCCGACCTGGTGCACACGCATCCGTCCGAGACCGTCCGCGACGCCATCGGCATCCTGCGCGAGTACGGGGTGTCCCAGATGCCCGTGGTCGGCGCCGAGCCGCCGGTGATGGCCGGCGAGGTGGCCGGCAGCGTATCCGAGCGCGAACTGCTCTCGGCCGTCTTCGAGGGCCGGGCCAAATTGGCCGACGCCGTCTCGCTGCACATGAGCCCGCCGCTGCCGATGATCGGCGCCGGAGAGTTGGTCAGCGCGGCCGGCAAGGCACTGCGCGACTGGGATGCGTTGATGGTGGTCGAGGAGGGCAAACCGGTCGGTGTGATCACCCGTTATGACCTGCTCGGTTTCCTCTCGGACGGGCCTCGTGGACCGGTAGGCCGGCGCTAGCGACGTTCCCTTTCGGCCGCGACGCGTGTCTCGCCCGGCCGCTGCGCGCTCAGGTACTGTAATGCGGCCTGGTTCAGCTGGTCCGCAGTGGAAGGGGTGCCCATGACCGATCAACCGCCGTCTGGCGAGGCTTATCCGCCACCTCCGCCGCCGCCCGGGTCGTCCGGTGGTCAGGCGGTTCCGCCCCCTCCATCGACTCCCGCGGGCGGCTCCTATCCGCCGCCTCCGCCGCCGCCCGGCGGCTCCTACCCGCCGCCCCCGCCGTCCGCCGGCGGGTACGCGCCACCGCCTCCCGGACCGGCGATCCGCACGTTGCCGACGGAGTCCTATACGCCGTGGCTCACCCGGCTCGTGGCGTTCATCATCGACATCCTCCCGTACGCCGTTGTGCACGGTATCGGGACCGGGATCCTGGTCGCCACCCAGCAGACGTCGTGCATCACCGATGTCACGCAGTACGCCGTCAACCAGTACTGCGCGACGCAGAACTCGAGCATCGGCCTGGCCGCCCAGTGGTTGGCGTCGCTGGTGGGGCTGATCTATCTGATCTGGAACTACGGCTACCGCCAGGGCACCACCGGGTCGAGCGTCGGCAAATCGGTGATGAAGTTCAAGGTGGTCAGCGAGGTCACCGGCCAGCCCCTCGGTTTCGGGATGTCCATCGTGCGTTCCCTCGCGCACTTCGTGGACGCCATCATCTGCTTCATCGGTTTCCTTTTCCCGCTGTGGGATTCGAAGCGGCAAACCCTGGCGGACAAGATCATGACGACGGTCTGCCTGCCGCTCGACGGGACCGAGCAACAGCTGGGCTAGTCGTGCGGGCGCGGTAGCCGACTCGGTCGTCACCTAGGCTGGTCGTCGATGAGCGACGATCACACCGGACACTTCACCGGACTCGCCACCAAAGCGATTCACGCCGGCTACCGGCCGGACCCGGCGACGGGGGCGGTCAACGCCCCGATCTATGCCAGCAGCACGTTCGCCCAAGACGGGGTCGGCGTGCTGCGCGGCGGGTTCGAATACGCGCGCACCGGCAACCCGACGCGCGCCGCGCTGGAGGCCTCGCTTGCCGCGGTCGAAGAGGGTGGCTACGGTCGGGCGTTCGGTTCCGGCATGGCCGCCGCCGACTGCGCGCTGCGGGCGATGCTGCGGCCCGGCGATCACGTGATCATCCCCAACGACGCCTACGGTGGCACCTTCCGGCTGATCGACAAGGTGTTCACGCAGTGGAACGTCAGCTACACGCCGGTGGCGTTGTCCGACCTGGACGCCGTCCGGGCCGCGGTCACGCCGCAGACCCGCCTGATCTGGGTGGAGACACCGACCAACCCGCTGCTGTCCATCGCCGACGTCGCGGCCATCGCCGAACTGGGCAAACAGTTCTCGCTAAAAGTCTTGGTGGACAACACGTTTGCGTCGCCCGCGCTGCAGCAACCGTTGAAGCTGGGCGCCGACGTGGTGCTGCATTCGACCACCAAATACATCGGTGGACACTCCGACGTGGTGGGCGGGGCGTTGATCACCGACGACGCGGAGCTGGACGCGGCGTTCGCCTTCCTGCAGAACGGCGCGGGCGCGGTGCCCGGCCCGTTCGACGCCTACCTGGCTATGCGTGGCCTGAAGACCCTGGTGCTGCGGATGCAGCGACACAGCGAAAACGCCTCGGCTGTAGCGGATTTCCTCTCCGGCCAGCCGACGGTGAGCACCGTGCTGTACCCCGGTCTGCCCGGCCACCCCGGGCATGAGATCGCCGCCCGGCAGATGCGCGGCTTCGGCGGCATGGTGTCGGTGCGCATGCGGGGCGGCCAGCAGGCCGCACGGGATCTGTGCGCCCGCACCAAAGTGTTCATCCTGGCCGAATCGCTCGGCGGCGTTGAGTCACTGATCGAGTACCCGAGCGCCATGACGCACGCGTCGACGGCCGGTTCCCAACTCGAAGTACCCGACGACCTGGTGCGGTTGTCGGTCGGCATCGAAGACATCGCCGACCTGCTGGCCGACCTAGACCAGGCGCTGGGCTAGGAGTGGTAGGGCTCCGCGCTGACCAGCGTGACCTCGACGGTGTTGCCGTTGGGCACCACGTAGCTGCGGGTCTCGCCCACCTTGGCATCGATGAGGGCGCCGCCCAGCGGTGAGTTGGGCGAATAAACCTCGAGCTTGCCGTCGTTGACGCCCTCCTGGCGGGTGGCGATCAGGAACGTCTCGGTGTCCGACTTGTCGCCGTTGTAGTAGACCTTCACCACCGAACCGGGCAGTGCGACGCCGGACTGCTTGGGCGCTTCGCCGACCTTGGCGTTGTTGAGCAGGTCCTGCAGCTGACGGATGCGGGCCTCCTGCTGGCCCTGCTCTTCGCGGGCGGCGTGGTATCCGCCGTTCTCGCGCAGGTCCCCTTCTTCACGGCGGTCGTTGATTTCCGCGGCGATCACGGGACGATTGGCGATCAACTGATCGAGCTCCGCCTTCAGCCGGTCATGTGACTCCTGGGTCAGCCAGGTCACCGAAGTGTCGGTCATCTCGTCGTGCTCCTCGTGTTGTCGTTCCGCGTACCCGCGTAAGCCTGTTTATCCCCGCCGCCGGGAGTATCCGGGTCTGCTCCCCGTGTGCTGCCGATCCGTTCTGCTCACGGCCTTAATGCAGCAATACACGGTCCCATCAGGAACCGTGCATTCACCCATGTTACCACCGCGCAAACAATTGATGACCCGAAATTCGCAGTTCGGCTGTTGTTAGGGGGTCACGCTGGCCGCAGATAAGCCGGTACGTCGGTGCCGCAGCCGTAGATGTCGGCCATCACCGGCGGTTTGCTGGACTTCACCGTGGTGGTCAGCTGCACGGTGGCCGCCCCGGACGGGGGGACCAGCACTTCCCGCCTGCCCGTCTCGCTGCCGTCCTTGGCCCGGACCCGCACAATGCAGTCCGCCGGCCGCGACGGATCGGATCGCGTCACGCTGATCGTTACCGACGCCGTCTCGTCGTCGATCACCCGATAGCTGCCCAGCGTGCCCGTCACGGGACTGGTGCCCAGCCGGTGGTAGCCGACCACGGCGATCACCAGCCCGGCCGCGACCACCAGCACGCCCAGCGCGATGACCACCCAACGCCGGGGCACGCGCGGGCGTCCGGCGCGCCCGTAGCGGGCCTCCGGGAGCGAAGGGGAAGTTTCGGTCATGCGTGGGTATGCCTGGGTGGTCGGCTGCCGGACACCGGCCGGCAGCATGCAACGATCTGAAGAACTGGAATTATAGGTCTCGCAACCGACGACAGCGGACCAGACAAGGGGGCACGTGAGCGAACTGCGGTTGATGGCGGTGCACGCCCACCCCGACGACGAGTCCAGCAAGGGCGCGGCCACCCTCGCCCGCTACGCCGACGAGGGCCACCGGGTGCTGGTGGTGACGCTGACCGGCGGCGAGCGCGGCGACATTCTCAATCCCGCGATGGACCTGCCCGAGGTGCACGGCCACATCGCCGAGATCCGACGCGACGAGATGGCGAAGGCCGCCGAGATCCTCGGTGTCGAGCACACCTGGCTGGGCTTCGTCGACTCCGGCTTGCCCAAAGGCGACCCGCCGCCCCCGCTGCCCGAAGGATGCTTCGCGCTGGTGCCGCTGGAGGAGTCGGTCGAGTCGCTGGTTCGCGTGGTCCGCGAGTTCCGGCCGCACGTGATCACCACCTACGACGAGAACGGCGGCTACCCGCATCCGGATCACATTCGCTGCCACCAGGTTTCGGTCGGCGCCTTCGAGGCGGCCGGAGACTACCGGCGGTTTCCGGACGCGGGCGAGCCGTGGGTCGTTTCGAAGCTCTACTACATCCACGGGTTCCTGCGGGCCCGGATGCAGCTGTTGCACGATGAGGCCATCAAACACGGGCACGAACCCCCGTTCGCGAAGTGGCTCGAGCACTGGGAAGCCGCGCACGACCCGTTCGAGTCCCGAGTCACGACGCGCGTCGAGTGCTCGGCGTATTTCAGTCAACGCGACGATGCGCTGCGGGCGCACACCACCCAAATCGACCCGGACCACGACTTCTTCGCCGCGCCGATCGAATGGCAGCAGCGGCTTTGGCCGACGGAGGAATTCGAGCTCGCGCGCTCGCGGGTGCCCGTCCGACTGCCCGAGGACGACTTGTTCGCCGGAATCGAGAGTGACGGGTGAACCACCTGTTTTTGACCGCGAGTGCGTTGGCCGACGGCGCGCCGCAGCACACCGGGCCGGACTTCGGTAAGGCCAGCCCGATCGGGCTGCTGATCGTCGTGGTGCTGCTGATCGCCACGCTGTTCCTGCTGCGCTCGATGAACAAGCAACTCAAGAAGGTGCCCGACTCGTTCGACCCCAAGCACCCCGAGCCCGACCAGGCCGCCGACGAAGGCACCGACGCGGTCGACCAGGCAGACAACCGCCCCCCGGGCCAGGCGAACGGATCGGAGCGGGCACCGGGACCCGGCGATGAGCCCGGCTGACGCTGCCGCGAAAAACACCCTCGGGCTGGCCACCAGCCCGTATCTGCGCCAGCACGCCGACAACCCGGTGCACTGGCAACAGTGGACCCCGCAGGCGCTCGCGGCCGCGGCCGAGCGCGACGTGCCCATCCTGCTCTCCATCGGCTATGCCGCCTGCCATTGGTGTCACGTGATGGCGCACGAATCGTTCGAGGACGACGAGGTGGCCGCCGCGATGAACTCCGGATTCGTCTGCATCAAGGTCGACCGGGAGGAACGCCCCGACCTCGACGCCGTCTACATGAACGCCACGGTGGCGCTGACCGGACACGGCGGCTGGCCCATGACGTGTTTCCTGACGCCCGACGGCCGGCCCTTCTTTTGCGGCACCTACTATCCGAAAGACGGCTTTCTGCAACTGCTTTCGGCGGTGTCCGCCACCTGGCACCAGCGCCGCGGCGACGTGGAGGAGGCGTCCGAGGCCATCGCGGGCGAATTGCGTGCGATGGCCTCCGGGCTGCCCCCCGGCGGCCCGGACGTCGCGCCGGCGCTGTGTGACCACGCGGTCGCCGCGGTGCTCGGCGACCGGGACGCGGTGCATGGCGGCTTCGGCGGCGCGCCCAAATTTCCGCCGTCGGCGATTCTCGAGGCATTGCTGCGCAACCACGAACGCACCGGATCGACGGCGGCGCTGGAGGCCGTCGCGCACACCGGCAACGCGATGGCCCGCGGCGGAATCTACGATCAGCTGGCCGGCGGGTTCGCCCGTTATAGCGTCGACAACGCTTGGGTGGTACCGCATTTCGAGAAGATGCTGTACGACAATGCGTTGCTGCTGCGCGCCTACGCGCACTGGGCCCGGCGGACCGGGGATCCGCTGGCGCGCCGAGTCGCCGCCCAGACCGCGCGCTTCCTGCTCGACGACCTGGCCGACGGCGCCGTGTTCACGTCGTCGCTGGACGCCGACGCCGACGGCCGCGAGGGCTCGACCTATGTCTGGACGCCCGGGCAGCTCACCGAGGTGCTCGGCCCCGACGACGGACCCTGGGCCGCAACCGCTTTCGCGGTCACCGCGTCCGGGACCTTCGAACACGGCGCCGCGGTGCTGCAATTGCCCGCCGATCCCGACGACCCGCAACGGCTCGAACGAGTCCGGGCCGCGCTGCTGGCCGCCCGGCTCACCCGAGCCCAGCCCGGCCGCGACGACAAGGTCGTCACGTCCTGGAACGGTCTGGCGATCACCGCGCTGGCCGAGACCAGCGTGGCCCTGGACGCGCCCGAATTGGCCGGGGCCGCACGCGATTGCGCACGCGCACTGCTGGGCTCGCACCTGGTCGACGGGCGGCTGCGGCGCGCCAGCCTGGGCGGGATGGTCGGCGACAGCGCCGCCATCCTCGAAGACCACGCGATGCTGGCCACCGGCCTGCTCGCCCTCTACCAGCTGGACGCCGACGCCGCCTGGCTGACGGCGGCAACGGATCTGCTCGACACCGCCCTGCGGCACTTCGCCGACCCGCAGCGGCCCGGCCGCTGGTTCGACACCGCCGACGACGCCGAGCGGTTGATGCTTCGGCCCGCCGACCCGCTGGACGGGGCGACTCCGTCGGGCGCGTCGTCGATCACCGAGGCGCTGCTCACCGCGGCGCACCTGGTCGAGGGCGGCCGCGCGGAGCGGTATCTGCGGGCGGCGGCCGACGGGCTCAACGCGCATTCGGTGCTCCTGGAGCGCGCGCCACGCTCGGCGGGCCACTGGCTGGCCGTGGCGGAGGCCGCGGTGCGCGGACCGCTGCAGATCGCGGTCGCCTGCGAACCGTCGCGGTCGGCGCTGCTGGCCGATGCGCGGCGGCTGGCACCGGGCGGGGCGATCGTCGTGGGCGGCGAAAAGGACTCGTCGGAGCTGCTGACCGGCCGCGACCGGGTGGCCGGCGCCGACGCCGCCTACGTGTGCCGCGGCCGGGTGTGCGACTTGCCGGTCACCGCCGCCGAAGACCTCGCGAGCGCGCTCGGCGCGCCACGGTAGCGTGACATTTCATGCCGAGCGCCCAACACATCACCGACACGGTCAACCGCTACATCGAACTGGTCGCCAAGGGCGGCGCCGACGAGTTGGTCGAGCTGTACGCCGATGACGCCACCGTCGAGGATCCCGTCGGCGGCGAGGTGCACATCGGCCGCCAGGCGATCCACGGCTTCTATTCGGCGGTCAACGAGGTGCAGCGCGAATGCAAGCTGGTGACGCTGCGGGTCGCCGGCAACGAGGCCGCCTTCCATTTCCGGCTCACGATCACCGCCGGGGAGCACCGGATGGTGATCGAGCCGATCGACGTGATGGCGTTCGACGAGGACGGCAAGGTCGCTCACATGAAGGCCTACTGGTCGCCCGCCGACGTCACGCAGCTGTAGCCGTTCAGCGCACCAGCCACGCGTGGTCGCCGACGTAGAACACCGCGAACCACATAGCGATGTAGTGCAGGATGGCCGCGATCGCGGTGAAGGCGTGGAAGAACTCGTGATACCCGAACGTGCTGGGCCACGGGTCGGGCCACCGTAGCCCGTAGAAGATGCCGCCGACGCTGTAGAACACCCCGCCGACGGCCAGCAGCACCATCGCCGCCACGCCGGCCTTGTGCAGAATCGTCGGGCAGTACCACACAGCCACCCAGCCCAGCATTAGGTACAGCGGCACACCCAGCCACCGCGGCGCCGTCGGCCAGCACACCTTCAGCAGGATGCCCGCCACCGCGCCGCCCCACACGATCCACAGCACCTCCACGCCGGTCTGCTGCGGCATGGCCAGGCGCGCGAATGGCGTGTAGCTGCCGGCGATGAACACGAAGATCATCGAATGGTCCAGCCGCTTCATGAGGTTCCGGGCCGCATCGGACGTCCACTGCACCCGGTGATAGGTGGCGCTGACGGCGAACATCGCTACCGTTGCCGCCGCGTAGATCAGCGTCGAATGACCGGCGCGCGGCGATGAGGCGGCCCACGACACCGACACCAGCGTGGCGCCGGTGATGAACGCCAGCCACGCGGAGAAGAAGTGGATCCAGCCGCGCATGCGGGGCTTGCTCAGCGCCTGGGCCGTACCCTCGACAAGCTGTTCGACGGTGTTGCCGGGGGTGACGGCCTCGGATTCGCGATCCGATCGCTCCGAATTGGCAGACGTGCTCGTCTGGCTGCTCATGTCTCCTGTGCCCTCGTCTTACAGGTCGGGGATTGCCAGTGGCTGCTCATCACCAACATAGTCGGCGTCGGTAACGGCATGGTCTCTCCGCGCGGGTGACATCGCCGAATAGCAGGGGGGAATTTGGCGCAGCTCACAGTAGGCTGAATCTCCGTGGAAATTATCCCGCCGCGTCTCAAAGACCCGCTGTATCGCGTCTACGAGTTGCGGCTGCGGCAGGGCCTGGCCTCCTCCAAATCCCACCTGCCCCGTCACATCGCGGTCCTGTGCGACGGCAACCGGCGATGGGCCCGCGACGCCGGTTATACCGACGTCAGCTACGGCTACCGCATGGGTGCGGCGAAGATCGCCGAGATGCTGCGCTGGTGTCAGGAGGCCGGCATCGGGATGACCACGGTCTACCTGCTGTCCACGGAAAACCTCCAACGCGACCCCGACGAGCTGGCGGGGCTCATCGAAATCATCACCGACGTCGTCGAGGAGATCTGCGCACCGGCCAATCGTTGGAGCGTGCGCACCGTCGGCGATCTGGAGTTGCTCGGCGAGGAACCGGCCCGGCGGCTGCGCGACGCGGTGGAATCCACACCCGTCATTGCGACGTTCCACGTCAACGTCGCGGTCGGTTATGGCGGCCGCCGTGAGATCGTCGACGCGGTGCGGGCATTGCTGAGCAAGGAACTCGCCAACGGTGCATCGGCCGAGGAGCTCATCGACGCGGTCAGCGTCGACGGCATTTCCGAAAACCTCTACACCTCCGGGCAACCCGATCCCGACCTGGTGATCCGCACGTCGGGGGAGCAACGCCTGTCCGGGTTCCTGCTGTGGCAGAGCGCGTATTCGGAGATGTGGTTCACGGAGGCGCACTGGCCCGCGTTCCGCCGGGTGGATTTCCTGCGTGCGCTGCGTGATTACAGTCAGCGGCACCGCAGGTACGGCAAGTAGCCGGTCGGCACGCATCAGGCCCGTGTCGATCGCAAGCGCGGCGCGAGCCGGGCGTAGCGGGTCGGCACGCATCAAACCCGTGCCAAACTGGGTGCATGGCTGCGCTGTCGGCGGTGGTTTTCACGCTGAGCGGGTGGCTCGGGCTGTACCTGCTAGCTCGCGATCCGCGGAAGCCGGTGCTCGTCTTGGCGGCGATCGGCCTGTGCGGTTTCGCGCTGGTGGTCGCGCTGGATGCGGTGCGGACCGCCAGCCCCGGGTACGCCCACGTGCTCAGCCGCGTTGAGATCTACCTGGTGACCATCCCCGGCGTGGCGTGGTTCGCGGTGCTCGTCGAGCTGGCCCGGCCCAGCGACGGCCCGAGACCGCGCACGCGCGAGTTGGTCCTGGTGGCCGGGGTCGCCGCGCTGACCCTGTTCGGGGCGATGCTGGCCGGCAGTGTCGAGGGACCACTCCGGACCGGGCACTGGGTGATGTTCGCGGTGATCTCGGTGTCCACCTTCGCCGCGATGGCCGTCGCGTTGCGGCAGGCGCGTCGGCCGCGGTCGGCAGTCGGGCTCGCCGTCGTCGCGACGTTGTTCTTCGCGCTCGGCAACGCCATCCTGATCATTCCGCTCGGCCTGGTGCCCAGTTGGGTGGCGCTGGCGTCGACGAGTCTCGACGTCCTCTCGCTCGGGCTCGCCGTCGCGCTGTGGGATGCGTTCGACGAGGGCCAGGCGTTGCGCGCCGACATGCTCCGCTCGTTTGCCGGCTCGGTGGCGGTGGCGGTGTTGTTCGGCGGCCAGGCGCTGATCGGCCTGGCGCTGACCCGCCACGACCGCGCCGCGCAGACCGCGCTCACCGTGCTGCTGTTTACCAGCCTGGCGGTCGCGATCGCCGTGCAGGTGCTGGCAGACCCGCTGGCCGGGGTTCTCGACCGGCTGGCATTCTCGAAAACGCCCGCGCTGCGGGAGGATCGGGCGGCGCTGCGGAATACCGGCGCGGCGCTGCCGTTGCGGTCGGTGGATCCGCTCCGCCACGTCGACGACGTCACCTTCGCCAGGCTCACGCGTCGCGCCCTGGGCCATTACGGCGATCTGAGCAAGCTGGTCGCCAGCCCGTTGACCGCACTGCCCGTCATCGATGAGCGGCTCGCCGCCCGGGGGGCGCCCGACCATCCGCTGGAACGGGCCAACGAACTCAAGGCGGTTCTCGCGGACGCGATCGGGCGGCTCAAGCCGCGGGACGCCGGCGATTTCGGGACCACCGAGCAGTGGCGCCACTACAACTCGCTGTATTTCCCGTACGTCGTCGGCGTGCGTGCGTACGCGCAGAACGCCACCGCCGCGGGACTGGATCCCACCGCTCGTCAGGCCTGGCAGTGGCTGGTCACCGAGGTTCCGCAGCGCTCGCTGCACAACTGGCAGAACGCCGCCGCCCGGCTGATCGCCGCCGACCTGCGCGGGCGGGTGCCGGTGGCTAGCGACTGATCCGGGAACGACGGTTGTGCCCCATGACTGCTGTGACTGCTGGGGCTGTTGAGCGCCAGACTGGCGGTTGTCGAATAACGATTTCGATTCTTGCCCGCAAATGGGAATAGCCCGGCGAACCCACTGGTCTTTTTATCCGTGGCAGTAGTTGGCAGTGCCACGAGTCGATATGGCAGTGGGCCGGAGGCACGCTGATGTTCGACCCCAATCGCCATCGCGAGGAGTAATCACATGATGTATGCATCTGGCGCACCCGGTCTGGCAACTCGACCCCTGTATGACGCGACCGACTCGCTGCTGCGTTTCGCCATGCGCGCCGACGCCACCTTGACGGGACTGTGCGGTTTGGCCATCGCCTTTCTCGCCGACCCACTTTCATCGCTGACGGGCCTGACGTCGTTGCAGGAGTACAGCCTCGGCGCCCTCTTCGTGTTCAGCGGCTTGGCCGTATTCCTCGTTGCGGCGGCGCCCAACCTGCGCCGCGTCGGCATCGGCGTCATCGCGGCCAACATCGTGTTCACACTGGCAGCGATCGTGGCCGCGGGCGCGCTGCCGCTGTCCGCGACCGGGATAGCCGCAACGCTGGCCGTCGGCGTGTACACCGCGGCTTTCGCCGGGCTGCAGTACCTGGGGGTGCGCCGTCTCGAAACGGCGTGACCGCTAGAGCTTGCGCAACCGGAGCCGGTTGATCGAGTGGTCGGCGTCCTTGCGCAGCACCAGGGTGGCCCGGGGCCGGGTCGGCAGGATGTTCTCGACCAGATTGGGCCGGTTGATGGACCGCCAGATCTCGCGCGCCGCGGCGACG
Organism: Mycobacterium paraffinicum; assembly: GCF_025822865.1. Classification (NCBI taxonomy): domain Bacteria; kingdom Bacillati; phylum Actinomycetota; class Actinomycetes; order Mycobacteriales; family Mycobacteriaceae; genus Mycobacterium; species Mycobacterium paraffinicum. The sequence goes on along the minus strand of NZ_JACKUR010000027.1, from coordinate 437,784 downwards.
GCCTTGGTGTCGTTGAGGGCCGAGTAGTGATGGAAGTGTGACTCCGGGTCGGCGAAGGCGGTGCCGCGCAGCGACAGGAAGCGCGACACGTACCACTGCTCGATGTCTTCGATGCGGGCGTCCACATACAGCGAGAAGTCGAACAGGTCCGACACCATCAGGGTTGGACCGGTCTGCAGGACGTTGAGGCCCTCCAGGATCAGGATGTCGGGATGGCGCACGACGTGCTTGGCGCCGGGGATGATGTCGTATTTGAGGTGCGAGTAAACCGGCGCGCACGCGTAGTCGCTGCCGGATTTGACCGACGTCACGAACCGCATCAGCGCCCGGCGGTTGTAGCTCTCTGGAAAACCCTTGCGGTGCATCAAGTTTCGCCGATCGAGTTCGGCGTTCGGATATAGGAAGCCGTCGGTGGTCACCAGGTCCACCCTGGGGTGGTGGTCCCAGCGGGCCAGCAGGGCCTGCAGCACGCGGGCCGTGGTCGATTTGCCGACCGCGACGCTGCCGGCCACGCCGATCACGAACGGCACCGGCCGGTCGGGGTTCTGTTGCGGCTCGCCGAGGAACTCGGCCGTGGCGGCAAACAACCGCTGGCGCGCGGCGACCTGAAGGTGGATCAGCCGGGCCAGCGGCAGGTAAACCTCTTCCACTTCGAGCAGGTCGAGCTGCTCACCAAGACCGCGCAGGCCAACCAATTCCTCTTCGGTGAGGGCCAGCGGCGTCGACATGCGAAGCGCGCGCCATTGCTTTCGGTCGAACTCCACATAGGGGCTCGGCTCGCTAAGCCGCGGCATGGTGCAAGTGTTGCAGGGGCGGACGCGCCCCCGACGGCTGGGCTGGCTAAACCGTCGCTGGATAGACTGGCGCCGTGACCGCTGCACCCGACGCCCGCCCCTCCACGTCCGTCATGTCCGCCGCACTCGCCGAGGTCGACCCCGACATCGCCGAGGTGCTCGGCAAAGAGCTGGGCCGTCAGCGCGACACCCTGGAGATGATCGCCTCGGAGAACTTCGTGCCGCGCGCGGTGCTGCAGGCCCAGGGCAGCGTCCTGACGAACAAGTACGCCGAGGGTCTGCCCGGCCGGCGCTACTACGGCGGCTGCGAGTACGTCGACGTCGTGGAGAACATCGCCCGCGACCGGGCCAAGGCGCTCTTCGGCGCAGACTTCGCCAATGTGCAGCCGCATTCGGGTGCGCAGGCCAACGCCGCCGTGCTGCAGGCGCTGATGACGCCGGGGGAGCGGCTGCTGGGCCTCGACCTCGCCAACGGCGGGCACCTGACGCACGGAATGAAGCTCAACTTCTCCGGCAAGCTCTACGAAACCGGTTTTTACGGTGTGGATCCCACGACGCACCTGGTGGACATGGACGCGGTGCGGGCCAAGGCCCTCGAGTTCCGGCCCAAGGTCATCATCGCCGGCTGGTCGGCCTACCCGCGGATTCTGGACTTCGCGGCTTTTCGCTCGATCGCCGACGAGGTCGACGCCAAGCTGTGGGTGGACATGGCGCACTTCGCGGGACTGGTCGCCGTGGGATTGCACCCGTCGCCGGTGCCGCACGCGGACGTGGTGTCCACGACCGTGCACAAGACGCTCGGCGGCCCGCGTTCCGGCCTGATCCTCGGTAAGCAGGAGTACGCCAAATCCGTCAACTCCGCGGTGTTCCCCGGTCAGCAGGGTGGGCCCCTGATGCACGTCATCGCCGGCAAGGCCGTCGCACTCAAGATCGCCGGCACCCCCGAGTTCGCCGACCGGCAGCAGCGCACCCTGTCCGGTGCCCGCATCATCGCCGACCGGCTGACGGCCCCCGACGTCACCAAAGCCGGTGTGTCGGTGGTCAGCGGCGGCACCGACGTCCACCTGGTGCTGGTGGACCTGCGCAATTCACCGCTGGACGGCCAGGCCGCCGAGGACCTGCTCCACGAAATCGGCATCACGGTCAACCGCAACGCGGTCCCCAACGACCCGCGCCCGCCGATGGTGACGTCCGGCCTGCGGGTGGGCACGCCCGCGCTGGCGACCCGCGGCTTCGGGGACGCGGAGTTCACCGAGGTTGCCGACGTCATCGCCACCGCGCTGGCGGCGGGCGGCGGGGCGGACCTGGCCGCGCTGCGGCAGCGGGTGACGCGCCTGGCCAGGGATTTCCCGCTGTACGAGGGTCTCGAGGAGTGGACGCTGGTCGACCGCTAGGCGCGGCGAAAGGACCAAAGTCACCAGTTGTCACGACACGGGCCGGGCGATTTCACGAACCTGTGTACGCGAGTTACAGTAACCGCATGGCACAGAAACCTGTAGCTAACGCGCTGACCCTGGAACTCGAGCCGGTGTGCGAAGCCAACATGGATCGCCACCTCAACACCGAGGAACTCTGGTTCGCCCACGACTACGTGCCGTTCGAAAGGGGCGAGAACTTCGCGTTCCTCGGCGGACGCGACTGGGAGCCGTCCGACGCGACGCTGCCCCGGGCGTACACCGACGCCTGCGAGATCCTGCTGCTGCTCAAGGACAACCTGGCCGGCCATCACCGCGAGCTCGTCGAGCACTTCATCCTCGAAGACTGGTGGGGCCGCTGGCTGGGCCGGTGGACCGCGGAGGAGCACCTGCACGCCATCGCGCTGCGGGAGTACCTGGTGGTCACCCGCGAGGTCGACCCGACCGCCAACGAGGAGGCGCGGGTCCAGTACGTCATGAAGGGCTACCGCGCCGACACCTACACGCAGGTGGAGACCCTGGTGCACATGGCGCTCACCGAGCGCACGCACGCCGTCTTCTGCGAGAACCTGGCGGCCAAGCTCGAGGAGCCCATCCTGGCCGGGCTCATCGACCGAATCGCGCGCGACGAGCGTCGGCACGAAGTCTTCTTCTCCAACCTGGTCGAGCACTGCCTCTCCTACACCCGCGACGAGACGATCGCGGCCATCGCGGCCCGAGCGGCCGACCTGCAGGTGCCCGGCGCCGACATCGACTCCTATCGGGACAAGCTGCGCAACGTCGCCGACGCGGGCATCTTCGACCAACAGCAGCTGCGGCAGGCGATCTCGGATCGCATCACCGCATGGGGTGTGGCCGACGAGCCCGCCCTCAAGCAGTTCGTCATCGCCTAGCCGATCTTCGCGCGCGCCCGTCGTCGGCGCGCCTGCGCTGCTGCAAAGCGGCGACGAGAGTAGCGTCGATCTCGATGGTCAGCGTCATGCTCAGCTGCCAGGGCGGCACCTCCCGTCACCACAACGGAAGGACCGGCCCCGGTCCTGGTGTCGCAGTTCCCGCCGACATGCCTGTGCGGGTCCGCGCGGGCTCATTCCGCTCGAGGAGCGCTACGTGACCGAAATCCGGACCTACGTGATCGACACCTCCGTGCTGCTGTCCGACCCATGGGCGTGCAGCCGGTTCGCCGAGCACGAGGTGGTGGTTCCGCTGGTGGTGATCAGCGAACTCGAGGCCAAGCGGCATCACCACGAGTTGGGGTGGTTCGCCCGTCAGGCGTTGCGCCTGTTCGACGATCTCCGGCTCCTGCACGGCCGGCTCGATCAGCCTATTCCCATTGGGGCACAAGGCGGTACGCTTCACGTCGAGCTCAACCACACCGACCCCGCCGTGCTGCCCGCCGGTTTCCGCAGCGACAACAACGACTGCCGGATCTTGAGCTGCGCCGCCAACCTCGCCGCCGAAGGCAAGCGAGTGACGTTGGTCAGCAAGGACATTCCGCTTCGCGTCAAGGCCGCCGCGGTCGGGCTGGCCGCCGACGAATATCACGCGCAAGACGTGGTGGCCTCCGGGTGGTCGGGGATGCGTGAAATCGAGACCGCCACCGAGGACATCGACGCGTTGTTCGCCGAAGGTGAGATCGACCTGACCGAAGCGCGAGACCTGCCCTGCCACACCGGCATTCGGCTGCTCGGCGGCAGCTCGCACGCGCTGGGCCGGGTCAATGCGGACAAACGCGTCCAGCTGGTTCGCGGCGACCGCGAGGCATTCGGCCTGCGCGGCCGGTCCGCCGAACAGCGGGTGGCACTCGACCTGCTGCTCGACGAGTCGGTGGGCATCGTGTCGCTGGGCGGCAAGGCCGGCACCGGCAAGTCGGCGCTGGCGTTGTGCGCGGGCCTGGAGGCCGTGCTGGAACGGCGGACCCAGCGCAAGGTGGTGGTCTTCCGGCCGCTGTACGCCGTGGGCGGCCAGGAGCTGGGCTACCTGCCCGGCAGCGAGAGCGAGAAGATGGGCCCCTGGGCGCAGGCGGTCTTCGACACGCTTGAGGGACTGGCCAGCCCGGCCGTGCTCGAGGAGGTGCTCTCCCGGGGCATGCTCGAGGTGCTGCCGCTGACCCACATCCGCGGCCGGTCGCTGCACGACTCGTTCGTCATCGTCGACGAGGCCCAGTCGCTGGAACGCAACGTCTTGCTGACGGTGCTGTCCAGGCTGGGAGCCGGGTCGCGGGTGGTGCTGACGCACGACATCGCGCAGCGCGACAACCTGCGGGTCGGCCGGCACGACGGGGTCGCCGCGGTGATCGAGAAGCTCAAAGGCCACCCGCTGTTCGCCCACATCACGCTGTTGCGCAGCGAGCGGTCGCCGATCGCCGCGCTGGTCACCGAGATGCTCGAGGAGATCGCCGGACCGCAGTGACGGCGGATTTCGCCTGGCCACGCGTTCGATAAACTTCGACGGTGCCGAAAAGACCCGACAGCCAAGCCTGGCGCTATTGGCGCACGGTTGTCGGTGTCGTCGCGGCGGTTGCGGTGCTGGTGATCGGGGGTCTGACCGGTCACGTGACGCGCGCCGACAATCTCAGTTGCTCGATGGTCAAGTGTGTCGCGCTGACGTTCGACGACGGACCCAGCCCGTTCGACGGCCGGCTGCTGCAGATTCTGAAGGACAACGACGCGAAGGCCACGTTCTTCGAGATCGGCAACAAGGTGGCCGCGAACCCTGCGGGGGCCAAGCAGGTCGCCGACGCCGGGATGGAGATCGGCAACCACACCTGGGAACACCCCAACATGGTGACGATCCCTCCCGAAGACATCGCCTCCCAGTTTTCCAAGGCCAACGACGCGATCGCCGCCGCCACGGGCCGGACCCCCAACCTGTATCGCCCCGCCGGCGGGCTGTCCAACGATGCCGTGCGCCAGACGGCGGGCCGGTTCGGGCTCGCCGAAATCCTCTGGGATGTCATTCCTTTCGACTGGGCGAACGACTCGAACACGGCGGCGACGCGGTACATGTTGATGACGTACATCAAGCCGGGTTCGGTGGTGTTGTTCCATGACACCTACTCGAGCACCGTCGACCTGGTCTACCAGTTCATCCCGGTGCTCAAGGCCAACGGCTACCGGATGGTGACGGTCAGCGAACTGCTGGGCCCGCGCGCGCCGGGGAGCAGCTATGGCGGCCGCGAGAACGGGCCGCCGGTGAACGAACTCCACGACATCCCGCCCGGCGACATCCCGCCGCTGCCGAGCACGTCCTCGCCCAGGCCGATGCCCAACTTCCCGATCACCGACATCCCGGGCCAGAACTCGGGCGGTCCGAACAACGGTGCTTAGCACGAGCTTGTGGGACCGCGCGAGCGCCCGGCTTCGGAATCGCCGGCCGCGAGCGTCTGCGGGGCAACGAAAGTCGGCCCGGCGGTTGGCGATTCAATACGGGGTCGACCTCGCACTGTCCTACTTCCTGGCCGTCATCGAAGCGGCCGCCATCTTGGTTCCACTGCGCGGTCACACGTCGGTCGGGGCTAATTCCGACTTCGCGCAGGCCAATACCACGGCGGTGGTCGTGCTCGTCCTGTTGGGCATCGTCGGCGTCGCGGCGGCCGCGATCCTGAGCGCGGCCCCGACGCTGCGCTGGTACGCGGCCGGGGCCGAGCCCAACCAGGAGCAGCGCGAGGCCGCGATGAAGCTGCCCGGCCGCCAGTCGGCGATCCTGTTCGGGGCCTGGGGTGTCACCGGCGGAATCTTCATGCTGCTGAACCTGCGCGGCGGGGCGCAGCTGCTGCTGCCCATCGCGCTCGGTGTGCTGCTGGGCGGACCGGCCGCCGCCGGAACGGCGATGCTGCTGGCGCAGCGCGTGCTGCGCCCAGTCATGCGCGCCGCCACGCTGGGCTGCGAGCCGCGGCTGGCAGTGCCCGGCGTATACGCGCGACTGGTCCTGCTGTGGTTTTTGTGCAGCGCCTTCCCCATCGGGGTGATCGCAACCCTGGTCGTCCTTCGCTCGTACGGGTGGCTGATCGAGAAGTCCGCGTCGCTGGATGTTCCGATCCTCGTGGTGTCCCTGGCGGCACTGGTGCTCGGGCTGCCGACCATGATCTTGACGTCACGGTCCATTTCCGATCCGCTCGGCGAGGTGGTGGACGCCATGGCGGAGGTCGAACACGGCCGCATCGGAACCTACGTCGGGGCCTATGAGCGCTCGCAAATCGGACGTCTGCAAACGGGTTTCAATCGCATGGTCGCCGGGCTGGCCGAGCGCGACCGGTTGCGCGACCTATTCGGGCGCCACGTCGGGGCGGACGTCGCCCAGCGCGCCATCGACGAGGGCGCGTCGCTGTCCGGGGACGTGGTCGAGGCGGCGGTCCTCTACATCGACCTGGTGGGCTCGACGCAGCTGGCGGAAAGCCGTCCCCCGCAAGAGGTTGCCGAAATCCTCAACGATTTCTTCCGCATCGTCGTCAATGCCGTCGACGAACACCACGGGCTGATCAACAAATTCGCCGGGGACGCCGCGCTTGCCGTCTTCGGGGCGCCGTTGCCGACCGGCGAGCCGGCGTCGGCCGCGCTGGCGACCGCCCGCGCCCTGGGCACCCAGTTGCGCCGGCTACCGGTCGATTTCGGCATCGGCGTCTCGGCGGGCCGCGTCTTCGCGGGCAACATCGGCGCCGAAAACCGGTACGAGTACACGGTGATCGGCGACGCCGTCAACGAGGCCGCGCGGCTGGCGGACCTCGCCAAGACCGCCGACCGGCGGATCCTGTGCGCCGCGGCGGCCATCGAGCGGGCGGACGAAACAGAGGCAACGCATTGGGCCGAGTGCTATTCCACCGTTCTGCGGGGGCGATCCGAAGCCACCCACGTCTCGGCGCCGGCCTAGTCGGGCCGCGTCAGGACTTCGCGACCTTCAGCGCGGCGATCATCCGCCCGATGATGTCCGCGGAAGCGCTGTCACCGATGGGTGTGCTGCCGACGAACACGGTGACCGGCTTGGTGTCGACGGCGATGACGGTGACCGAGTCGCCCTTGACGTTGCGGGTGCGGTCGGCGATCGTGACGTCGGCGTCGGCGCGGGCGGCCTTGGTCCCGTCGACGGTGATCGACGAGGTCTTCGTCGGTCCCAGCGTGGGCGACGCGTTCGCATATCCGGGCCCGTTGGCGATGCACTGCAACAACTTCGACGCCTGGGCGGTGACGTCCATGCTGGAGACGAGGTTGCTGACGCCGACCTCCGCCGTCATCATCCACTGACTGGCCCCGGGCACTTCCTGGGCGACGCCCACGGCGCCGATCAGGTTCGGGTTCTGGTCGTCGGAGTACACCGTCCAGTTGGGCGGCACCGAACTGGCCGGGAACGAGAGCTTACCGGCGGCGATCGAGTCGGTGCGCGGTATCTCACCGCCGGACACGTTCGGGGTGCAGTCGGTGGCGGTCTGCTGACCCTTCGGTTGGCTGGTGGTGCTGGTGGTCGACGACGGCCCGGCGGCCGGGGACCTGCCGTGGCTGCCGCCGCGCATCACGACCAGCGTCGCCACCAGCGCGATGACGGCCAGGATGACGAGGCCACCGACGATCAGCCAGGGCAGCTTCGAGCCGGGACCGCCCGGCGGGGGCCCGGGCGGGTATGGCCCGGGCGGGAACTGCTGTCCCGCTTGCGGATACCCCGGTGGCGGATACTGGTAGGGGCCGGTAGGCGGGTACGGTTGCGGGCCGCCCTGCGGCTGGCCTCCCCAATAGGGTTGCTGCCCGTACGGATTTCCATAGGGTCCCTGACCGTAGGGGCCGCCGGGAGGAGCCGTCATCGCTGAACCACCTGCCTATTTCGCCGGTTCGACTTTGGCCATCGCCAGGACATCCAGCCGGCGGTCCAGTTCTTCTTCCGAGAGTTTGTCGCCGATCAGGCCGCGGTCGATCACGGTCTGGCGAATCGTCTTGCGCTCCTTGAGGGCTTGCTTGGCCACCGCGGCGGCCTCCTCGTAGCCGATCGCCGAGTTCAGCGGCGTCACGATCGACGGCGACGATTCGGCCAGCTCCCGCAGGTGCTCGACGTTGGCCTTGAGCCCGACGATGCAGCGCTCCGCGAACAGCCTCGACACATTGGTCAGCAGCTTGAACGACTCGAGGATGTTGCGGGCCATCATCGGGATGTAGACGTTGAGCTCGAACGCGCCGGACAAGCCGCCGACGGCCACCGCGGCGTCATTGCCGATCACCTGCGCGGCCNCCTGCGTAACCGCTTCCGGTAGAACGGGATTCACCTTGCCCGGCATGATCGAGCTACCCGGTTGCAGGTCCGGCAGCTGGATCTCGGCCAGGCCGGTCAGTGGGCCCGATCCCATCCAGCGGATGTCGTTGGCGATCTTGGTCAGCGATACCGCGATGGTGCGCAGCGCGCCGGAGGCCTCGACCAGGCCGTCGCGCGCCGCCTGAGCTTCGAAAGAGTTGGCGGCCGTGCGCAGTTCGTTCAGGCCGGTGGAGGCGATCAACGTCTCGACCACCCGGGCTCCGAAGCCGTCGGGGGCGTTGAGGCCGGTGCCGACCGCCGTCCCGCCGATCGCCAGCTCGCCCAGCCGCGGCAGCGTGGCGCGCACCCGTTCGATTCCCGCCTCGATCTGGCGGGCGTAGCCGCTGAATTCCTGGCCGAGGGTCACCGGAACGGCATCCATCAGGTGGGTGCGGCCCGACTTGACCACCGTCTGCCACTCGCGGGCCTTGCTCTCCAGCGCTTCATGCAACACCTCGAGCGCCGGGATCAGGTGACGCACCGCCGCCTCGGTCGCCGCGATGTGGGTGGCGGTCGGGAAGGTGTCGTTGGACGACTGCGACATGTTCACGTCGTCGTTGGGGTGCACCGTGACACCGTTGGCCGCGGCGATGCTCGCGATCACCTCGTTGGTGTTCATGTTGGAGCTGGTGCCCGACCCGGTCTGGAAGACGTCGATGGGGAACTGGTCGTCGTGTTGGCCGTCGGCGATTTCGGCGGCCGCGGCGATGATGGCGTCCGCCTTCTCCGGTGCCAGCAACCCGAGGTCCTTGTTGACCTGTGCGCACGCGCCCTTCAGCAGGCCCAGGGCGCGGATCTGGGTGCGCTCCAGGCCCCGGCCCGAGATGGGAAAGTTCTCCACGGCACGCTGGGTTTGCGCGCGCCACAACGCCTTTGCGGGCACCCGGACCTCGCCCATGGTGTCGTGTTCGATGCGGTATTCGGTATCGGTGGCGCTATCGGCCATAGGTAGCAGTCCTCGCTGGTTTCGGTCAGGGCAGGGGATAGGCGGCGGTGCTGTCGCCGGTGAAGTCGATGGCGGAGTATTCGTTGAGCTTCGAGAGCCGGTGATAAGCCTCGATCATGCGGACAGTGCCCGACTTCGACCGCATCACGATCGACTGCGTCGTGCAGCCGCCGGGGTAGTACTGCACGCCGCTCAGCAGGTCGCCGTTGGTGACCCCGGTGGCGCAGAAGAAGACGTTCTCTCCGGACACCAGGTCCTCGGTGGTCAGCACCCGATCGACGTCGTGGCCGGCGTCGATAGCCTTCTGGCGTTCCTCGTCGTCCTTGGGCGCCAGCTGCGCCTGGATGGCACCGCCCATGCACCGGATCGCGGCGGCGGCGATGATCCCCTCGGGGGTGCCGCCGATCCCGGCCAGCATGTCGGTGCCCGAGTGCGGCCGGCAGGCCGAGATGGCGCCGGCGACGTCGCCGTCGGTGATCAGCCGGATGCGGGCACCGGTCAGCCGGACGTCCTCGATCAGCTGGGCGTGCCGGGGCCGGTCCAGGATGCACACGGTCATGTCGCGCACCGACAGCGCTTTCACCTTGGCGACGGCCTTGATGTTCTCGGCGATCGGGGCGGTGATGTCGAGCACGTTGGCGGCCTCGGGCCCGACGGCGATCTTGTTCATGTAGAACACCGCCGAGGGATCGAACATCGCGCCGCGGTCGGCGACCGCCAGGACCGAGATGGCGTTGGGCATGCCCTTGCTCATCAGCGTGGTGCCGTCGATCGGATCCACGGCGAAGTCGCAGTCCGGGCCGTCGCCGTTGCCGACCTCCTCGCCGTTGTAGAGCATCGGCGCGTGGTCCTTCTCGCCCTCGCCGATGACCACCACGCCGCGCATCGACACCGTGTTGACCAGTTCGCGCATCGCGTCGACGGCCGCGCCGTCGCCGCCCTCTTTGTCGCCGCGGCCCACCCAGCGGCCGGCGGCCATCGCGCCGGCCTCGGTCACCCGGACCAGTTCCAGGGCCAGGTTGCGGTCCGGGGCTTCACCACGTGGCCGTCCAGATGGGCGGTTGCCCTCAACTGTCATGGTTGGAGATTGTCCCAGAAGCTGATCGGTCTGCTGGAACTGGGATACTCGGGGGATGACCGAAGAGCCGCCGCTGAATGCCAGCTCGGAGGCCCAGGTGGCCGGCGAGCCGGCCCCCGCGGCCGGACCGGCTGCCAGGCCGGCCAAACCGCGATTGCTGCAGGACGGTCGCGACATGTTCTGGTCACTGATGCCGCTGGTCATCGGGTGCATCTTGCTGGCCGGTCTGGTGGGGATGTGCTCGTTCCAGCCCGGCAGTCACCAGGGTGCGGTCCCGTCCTACGACGCGCCGGCGGCGCTGCGGGCCGATGCCACGACGCTCGGCTTCCCCATTCGGCTGCCCAAGCTGCCCGCCGGCTGGCAGGCCAACTCGGGCAACCGCGGCGGCATCCAGGGCGGGCGCACCGATCCCTCGACCGGTCAACGGGTGAACGCGGCCACCTCGGTCGTCGGCTACATCAGCCCGACCGGGATGTATCTGAGCCTCACCCAGAGCAACGCCGACGAGGACAAGCTGGTGGGCTCGATCCATTCGTCGGCGTATCCGGCCGGAGCGGTCGACGTCGCCGGGACCAACTGGGTGGTCTACAACGGCGCCGGCCAGAGCGGGGCGGACGCCGAGCCGGTGTGGACCACCCGGCTCAGCGGCCCGACCGGGGCCACCCAAATCGCGATAACCGGTGCCGGCAACACCGATCAGTTCCGTACGCTGGCCTCGGCGACGCAATCGCAGCCGCCGCTACCCGCGCGCTGAAGGAAGGCCGAGCGTGACTGCACCCCAAGCAGATCTGTCCGGATGGTCGGTGGCGCCGTTCAGCGGAGGCGGCTACACCCATGACGTCTACCGCAAGGGCACCGGCCCGGGGGTGGTGCTGATTCCCGAGATACCCGGGATCCATCCCGGTGTGCTGGCCCTGGGCAATCACCTGGTGGACAACGGCTTCACCGTCGCCATGCCGTCGCTGTTCGGTGAGCCGGGCAAACCCAAGACCGTGGGCTACATCGCCTCCTCGATCAGCCGGGCTTGTGTGGCAAAGGAATTCGCGGCCTTCGCGACGAACAAGCAGCGGCCGGTGTCGATGTTCCTGCGCGCGCTTGCCCGTGACCTCAACGCGTCGACCCCGGGCAAGGGTGTCGGCGTGATCGGCCAATGCTTCACCGGCGGCTTCGCGCTGGCCGTCGCGGTCGACGACGCCGTGCTGGCCCCGGTGCTTTCGCAGCCGTCGGTCCCGCTGCCACTGGGGCGGGCGCGGCGCCGCGATCCCGGCCTGAGCGAATCCGAACTGGCCACCGTGGCAGATCGCTGCGCCAACGAAGGCCTGTGCGCGATGGGTCTGCGGTTCAGCGAGGACAGCGCCGTGCCCCGCGAACGGTTCGCGGTGCTCAAGGAGCGCCTTGGTGACGCGTTCGAGGTCATCGAGATCGACTCAGGGCCCGGCAATGTGGGCGGTTTCGGCAAGCTGGCGCACTCCGTGTTGACCGACGAGGTCCGCGAAGTCGACGGCCAGCCGGCGTACGAGGCCCGCAAGCGGGTAGTCGAGTTCCTCACCCAACGCCTTGGTTAGGGAAGCTCCACACGCATGACGACTACGACCAGTGTCCGGGTGGCCGAAACCACCTTCGGCCCCGTCCGCGGCGCCGACGACGGCCGCGTCAGCTCGTGGAAGGGCGTCCGGTACGCCGCCCCGCCCGTCGGCGCGCTGCGGTTCCGGGCGCCGCAGCCGCCTGAGCGGTGGACTGAGGTCGCCGACGCCACCCGCTACGGGCCGGCGTGCCCGCAGCCGGTCTTCCCCAACATGCCGCTCGACTTGGGCGCGCCGCAGGGCGAAGACTGCCTGCGGCTGAACGTCTGGGCGTCGTCCGGCACGCAGCCGGGTGACGGAAAGCCCGTGATGGTGTGGCTGCACGGTGGCGCGTACGTCCTGGGATCGGGCAGCCAGGCGCTGTACGACGGGCGCCGGCTGGCCGGCGACGGCGAAGTCATCGTGGTCACGGTCAACTACCGGGTTGGAGCGCTCGGGTTCATGGACCTCTCGTCGTTTTCCACGTCGCGGCGGCGGTTCGACTCCAACGTCGGGCTGCGCGACGTGCTGGCGGCACTGAGCTGGGTCCGCGACAACATCGCCGCGTTCGGCGGCGACCCCCGCAACGTCACGCTGTTCGGCGAATCCGCGGGCGCGGGGATCGTGACGACCCTGCTCGCCAGCCCGTCGGCCGGGGGGCTGTTCGCCCGCGCGATCGCCCAGAGTTCACCGGCCACATCGGTATACGACCGGCGCAGGGCTGAGCGCGTCGCCGAGACCGTCCTCGACAGGCTTGACGTCGATGCGGACCGGCTGCCCGACGTGCCCACCGCTGTGCTGCTTGCCGCGTCCCAAGAGGTCTTCGACGAAGTGCCCGTGCGTAATCCCGGCCTCCTGGCGTTCGTCCCGATCATCGACGGCGAGTTGCTGGACGACTACCCGGTCAAGCGCGTGCAGGAGGGCCGCTCGCTTCCGGTCCCCTTGATCATCGGAACCAACAAGCACGAGGCGGCGCTCTTCCGGTTGATGCGGTCGCGGCTGATGCCGATCACGCCTCGCGCGATCACGTCGATGTTCGACCAGATCGCCGCCGAGCAGCCCGACCTGCAATTGCCGACCGACGAGCAGATCGGATCGACGTATTCGCGGTTGCGGCGCAGGGCAAGGAGTTTGAGCATCGCAACCGACGTCGGATTCCGGATGCCCTCGGTCTGGCTGGCCGAGGGCCACAGCAGGGTGGCGCCGGTGTACCTGTACCGCTTCGATTATGCGACCCCACTACTGAAGCTGCTGTTGGTCAATGCCGCCCACGCCACCGAATTGCCGTACGTCTGGGGCAATCTCGGGGCGCCGAAGGATCCCACGCTGAAACTGGGCGGCAGCAAAACCGCCAAGTCGGTCTCCAAGAGAATGCGCACCCGGTGGATCAACTTCGCCGCGCAGTCGAAGCCGGCGGGGCCGGCCGGCGAGCCGGACTGGAGGCCCTACCGGGAGGCCGATCGCGCCTGCCTGATCATCGACAAGCGCGATACCGTCGCGCACGATGTCGATGCGAGCATCCGCGCGGCCTGGGGCAGCGAGATGGTGGGTTTCCGATAGCCTCGTCAAGGCCGCTTACAGCGGCTCCGACAGCATGAACCGGTGTCCATCGGGCGATCGCAGACCCATCTCGCGCCGGCCCCAGGGTTCGATCGTCGGGGGCTTGAGGATGTCGGCTCCCTCAGCGAGAGCGCGCCTGTAGTACTCGTCGATGCCGGCGACGGTCAAATACGCGATGTAGCTGTGGTCCCCGAGGTCCGACGCCGGCAACGACTCCGGACAACGGCCGAGCCGGAACGTCACCGACCCGGCCGAGCAGAATGCCCAATTGCCCGGGTCGGGCTCAGTCACCGTGCAATTCAGTACTCGAGTGAACCACTCCGCCGCACGGTCAAGGTCATGCACCGCGAGGACGGGATCGGCGCCGAGGAGCGTCATGTGTCCAGTCTGTCGCATTGGTATCGCCGGCGACACCGCAATGGGCGATCGCGCTGCTATCCCGCCGACGTATCCTGTTGCGCTTCGCATTTCATCCGATGGAACATGTCGACGTAATACGACAGGCATTCCGCCATCGCCTGCTCGGTGGTGAATGGGGGCTCATAGCCGAGGTCGCGGCGCGCCTTGGCGATCGAGAAGTAGTTGTCCAGATAGAGCCGCTCGACGGCCAGCGGCTCGAGCAGCGGCGCCGGTATGCCGAAGCGGAAATGCAGCCGCTGCCAACCGGTCATCGCCGCGCGGACGATGGGGCCGTTGACCCGTACCCGGGGCCAGTTCACGCCGCAGGCCTCGACCACCGGCCGCGCGAACTCGAACATGTTGATCGGTTCGTCGTCGTTGATGAAGTACGCCTGACCCGGTGCCGTGCCGCCTGGAACCAGGTGCTGGGCGGCCAGGATGAAACCGTGAATCAGGTTGTGCACGTACGAGTTATCCAGTCGGGCCGACTTGCGGCCGATCAGCACCTTGACGTGGCCGGCGATCACGCTTTCGAACAGCTTGCGGAACATCGTCTGATCACCGCGGCCCCAGATCCCGCTGGGCCGAATCGCGCAGGTCAGCATGTCGCCAATGCCGTTCTGCGACAGCACGAACCGCTCGGCGACGACCTTCGTCTCGGTGTACAGGTCGTTGAACCGGTTGGTGTAGGGGAGCGTCTCGTCGCCGCCCGGGATGTTCTGGCCGCCCATCACGACGCTGTTGGACGAGGTGTAGACGAATCGCTTCACACCCGCCGCCTGCCCGGCGTGCACCAGGTTCTCGGTGCCGCCGACATTGACCCCGAAGCTGCGCTGCCGGTATGCGTCGGTCACCGACGCGCCGCCCATCAAATCGATGATCGCCGCGGTGTGGAAGATGGTGTCGATGCCGTCCACCGCTTGGGCGCAGATCGCTGTGTCGGTGATGTCGCCCTCGAGCACCTCCAGTTGCGGGTGCTGCGCAAGCGGCGACGGAGCCCGGTCGAACGAGCGCACGTGGTGGCCGCGGTCCAGCAGGGTGGTGACCAGGTTGGCGCCGACGAATCCGGAGCCGCCGGTGACGAGGACGCGGCCGAGTTCGGTGGTCAGTGATGCATCAGCCATGGGCCGCAGCATAACTGAAACGTGTTCCAATTTCGAAAATGGTCATGGCTTGTGTTTCGCAATATGGCCGAAATCAGGCGTCGTCCGCCTGGCCGGCCGCGAGCGCATCCTCGATCCGCTTGCGGGCTCCAGCTAAGTGCTCTTCGCACCGTTTTACGAGCTCCTCACCCCTTTCCCACAGTTTCAGCGATGCATCGAGGTCCAGGCCTCCCTGCTCCAGCAGGCGGACAACTTCGATCAGCTCATCCCGGCACGCTTCATAGCCGAGCTTACTAATAGGCGTAATTGACTGCTCGTCTTCACTGGCCATCGGTCCGCCCTTCGCTCACCGCGGCGATCGCGCCGTCGGCCACCCGCACCCGTAGCCGGCTGCCGGTGGGCGCGTCGGCGACCGACCGCAGCACCACCGGGGGCCCGGAGTCCGGCACGGCCTGTACCACGGCATAGCCGCGGGCGAGCGTGGCCGCCGGGCCCAGCGTCGCCAGCCGCGCGCTCAGATGGCCGATGCGCTCCGTCTCCGCGGCGGCCAGACGGGTGACGTCGCGGCGGATCGCCGAACGGGCGCGATGAATCTCGTCGGCGCGCGCCGTCAGGGCCGTGAGCGGTTCGGCGAGCACCGGTCGGCTGCGGACCTGGGTCAGCGCGCGTTGTTCGCGAGCGACCCAGTTGCGCAGCGCCTGCGCGCTTCGCCGGCGCAGATCATCGATCAGGCGCTGCTCGGCAGCGGTGTCGGGCACGACCTTCTTGGCCGCGTCGGTGGGGGTGGCGGCGCGCAGGTCGGCAACCAGGTCGCACAGCGGATTGTCGGGTTCATGACCGACCGCGCTGATGACCGGGGTTCGGCACGCGGCGATGGCGCGGCACAGCGTCTCGTCGGAGAACGGCAACAGGTCCTCGACGCTGCCGCCGCCGCGGGCCACCACGATGACGTCGACCTCGACGTGGCGGTCGAGTTCGTATAGCGCCTCGACGATCTGCGCCACCGCGTTGGGTCCCTGGACCGCGGTGTTGCGCACGGCGAAACGCGCCCCGGGCCAGCGGCCGGTGGCCACTGTCGTCACGTCGCGTTCGGCGGCGCTGGCCCGGCCGGTGATCAGGCCGATCATGTTGGGGAGAAAGGGGATTGGCCGCTTGAGCCGGGGGTCGAATAGCCCTTCGGCGTCCAGCAGCCGGCGCAGCCGATCGATCCGCGCCAGCAGCTCGCCCACGCCGACAGCGCGAATCTCGCTGAGTCGCAATGAGAATGTGCCCCGACCGGTGTAGAACGACGGCTTGCCGCATACCACCACCTGCGTGCCCTCGGTCAGTTTCACCGGCGCGTTGGCCACCAGGTCGCGTGAACAGGTCACGGTCAGCGACATGTCGGCCGCCGGGTCGCGCAACACCATGAACACCGTCTTGGAGTCGGCCCGCGCGCTGATCTGGGCCAGCTGGCCCTCAACCCATACCGTGCCGAGCTTGTCGATCCATCCGGCGACCCGAATTGCCACCGCGCGCACCGGAAATGGGTTCTCGGCGGAGTTCGGTTCGGATTGTGCAGCCGGGGTCACTTCGCGTTCGCGCGGGTGATCCTGTTGGCGAGCAGCGTCTCAAAAGGCGCGCGGGCCTTGGTGGCCTGCTCGTATGCCAGCAAGGCTTCGAGTTCGTCGACGCTCAGCGATTGCAGGCGGGCGCGCAGCTGCGCCAGCGTCAGCGCCGCGTAGTCCAGCTCGCTCACCACCGACGGCTGCGGAGCCGCCGGCGCGTCCTGGGATTTTCTGCCCTGCTTCAAGGGGGCGGCATCGGACGCGGCGTCGGCGAGCGAGTACAGGGCGAACCGGCCCTCGGTTCGGCGATCACCCTCGCCGTTACCGTCCCCGGCGGGGCCCGGCGCTTCGACCGCTTCGGGCAGGTCCTCGTCGAAGGTTGCCCATTCCGGCTGCTCATCCTTTGGCGGAAAGATGTTCTCCAGGGTGCTGTCACCCTTGATCGCCAGTTCGGCGAGGTTCTGCTGAAATCGCATTACAAGGTGCGCCGCCTGACTGGCTAATGTCATGGGGTACATCAGGATGGTTTTCGGCAGCTTCATGGTCTCCTCGACGGCGACTGTCGCCGCGCCGACCAGTAGCCGAACTCCATACGGTGCAGTAGCCATGGGTCCAAGATTGCCTTAAGCGACGGCTAACTCCAAGCCCGCCGGCGCGAGCTGGCAAGCCCGTGTCCGCAGAACGTACCCTGGGTGTCATGCCGCCGACTGTCGACATGGGAATTCCCGGCGCGTCCAGCTCGGTAGCCAGCGATCCAGCCCGCAAGCGAGTGCTTCTGGCCGAGCCGCGTGGTTACTGCGCGGGCGTGGATAGAGCCGTCGAGACGGTCGAACGCGCGCTGGAAAAGCACGGCGCGCCGGTCTACGTGCGTCACGAGATCGTGCACAACCGGCACGTGGTCACCACTCTGGAAAAGGCCGGTGCGGTGTTCGTCGAGGAGACGGACGAGGTCCCCGAGGGTTCCATCGTCGTGTTCTCCGCGCACGGGGTCGCGCCCACCGTGCACGCCGCGGCAGCCGCACGCAACTTGCACACCATCGACGCCACCTGCCCGCTGGTGACCAAGGTGCACAACGAGGCGAGGCGCTTCGCCCGCAACGACTACGACATCCTGCTCATCGGCCACGAGGGCCACGAGGAGGTCATCGGCACCGCCGGCGAGGCGCCCGACCACGTGCAGCTGGTGGACGGGGTCGCCGCCGTGGACAACGTGACGGTCCGGGACGAGAACAAGCTGGTCTGGCTGTCGCAGACCACGCTGTCGGTCGACGAGACCATGGAGATCGTCGACCGGCTGCGCCAGCGCTTCCCGAAGCTGCAGGATCCGCCCAGCGACGACATCTGTTACGCGACGCAGAACCGGCAGGTCGCCGTCAAGGCGATGGCTCCCGAGTGCCAGCTGGTGATCGTCGTGGGTTCGCGGAACTCCTCGAACTCGGTGCGGCTGGTCGAGGTGGCGCTGGGCGGCGGGGCCGCGGCCGCCCACCTGGTCGACTGGGCCGACGATATCCAGCCGGCATGGCTGGAAGGGGTGACCACCGTGGGCGTGACCTCCGGCGCGTCCGTCCCCGAGGTGTTGGTGCGGGGCGTGTTGGAGCGGCTCGCCGATTACGGCTACGACGTGGTGCAACCGGTCACTACGGCGCAGGAAACCCTGGTATTCGCCCTGCCGCGTGAGATTCGGTCACTGCTCTGACCCGTCGGGCGCCGGATGGCGCTCAGCCGTCGTATTCCCAGGATTCCGTGGGCGGTCGCCGCGGCCGGCCATAGGTCCGTGAGCGGTTACGCCGCTCGGCCGCGGGCTGGTCGGGTGCGCCGCCCCCTCGATAGCGGACCTGCGAAATGGGGTGATGTGTCCCGTTGTTGCCGTTCGGGGCGGGGCGGCGGCGCCTCGGCTCGGAGGCGGTCCCATAGCGGTCGTAAGTGTCGTAGCCGCCGAAGAGCTCCGGCGCCCCTGGCGGGTCGTACTGGTCGTACCCGTCGAAACGGCCGCTCCGCGGCTCGGGTCGCTCGTAGGGGCTGCGGCGACTGCGCGGGTCCCGACGGCCTTCCCGGGACGACTGGCCGCGCGCGTCCGGATCGGTATCTGGCCTCGGGCGGCGCCGTGACCGGCGGGGCGGTTCCGCGGCGTCGTAGTCCCGGGCGGTTGTCGAGCCTCTCCGGGACGAGCGCCGATCGCCGCGTTCGCCCGCGTCGTCCAGCGGTTCCCGGGTACGGCGGGAACCGGTTCGGGCGGAGCGGGTGGCGGCTCGATCACTGCGCGCCGTCCCGCGGGCCCGCGACGCGGAACCGGCCCCGCGGGTGCGCCGAGCCTTGGCCGGAGTTGCCTCGTCGGCGGCGTCCGATTCCGGGTGCACGATCGCGCGCAGTTTGGCGACAATGCCGCCGACGACGGACTTGCCGTCGGTGGGCTCCGCGTCGTCGGAGCTCTTCGGCGCCGCGGTCGTCCCGTGCGACATCCCGAAATACCACCTGGCGAACCCGATCAGCAGCACCACGCCGGCGGTTCCCAGCATCAGCGGGAACCGCTCGATGAGTGGATAGCCGCAGTTGATCAACAAGTCTTTGAGGTGGCCAACCTTGGCGTCGTGGAACAACCAGTAGGCGCCGGGTACCGCGCAGAAAAGTATCAGCGGAGGCTGGATCATCGCGGTGAACAGCCCGTCCTGGCGTACTGCCAGCACCGCTGCGACGCAGCCGGCTATATAGAAGCCGGCGAAGACATGCGTCAGCTCCTTCTGGCCGGCGTCAATTCCGTAACCGATGGCGGTAGCGGTGACGGCGAGAAGCAGGGCGGCGTACCACGGCACACCTGGGATATCTGGGTGGATCGAGCGGTGGGAGGCCTCCACCGTCGATTTTGCCCGCTGTCCTGACACATGTAGACCGTACCGGCAATGGGCCGAAAGCCCCGTAAATACCTCGTAGGGATCCCGGGCGTGCCATGCCGATCGCGCACGAAATGGTCCACAGCAGCCGGTGCCGCCGGCGACCCCTAGACTTGGGTCCCTGTGAGCCTGAGCCTGGGAATCGTCGGTCTGCCCAACGTCGGTAAGTCGACTCTGTTCAACGCGCTGACCCGCAACGACGTACTGGCGGCCAACTATCCGTTCGCGACGATCGAACCGAACGAGGGTGTCGTTCCGCTGCCCGATCCGCGCCTGGACAAGCTGGCCGAGTTGTTTGCATCCCAGCGGGTCGTGCCGGCGCCGGTGACATTCGTCGACATCGCCGGCCTGGTTAAGGGCGCGTCCGAGGGGGCGGGGCTCGGCAACAAGTTCCTGGCCCACATTCGCGAATGCGACGCCATCTGCCAGGTGGTCCGCGTGTTCTCCGATGACGATGTGACCCATGTGGCCGGTGAGGTGGATCCCCGATCGGACATCGAGGTGGTCGAGACGGAGTTGATCCTGGCCGACCTGCAGACCCTGGAACGCGCTCTGCCTCGGCTGGAGAAAGAGGCCCGCACCAATAAGGAGCGCAGGCCGGTATACGACGCCGCGGCCGCGGCCCAGGAGACGCTCAACGGCGGGAAGACGCTGTTCGGCGCCGGGGCTGATGCGTCCCTGCTGCGGGAGCTGAACCTGTTGACCACCAAGCCGTTTCTCTACGTCTTCAACGCCGATGAGGCCGTTCTGACCGACGCGGCGCGGATCGACGAGCTGCGCCAGCTGGTCGCCCCCGCCGACGCGGTGTTCCTGGACGCGGCCATCGAAGCGGAGCTGAACGAACTCGACGACGAGTCGGCGGCCGAACTGCTGGAGTCGATCGGGCAAACCGAACGCGGACTCGACGCGCTGGCCCGCGCGGGTTTCCACACCCTGGCGCTGCAAACATTTCTGACGGCCGGCCCAAAAGAGGCGCGGGCGTGGGTGATTCACCAAGGCGACACCGCGCCGAAGGCCGCCGGGGTGATCCACACCGATTTTGAGAAGGGCTTCATCAAGGCCGAGATCGTGTCCTATGACGACCTGATCGCTGCCGGTTCAATGGCTGCGGCCAAGGCAGCGGGCAAGGTCAGGATGGAAGGCAAGGACTACGTGATGGCCGACGGCGACGTGGTGGAGTTCCGCTTCAACGTGTAGTCGAAGGACTGACGTCGGATGGCCCTACGAATTCACCGTGAGCGAGAAACCGCGGAGTTCATTGCGACCCGGGGAGAGGTCAGCGTGATCGCCGTTCGCTCTTCAGGGGCGACCTGATTACGTGAGCTAGGTATGAAGATGAGGCTATGAACGCATCGTTGCAGGCTTTGTTGACTCCCGAGCGCCTCACCGAAGTAGTCGATGTGGGAGCGAACATGATTGATGGTGAGCCGCCCTACATGCCACTGCTTGCTGCGGGGCTGTGCAGGGTCACTGGCTTTGAGCCTCAGGAAGACGCGTTTCACAAGCTGGTGGCAAAGGAAGGCCCTAATGAGCGTTACCTGCCGTACGCGGTGGGTGATGGCGAGGCTCGGACACTTAAGATTTGTCGGGGCAAGGGATTGACGAGCCTGCTTGAACCGGATCCATCGAGATTAAGTCTTTTCGGGGTTCTCGAGCCGCTCGGACAAGTGCTCGAACGCGTTCCCATTCAAACCTGCAGGCTCGACGATGTTCTCGAGATACAACACCTCGACTTCCTGAAGATCGATATTCAAGGCGGTGAGCTTGCAGCTTTCCGAGGAGGCAGGGCGAAGCTGGCTGAGGCTGTAGTGATCCAGACCGAAATCTCATTCGTCACGTTGTATAAGGACCAGCCCGGGCTGGGAGACATTGACTTGGAGCTTCGTGGCCAAGGGTTCATTCCGCACGGCTTCGTCGATATGAAACCCTGGCGAATCTCCTCTGCCTTGGCTGGTGAGATTCCTTGGGAGGGCTCAAACCAACTGTTAGAGGCCGACATTGTCTACGTGAGGGACTTTGCCGACGCGGAATCTATGAGCGACGAGCAGCTCAAGCACCTGGCGCTGATATCGCATTACTGTTACGGATCGGTCGATCTAACGTTGCGTTGTGTGATGCTCTTGGAACAGCGGCAGGCGCTCGCGTCGGAGGCCCAGCAACGTTATCTGCGACTGTTGACCGACACCCTTTCCGCATGAACTCACTGCAGCTCGCGGACAGCTGTCGTCCGGCCGGAGCGCAGTACGGTCTACACCTACGGGTTGTAACCAACATGCCGACCTGTCGGGATTCAGGGTTCCGGCTTAGTGGGCCGACCACGAACCAGCCGTCACCAGGTGTGAAGCAGGCCGACGGCGACGTGGTGGAGTTCCGCTTCAACGTGTAGTCGAGTTCCCGTGCAACGTGAGCAAGCAGGCATCGCACGGAATAGAGATTCGGCGACACGGGTTGCGGCAGCTGGTCTAATGATCGCCATGCCGTTTGCTGAACGTGCGCTCACCGCGCTGGCTCGCCAGCTCGGTGAACCAACCGGGTTCGCAGGCCGGGTTGTCGGACGCCTCCTCAACCGTGGCAATCGCCCGGTTGTCGTCGCCGCGGTCGCCGCTACGGGGGTCGGACCGGCGGCCGAAGTCGCCGACATCGGATTTGGAGGAGGCGTCGGAATCGGCCTTTTGCTCAATCGCGACGTCGCGGTTGTTCACGGCGTCGAGATGTCGGAAACGATGCTCACCGACGCGAAACGCCGGTTCTCTGACCACATCGCTCGCGGGCCGGTTACGTCTGCATTCCGGTCGGATGGAGAGTCTGCCTCTCGAGGATTCCGCACTGGACGCGATCATCTCGACGAACACGATCTATTTCGTGCCGGACCTCGCCGCAGCTCTGAGAGAGCTTGTTAGAGTGCTGCGGCCGGGCGGACGACTGGTACTCGGAGTCGGTGATCCGGATCAGATGTCCAAATTGCCCTTCACTCGCCATGGATTCCGGTTGCGCCCCATCGACGAACTGGTGCCGGTTATCCGCGAGGCGGGTTTTGATCAGATTGAGGACAGGCGCGTCGGTGATGGCCGACGGGCCTTCCATCTTCTGGTGTGCGAGTTGCCGGGCTGACGTAGCGACTCCCGAGTGCACTACCTGCGCAGCACCGAGGTGTTCATCGGTGACGTGACTCGCTGGTGTTCCGCTTCACCGTCTAGCGGGAACACTGGCATCGTGGGACGAACGGACACCGCCTCGTTGATGATTGCCGCTCCGCTGAGTCGGGTTTACGCCGCGCTGGTGGAAGCGCAGGCGCTCGTCGAATGGCTTCCGCCGCACGGAATGTCCGGAAAGTTCGAACACTTCGACGCCCGCCCCGGAGGGACCTACCGGATGAGGTTGACCTACGCCGAGCCGCCCGAGTCGGGTGGCAAGTCAAGCGGCGACTCCGATGTCGTGGCTGCCCGGTTCGTACAGATCGTGCCCGACGATCGGGTCGTGCAGGCCGTCGACTTCGAATCCGATGACCCGTCGTTCGCGGGAACGATGACCATGACCTGGGCGGTTACCGCGGTGAGCGCCGGCAGCACCCGTGTCGACATCCGGGCCGATGACGTCCCACCGGGCATTTCCGTGGACGATCACCTCGACGGTCTTCGATCGTCGCTGGCCAATCTCGCGGCCTACCTGACCGGGCGCCGGGCCGATCAAGATTGACGGCGGCGAGTCGTCGCCCCTCTGCAGTTACGATGCGACAGTCGTGTTACGCGTCTCGGAGGCTGAGGCATGATGCGGTGGCGAGGTGTTTGTCACGTCGAGTTCGCGGTGCTGGACTATGACGACTCGGTCGCGTTCTATGACGCGTTGTTCGGCTGGCTTGGATACAGCAGTTTCTCTTCGCTCAACATGGAATACGAGTCGACGTATTACATGACGCGTCATGTCCACCCGCACAGCTACATCGGCATCCAGCCTGCCCGCACCGGGGGGAAGCTCATCCACCGCGACCAGGCGGTCGGCATCAACCACATCGCGCTGTGGGCGCGGAGCAGGGGAGAGGTCGACCGCTTCCATCGCGACTTCCTAGTGGCGCGGGGTGTGCCCGTCACCGATGAACCGAACGAGTATCCGCAGTACTGGCCCGGCTACTACGCAGTGTTCTTTGACGACCCGATCAACGGGATTCACTGGGAGTTGGCATGGCTGCCGAAATTACCTACTCCACAGCAACTTTGGGCGTTCTACCGCACGATTCGTGCGTTCGCCAAGAGTCGGTCAGACCTGGCGAACACGGTGCCCGGCGTCGCCAGGCAGGCCCGGAGGGCGCTGCCCGCCCGATATGGTCGGGCCCCATGAGCGGGTCCGCCGTGCTGGGTCGGGGCGCAACATCGCGGTAACGGCTGCGAGGGCTTCGGAGTCCCCGGCGGGCTCGGGAAGTCCCGGTCCTGGATGCCGCCCCCAAAGCAGCACTGTCCTTGTCGCAGGGTGACATTCAACGATCGGGTGGGCGGCGTCTTGGGGAGCAGGTCTGATGGTCGTTATTGATCCTCCAGTCACAGCGATATCAGTGGTGCCCGGGGAGCGCAGGATGATCGTTTTGCGTTCCCCTGCGCGCGGCGGAAACACGTTTGGCCGCATGGCGGCGACCGTCGTGGCGGCGTGCGCCGCGAAGCGGGGGTCGCTGAGCGCGCGGACGCTGACGCCATCGTTGCCGACGATGTCCCAGCGATGAAGGACGAGTTCGCTTTCGCTGTGCAGCACCAACGCCGGTGCGTCGAGCAGTGCGCCGGTGAACGTCACGCGGCGGCCCCGTCCGGCTCGCGAGAGGCGCTCAATGGCAATGGAGGCTCGTAAGGCTTGCCGAAACAATTCTCGCCGTAACTTCTTTGGCGCCAGCGCGCGATAGGGCGCCTCACGTTCTTCGAAGTCGCGCGTCGGTCGCGGAGGCGCCCCGGAGATTTCAAGCTCGACCAGGTCGGCTATTTCGGCCGAGCCGGCGGTCAGATGGGCGGTCAACTCGTGCACGGTCCACCCCGCACACCGGGTCGGTAGGCGGGGATCGGATGACCGCAGCGTCTTCACGAAGGCCAAAAATGCGTCTTGCGCGGGGGTTTCGGCAAGTTTCAACAGCTGAACTGCGCCGGGCAGCTCGGCAAGCGCCCACGCGCACGACACTTCGATGGATCGCCGCCCGAGTGCAGCGGTCAATAATTTGTTCACGCGTCCAAGGAGACCAGCAGACAACCGTCAAGCGCTGGCGGTTTTACGACTTCACAGTGACCAGCGAACCGTAGGCAGTTTCGACGCTGCGCTTTGCGGCGACGAGTCGGCGGAAGATTGGGCGGCAGCGAAAATGGGAGCCGTCGATATCAACACGCCGCAGTTGGCCGCGGTTGGTGAAGCGGAGCGGTGCGCTCCTGCAGTGCATCCATCGCCTGAGCCAAGCGCGGGTAGATGATCGCGGGGCCCAGCCAGCGGGCGACGAATCTGCGCAACTCGGCACCTTGGCGGGGGGGTTCACCCGGGTCGAGGAGGATCGAGTGCAAAGTGCGCAGGCCCATTTCGGCGAGCTCGTCGAGCGCGGCTTCGTCGAAGCCGTGCATTGCCCAGTCAACGCCCAGACGATGCAGCATCGAGCGTGAGAATGCCCGAGCTGTGTCAGAGGTCAGGGACACCGTCTGGCCTTCGCGGGCTCCGGTTCGCAGCAGGTGCTTGATTTGGCTTTCGCCGGCCAGGTTCTCGACGGCGAAGGCGACGCCTTCGACGAGCGCCGCGGCGGGTTCTGTGAATCCGCTGATATGTGTTGCAAGTTGATCGAGGAAGCCGTGGGCCGATCGCATTGCGCTGGCGACCATCAGGGCCTCGGTTCCCGGGAAATAGCGATAGACCGTCTGCCTGGTGACGCCCAAGTGGCGCGCTACATCAGTGAGACGCATCGAGGATCCGTGTTCGGCGATGATGTTGTCGGCCGCGTCGAGGATCCTGTCGATTGCCTCTTCATCAGTCGCCGGGGTGTTGCCCGCCCAGCCGTGGCTACGCATGGTTGGATTCCCTGGGGCGCAACGGATTAATTGTCATCGGCCCTCCAAACCACTTGCGGCCCCGACGGAGTACCAGCGCGCGGCACTCTTCGGTTCCTCTGCGTAACGTTGGATCCATCGGCCGGCGAATTCGGGAAGGTTTTCCCCTTCAGGGTCGTGACGCGGCCCCTGCGAACGGACAAGGCCGACGAGCATGGTAAGGACTTCTCGCTTGGGCACACCCGCGTAGGTTGACTGACCGGGCTTGGTGAGTTCATGCGCAGCGCGCAGTGCCTCTCGAAGTGCTCTGGTAGAGAGACCATTCGGTAACAGCTGGCCGAGTTCGCCCCCGTCCTCTTTCGGCACATGCCTCTGAAAGCCGCTGGAGATGATCGTCAGAATCTCGCTCATGTGCTTGAGCACGTCGACTATCGCCTTGGCGCGGTACAGATAGCTGTCATGCACGGCGTTGTAGACGATCAGCGCGGAACTGCGATGCTCGATTTCCTCGACAAAGTGCCAGAGGAACAGCGACGCAACGCGCTCGTCCCCGGCCCGAAATAGCTTGTCTTCGTGATCGAGGAAGACCTTGAAGTACGGCGTGAACGTGGCTTCGACGATCGCCGGATAGGCGAGGCGCCAGGCAAGCGGCCTTATGGCGGTGAGATGGTCATATGAGGCAACCACGTCGTCCATCGTTTCCTGCAAGCCGGGCCAACGCCGGATCAGCGCACGGACATGGCTTTGGTGAGCGGCCGAGTGCTGTGCCTCCTGGCGCAAGTAAGACTCTGCCTCCTCGACCGCCGCCGGGTCGCGCATCAGCGGTATGGCTTCCCGCGTTGCGTCGACGATCAGTTTCTCGAACCCGGGCGCAAAGAACGAAATGGCATTGCACTGCATGGCAAACGCGGGCCGCTCCGGCTGCCAGTTGAACGGGACGTCGGCGCTCGC
Organism: Mycobacterium paraffinicum; assembly: GCF_025822865.1. Taxonomy (NCBI): domain Bacteria; kingdom Bacillati; phylum Actinomycetota; class Actinomycetes; order Mycobacteriales; family Mycobacteriaceae; genus Mycobacterium; species Mycobacterium paraffinicum. The sequence continues at coordinate 411,272 of NZ_JACKUR010000027.1, read as the reverse complement.
GAAGTCGAACCGGACGCGCCTCACCAGTAAGTCCGTCATGGCGTCGACGCTAGCGGTCAAGAAGGCAGGAGACAAGACATTAAGTACTATTTGTATGTCGGTGGAGGCCAGTATGCCCTGATGGCGTTGACGACGCCCCACCCAAGGGCATACGTTATGATAAATATGTCTAGCCCGATGGGCAGGTGCTCCGGTGAACGCGATTGTGCTCAACAACCCCGCAGGTCTTCCATGGCAGACGAATCTGCTCGACGTGACCCTGCTGATCATGTTCGTGGCGGCCGGGGCATACAGCGTTGTCCAGTTCCGACGTGGACGACGCGTCTACTGCGCAGTGCTGGCCACGGCGACAATCTACGGCCTGGTGCTGGAATTAGCCGGGATGGCGACGCTCAACATGTACAGGCAGGGCGACTTCGCGGTGATGATCAACTGGCCTGCCTTCCCGCTGTGGCATGGCACCACGATGATGCCGGCGTACGTGGTCATCTTCTACCCGGTATTCCTTTTCACCGGCTTCAAGGTGATCGAGGCGATCGGGATCGAAAAGCGTTGGCAGGCAGCGATTACGGGCGGACTGTTCATGGTCGCGCTTGACGCCCCCTACATCATTGAGGGCAACCTGCGCCACGTCGTGTGGTGGACGTGGAACCCGAACTTTGAGTATTTCCAGTTCTGGCTCGGCTGGCCCCTGCTCGACCTCTGTTGGCAGGGCATCTGGGACGCCGTATTCCTCTACATCATGTTTTGGGCGGTGCCGCGAATCGACGGCTCAACGAGCAGCGGTATCGTCCGGTGGTCGAATGCGAAGGCATTCGGCGCATTCCCACCGCTCGCGGCCCTGGCTGTCCTGTTGGCCGGGCCGATCCTGATGTCGCCGGTCACCGTCGTCACCGCGCTCGGCGGACCTCAGTGGCCGGTCGCTGTATCGCTCGTCATCGCCTACTGCGCGGTCACGGTGACCGCGCTGCGGTGCGCCAGGCTGAAGCCGTCGTTCGACGCGTTCACGGTCGGCGTGGTCGCCGTTTATGTCGCAAGCCTGGGCGCAATGGCGATCGCCAACGTGGCCTACGAACGCGGTCTGACCCAGTACATCGTGGTTCAGGCCGTGGGCTTGACCGTGGTGAGCGGATTTGCGTCGATCCCGTGGATCGCGGGCAGGCGGCGCCCCGCTGAGCCGGTCGGGCAGCCGGTGCACCTCGTGGCCCAATAAGTCGGAACTTTGGGTTCGACGTCTAGCGGCCGAGTCGCGGGTCGACCATGCTGGACAGATGGCGACGGTCAAGCAGCGCAAACCCCGGGTCGGGCGGTTCGCAAAACGTCTGGTGGGCAGCGGAATGGCGTTATCAGCCTTCGTGCTGACCGGGGGAGTGGCCGAGGCGGCGCCGGCGCCGACCTCGCATTGGTGCCCGGGCAATCCGTGGGACCCGAGCTGGGGCAAGGTCTACAACTGGGACTGGAATCGCTGCCACGATTGGCAAGGTCCGGCGGGCCAGAGTTACCCGGCGGGTGCGGGCCCCTGGGGGCCGCCGCCGGCGTGGGCGCCTCCGCCGCCACCCCAGCCGGCGTGGGCGCCGGGGGCTCAGCTGATGTGGAATCCAACGGGCGCGGGCAATTGGGGGTTCTGGAACAACGGAATCTGGACCCCTGCCTGAGGGAACGTGCAGTAGTTCGCCCTTGAGGCGGCGATCTTGTCGGCGGTGTTCCTTAATATGCCCTCGTCGCACCAGCTTGCACCGCCACGGCTGCCAGGAGGGCTCCATGAAGTTCGTTTCCACCCGCATCATCACCGCCGACGTCAAGCGGCTCGTCGATTTCTACGAGACGGTCACCGAGGCCCCCGCGGTATGGGGCAACGAGCTTTTCGCCGAAATTCCGACGCCGGTTGGCACGCTGGCCATCGGCAGCGACAAGACCGTGCCGCTGTTTGCGGCCGGATCGGCCGAGCCGGCCGCCAACCGCAGCGCGATCGTGGAGTTCATGGTCGACGACGTCGACGCGGAATATGAGCGGCTGCACGAGCGCGTCGGGGACGTCGTGACAACGCCGACCACAATGCCGTGGGGTAATCGCGCGTTGCTGCTACGGGATCCCGACGGGAATCTTGTCAACCTGTTCACCCCGGTGACGGACGAGGCCCGCGCCAAGTTCGGAATGTGACTGTTGCACAGGAGATTTCGACAGGATGCGTCTCGGGAGGGCTGTAAGGGGCACGGCGTAGCCGCCGGTGGTGAGGACTGAACGTTCCAGTAGCCAAGGCAGGTGTTGGCTCCCCAGAGCACACGGGCACTCATGCGCGGCGGGCCGTTGCGGCGCTAAAATCCCGTCGTGGTCGCTGAGGACTGCCCTGACACTCCCGAGGAGCCCGAACGCAGGGCCGACGCGCTTGATGAGCGTGAGCGGGCGCTCGCACATCGCGAGGCCGAAGTCAGAAAGCGTGAGTGGATGGCCGGGACACGAGATCGGCTCGCCAACGAGCGGGATCAAATCGCCGACGAGCGCGAGCGAGTAGCGGACGACCGGGAGCGCCGGGCGGACGCTCGGGAGGGCACGGACGAAGAGCGGGAGCGCGCCCGACTGCGGCGCTTGGACGAACGAGCGAAGCGTGGCGAGGCCACGGCCCGGCGAGAGCAAGCCGACATCGACCGCGAGATTGCGGATACCGAACGCGGGGACGACCGCCCCGACTGACCCGCGCCCCCGTTTGCTGGTGGCGGCAGCTACAGCCGGTCCGGATTTGCTGTAATGCGGCGAAGGCCATTCTTCGGTTTGCGAATGACGTGCGCCACAAATTTTGGCGAATAATAACTGCTATTGCTAGCGTCCCCGGCCATGGTAGTACTTGCGACATTGATGTCATTGATCAATCAGGTATCCGGAACGCCCTATATTGCGGGTGGAGATTCTCCCTCCGGGACGGATTGCTCGGGACTCGTTTCCTGGGTTGCCAACGCGGCATCCGACAGGCCCGTCTTCGGAAACCGGTTCAACACCGGGAATGAAGAAGCGGCTTTGTTGGCGCGCGGCTTTCAATATGGAACCGCCCCTAACGCGCTCGTGATCGGGTGGAACGGCGGCCACACAGCCGCGACCCTGCCGGACGGGACCCCGGTGTCCAGCGGTGAGCACGGCGGAGTGCACATCGGTGGGGCTGGCGCCTACCAGGCCGGGTTCACCCACCACATGTTCCTGCCCATGCCGCCGGACGGTGAAGGTGCCCTTCCCCCGCCGCCCGACGCGCCGCCGCCACCGCCGGACGCGCCGCCGCCACCGCCGGACGCGCCGCCCGTGCTGGTCGACGCTACCGCCCCCGCGCCGCCCGCACCCCCGGCCCCGCCGGCGCCCGAAATGCCGCCGCCCGGCGACCCGGGAATTGCGAATCCTTAACGAAACCAATTCGCGAAAGTCTCGATCTTTGGCGGCACTATTTGACGCATATAGGACACGCGCGCAGAACAGGAGCTAGTGCAAAGTGAAATAGCTCGGTCTGCGCACGGTTTGTGATGCAGGCCACTTGCGCGGAGAGTAAGCGGTCCGCGATTCGCGCAGAATCAATGCGAGAGTGCGCCCCGGGTGTTTAATCGGAACGCCCGGGGCGCACTTTGCTGGAGGCCGGACCGTCGGCGGCGCCCAAGGGACGGATATCCTGGCGCTGCTCGTCGCGATCCGGGCGCGGCGGAGCATCCAGGAGCGAGCAAGGCGGGGGCAGCAATGATCTTCATCGTCGTGAAGTTCGAGACGAAGCCCGAATGGACGGACCGCTGGCCAGAACTCGTCGCATCCTTCACGGCCGCCACTCGTGCCGAGGAAGGCAACCTCTGGTTCGAGTGGTCGCGCAGCCTGGACAACCCGGCGGAGTACGTCTTGGTGGAGGCCTTCCGTGACGATGAGGCCGGCGGCATCCACGTCAACAGCGACCACTTCCAGCGGGCGATGCAAGAACTCCCGCAGGCACTGACATCCACCCCGAAAATCATCAACCAGACCATCGAGGCGACGGGATGGTCCGAACTGGGTGAGATGTCGGTCGACTAGCCGGCTCCGCTTACCGCGACGGCGATTTCCTCGCCCAGCTGATAGCCCGGCGCCAACGGAAGCGTGTCGCCACTCCAGAACTTGCCCGGGTCAAACCAATTGGTGTCCTTGTCCGTGTTCAGCAATCCCATTTCCTCGTAGGTGATCGCCACCGTCTCCGCGCAATAGGCCGTGGCGAGGCTCATCTTGCGTTGTTCCCGACGGCGCCGGGTCTGCTCGCGAACTTTGGTGTCCACCACGGGGATTCCGCGCACCCAGTCATTGATGGTCGGGAGCCGGCCGCGGAACCAGCGACCGGTCAGCCGGGCGGTGGTGGGAAACGCGGTGCCGTCCATCCGGGCGATCACCCGCAGGAGCTTGTTCTCCTGCTCGCGGGTGGGGTGGGGTGTCAGCTGACGTAGCCAACACCGCTGGTCGTAACGCTGCGTCCACTGCAAGACCGCCTGGTGCAGGTCGTTGAGCTGCACGCCGCGGTGATTGGTTCCGGTCCACATGTCCTCGAGCTTGTCGCCCAGTTCGGCATGCCAGATCAACGGCGGCAGGTCGTCGATGGCCACCGTCATGCCGACGTGATTCACCGGTGCGTTCGTCAACGTCTGAATCGCGCGGTCGGGCCGGGAACGGCCGCGAAACAGCCAGAGATCGCCCGTGCGAGTTTCGTTCAGCGCTTGATCGAGGGTGAGCATTATCAGGAGACTACTTCGCGTCTGTCGTGAACACGTCCGGCCCTTGGGCTTCGGAGTTGCAAGAGCACACAACTTAATCGCAGCGCGAATACCCTGGGGTCATGCGAAATGTGTGGAAATGGCTTGGGCTGGCCGGCGTCGCCGGTGTGGTCGCCGGGGGCGCGCTGGTGGCTCGCGACCAACGCAAACGACGCGCCTACACGGCCGACGAGGTCCGGTCCCGCCTGCACCAGCGGCTGGCCGAATACGACGGTGAGGGCTTTCAGTCCGAATCGGGGTCGGCCGGGGCCTCGACGGCGAACAAGCGATAGTCGCCCGAAAATCCCTTCAGCTCGACGTCACGGCCCTCGTCGAAGCGGATGTCGTCACAGTCGGAAAGGGCGTCTCGCACCGGCTGACTCACCAAGATCTGGCCGCCGACGGCCTGCGCTGCGACCCGCGCCGCCATCGCGACGTTGCGGCCGAACAGATCTTCGCCGCGCCGCACCGAGCGGCCCATGTGGATGCCGATCCGAACGCGAATTTCCTCGTGCCGCTTGCGCTTTGCGTCCCTGCGTAGCGCACGCTGCAGGTCGATGCCGCACCGCACCGCCTGGTCGGCGCGGGAGAAGGCGATCATGAAGCCGTCGCCCTGGCTCTTCACCACGTGACCGGACCGCCGCTGCACGAGGTCGGACACCAGCTTGTCGTGTGCCGCAATGAGCTTCACGAAGGCCCGGTCACCGATGCGCTCGTTGAGCGCGGTCGATTCCTCGATGTCGGAGAACAGGATCACCACCCGGCCGTCCGGGGTGACCCTAGCCAGGTCGGGTCGTTCCACCTCCGCCCAGTCGGCGAGATCCTCGATCGAACTGCGTACGGCAGCGCCGAAGCCTTCTTTGCGGACCACGTTGGCGGTGTTCCACACGGTCTTGAGGGCCTCCCGCCCGCCCGACAGCAGCCAACTGCGGGTGTCGGTCCGGTGGCGCAACTCGTCGATCTCCTGGCGGCTCCGCACCAGCAACCGCGAAACCACGGCGAGCGCGACGGCCTCGATCGCGGCGACGCCGGCCAGGACGTAGACCGCGACATGCAGCGCATCACCCACGCAAGCATCCTGCCAAGGCCGCGCTGGCGTGCGGTTGTCGGGCCTGGGTGCGGTGTCTAGTGTTAGGTCCGACCGCCGCGGGTAGTGAGTCTGGAAGAGCCGATGACTTTCGGAGGTGCGGGCTTGGCTGACGGCGGGGACAACTCTTCGAACAAGCTGGTGATATTCGGCCTCACCGGGGACCTGGCGCGCAAGATGACGTACCGGGCCTTGTACCGGCTCGAGGCGCGCAACATGTTGGACATCCCGATTGTCGGCGTGGCCAGCGACGACATCTCCCTCGAGAAGCTGGTCGATCGCGCCCGCGACGCCATCAAGGCGTCGGGTGAGAAGTTCGACGACGCGGTGTTCGACCGGCTCGCGGGCCGGCTGTCGTATCTCCATGGCGACGTCATCGACGACAAGCTCTACGGCCAGCTCGCCGAGAAGATAGGCAAGGACTGCCGGCCCTTGTACTACCTGGAAATGCCGCCGTCCCTGTTCGCCCCGATCGTGGAGAACCTCGCCAACGCCGACCTGTTGGAGTGCGCACGCGTCGCGGTGGAGAAGCCGTTCGGCCACGACCTGGCCTCCGCCCGCGACCTGAACGCCCGGCTGCGTGCGGTGCTCGACGAGGACCAAATCCTGCGGGTCGATCACTTCCTGGGCAAGCAACCCGTCGAAGAATTGCAATACCTGCGCTTCGCCAACAACGGCCTGGCCAAGCTCTGGGACCGGGACAGCATTTCCGAAATCCACATCACCATGGCCGAGGATTTCGGCATCGAGGACCGCGGCAAGTTCTACGACGCGGTGGGTGCCCTGCGTGACGTCGTGCAGAACCACCTGCTCCAGGTGCTCGCGCTGGTCGCGATGGAGCCCCCGGTCGGTCCCAGCGCCGATGACCTGAACGACAAGAAGGCCGAGGTGTTCCGCGCGATGCCGGCGCTGGATCCCGAGCGTTGCGTGCGTGGCCAGTACCGCGGCTACACCGACGTGGACGGGGTGGCCAAGGATTCCCAAACCGAGACCTATATCGCCTTGCGGACCGAGATCGACAACTGGCGCTGGGCGGGCGTGCCGATCTTCTTGCGCGCGGGAAAAGCGTTGCCGGAGAAGGTCACCGAGGTGCGAATGTTCCTGCACCACGTACCCGGATTTTCGTTCCTGCCCAACCGTCGGCCGCCTGCGCCCAACCAGATCGTGCTGCGCATCGATCCCGATCCGGGGATGCGGCTGCAGTTGTCCGCCCAAGTCGGCGACGAATGGCACGACGTACACATGGACTCGTCGTTCGCCGAGGATCTCGGGGAAGCCGTGCGTCCCTACGAACGGCTCCTTTACGCCGCGCTCACCGGGGACCGCCAGTTGTTCGCCCGGGAAGACGCGATCGAGGAGACATGGCGGATCGTGCAGCCCGTGCTGGACAAGCCGGGCCGGATCCATCACTACGACCAGGGCTCCTGGGGACCCGAGGCCGCGCAGTCGCTGCTGCACGGTCATCGCAGCTGGCACGAGCCGTGGCTGCCAAAGCAGACGTCACAGTAAGGAGAACAGAAAGAGATGCAGCTCGGGATGATCGGCCTCGGCCGGATGGGCGCGAACATCGTCCGCCGCGTCGCCAAGGACGGACACGAATGCGTGGTCTATGACCACAACCCCGACGCGGTCAAGGCGATGGCGGGGGAGGAACGGACCACCGGCGTGTCGTCGCTGCGGGAGCTCGCCGAGAAGCTGACCGCGCCGCGGGTGGTCTGGGTGATGGTGCCGGCCGGGACCATCACGACGGGGGTCATCGACGAGTTGGCCGATACGCTGGAGGCCGGCGACATCGTCATCGATGGCGGCAACTCGTATTACCGCGACGATATCCGTCACGCAAAGACGCTGTCGGAGAAGGGCATTCACCTACTCGACTGCGGCACCAGCGGCGGCGTGTGGGGCCGGGAGCGCGGTTACTGCCTGATGATCGGCGGCGACGACGAGGCTTTTCTGCACGCCGAACCCATCTTCGCCTCTGTCGCTCCCGGAGTGGAAGCGGCGCCGCGTACCCCGGGGCGTGACGGCGAGGTCGCCCGGTCGGAGCAGGGCTATCTGCACTGCGGTCCGTCCGGCGCCGGGCACTTCGTCAAGATGGTGCACAACGGCATCGAGTACGGGATGATGGCCTCGCTCGCCGAGGGCCTGAACATCCTGCGCGGTGCCGACATCGGCAAGCAGGTTCAAGAGGGTGACGCCGAAACGGCGCCGCTGTCGAATCCGGAGTTCTATCAGTACGACTTCGACATCCCCGAGGTCGCCGAGGTCTGGCGCCGCGGCAGCGTCATCGGCTCCTGGCTGCTGGATCTGACCGCGATCGCGCTGCACGATTCGCCCGATCTCAAGGAGTTCTCGGGACGGGTCTCCGACTCCGGGGAGGGCCGGTGGACCGCCATCGCGGCGATCGACGAGGGGGTGCCTTCGCCGGTGCTGACGACCGCGTTGCAGTCCCGCTTCGCCTCGCGCTCACTCGATGACTTTGCCAACAAGGCGCTGTCGGCGATGCGTAAGCAGTTCGGCGGGCACGCCGAGAAGCCGGCTAACTAGCCGGCGTTAGTGGCGATCGCGAGCGCGGCGAAGCCGGGCGAAGCGGGTCGCCACGATCGGCGTCAGTGCCGCTTGACGAACTTCACCACGGCGTCGCTGAACGCGTCGTTGTCGTCGCCGGCCGCGGTATGCCCGGCGTTGGACAGCTCGACGAACTCCGCGCGGGGCACGCTGGCCAGGAAATGCCGGACGCCTTCGGGGCTTACCACGTCGGACAGCTTCCCGCGGATCAGCAGGACGGGAATCGACAGGTGTTTGGCGGCCTGCTCGAAATTCTCGGTGCGTAGCTCGGGATCGTCGCCGGGCTTGGTCATGAACGCCGGGTCCCAGTGCCAGTACCAGCGGCCGTCGCGCAGGCGCAGGTTCTTCTTCAGGCCCTCGGGGCTGCGCGGCTTGTCCCGGTACGGCAGATATTCGGCGACGGCGTCGGCGGCCTCCTCCAGCGAATCGAAACCGTCGAGGCCGCTGATCATGAAATCGCGAATACGGGCGCTGCCGCCCTTCTCGAATCGGGGCACCACGTCCACGAGGACCAGTCGGGTCACCACCGCGGGCCCCGCCCGGTGGGCGGCGAGGATGCCGGTCAGCCCGCCCATGCTCGCGCCGATGATCATCACCGGCCGGCCGATCGCCTCGATCACCTTCAAGACATCGGCGGTCAGGGTCTCGACGTCGTAGTCGGCATTGGGCGCGCGATCGCTGTCGCCGTGTCCGCGGCTGTCGAGCGCGACGACGTGCAAGCCCTGGTCGGCGAGCGTTTGGCCGGTGTTTTTCCAGGAATGCCGGTTCTGGCCGCCACCGTGCAGCATGAGGACGCTCGGCCGTCCCGCGCCGTCGGTCCCGCCGTTCCACTCGTCGGCGACCAGGGTGATGCCGCCGACACCGGAAAACTCGACCGTCTGAGGGAGGCTGCTGACGGTGCTCATGCGACCTGACGTTACATAGGGAGCTTAAGCACCGTCTCGCGGGTCGACGACGCGATGAATTTTCACCCTGGCCGCGGTCTATCCAGTGACAACACCAACGAGCCAATGAGGAGGCCGCGGCCAATGCCATCGATCACCCCGTCGCTGTGGTTCGACCACAACCTGGAGGAGGCGGCCAGGTTCTACACCTCGATTTTCCCCAACTCGCACATCGAGGGCCTCAACCGAACCACGGAGGCCGGACCGGGCGAGCCGGGCACCGTCCTGTCCGGCAGCTTCGTGCTGGACGGCACCCGTTTCATCGGCATCAACGGTGGCCCGCACTTCCACTTCACCGAAGCGGTGTCCTTCACCATCCACTGCAAGGACCAGGACGAGGTCGACTACTACTGGGAGCGGTTGACCGACGGCGGCCAGGAATCGCAGTGCGGTTGGTGTAAGGACCGCTTCGGCCTGAGCTGGCAGATCGTCCCGGACCGGCTCTACGAGCTGATCAGCGACCCCGACCGGGCACGCGCGGCGGCAGCCACCCAAGCGATGTACGGCATGCGAAAGATCATCATCGCCGACCTGGACCGGGCCGCCGCGCGAGTGTAACGAAACTCCCTGTCGCAGCACCCCTTTGACCGCATAGTGCATGTGGTCGGTGCGTCTTCGGCCCGCACGCGTTAGGTTGGTCCGTGCGGACGCGCCGAGCAGGGAGTCAATATGGGTGAACCAGGCTGGATCGACGTGCCCAGCCCTGCGGGGGACCTGAAGGCACTCACCTGGGGACCACGCGGTGGCCCCATCGCCTTGTGCCTGCACGGCTTCCCCGACACCCCCTACGGGTTTCGCAAGATCGCCCCGCGGCTCGTCGAGTCCGGCTGGCGGGTGGTGGCGCCCTTCATGCGCGGATACGCACCGTCGTCGATCCCGGCCGACGGCAGCTATCACGTCGGCGCGATGATGGACGACGCCTTGCGGGTGCGCTCGGCAGCGGGCGGCACCGACGGTGACGTGGTGATCGGCCACGACTGGGGTGCGATCGCCACCACCGGTCTGGCCGCCATGCCCGACAGCCCATTCACCAAGGCCGTGATCATGTCCGTGCCGCCGTCGTCGGCCTTCCGTCGCAAGGCTGGCGCGGCGGAGCGAGGACGGCTGGCCGCACACCTGGCGCGTCAGCTGCTGCGCAGCTGGTACATCATGTACTTCCAATTGCCCTTGCTGCCAGAGCATTCCGCGTCCTGGGTGCTGCCGTTGCTGTGGCGACGGTGGTCACCGGGCTATCGCGCCGACGAGGATCTACGCCACGTCGACGCGGCGATCGGGACGCCGGAGAGCTGGCGTGCGGCCCTGGGACCGTACCGCGCCACGATCCGCAACACCCGGCCGCCGGCGCAGTATGCCGAACTGAACGAGCTGTGGACCGAAGAGCCGGTGTGGCCGTGCCTGTACCTGCATGGCCGCGACGACGGCTGCATGACACCGGCTTTCGCCCGCTGGGCGGAGAAGGTCTTGCCGCCGGGCAGCGAGGTGGCCATCGTGGAGCACGCGGGGCACTTCCTGCAGCTCGAGCAGCCCGACAAGGTCGCCGACCTGGTGCTCGGGTTCATCGGCTCGCCCGGCTGAATGCCTGCGCAGCGGATGGCCGCCGTCGATGCGCAGTTCTACTGGATGTCGGCCAAGATTCCCAACGACGAGTTCTTGTTGTACGCGTTCGACGGTGAGCCCGCCGACTACGCCCTCGTCATCGAGCAGCTCCGCCGGCGGGCCAACCAGGACCCGGAGCTGGCGCTGCGAGTGCGGGATCGCGGGCCGCTGGTCTACCCGCAGTGGGTTCCGGCGGCCGTCACGACCGACCGGGTCGTCCGCCACGACCTCGACGACCACAGCTGGGCCGGCTGCCTGGCCGCGGTCGTCGCCCTGGCCGGTGACCAGCTGGACGTGTGCCGGATGCCCTGGCGGCTGCACGTCTTCGGCGCGGTGCTGGGCATCCCGGGCGTGACCGGTCCGGGGAGCGTGGCGGTGATGCAGGTCGCGCACGCGCTGGCCGACGGGGCCCGAGCATCCGCGATGGCGGGTTGGCTGTTCGGCCGGCCGGATCGCGTGCCCGGGGTGCGACGGCTACGGGCCGGGTTCTTGCTGTGGCGAGCCGCGCAGGCGGCTCGCGCCCATCGCCAGCTGGAGCGCGACACCCGCGCGGGGCTGCTGGCCCCTAGGGCCGGTCCCCGGCCCCTACTGCCGACGAATGCGCGCCCCGGTGCGTCCCGCTCGGTGCGAACGCTGGTGCGACACCGCTCGCAGCTGCGCGGCCCTACCGTCACAGTGGGCGCGCTGACGGCGATCTCCGCGGCGCTCTCGGAGTTGCTGGGCGACGCCGCCGATACGTTGGGCGCCGAGGTTCCGATGGCCAAACCCGGTGTCGCACATGCCTATAACCACTTCGGCAACGTCACCGTGGGTCTGCATCCGAAGCTGGGGTGGGACGCCCGCGCCGAGCGGATCGCCGCGGAGCTGGCCGACGGCCGGCGCCGCTTCGCGCATCCGGCCACGCGCTACGCCGACCGAGCTTTTGCGGCGGTGCCCGCAGTCCTCTTGCGTTGGGGAGTAACCCAATTCGATTTCGATGTTCGCCCCGAGCAGGTGTCCGGCAACACCGTGGTGTCCAGCGTTTACCGCGGGCCGGCCGACCTCAGCTTCGGCGGGGCCCGGGTGGTCCTGACAGCCGGCTACCCGGGGCTGTCGCCGGTGATGGGGCTGACGCATGGTGTGCACGGCATCGGGGACACCATCGCGGTCAGCGTGCACGCGGCCGAGTCGGCCGTTCCCGACATCGACGCTTATGTGCGGCTTCTCGACGCGGTGTTGTAGCTACTGCGCATCGCCGGATCGGGCCGCTTCCTCCCGCGTGAGGCCGACGGCCGAGATCAGCTCCTCGTGCAGCTCGAACCACACCGTGTGGTAGGAGTCGATGAGCGGCCTGGTCAGCCACGCGGTCTCGCCTTCCCGCACTTTGCCCAGGGCCGCAATCAATTTCGCCGGGTATGCGTTCAGCCGCGGCAGCTGCGCCGCGACCGACTCGATGATCGCCAGCACCCGCGCATGCACATCGTCGAGGCGGGACAGCACCGCGGCGTCGTATTCCGCGTCATCGTGCGGGTTGGGGGTGCCGCCGGGGCCGCCCTTCAGCTGCCAGTCCGTGACCAGGGATTTGAAATCGGCGTTGACGGGCCGAAAGTCGTCGTAGGCGGTGGCCAGCGCCGCCCGGTCGGCGCCCCTGCGCTCCTCGTCGAGCAGCGCCGCGAGCCGCTCGCGCCCGGCGGGGGTGATCCGCACGGTCGCACCGTCGGCCAATAGGCCTGCCGCGGCCAGCTGTCCGACGATGGTCGTCACGTCGGCAATGTCCTCGTTCAGTGTCTCGGCAAGCTCGGCGGGACGCAGCCGGCCCTTCAGCCGAACCGCTTGCAACACCGCCAATTCGGTCATGACGTGGTCTCACCCGCGAGCCGCAGTGCGGTCAGCATGACGATAAGCGGGGTGGCCGAGACGACGTCGGTGTGTCCGCGTTTCATCGCCTCCGCCACCGCATCCTCCGTGGCGTCATCCAGCCGCAGGTGGCCGCCGGAGGTGTGCGCACGCAGCGGGCTGAGCCTTCGCGCGATGTCGGCCAGCTCCCGCAGTTCGGGTGTATCGCTTTCCGACCACGCGGACAGGCTCAGGTTGCCCTCGCGCACTTCGCCTTCGGCGCCGTCGATGGTGATCAACTTGCCGGCCAGGGATGCGGCGACTCCGTGTCCGCACCCCACTACGGCCACCCGGCCGAGTTCGCGGCTGACCACTGCCGCGTGGCTGGCCGCCCCTCCGACCTCGGTGACGATGCCATGCGCGGCAAGCATGCCGGAGACGTCTTCCGGCCGGGTGTGGTCGCGCACCAGGATCACCGACTCGCCTCGCTCCGCAGCATCGAGCGCCTCGTCGACGTCGGTGTATGCCCTACCCGACGCGACGCCCGGGCAGGCTGGCAATCCCTTAGCGAGAAGATTTGCCGCCAAACGTATTTCGGGCTGCAACGCCGGTAGCAGTAGGGTCTGTACGTGTGCCGGGGTCACCCGTCGCAGCGTCTCGGCGTCGTCGATGAGCCCCTCGTGCCGCAGTTGTAACGCGAGGCGCACCGCTGCCTGCGCCGACCGCTCCGCGCCCCGCGTCTGCAGCAGCCAGAGCTTGCCGCCTTCGACGGTGAACTCGATCTCTTGAACGTCGGAGCCGAGGCGCTCCAATTTGTGTGCGGTGTCCATCAACTCGTGGTAGACAGCCGGCTGCTCGTCGCGCAGGGCGGTGACCGGCTCGACGTCGACCGATCCGGACACCACGTCGTCCCCCTGTCCTCCGGGCAGCCATTCGCCGAACGGTGCGCGGTCGCCGGTGACGGGATTGCGCGAAACGAGAACGCCCGCACCCGAATCGGGGCCGTAGTTGCCGAAAACCATCGCCTGCACGACGACCGCCGTGCCGCTCTGATCGTCGACGCCGCCGGAATGGGCGCGGTAGGCCACCGCGCGGGGCGAGTTCCACGAGGCGAACACCGCCTCGATGCCGGCGCGTAGCTGCGCATAGGGGTCGGCGGGCGGCGATTCGTGGTCGTCCAACCCGACGATGCGCCGGTACATGCGGTCGAACCGCCGGCGCGTGTCGCGGGCGAACGTTGTGTCGGCCGCGGCCAGCGCCTGCTCGACATCATCGTTCATGCCGAGGTCCAAGATCGTGTCCATCATCCCCGGCATCGACTGAGTGGCCCCCGAGCGCACGCTGACCAGCAGGGGACGCGGACCCCGACCGAACGTGCGCGAAGTCTGCGCCTCCAGCCAGCGCATCCGGTCCAGCACGTCGTCCCAGATCGCGTCGATCGTTGACCCGGGGTCGGCGAGGTAACGCAGCCCCACCTCGGTGGTGATGCAGAAGGCGGGCGGTACCGGCAGGCCGTGGCGGCGCATCATCTCGATGCCGTGGCCCTTGTTGCCCAGCAGTGCCCGCGGATGACTCGCTGTGCCGTCGAGTAACACCACGGATTGCCCGTCAGGCGAGGCCCCGGGCGCGCTACAGGAAGCGCCGCTGCCTCGTGCGATACGAGCCGTGGTGCACCCCCTTCTGGTCAGCGGCGGATTGGCCAACGTCGGAACGTCCGCAATGTTCCCACATGCGCCACCGAAGTTAGCTGCTCGGCGGTCCTGTTATCCGGTCCGCCCGATGATCTAGGTTTGCAGGTATGACTCCCTACGACGTCGGGTTACTGATCCTGCGCCTGGTGTTGGGCGTGACGTTGGCCGCGCATGGCTACAACAAGTTCTTCGGCGGCGGCCGCATCCCGGGCACCGCGCGGTGGTTCGAAAGCATCGGCATGAAGCCGGGCAAGTTCCACGCCACCGTGGCCGCGACGACCGAGATGGCCGCCGGGCTGGGCTTGGCCGCCGGTCTGCTCACCCCGATCCCCGCCGCCGGCTTCGTGTCGTTGATGCTGGTCGCGGCCTGGACCGTGCATCGCGCCAACGGCTTCTTCATCGTCAAGGAGGGCTGGGAGTACAACCTGGTCCTGGCGGTCAGCGCCGTCGCGGTCGCCACGCTGGGCGCCGGGAAGCTGAGCCTGGACTACGTCGTGTTCGGGCACAACTGGATGGACGGCTGGCGCGGCTTGTTGATCTCGGTGGTGCTCGGCCTGGCCGGGGCGATCGGTCAGCTGGTGATCTTCTACCGGCCGCCGGTTAAGCAGACTGGTTAGCTAGGGGCCGGCGTCGTCAGGCGACCGCGGCGGTCTCGGCCTCCCGCACTTCGGCCGCCGCGCGCTCACCGGAGCGGATCGCGCCGTCGATCCACCCGCACATCACGGCCGAGCTTTCCGTCCCCGCCCAGTGGATGCGACCGCAGGGCTCGCGCAGGGTGTAACCGAACTCGGTCAGCACGCCGGTCGGGGCGTGGCTGATCATCCCGCCGCCGGAGTAGCGCTCGATGGTCCAGTTCTGCTCGTGGTATTCCTGCGGCGTCCTGGCCTTCTCGCCAAACCGGTCGACCAGCTCGCCGACGAGCGCCGCCCTGCGTTCGGCCTCGTTGAGCCTCGTCAGCCGACGCGCCGCGGGTCCTTCGGTGATGACGCACATGACGCCGGGGTCGCCGGTGTCCGTGCAGGCGTCGATCGTCAGGGTGGCCGGGGTTTCCGGTGCGGCCGATTGGCCGGACAGCCCATCGGCGCGCCAGAACGGCTCGTCGTAGATGATCGACGTCTTGATGACCGCGCCGCTCGGCATGCGCTGGTGCAGCATCGCCCGATCCACCGGCAGCAACGGCTCGTAGACGATCGACGAGGCGATCGCCAGCGGGATCGCCACGATGACCCGCCGGGCGCGCACCGTCAGGTCGGCGGCCGTCACCGTCACACCGTCGGCGTCCTGGGCGATCTGCCGGACCGGTTGCGAAAGGTGCACGGAATCAGCCAATTCGGCCGTGATCGGACCGTAAATGGCGCCCATCCCCCCGACCGGCCGGGCATCCTGCGAGCCGCCCTTGCCCGAAATCGCGAACGTCAGTCCACCCGCCGACGCCGTCTGCAACAACCCCCACAGCAACGACGTCTCCGACGCCGCCGAGGTGTAGAGGCCGGCAAAGGCCATGTCCAGCATTTCGCGGGCCTGCTTGGACATGGTGTTCTGCTCGATCCATTCGCCCACGCTGATGCGGTCCCACTCGTCGGCGTGTTTGGCGTCCCACGGCGCCTCGCGCGGAAGCGATTTCGCCATTTTCTCGATCGACAGCAAACCGACGCCGAGGTTGGCGACAGCCCACGGGCTCATCGTCCACGGGACGGTGCCACCGTAGCGGTGCTTCCTGCCGTCGACGATCATCATGGCGTCACCGTCGTTGTGCTGCTTGTACTCGGGGACACCGAACTCGTCCATCATCGCGTAGATCCGGTCCTGGCCCGGTCCGATCCACGCGCCGCCACGATCGATCCACGTCCCGTCGGGGCGGTACTCGGTGAAGGTGCGGCCGCCGACCCTGTCACGCGCCTCCAGCAAGGCCACCGAATGACCCGCCTGTTTCAACCGCAGGGCGGCCGTCAAACCCGCGAACCCCGCTCCGACGACGCAATAGTCGACCTCGGACATGGCTGGCTCCTCAACCTAGGCACCGCCCCAGCAGCAAACTACACCTCGGCCGGTACCGGTGGCGGTGGGTTAACGGACATTTCTGCACGCGTTGGTCATAGGGTGCGGATTGTGTTGACGCATACGGTTCGGACGCGGCGCAGCTCCGACGACTTTCCCCGTCGCGAACACCTGGCCGCCAAGATCGCCGAAGTCGCCGCCGACCCGGTTGCCGTCGAAGCGGAAACCGCGGAGATGGTGGCGAACCGGATCATCGACAACGCGGCGGTGAGTGCCGCCGCCGTGCTGCGCCGGCCGGTCACGGTGGCGCGGCAACAAGCGCTGGCCCATCCGGCGCGGCGCGGGGCCAGGGTTTTCGGCGTCGACGGAACCTATTCGGCTGAGTGGGCGGCGTGGGCCAACAGCGTCGCGGTGCGCGAACTCGACTTCCACGACACATATTTGGCCGCCGAGTACTCCCACCCGGGTGACAACATCCCCCCGCTGGTCGCGGTCGCCCAGCAGCTGGGCCTGCCCGGGTCCGACCTGATCCGCGGCCTGGCCACCGCCTACGAGATCCAAATCGATCTGGCCCGCGGAATCTGCCTGCACGAGTACAAGATTGACCATGTCGCGCACCTGGGACCGTCCGTGGCGGCCGGCATCGGGACCATGCTGCGGTTGGACACCGAGACGATCTACCAGGCGGTCGGGCAGGCGCTGCACCTGACCACCAGCACCCGCCAATCCCGCAAGGGGCTGATCTCCAGTTGGAAGGCCTTCGCCCCGGCGCACGCCGGCAAGGTCGCCGTCGAGGCGGTCGATCGGGCGATGCGCGGCGAGGGATCTCCGGCGCCCATCTGGGAGGGCGAGGACGGGG
Organism: Mycobacterium paraffinicum; assembly: GCF_025822865.1. Lineage (NCBI taxonomy): Bacteria > Bacillati > Actinomycetota > Actinomycetes > Mycobacteriales > Mycobacteriaceae > Mycobacterium > Mycobacterium paraffinicum. The sequence continues at coordinate 393,975 of NZ_JACKUR010000027.1, read as the reverse complement.
TGATCGCCTGGCTGCTGGGCGGGCCCGAGCGCGAATACCGCGTGCCGCTGCCCGCTCCCGGCGAGCCGAAGCGCGCGATTCTGGACAGCTACACCAAGGAGCACTCGGCCGAATACCAGAGCCAGGCGCCGATCGACCTGGCCCGGCGGCTACGCGAGCGCTTAATTGGTCTGCAAGGCGGCCTCGGTGCGATCGCGACCATCGTGCTGCACACCAGCCACCACACCCACGTCGTCATCGGAACGGGCTCCGGGGATCCGCAGAAATTCGACCCCGACGCGTCGCGGGAGACGCTCGACCACTCGCTGCCCTACATTTTCGCCGTTGCGCTGCAGGACGGCGGCTGGCACCACGAACGCTCCTACGCTCCCGAGCGGGCCCACCGGCCCGACACCGTCGAACTGTGGCACAAGATCTCGACGGTGGAGGATCCGGAGTGGACCCGCCGCTACCACTCGACGGATCCGGCCGAGAAGGCGTTCGGGGCGCGTGCCGAGGTCACGCTGAAGGGCGGGGAAGTGATCGTCGACGAGCTGGCCGTCGCGGACGCGCATCCCTTCGGCGCCCGGCCCTTCGGGCGTCCACAGTACGAGCAGAAGTTCACCGAGCTCGCCGGCGACGTCGTGGAACCGGCTGAGCGGGAACGGTTTCTGTCCGCCGTGGATGCGCTCGCCGATCTGCGGGCAGGCCGCCTCGACGCTCTCAACGTGATGGTCGACCCGCGGGCACTCGAGCGGGCGCCGATGATTCCGCCGGGAATCTTCCGTTAGTGAAATCGCATGTGCGCTCACGGCTTTGAGTGTGCAAACAGGACGGAAATTTTCCGGATCTCTCGCCCCCAGCTCACACTGAAAGCCCTCAGCTCACACTCGGACGGGTGCGACCGCGGGCTTAGGCCGGCCCGCCGTATTGCCACACCAGGTCGTGGGTGCCCGTCATCGTGGGGTTGCACCACATCGTCCTGTTGTTGGCATCCTGGGTGGTCGCGTGCAAGACCTTGCAGGCATCGCCCGGCGCGGGCGCGTCGGCCCTGGCGACGGGCGTGGCAATGGCGAACGCCGCCAGCGCCGCGGCCGACATGAGAATTTGAAGCCTGGTCATCGTGGACGCCTCCTAGGGACCGCGCCGATCCGGTTTCACGCTATCCGGCACCGTGGTCGCAGGCAAAGCTTTCTTGCCGGGCTTAAGCCCCGTGCGCCTAGAACACGTTCTAATCTGACCACCATGGGATTTCTCAAGCCCGAGCTGCCGCAGCTCGACATGGCCGAGTGGAACAAGGGCACCCGTAGCGAAAAGATCCGTCCAATGGCCAAGCATTGGGCCGAGGTCGGCTTCGGCACGCCGGTCGCGCTGCACCTGTTCTATGTCGTCAAAATCCTGCTCTACATCCTGGGCGCGTGGCTGTTCGCCTCGGCCACCAGGGGGCTCGGTGGGTTCACCCACGTCGCGTCGTGGTGGTCGGAGCCGATCGTGTTCGAGAAGGTCGTGCTCTACACGATGCTGTTCGAGGTGATCGGGCTGGGTTGCGGCTTCGGGCCGCTGAACAACCGGTTCTTCCCGCCGATGGGCTCGATCCTGTACTGGATGCGGTTCGGCACCATCCGGCTGCCCCCCTGGCCGGACCGGGTCCCGCTGACCCGAGGCACCAAGCGCAAGCCGGTCGACGTCGCGCTGTACGCGCTGTTCCTGCTGGTGACGTTCGCGGCGCTGTTCGCCGACGGCACCGGACCGATGCCCGAATTGGGCACCAGGATCGGGCTGCTGCCCGCGTGGAAGATCGTGCTCATCTTGCTGTTGCTCGGCGTGCTGGGGCTGCGCGACAAGGTGATCTTCCTGGCCGCCCGCGGCGAGGTGTACGCGACCATGGCGGTCACGTTCCTCTTCGGTGCGCCCGACATGATCGTCGGGTCCAAGGTGGTGTTCCTGGTCATCTGGATGGGCGCCGCCACGTCAAAGCTCAACAAGCATTTCCCGTTCGTGATCTCCACGATGATGTCCAACAACCCGCTGGTGCGGCCGCGGTGGCTGAAGCGGCAGTTCTTCGAGAAGTTCCCGGAGGACCTGCGGCCCGGCCGGCTGTCGCGGTGGCTGGCGCATATCAGTACCGCCATCGAGATGCTGGTGCCGCTGCCGCTGTTCTTCTGCCACAGCGGCTGGCCCATCACGATTGCCGCCATCGTCATGGTCTGTTTCCACCTGGGCATCCTCGTGTCGATCCCCATGGGCGTGCCGCTGGAGTGGAACGTCTTCATGATCTTCGGGGTGCTGTCCTTGTTCGTCGCGCACGCCCGCCTCGGTCTGCGTGACCTGAGGCACCCGGTGGTGGTGGCAATCTTGTTCGTCGTCATCGCGGGAATCGTCTTGCTCGGCAACATGTTTCCGCGCAAGATTTCCTTCCTGCCCGGGATGCGGTATTACGCCGGCAACTGGGACACCACGTTGTGGTGCATCAAGCCCTCGGCCACCGACAAGATCACCCGGGGCATCGTGGCGATCGCGAGCATGCCGCAGGCCCAGCTGGAGCGGTTCTACGGCAGCCCGGAGGCCGCGCAGATCCCGCTCTACATGGGATATGCGTTCCGCGGGTTCAACACTCACGGCCGCGCGTTGTTCACGCTCGCGCACCGTGCGATGGCGGGCCAGAACGAGGACGACTACGTCCTCACCGACGGCGAGCGCATCTGCAGCACCGCCATCGGCTGGAATTTCGGCGACGGCCACATGCACAACGAACAGCTGATCGCCGCCCTGCAGGAGCGCTGCCACTTCGAGCCGGGGGAGGTGCGGGTGGTCCTGCTCGACGCGCAGCCCATCCACAAGCAGACTCAGGCCTACCGACTGGTGGACGCGGCGACGGGCGAATTCGAGCGCGGCACCGTGCGGGTCGCCGACATGGTGACCCGGCAGCCGTGGGCCGACGACGTCCCCGTCGAGGTGCTGTCCGGGCCTGAATAGATCCCGAGCGTAACCACACTGCGAAAAATCCAGCCGAATTTCGCAGTGCGGTTACGCTCGCGAAACCCCTAGCCGCTCGCCCGCACCTCCTGCGCCGCGGCGACCATGTTCTTCAGCGACGCGGTGACCTCGTCGGAGTTGCGAGTCTTCAGCCCACAGTCGGGGTTGACCCAGAGCCGTTCCGCCGGAACGGCTCTCAGTGCCGCACGCAAGGACTCCGCCATCTCGGTCGTGCTCGGCACCCGCGGCGAGTGGATGTCGTAGACGCCGGGGCCGACACTATTGGAAAAGCCGATCGAGTTGAGGTCGTCGAGCACCTCCATGTGCGAACGTGCCGCCTCGATGGACGTCACGTCGGCGTCCAGGTCGGCGATCGCCCCGATCACCTCACCGAACTCCGAATAGCACAGGTGGGTGTGGATCTGCGTGGAGTCGGCGACGCCGGAGGTGGCCAACCGGAAAGACCCTACGGCCCAACGCAAGTAGTCCTGCTGCACGGCGCGGCGCAGCGGCAGCAGCTCGCGCAGCGCCGGCTCGTCGACCTGGATGACCGCGATGCCGGCGGACTCCAGGTCCACGGTCTCGTCCCGGATGGCGAGCGCAACCTGGTTGGCGGTGTCGGCGAGCGGCTGATCGTCGCGGACGAACGACCAAGCAAGGATGGTGACCGGGCCGGTCAACATGCCCTTCACCGGCTTATCGGTCAACGACTGCGCGTACTTGATCCACTCGACGGTCATCGGGTGGGTGCGAATCACGTCGCCGTACAGGATCGGCGGGCGCACGCAGCGGCTGCCGTACGACTGCACCCATCCGTTCTGCGTAGCGAAGAAGCCCTCCAGCTGCTCGGCGAAGTACTGCACCATGTCGTTGCGTTCGGGCTCGCCGTGCACCAGCACGTCGAGCCCGAGCTCCTCCTGCAGCTTGATGACGTCGGCGATCTCCTTGCGCATCCGGTTCTCGTATTCCGCCTGGTCGATCTCGCCGGCCCGGAGCGCGGCGCGCGCCTTGCGGATCGCGGAGGTCTGCGGGTAGGAGCCGATGGTCGTGGTGGGCAGCGGCGGCAGGTGCAGCCGCTCCTCCTGGCTGGCGCGGCGCCCCGACGCGTCACCACGATGGGTGCCCGACGCGACGATCGAGTCGATGCGTTCGCGTAACCGGTCGTTGTGCAGCCGCGGATCGCTCTTGCGCGAGGCCACCGCGGCATTGGACGCCGCGATCGCGTCGGCGACGGCATCGCGTCCGTCGCGCAGTGCGCGCGCGAGCGTCACCACCTCGGCGACCTTCTCCTGGCCGAACGCCAGCCAGCCGCGCAGCGCGTCGTCCAGATCGGTTTCCGGTTCCAGGGAGTACGGCACGTGCATCGTGGAACAGGAGGTCGAAACCGTTACCGCGGCAGCGGAACCCACCAGGGTGGTCAGTTTGCCGAGTGCCGCCTCCAGGTCGGTCCGCCAGATGTTGCGCCCGTCGACGACGCCGGCCACCAGGGTCTTGCCGGCCAACTCCGGGATGCCCGCCAGGGCGGTGTCGGCGCCGTACACCAGGTCGACGCCGATCGCCTCGACCGGCGTGCGGGCCAGCCCGGCCAGGGAGGCGCCGGGGTCACCGAAATAGGTGGCGACGTAGATGGCCGGCCGGTTGCTGACCTTGCCCAGCGCGTTGTAGACGGCCTCGGCCAGGGCCGGGGCGTCGGGGGAGATGTCGGTCACCAGCGCCGGCTCGTCGAACTGCACCCACTGCGCGCCGTTATCGGCGAGCTGGGGCAACAACTCCGAGTAGATTTCCACCAGCTCCTGGAGCCGCTCGATCGGCGCACCACCGCCGTTGACCGCCTTGCTCAACAGCAGGAAGGTGATCGGTCCGATGACGACCGGGCGGGCGGGAATCCCTTGCCCGAGCGCCTCTTTGAGTTCGGAGAGCACCTTGTCGGGGTTGAGCGAGAACGTGGTCGCGGGCTCGATCTCGGGGACCAGGTAGTGGTAGTTGGTGTCGAACCACTTGGTCATCTCCAGCGGCGCGACCTCGGAGTTACCCCGCGCGGCGGCGAAGTAGCGGTCCAGGTCGTCGGGGACCTGCGCGGCGCGGGCGGGCAAGGCGCCGAGCAGCACCGCCGTGTCCAGCATCTGGTCGTAATAGGAGAAGGTGTTCACCGGTACCGAGTCCAGGCCGGCGGCAGCGAGGCCGGCCCACATGTCTCGGCGCAGCGTGGCGGCAACGGATTCCAGCTCCGATCGGCTGGTGCGTCCGGCCCAGTAGCCCTCGGTGGCGCGCTTGAGTTCGCGTTTCGGCCCGATACGAGGGGAGCCGGTGACGGTGGCGGTGAATGGTTGAGCGGTCACGGTCTGGTCCTATCAATCAGCGGGGTGGTCACCGCCGGAGGACGTCTAGCCGATCCGCCGCGGCGTGCACCTTGCGCACAACCGCAACGCGTTCAGCCAAACGCCCATTCCACGAGGCGATGAGCCGCCGGACGCGGCGCGCCCGGCACAGCTGGCAGGTCTTCGGACTCGCAGGCACGCACCCTGTGGTGCTCCTACTGGCCGTCGCTTCCCAGTCTCGGTGGCTGCCAAGACCAGTGCTTGTGACGGCGGTCGTTCCTGCATACCGCTGCGGGACAGTCCCGGACTCTCACCGGGTTCCCTCTTGCGAAGCATGACTAACGCGCCTCGCTCGATGCCGGCGTCGCGTGGCGCGGCGACGGCAGACCAGCTGCGCTCCGGAGCTTACTCCGATGCTCCTCGTCAGCTGGCCAGCGCTTCGGCGATCGGTGTCTCGCCGTTGTTGAAGTCGATCGTTCGGCCGACGGTCGAGTCGTCCGCGAGCGCGGCGGCCACCACCAGCGCGACGTCGGCCCGCGAGACTTCCCCCTTGCCCTTACCCAGCGCGATGTGGCCGGTGGCCGGTTCCAGGGTGAGTCGTCCCGGTCCCAGCACCGTCCAGTCGAGACCGCTTGCACGCAGGTGGGCATCGGCGGCCGCTTTGGCCTCGGCGTAATGGTAGAACGAATTATCCTGCGGTACACCGTGATCCGGCCCCGCGCCGAAGTAGGAGACCATCACGAATCGCTTGACGCCCGCCCGCGCGGCGGCATCGATCACGCGAATGGCGGCGTCGCGGTCGACGGCATAGGTGCGCGCCGGGTTGCCGCCACCTGCTCCCGCCGAGAAGACCACCGCGTCGTGCCCGGCCAGCAGGCGGGCCAGCTCACCCGTTCCGAGCTGCTCGACGTCGGCTGCCACCGGCTGGGCGCCGGTGGCGGCGACGTCCTTGGAGTGGTCGGGGTTGCGGAAGACCGAACTGACATGGTCGCCGCGTTCGGTCAGTATGCGGGCCAGTTGCAGCGCGACCTTGCCGTGGCCGCCGATGACGATGATCCGTGCCATGCCCCCGACGGTAGCTTCCGGGCCGAGCGCCCGGCTGGCAGGGCGCTCGCGGCTCGGCGCTCGGCCAGCCGGGCGCTCGGAGACCCGCTAGAGCTTTACCCGCCCCATGATGATGTCGATGATGGGCTTGCCCGGCGGGTAGGCGTTGGTAAGCGAGGCCATCGTGTGCCCGTAGTCCACCAGCAACGTGATCCCACTGATGCCGAAGGCGGCGGCGCTGTTCAGGAACGCCATCACGTCGCCCATCTGCTCCGGGGTGTGCACCTTCGAACCGGTCTCTTCGCGATAGTCCTGCGCGAAGGTGAGCCAGAGAGCGGCGTTGGCCTGCGCCAGCGGGGTGTCGGTGGGGCCGGGGCAGATCGCGTTGATCCGAATACCCTTCTTCAGCAGCGGATAGCCCTGGGTCGCGACGTAGGCGTTGACGACCTTCTTGGAAAAGCCGTAGTGGATGATGCCCTCCGACTCGTGGGCCTTGACCCACTCTTGCGCCGAGGCGAAGTCAGGCGTGGCGAGGAACTCCGTCAGCAGCTCCAGGTCGTTTTCCCAGCCCATGCCGGCGACCGAGGAGATGAAGCAGATCGCCGAGCCCGATGGCAGCTGATTCTTCTCGAGCAGCCGGTCGATGAGATGGCGGTGGCCGATGAAGTTGATCGCCATCAGGTCGGTTGTGCCGTCGGCGATGCCGGCGGCCGAGAACAGGGCGTGGACCGGACCGTCCAACTGCTCGACCGCGGCGTCGATCGACTCGGGATCGCGCAGGTCCACCTGGATGGACTTGGCGACGTCGTAGTTGACCGGCGCGTAATCCATCACGATCACTTCGGCGCCCAGCTCGGCGGCCGACTTGGCCGCCGCCGCACCCATGCCGGTGGCTCCGCCAACGACGAGAGCCCGCTTGCCGTCGTACCGCAACCGATCGACAACAGTCATGGAAATCCCCTTCTCATTCACTGCCAACGCGATTCTAATCGCCCAACTGTATGGGTAACAGTTTTTTGGTTCAACACCTACCCGGCGCGAACCGCGACACCACGCAAAACCGTGTCCCGCACGTGCACCAACGCCGCGCGTTTGCCCACCTCGGCGAGGATGTTCTCCGGTATCCACTGCAAGCCGATGACGCAGCGCGCCAGCATCGCGGTGGACGCGCCGTCCACACCGATCTCGCCCGATCGGATGCCCTCGGAAAGGAGGGTTTTCATCTGCCGGAGGCGGGTCGCGTACAACCACCCCGGGTTGGGGGTGTCCGGTGGCGATTGACGCATCCAGGCGAGCTGAATCCGGAACTCGTCGGAAAACCGATCGAGCGCATTGACGTTGACCCAGCTCAGTGCGTCCAGCTTCTCGATGGGCGTGGCATCCGAGCGCAGGACGTTGACCCAGCCCGCCTCGACCTTCCGGCCGAACGATTCCATGATCGATGCGAGTAGCTCGTCCTTCGACCCGATCACCCGGTACACGGTTCCGGTGCCAAGACCGGCAGCCGACGCGATGTCCCTGATGGTGGTGGCCTCGTAGCCTTTTCGGCCGAACTCGGTTCGCGCCACCGCACGAACGTGCGCCGCTTTGTCGCTGGGATCGGCTTCGCTGTCGTCCGACCAGGTCTCGATGACGTCCCTGGCGGCGGCGAAGGCGTTGGACCCGTCGAGCTCCGAGTCGGTGGGCGGCCGGGTTGCCAATCCCTCCAACATGATTCGGCACAGCAGCGCCGCCACCTGGTCGGCGGGGGACTTATGGCGCATGACGTCGAGGCCAACCTGCAGCATGGTCTGGCAAATCCGGTCGGCCAACGTGGGCAGATCGATATCGGGTTTGATGTAGCCGCTCCACCTGCCCGCGCGCAGGGTTTGCAGCATCGCCTCCTGAATCGCCACGGGCCGCTGCTGCGTCAGCTTCATCAGCTCCGGATCCGTGCTCGGCCCCTCGTAGAACGACATCTGCAGCGCCGCCCGATGCCGCACGGCGCAGTCCGCGATCGCCGAGCCCAGTTCGACGACCTGCTCGGGAACCGGTCGGGGGTCGGGCTTGTCCAACTTCGCTTGCGCGGCATGCCCGATCCGATCCAGATCGTCCTGATAGCGGCGGATCAACTCGATGAGGATCGCCTCTTTGGACTCGAAATGGTGGTAGAGGCTGCCGGGGAGGATCCCCGCCGCGTCGGCGATCTCCTGCAATGAGGTCCGCAATCCCGACTGGGCGATCAACGAGGCGGCGGTGCTGAGGATCTCGGTTCGCCGGGTACCCAAGTCAACCGGGACGCTGGCTCGCAATGGCTCCGCTCTCGGCATGATCAGCTGTGCGCACATCCGGACGACTGCGGACCGGCAGACATACGCAATCGTCCCTCTCGCCGAACCAAATCTTTGTTAGAGGTTATCAGACCCGGGCCCGCGAATGCGCTGCATAACAGCGGTGACGGGGACCCATTCTAGGCGTCCGTACACCGATGCGCAGGCACTCCCGAGCGTCTTGCGCACCGATCGAATCGCGGCGAGCAGGTCGTCGGTACTATCATCTCTTCGCAAGGCGCGCACCGAGTTCGGTGAGGTACCGGTCGGGATTACCGAGGAACGCGCTCCAGCTCAGCAGCCGCTTGAGGTACAGGTGCGCGTCGTGCTCCCAGGTGTAGCCGATCCCGCCGAACACCTGGATGGCCGTATCACCCACGGTGGCCAGCCGCCCGGCGAACGCCTTTGCGCGCAGCGCGGCAAGATGCCGCTCGTCCGGGCCGGCGTTGTCGGCGGCCCACAGGGCGTGGATCACCCCGCTTCGGGCCAACTCGACGGTCTCGAACATGTCGACGCACAGATGCTGGACCGCTTGGAACGAGCCGATCGGCTGACCGAATTGCGTTCGGGTTTTGGCATATTCGACGGCAATATGCATGACCGCGCGTGCGGCGCCGAGAGCGTCCGCGGCATTAGCGATCAGCACGTCGTCCAACACCGCCGCGACGTCTTCGGGAGACGCCGCGGCCAGTCGCTGCGCGGGCGCCCCCTCGAAAGTGACACGGAACTGCTTGCGGGTCTGGTCGATGCCGCGCTCGGGCGTGACCGAAACGCCCGGCGCGTCGGCCCGCACCGCGAAAAGCCCTGGGCCGCCGTCATCCTCGGCGAGGGCCAACAACACGTCCGCGGCGGCCGCGTCGGGCACGGACGCGATCTCCCCCCGCAACTCGACGTCGGGGCCCGGTGGGCTCGCGGCAACCTCGGCATCCGGGAAGCAGACCGTGGCGACCGTGGTGCCATCGGCGATTCCGCTCAACAGCCCTGCCGCGGCGTCGGTGGCGCCGAGCCGCGTCAGCGCTCGCGCGGTGGCGACCGCGGTCGACAACCACGGCCCCGGATGCAGGGCGGCGCCCAGCTCTTCGGCCACGATGCCGGCCTCGACCATGGTCATGCCGGCGCCGCCGTAGTCCTCCGGTACCAGCAGACCGGTCGTTCCCAGATCGGCAAGGCCAAGCCACACCGGTTCACTAATGCCAATCGGATCGTCGAGCAGCGGCCGAACGTGACCCGAGATAGGGGCCTTCTCGGCCAGAAAGCGCCGGGTGGTGTCGCGCAGGGCGACCTGCTCGTCGGTGAACTCGAGATTCATTTGCGCGGCAACCCGAGTACCCGTTGGGCGGTGATGTTCTTGTTGATCTGCGTCGTCCCTCCCGCAATGGTGAGCGAGCGCGACGTCAGCCGGTAGTTCGCCCATTGCGCACCGGCGCCACGGGTGCCCAGCACGTCGAACGCCAGGGCGGCCATATCCTGCCCGAGCTCGCCCCACACGGTCTTGGCGAGGCTTGCCGAGGCGAACGCCGTAGTTTCGGAGCCGCCGTGCAGTATCGCCGAGATCGACCGCTGGCACAGGACCTCGAGATACTTGATGCGGAGCCCGATTTCGCCGAGGCGCCGCAGCGTCACGGGGTCGTCCAGCGCGTCGGTGTGCGCGGCGATGTCGTCGACCAGTTCTTCGAGCCGTACCTGCATTTCGGCGTACAGCCGGGCGGCGCCGGCGCGCTCGTGGCTGAGCGTGGTGGTGGCCACCTGCCAGCCCGCATTCAACGGTCCGAGCAACGCGTCCGCCGGGACCCGCACGTCGTGGAAGAACACCTCGGCGAAATCGGCGTCGCCGTTGAGCGTCACCAGCGGGCGGACGTCGATGCCCGGCAGCGTCATGTCGACGATAAGGCAGGAGATGCCCTTGTGCTTGGGCGCGTCGGGATCCGTGCGCACGTACAGCTGGCACCAGTCCGCCCGATGTCCCAGCGAGGTCCAGACCTTTTGGCCGTTGACGACGAAGTCGTCACCGTCACGCACCGCGCGGGTGCGCAGTGCCGCGAGATCGGACCCCGCTTCGGGTTCCGACATCCCTTGGCACCAGATGTCGTCGGCCCGCATCATGCGGGGGAGCAGCGTGAGCTTCTGCTCTTCGGTGCCGTACTGCATGATGGCGGGGGCGATGTTGTTCAGCCCAATAACATTGAGCGGCATCGGTGCTCGAGCGCGCGTGGTTTCCTCGGTGTAGACCAGCTGCTCGAGAATCGTCGCGCCGCGGCCACCGTACTCACGAGGCCAGGAGACCGCGGCCCAGCCCGCATCGGCCATCGTCGCGCTCCACGCGCGCAGCATCTCGATGGCGGCGTCGTCGCGTCCGGCGGGCCGACGGGCGGCCACCAGCTCGTCGGTCAGATTCTGCGACAGCCAGTCGCGCAGCTCGATGCGGAACTGTTCCACTTCCGCCGGGTAGGAGAAGTCCACGTTTGCTTGTCTTAAACCCTTCAACTGCGACCAAGCCGGACTTTACGGTTGGGCAGATCTTTGGTCAATGTTCAGGGAAGGCGACCTCGGCGTTGCCCGGCATCGCGCTGACGCCGCGGCGCTCGCACACTTCCAGCACCTCGTCCACGATCGAGGCGGGCACGATGAACTTTTCCGTCGACGAGATCTCGTCGAGGTGTGCCCGGATGTCCTCGGCCGTCGGTTGGCTGTCGGCGTCCGCGAGCCACCCTTCGCTGAGTCCGACGAATACCCGCGCGTAGCGGCCGGCGGCGGCCGAATAGTTGCGGTGGGTGAACGTGCACGCGCTGCTGGCGAGGAACGTCACCAGCGGCACGACCAGCTCCGGCCGGATGGCCCGCATGAAGCCGGATTCGGCGAGGAACTTCTCGTCGCCGACGGTTTCGGTGACCATTCGCGAGAAGCCGGTCGGCATAACGGAATTGGCGAGAATTCCGTGTGCCTCGCCCTCGATCGCGATCACGTTCGTCAACCCCACCAGGCCGGCCTTCGCCGCAGCGTAGTGCGCCTCCATCGGCTGACCGAAGATCCCGGCGGACGACGAAATGAAGACGAACCGCCCGCCCCCGTTGTTCTTCATCACGCGGTACGCAGGCTGCGACAGGTGAAAGCCGCCGTCTAGATGCACGCGCAGCATCCGAGTCCAGTCGTCAAGCGAGAGGTCCTCGAACGACACACTGCCGAAGATGCCGGCGTTGCTGATCACCGCGTCCAGCCGCCCGAACGAGCCCATGGCCGCGTCGACGATCGCCTGGCCGCCCGCCGGGCTGTCGACCGAATCGTACGAGGCGACGGCGGTGCCGCCGCCCTTCCGAATCTCGTCGACCACGTCGTCGGCGACGCCGGAGTCGGTGCCCACGCCGCGCATCGAGCCGCCGACGTCGTTGACCACCACCGCGGCACCCCGCTGCGCCAGGTCCAGCGCGTACAGTCGACCGAGCCCGCGCCCGGCGCCGGTAACCACTGCGACCTGGCCGGTGAAGTCAATCACCATGTGCTCCTTGCCAACGTGCGTCGTGTCGATTGACTGGGGTGGAACCGGACTTTACGGTGGAACAGATATTTGGTCAACGAAGTCCAAGCGGTTCGGAGAAAAAGGGTGTCCACCGACGTTCGCGGTGACCGGCTGCCGGGCCTCGGCATGCTTGCGTCCGCGCTTGCCGGCCGCGCCGTGGCGGTGGTCGAGCTGGCGCCGGGTGAACGTTCCTGGACCGACGGCCAGACGATCCACGTCGATGCCGGCGCGAGCGCCCGCGGGCGGCTCGAGGCCGTTGCCGTGCAGGCCTCCATGATCGCGGCGGGCAGCCTGGACCCGGAGCTGATGCGTCGCCTGCTTCGCCACCCTCGGCTGGCCAACCGTTACCTGGCGGTGGAGGGGCACCGCGCACTCATCGCGAATAGCCACCTGATGCCTGGCGTTCTCGCGTCGCTGGGGGACCGCGGCATCGCGAGTCGCAGCGACTCGCCCGCCGCTTCGCTGCTGATCGCAGACGGACGGACTGTGATCGACGATCCGCCAAGGGAATTCGGCGCCATCCGGGCGGCGAAGGTGTTGGCCGCGTCCGACCGGACGGCCGAACAACGAGAGGGCGAAAAGCCCGGGCATGTGCCCAGGAGCCGCGGTCCGACGGCTCTGGAAGAACTCCGCGACGGCGAGATCGACGACTCCGACGATCCCGACATGTTCACCAGCCCGGTGGGTGGCGGCGGTTTCATCGGCAAGTGGCTGAAGAAGATGCTGTCGTCGGCGCGCAAGACCGGTAGTGGCGGTGGACCGCCCGGTGCGGACACCCCGACGCATCGGACCGACTCAGCCAGGCGCGCGTTGCATGCGGTGACGTCGCTGGCCGCCACGTCGAGCGAGCGCGCCGAAGACCAGGTGAAGCCCACGGATGGCGTCACGTATCCCGAATGGGACGTCTCGCGGCGCAAGTACCGGCGGGCGTGGTGCACCGTGCGCGAGGTCGAGGCGGAGATCAAACCATCGGCGACGCACGCGATCGAAGCCGCCACCAGTGTGCGCCGCCCACTGTCCCGGCTCGGGATGGGCCTGCACCGCCGCCACCGGCAGTCGCAGGGCGACGACATCGACATCGACGCGGCGGTCGAGGCGAGGGTCGAGGTGCTGGCGGGGTCGGTGCCCGGCGAGGCGGTGTATCTGGACAGCCTGCGGCGCAGGCGAGATCTGTCGGTGCTGCTCCTGCTCGACGTGTCCGGATCGGCGGCGGAGCCCGGCACGGTGGGACGGACGGTGCATCAGCAGCAGCGTGCGGCGGTCGCCAACCTCACCGTCGCGCTCCACGACCTGGGTGACCGGGTTGCGCTCTATGCCTATTACTCGCAGGGCCGCCGGGCGGTGAGCGTGGTGCCGGTCAAGCGGTTCGACGACCACCTCGACACGCGAGTCATGAAACGGCTCAACAGCCTTGAACCCGGGGCGTACTCACGCCTCGGCGCGGCCATCCGGCACGGGTCGGCGGTGTTGGAGGCGCGCGGTGGCACGTCGCGGCGGCTGTTGGTCGTGCTTTCCGACGGGCTCGCCTACGACCACGGGTACGAGCGCGTCTACGGCGCCGCCGACGCGCGCCGCGCCCTGAACGAGGCACGCCACCGCGGCACCGGCTGCGTCTGCCTGACCGTCGGCGCGGGGACCGACGTGGCGTCGCTGCGCCGGGTGTTCGGTAGCGCCGCACACGCCACGATCGCGCGCCCGGACCAACTCGCCGGCGTGATCGGGCCGCTGTTCCGGTCCGCGCTGCGCTCGGCCGAGGTTCGCCGCAGGGTCTCATGAGGTGCCGGCGAATTGTATTGCCGAACTTAAACGTCCTCGTCAGAGAGCTTGAAACAAACATCTGTTCCGGGATAGGCTCCATGCACCGTGGGTAGCAGAAGGGAAGCTATGGCCAACGAGTCCGGGCTTGCGTACCGCAACGGCGCGATCCCCGAGGCCGGCGGAACGCGGCCGTATTACAAGGCGATCGGCGGCGAGGAAACCATTTTCAAGGCGGCGTACCGCCAGGGGCTGGCCGTCGTCCTGAAGGGCCCGACGGGTTGTGGCAAAACCCGATTCGTCGAGGCGATGGCCCACGACCTCGGGCGGCCGCTGATCACCGTCGCCTGCCATGACGACCTCACCACCGCGGATCTCGTCGGCCGGTATCTGCTGCAGGGCGACGAGACGGTGTGGGTGGACGGCCCGCTGACCCGGGCGGTGCGCGAGGGCGCGATCTGCTATCTCGACGAGGTGGTGGAAGCGCGGCAGGACACCACCGTGGTGCTGCATCCGCTCGCCGACCACCGGCGGCAGCTGCCGATCGAGCGGCTCGGGGTCACGCTGGAGGCGGCGACCGGATTCGGCCTTGTGGTGTCCTACAACCCCGGCTACCAAAGCGTGCTGAAGGACCTCAAGGATTCCACCCGGCAGCGGATGGTCGCAATTGAATTCGATTTCCCCGCAGCCGATGTCGAAGAGGGCATTGTCGCGCACGAGGCAGGCGTGGACGCGGCCACCGCCGTCGAGCTGGTGCGGTTCGGACAAGCCATCCGGCGGCTGGAAACCGGCGGACTGCGCGAGGTGGCGTCGACCCGGGTGCTGATCGCGGCGGGCCGGCTTGTCGCGGAGGGGCTGACGATGCGCGAGGCGGCTCGCGCCGCGATCGCGGGACCGCTCACCGATGACGTGGCGGTGGGCAGGGCCCTGGGCGAGATGATCGAGATATATCTGGGCGGGGCGGCGAAATGAATTGCGGCTGTGAGCTAGTAACCGGGAGGTTGGATGTCTTACGAAAGCAGCGCTGAGCCGATCAAGGTCGGCTACCTGATGGACTTCAGGCTGCCGCCGGGGTTCCCGGAAGAACTGATGGCGAGTTTTACGCGGTGCTTCGACCTCGTCTTCGCAGAAGCGGTCGAACAGGGCCTGATCGATCGACCCGTGCAGATGATCTACCGCGAGGTGGAGGGTTTACCGAAAGGCTCGGTCAAGGCGGTGATCGACGCTTTCGGCGAGCTTGTCGACGAGGGCTGCCTGGTGGTGTTCGGGCCGCACATCACCGACAACTGCGTGCCGACCCGCGAGGCCATCGAGGAGCGGTTCAAAGTGCCGGCGATCAGCGTCACCGGCACCGACGACTGGCTGGGCGAATGGACCTTCGCCTTCCCGCAGGGCTCGATGACCGACGAGCCGATCTTCATCGCCGACCTCGTCGCCAAACGCGGACTCTCCGAGATCGGAGTTCTCGTGGAGCAGAACCTGATCGGCGAAAGCTACCTGAAGAGCTTGCGAAGTGCCTGCCGCCGCAACGGGATTCGCATCGTCGCGGAAGCGGCGATCGCCCAGACCGCGCAAGACATCAACGACGCCGTCCGCACGCTGCACGAGGCCAAGTCCGAGGCGATCGTGCATCTGGGCTTCGGCTTCGGCATCGTGTTCATCAACCCCGCGCTGGAAGCCGTCAACTGGGATCCACCGCGATTCACCACCACGGCTTTCCAAAACGCCTGGGTGAACCCCGTGATGTGGGACGCCTTCATGGGGTGGGTCGGGGTCGACCAGTACGACGAGGAGAATCGGCTCGGCCAGGAGTTCCTCGACCGGTACGCGAAGCAATACGACGGCAGTCGGCCCGAATATTGCGTGTCGGTGGTCAACCACGACGTCGCAGCGACCCTGGTCCGCGCGTTCGCCGATGCGCACCCGCTGAGTCCGCGCGGCGTCAAAGAGGCGTTGGAGCGGGTGAAGATGATGCCCGCCGCGTCGGGCGCCCCTGGCACTCGTGTCTCCTTCGGGAAATGGACCCGCCGCGCGTGGATGGGCGCCGGCTATCTGGTGGCACGGACGCTCGATGCCGACGGCACCAACTCGCATCTCGTGGATCGTTTCGGAGAGTAAGGTTGACATGAGCACCGACCAATCGACACCGTCTGCCGCACAACAGAAACCGGTGCTCCCGCCGCGCACGGAGAAGCGCGGCTGGGGCGGCTGGATCGCCGGCGCCGCCCTCGCCGCGTTCGCGCTGTTCTTCATCGCGAACTGCCGCGTCGCCCTCGACCCGCGCGTCGCCAACCCGAACGTGCACGGCCGGCCGCGCCCGGTGAAGTTCATCTTCGGTCTGGACTACATCACGTTCCTGCACATCTCGACCGTCATCATGCTGCTCGTCCTGCTCGTGGTGTTCATCAGGGGTTGGCGCCGCAACCCGGGCAGTCCGGTGATGCTGATGTTCCTGTGCACCACGCTGATCGTGTGGCAGGACCCGATCATGAACTGGTCTCCGTTCGCGGTGTACAACCCCGACCTCATCCACTGGCCGGAGTCCTGGCCGCTGGTGTCGCTGTCGCCGACCGTCGAGCCGTTCGTCGTATTCGGTTACGTCACTTTCTATTTCGGGCCCTACTTCCCGGCGATCTGGATTCTGCGCAAGTTGCAGGCCAAGTACGGGCCGACGGCGTTCGTGTCGCGGCACCCGCTGGTCAGCCTGGGTCTGCTCACCTGTGCGATCGGCTTCGTCTTCGATGCCTGGCTGGAGATCCAGCTCGTCCACATGGGCATGTACATCTACTCCCAGGTGATTCCGTGGGGCTCGGTGTTCACCGGTACGACGTTCCAGTTCCCGCTGATCTGGGAGTCGTTCTCGGTGACCTTCGTGATGGTCCCCGCGGCGATACTGTGCTACCGCGACGACACCGGCAAATCGGTTGCCGAGAAGCTGGCCGCGAAGGCCAGGATCTTCCCGGCGCGCCCGGTCCTCGGCACGTTCCTGGTGATGTTCGCGATCATCAACGTGTCCTACTTCGCCTACGGAGCGTGGTTCTGGGTCATCAAGGTCAGCCATGCGGCGACTTCAGTCGCGTGCCCGTGGCCTTATCCGGAGGCGAAAGTGTATGACCCGCAGGGATATTACGAGAAGGCCGGCGCGCAGGGCCCCTACTCGGTCGGCATCTGGTCGACCTGGGCGAGCGGGGAACCCAATGGGCGGCCTCATGTCGATGCGCCGGGTGAAGGCGCCTGCGCAACCCCGAGCGCGCATGGCTGAGCCGCGCACCGTCGCCATCACCGGTGCGTCCCGCGGGCTGGGATTCGCCTCGGCCGTGCGCCTGCACCGCGAAGGCTGGCGGGTGGTCGCGGCCATGCGGACCCCCGATCGCGGGCTCCCGCTGCTACGGGAGGCCACCGGGGCCGGTCAAGACGACGATCGGCTGATCGGCGTCCAACTCGACCTGCTCGATCCCGCTTCGATCTCCGCGGCGGCCAAGGCCATCGAAGAAGCCGTCGGCGCGCCCTACGCGATCGTGCACAATGCCGGGATCTCCGCCGCGGGAATGGTCGAGGAGACCGATATGGCGCTGTGGCAGAACATGTTCACCACGAGCGTGATGGGTCCCGTCGCCCTCACCAAGGCGTTGCTGCCATCGATGCGCGCGGCGGGCGAGGGCCGAATCGTCTTGGTATCGAGTGCGGCCGGGGTGCGGGGTCAGCCGGGCACCGCACCGTACTCGGCGGCCAAGGGAGCGCTGGAGCGGTGGGGTGAGTCGATGGGATGCGAAATCGCGCCCTTCGGTCTCGGTGTCACCGTCCTGGTGGCCGGCATGTACGACACCGACATCATCACCGACGCGGGGACCATCGATGATCGCAACTTCGACGGACCGTATACGCGGCTGCACAACACCATGAACAGCCGGGGCAGGGCCGCGATGAAGCTTGCCCGGCCGCCCGAGCGGTTCGCCGATGGCCTGCTCAAGGCGCTGGATGACCGGGGTCCGTTCCGCCGCCGTGGTGTCGGACCGGATGCGTCGATGTTGCTGGCGGCCAACAGGATCCTGCCGGCTGCGGGCATGCATCACGTGTCGCGGGTCGTGCTGGGCATACCCAAACAAGGGTCGATGCGGGGCGGGGCGTGGCCGCTGACATTGGGCCAGAGGGCGATGGTATGGGCGGCGCGCGTTCTACCGCAGCCGGTGCTGCAACGCCTGGCCGCTCTGGCGGCGAAGCGTAAGGAAACTCAAGGGACTGAGGGGTAATCATGGAACAGCTTTTCGACGACCTGGAGGACTTCGGCGCCTTCGACGATGCGGTCTCCGGCGACGTGCGCGACCCGTATACGGAACTGGCGCGGCTGCGCCGCGAGGAGCCCATTCAGCGCCTGGACACCTCCGGGATGCCGCACGAGGAATCCAAACCGGTCTTCATCGTCTACCGCCATGAGGAAGCCCAGCAGATGCTGCGGGACAACGAGACCTTCTCGTCTGCGGCGGTCATCGCGGCGTTCGGCCCGGTACTGGGGGAGCGGGTGATGCTGGGAATGGACGAACCGGTGCACGGCCGGCTGCGGTCATTGGTGTCAAAGGCGTTCTCGCAGAAGGCATTGGCGCGCTGGGAAGACGAGCTCGTCGGGCGGGTAGCCAACAGTCTCATCGACAAGTTCGCCGCGAACGGCAAGGCCGACCTGGTCAAGGAATTCACCTTCGACTACCCGAGTCAGATTATCGCAGGCCTGCTGGGCCTGCCGGAGGAGGACTATCCCCAGTTCCAACGGTGGTCCATCTCGTTGCTCAGCTGGATCCTGAACCCCGAACGCGGCCTTGCCGCCTCGGCCGCGCTCTGCGACTACTTCGCACCCATCCTCGCATCACGCCGCGCCGAGCCCAAGGATGATCTGATCAGCGCGCTGGCGCAGGCCGAGATCGACGGGGAGAAGCTCGAGGACGAGGAGATTTACTCGTTCCTACGCCTCCTGCTGCCCGCCGGGGTGGAGACGACGTACCGGTCGCTGGGCAGCCTACTGTTAGCGCTGCTGTCGAATCCCGAGCAACTCGACGCCATCCGAGCGGACCGGTCGCTGCTCCCGCAGGCCATCGAGGAGGGCGTGCGGTGGGAACCACCGCTGCTGACCATCACCCGGTTGGCCACCCGCGATACCGAACTGGGCGGGGTTCCGATACCGGCCGGCTCGACGGTGATGCCGATGCTGGGCGCCGCCAACCGGCAGGAAGACCGCTACCAGGATCCGGACACGTTCGACATCTTCCGGCACACCAGGGCCCACCTGGGCTGGGGGCACGGCGTGCACGTCTGCCTCGGCATGCACCTGGCGCGGCTGGAAATGCGAACCGCCATCAACCTTTTGCTCGACCGGCTGCCGAACCTGCGGCTGGACCCCGACGCGGACGACCCGCATATCCGCGGGCAGGTCTTCCGCTCGCCCACGTCGGTACC
Organism: Mycobacterium paraffinicum; assembly: GCF_025822865.1. Taxonomy (NCBI): domain Bacteria; kingdom Bacillati; phylum Actinomycetota; class Actinomycetes; order Mycobacteriales; family Mycobacteriaceae; genus Mycobacterium; species Mycobacterium paraffinicum. The sequence goes on along the minus strand of NZ_JACKUR010000027.1, from coordinate 374,635 downwards.
GGTGCTGTTCGACCCCCAATAACCGGTCCCGGAACGGGTCGCAGCTTGCCAATTGGCTAGTTTCCGGTAAGGCTCTCCGTAGGGTAACCAGCGCCCCGCGGGACGCCCCGCCAACGAGTCTGAAAGAGTGACAGATATGACTGAGGCTGTAAAGGTCCGCTTCGAGCCGAAGATGATGATCGACGGCAAGCTCGTCGACGGCCAAGCGGGCACCTTCACCAATATCAACCCGGCGACCGAGGAGTCGCTCGGCGAGGTCGCCGACGCGTCCAAGGAGGACATGCACCGGGCGATCGACGCCGCCCGGCGTGCCTTCGACGAGAGCGACTGGTCGACCAACCGGGAGTTGCGCAAGCGCTGCCTGCTGCAACTGCACGAGGCGATCGAATCGGAGAAGGAGGAGCTGCGCGAGGAGCTAATCCTCGAGGTGGGTTCGCCCCGGGCCATCACGTTCGGTCCGCAGCTGGACGCCCCGCTGGAAGACGGGCTGAAGTACCCGGCCAGACTGATCGACGAGTACGCCTGGGAAACCGACCTCGGCGACCGGGTCATCAGCCTCACCGGCGCCAACACCACGATCAAGGTATGGCGGGAGCCGGTGGGTGTGGTCGGCGCGATCGTGCCGTGGAACTTCCCCTTCGAGGTCACCCTCAACAAGCTCGGCCAGGCGCTGGGCACCGGCAACACGGTCGTGCTCAAGCCGGCGCCCAACACCCCGTTCAACGCGACCCGCCTCGGCCGGCTGATCGCCGAAAAGACCGACATCCCCGCCGGAGTCGTCAACGTGGTCACCGCATCGGATCACTTCGTCGGCGAGGAGCTCACGCTGTCGCCAAAGGTCGACCTGATCTCGTTCACCGGCTCGACCGTCGTCGGCAAGCGGATCATGGAAAAGGGCGCCGCCACCATGAAGCGGCTGTTCCTCGAGCTCGGCGGCAAGTCGGCCACCATCGTTCTCGAGGACGCCGATTTCGGACTGGCGTGCGCGATCGGCATCGCCCCGTGCATGCATGCCGGGCAGGGCTGCGCTAACCCCACCCGGATGCTGCTGCCGCGGTCGCGCTACGACGAGGGCGTGGAAATCCTCAAGAGCATCTACGAGAACGTCACGTGCGGTGATCCGCAGGACCCCGGAACGCTATGCGGGCCGGTGATCTCGGAGGTCCAGCGCGACCGCGTCATGGGTTACATCAGGAAGGGCGTCGAGGAGGGCGCCACGGCGTTGGTCGGCGGCCCGGATGCGCCCACCGGTTTCGAGAAGGGATTCTATGTTCGCCCAACGCTTTTCACCGACGTCGATAACTCCATGACGATCGCGCAGGAGGAGATCTTCGGCCCGGTGCTGTCCGTCATCCCGTTCGACGACGAGGAGGACGCGATCCGGATCGCCAACGACAGCAAGTACGGGTTGGCCGGGAACGTGATGTCGGGTTCGCTGGAGCGCTCGTTGGCGGTGGCCCGCCGGATCCGGGCCGGCTTCATCGGCGTCAACGGCGGCGCCCCGTACGGCGCCGACACCCCGTTCGGCGGATACAAGGCCAGCGGGGTGGGCCGGCAGAACGGCGTCGCCGGCTTCGACCAATACACCGAGATCAAATCGGTCGGCTATCCCGCCGGCTAGCGGACCACTTCCGGCACGAGGCGATGTCAGCCCGGCGCTACGGGCCGCTTCAGGGTGCAGACGATGCTCCACTCGAAGTAGTGGTCCCCGCCTGGGCCGTAGTCCTTGAAGCGGTGGGCAACCTGGGTGCGCTGCACCGACGACCCGACGATCTCCCACCCCTGCTCCCCGTAAGCCTGCGTCAAACGGTTCGCCTCTTCTAAGACCGCTTGCAGGGATTCGTTGGTGTACGCGACGAAAGTGCTCTCCCATTTCTGCGGATACCAGTTGCCGTTCGACGCCAGCCACCAACCGGGCCCGGGTGCGGGGGTGCTCACATCGCGGCACCCTACGGCGCTGAGGCTTCCGGAAACATGAACCGCCCATGACCGACGCGATACGCCTCGCCGAAGAGCTGGTGTCGGCGGGAGGGGAATGCATCGGACCGCCACGATCGCCACTCCGCTTGACCTAATATTTGTTCAGCTCGTACATTGGAGTCTAAGTTCGTTGCGCCCCGGGTGGCCTGGGCCCTGAGGGATCGCTTGGATGCCGAGGAGTTCCGTTGAGTGATTTCGAGTCGGTCGATTTCTTCACTGACCCGGCGCTTGTTCCGGACCCGTATCCCTATTTCGACCACTTGCGGCAGCGTTGCCCTGTGCTGCCGCAGCCCGGGCCGGGGGTGGTGGCGATCACGGGGCACCGCGAAGCGCTCGCCGTCTACAAAGACCCGGCGTTCTCGTCATGTGTGTCGGTGGCGGGTCCATTCTCCGGGTTGCCCTTCGAGCCCGAGGGCGACGACATTGGTGCGCTGATCGAACAGCACCGGCCGCAGATTCCGATGAGCGAGCACATCGTCACCCAAGACCCTCCGGACCACACCCGTACGCGAGGCCTACTCAATCGTCTGCTGACACCCAAGCGGCTCAAGGAAAATGAAGAATTCATGTGGCGACTCGCGGATGAGCAGCTCGACGAATTCGTGTCCCGTGGATCGTGTGAGTTCCTCGACGACTACGCGCGACCCTTTTCGGGGCTGGTGATCGCCGACCTCCTGGGAGTTCCACCCGAAGACCACGAAGAGTTCCGCATCGCCTTCTCCGGCAAGGTTTCCGGCGGAATCGAGGACGACTCGATAACACGGGCGCACAACCCGCTGGAGTACCTCGACGAAAAATTCACCACCCACATCACCGAACGCCGGCGCGAACTCCGGGATGATGTGCTGACCGAGCTCGCACAGGCCAAATATCCCGACGGTTCGACTCCCGAAGTCATCGATGTCGTCCGCCTGGCCACCTTCCTTTTTGCCGCCGGCCAGGAGACCACGACGAAGTTGCTCAGCTTCGGCGTCCGAATGATCGCCGAGAACCCTGAGTTGCAGACGTTGCTGCGCGAAGACCGCAGTAAGATTCCAACTTTCGTCGAAGAGACGCTGCGCATGGAAAGCCCGGTCAAGTGTCACTTCCGCATGGCCCGAACCTCGACATCGATCGGCGGCATCCCGATTCCGGCCGGCAGCACGGTGATGCTCTTGCCCGGCGCGAGTAATCGAGACGCCCGTAAGTTCGATCAACCCGACGATTTCCGCATCGATCGGCCGAATGTCCGCGAACACCTTGCCTTTGGGCGCGGAAATCATTCCTGCCCCGGCGCGCCGCTGGCGCGGACCGAAGGACGGATTTCGCTCAATCGCGTGCTGGACCGGATGACGGACATCAGTATTGCCGAAGCGCAGCACGGGCCGGCGGATGGGCGCCGCTATTCCTACGAACCGACCTGGCAGATGCGGGGTCTCACCGAGCTGCACCTCAAGTTCACACCGGTCGCGTGAGCGCAACCGAGATCACCGGTTGGGACCCCGACCTCACCGAGCGGCTGGTCGCCGCGGTGGAACCCGTTGCCCGGCGCTGGTTTCGATTCGAGGTGCGTGGACTGGAGTCCTTCCCCGCAACGGGCGGCGTCCTGCTGGTGGCCAACCATTCGGGCGGCATGCTGACGCCCGACGTGCTGATCTTCGCAGCGGCGTTTTACCGCAATTTCGGCTACGACCGCCCGCTGTACACGCTCGGCCACGACGGACTGTTCCCGGGACCGATGGCTGATTGGATGGCCCGCCTGGGCGTGATTCACGCCAGCACGGAAAACGCCACAAACGCGCTGCGGTCGGGCGGCGTCGTGCTGGTCTTCCCCGGCGGTGTCTACGATGCCTATCGGCCGACACTGGCCGAAAACGTCGTCGACTTCAACGGGCGCACCGGATACGTCAGGTGCGCCATCGAAGCAGGAGTACCGATCGTGCCGGCCGTGTCCATCGGCGGACAGGAAAGCCAACTGTTTTTGACTCGCGGCACATGGCTGGCGAAGCGGTTGGGCCTGTCGCGGTTCCGGTCGGACATTCTGCCCGTAACCCTGGGGTTTCCGTTCGGCCTCAGCGTCATCGTGCCGTTCAACCTCCCGTTGCCCACCAAGATCGTTGCCCAGGTTCTGCGACCGATCGACGTCGGAGCCCGATTCGGCTGCGAACCAGACGCTTACGAGGTGGACGTGGAAGTCCGGTCGCAAATGCAGGCGGCCCTCGACCGGCTGGCCCGTCGGCGACGGTTCCCCATTCTGGGCTGAGTCGACTCCTACGCCGGCGTGTCGGAAAAGCCTGCCGCCGAGCGGATTTCATGAAATGCGCAAACCATGGCGTCGGTCATCTCGTGGGTGTCGCCAAGGGTGCGGTCATCGGCGATGACCGAGATGTTCAGCTGGTCGACGTAGCTCCACACGGTGACGTTGATGCCGCACCCGGCGATCAGCGGCCCCGCCGAATAGATTTCACTGACGGGTGCCCCCGCGAGCTGGCCCGGCTCACGTGGTCCCACGACGTTGGACACGGGAAGGTTGAACAGCCTGGTCTGCGAATTCCGACGGGCCAACCAGCCGAAGGCCGGCGGCGCCGCAAACGGCGGTAGGTAGGTGATCAACTTGCCATACAGTTCGGGACCGAAAAGCTCGTTGTTTTCTTTGGCGATCGCGGTGCTGGTGGCCGTGAGCTTCACCCGCTCCAATGGGTCGTCGATGTGCGTGGGCAGCGACACCGCCATGCCACCGAGTTCGTTGCCGCTGATCCGCTGCGAAGACCTGTCCGTGCTCGCCGGGACTGATGCGACGAGGGGCCGGTCCGCGCTGCCGTCGTAGCGCAGTAGCAACTGCCGCAACGCGCCCGCGGCGCTCGCCATCACCACGTCGTTGACCGTGATCTGCAGGCTCTTGCTGGTCTCTTTCACCTGGGCCAGCGACAGCGTGGCGGTCGCAAACGTGCGTACCGGTGACACCACGTGGTTTATGAACGTCGGCGGAGCGTGCAGCATTCGGGCGAGATCGGGCTGCGTGCCTCGCTCGCGGGCGCGATGGCGCAGCCGCCGCACTCCAGAAAACGCGCTTGCCAGCACCCGGGGCATTGCGGCCAACTGTTGCGCGTGGTCGCGGCCCGCCGCGCGGAGCAGCTCCCCTTTCGACGGCGACACGCACGTCGTGTCGTTGTCGCGTTCGTCTTGCGCTGCGCCCGGAAGATCCATCAGCCTGGCCAAGAGGTTGGACGATGCCACCCCGTCGGCCAGGGCGTGATGCAGCTTTCCAATGATCGCGATCCGTTGCCCAGCCAGGCCTTCGACGAAATAGAACTCCCAAAGCGGTCGCCCGCGGTCCAGCGGGGCGGTGGCGATGTCGCCGATGACTCCATCGAGCTCCCGGCGCCCACCGGGGCTGGGCACCCGGAGGCGCCGCAGATGGTAGTCGAGATCGACGTCGCAGTTCTCCAGCCACATCGGATGATGCAGTCGCCACGGGATGTCGACGAGCTTGTAGCGCAACGGATCCAGCCGGTGCAGACGCCGCAGCAAGGTGCGCCGGAACAGCTCGAAATCGAAGTCACCGGGATGATCGGCGAGATCGACGATCGCCACCTTCAAGGTGTGCGTGTGCAGGTTCGGCGTCTCGCTGTACAGCAGCATCGCGTCCATGCCGTTGAGCCGCTTCACTCGACCATTATTGCCGTTGTACGGCTCGCGTCACAGAACAAACTTCTGGTTTGGCGAATTCTTGACTATGTCGTGAGGTCGTCGGCCCATCGGCGAACTTCACCGAACCGGCGTGCGCGCCGTCTGCCGGTTGCCCACGCCGCACCCCTTCCCCGAAATCCGTGGTCGCGTTTGCCGACGATCGATGATCTATTGAACCAAATATCTGTTCCGGACTAAAGTGGTCTGGTGCGGGTGGACCGCGGATATGTCTTCGCTGCTGTTGCGGACCAGCGACATCAGATCGCGACCTTGATCGACCGCCTGGACGACGCACAGCTAGGAGCACCAAGCTTGTGCGCGGGCTGGGATATCAAGACGGTGGCCGCACACCTGGTCAGCGTCTTCGCCGACAGTTTTTGGGTCTTCATGGGAACGGCTCTGCGCCGCGGCAGTATGGCACGCGCGATCGACGAGCTTGCGCGCCGTCGGGCACGTCTACCGGCTGCCGACATCGCGGCCACCCTGCGCGGTTGTGCCGAACATCCGTTGAGTCCGCCGCTGTTCGGGCCGCTTGACCCGCTCGCTGACGTCTTGGTCCATAGCGGCGATATCAGGCTCCCGCTTGATCTGCCGTTCAAGCCAGACCCCGGGCTGGCGGCCCTGGCGTTGGATTTCTTGACCGGGCCGTGGCCGTTCGGCTTCGTGCGGCTGGGTCGGCTCTGGGGCATCTCGTTGTACGCGACTGACGTTGACCGGGCGTGGGGGAGGGGAATCGAAGTCTGCGGTCCCGCGGCCGCCCTCATGATGACGGTCACCGGCCGTCCCGCGCTGCTGCGCCTTCGACGGCCCGGGGCTGCCCCTCCTCCGTCGCCGACTGCTGCCCGCAAAGAACACGGCCGGTGGTGGCGGCGCCTAGGACCACCCCGCCCCGCGCCCTCCCAACGCGTTGGTTGACAATCGAGGCAAGACTCACTTTCACCAATACCTGAGGTCCTAACGTCAAAGGAGACACAACCATGGCTGAAGCCGTCATCGTCGAGGCCGTCCGCTCACCGCTCGGGAAGCGCAACGGCGGCCTGTCGGGGGTGCACCCGGCCGACCTGTCCGCGCAGGTCCTCAACGGGCTGGTCGACAAGGCCGGTATCGACCCGGGAATCGTCGACGACGTCATCTGGGGCTGCGTCATGCAGGCCGGTGAGCAGGCCCTCGACATCGGCCGCACCGCGCTGCTGGCCGCCGGTTGGCCCGAGACCGTGCCGGGCGTGACCGTCGACCGCCAATGCGGGTCGAGCCAGCAGTCCATCCACTTCGCCGCGGCGGGCGTGGTCGCCGGACACTACGACGTCGTCGTCGCCGGCGGTGTCGAGTCGATGTCGCGCACCCCCATGGGTTCGTCGCTGGCCGGTGGCGGCAACCCCTACCCGCAGGCCTTCAAGGACCGCTACCACAAGACGCCCAACCAGGGCCTCGGTGCCGAGATGATCGCCGAGCAGTGGGGCTTCGACCGCACCGCGCTCGACGAATTCTCGCTGGGATCACACGAAAAGGCCGCCGCCGCACAGGATTCCGGCGCGTTCGACGACCAGATCGTCGGGATCAAGGATCAGGATGGCAAGGTCGTCCTCAAGGACGAGGGTATCCGCCGCGGCACCCCGATGGAGAAGATGGCGTCGCTGAAGCCGGCGTTCAAGGAAGACGGCGTGATCCACGCCGGCAACTCTTCGCAAATCACCGACGGTTCGGCCGCACTCCTGTTCATGTCGGCAGAGAAGGCCAAGGAACTGGGCCTCACGCCGATCGCCAAGGTGCACACCGCGGTACTGGCCGGCGCCGACCCGGTGATCATGCTGACCGCGCCCATCCCGGCAACCCAGAAGGCGCTCAAGAAGTCCGGCCTTTCCATCGGCGACATCGGCGCGTACGAGGTCAACGAGGCGTTCGCCCCCGTCCCGCTGGCGTGGCTGAAAGACATTGGCGCCGATGAGAAGAAGCTCAACCCCAACGGCGGCGCCATCGCGCTGGGCCACCCGCTCGGCGGCTCGGGTGCGCGGCTGATGACCACGCTGCTGTATCACATGCGGGACAAGGGAATTCGCTACGGCCTGCAGACGATGTGCGAAGGTGGTGGCCAGGCCAACGCCACCATCGTGGAGCTGTTGTGACGGACGCTGCCAGCGACCAGCCGGCGGTGCTGGTCGAACGACGCGGCAACGTCATGGTGATCACCATCAACCGGCCCGAGGCCCGCAACGCGGTCAACGGTGCCGTCAGCATCGGCGTCGGGGACGCGCTCGACGCGGCGCAGCACGACCCCGAGGTGCGGGCCGTGGTGATCACCGGCGCCGGCGACAAGTCGTTTTGTGCCGGCGCCGATCTCAAGGCGATCTCGCGCCGGGAGAACCTGTATCACCCCGAGCACGGTGAGTGGGGCTTCGCGGGTTACGTGCACCACTTCATCGACAAGCCCACCATCGCGGCGGTCAACGGCACCGCCCTGGGTGGGGGCACCGAGCTGGCCCTGGCCAGTGACCTGGTGGTGGCCGACGAGCGGGCCAAGTTCGGCCTGCCGGAGGTAAAACGCGGGCTGATTGCGGCCGCGGGCGGCGTGTTCCGGATCGTGCAGCAGCTGCCGCGCAAGGTGGGGATGGAGCTGCTGCTGACGGGCGAGCCGATCACCGCCACCGATGCCTTCGAGTGGGGCCTGATCAACCAGGTGGTCAAGGAGGGCACGGTGCTCGAGGCCGCGCTCGCCCTGGCCGCGCGGGTGACCGTCAACGCGCCGCTGTCCGTGCAGGCCAGCAAGCGCATCGCCTACGGGGTCGACGACGGTGTCATCACCGACGAGGAAGCGGGATGGCAGCGCACCATGAGAGAAATGGGCGTCCTGATCAGGTCCGAAGACGCCAAGGAGGGGCCGCTCGCTTTCGCCGAGAAGCGCGAACCGGTCTGGAAGGCGCGCTAGTGGCGATCGCGAGCGCGGCGTAGCCGGGCGAAGCGGGTCGCCACGATCAGCACTAGCTCAGGTCGCGAGGACATTCACCCCGCGCTGGAACACGCCGGGCAGCAGCGTGCACACCGGCACGATGGCACGGCGCGCGAGCGGTGGGGCGCTGGCCAACACCAGGCCGCGGGTAAGTAACCGGTAGCTTCGGGTAATCCGTTGCCACGCAAGCTCATACGACAAAGGGTTTTCGTCGACGATGGCGGCGACCGCCGCGGCCGCTTGCTTGACCGCAAGGCTGATGCCCTCGCCGGTCAGCGCGTCCTCATACCCCGCCGCGTCACCGACCAGGAGCACCCGTCCCGCGACGCGGCGGGAGACCACCTGCCGCAACGGCCCGCACCCGCGCGCCTCGCCGCGGCCGGCGCCCTGCAACTGCCCGGCCAGCCGGGGGAACCAGGCGAGGTCGGGCCGGCCCCGCGACAGGATCGCCACGCCAACGAGGTCCGGTTCCACCGGGGTCACGTATGCCTCGCCCCATCGCGACCAGTGCACTTCGACGAATTCCGACCACGCCGGCACCCCGTAATGCCAACGGACGCCATAGCGCCGCGGCGTTCCCGCCGTCGCCGTGATTCCGACGGACCGCCTGACCTGAGAATGCAGTCCGTCGGCCGCCACCAACCATTTCGCGCGCACACCGGCGGCCGTCACTCCGTGGGCGTCCTGCTGCACGGTGGTCACCCGCGCCTGAATCCATTCGGCGTCTTGCTCTTTGGCGCGCGCGGCCAGTGCCGCGTGCAACGTCGTGCGCCGCACCCCCCGGCCCGGCCCGTGGCGAAACCGCGCCTGCGCCCGGCGGTGTTCGCTGACGTACGCGATGCCATGGAAGGGCATGCCCACCGGGTCGACCCCGAGAGACGTCAGCTCGGCCAGCCCGCCGGGCATCAGCCCCTCGCCGCACGCCTTGTCGATGGGACCCTCGCGCGGGTCGGCGACGATCACCGAAAGTCCTTGGCGGCGTGCGTGTAACGCAGTAGCCAGGCCGCCCGGGCCCGCGCCGACAATCAACAGGTCGGTGTCGTAGTCGGTCACGTGTAGCCCAGCGCGGAGTTCTCGACCTGCAGCCGCACCCTCAGCAGCGCCGCGTTCGTCAAAGTGAAAATGGCCGCCGTCAGCCACGCCGTGTGCACCAACGGCAGCGCCAACCCCTCAGCCACCACTGCAACATAGTTCGGATGGTGCAGCCACCGGTAGGGACCCTGGCGCACCAGCGGGGCCTGCGGCAGCACGATCACCCGGGTGTTCCACCGCCGCCCCAGCGTGGCGATGCACCACCAGCGCAGGCCCTGGCTGAGCGCCACCACCGCCAGCATCGGCCAACCGAGCCAGGCGATGAACGGCCGGTGCAGCCCCCACGGCTCGAGAACGCAGCCGACCAACAGCCCGGTGTGGACGAGCACCATCACCGGATAGTGCGGGCGGCCAAATTCCTTGGCGCCCTGGGCAAACGACCACTGTGCGTTCCGCTTGGACAGCACCAGCTCGACGACGCGCTCGATGCCGACCGCAAGGACCAGCAGGTAATACATGTCTCCACTATCTATTGACGACTACCGGGTCTACGGTGCCGCCGCCGCGCGGGTTCAACCCCGCGAGCGTAACGCCAGTGCAAGATTGCGGGCCGAAAGCCACCGTGGCGTGATGCCCGCCACCCCCGGGCGGTCTGCGCCCGCTAGTGTCGACGGTATGCGGATCCTGGTCACCGGTGCCACGGGCTACGTAGGATCGCGGCTGGTCACGGCGCTGCTGGCGGATGGGCATCAGGTCCTGGCCGCCACCCGAGAACCCGAGCGCCTCAGGCGGTTCGGATGGCACGGTGAAGTCACACCGGTGACCCTCGACGCCGCGGATCCCGCGTCGACCCGAGCCGCCTTCGCCGGCGGCGGGCCTGTTGACGTGGTGTATTACCTGGTGCACGCCATCGGGCAGCCCGGCTTCCGGGACGCCGACAAGGCCGCGGCCGCCAACCTGGCCGCGGCGGCTCGGGACGCCGGTGTGCGCCGGATCGTCTACCTGGGCGGATTCGTGCCCGCCGGCGAGGTGTTGTCCGAGCACCTGACGAGCCGGGCCGAAGTGGCCGAGGCCCTGACGGTCCCGGGCGGCCCGGAGCTGGTATGGCTGGGCGCGGCGATGATCATCGGTGCCGGCTCGACCTCGTTCGAGATGATGCGCTACGTGGGTGACCGTTTTCCGCTCATTCCCATGCCGAGCTGGATGGACAACCCGATCGACCCGATCTCGATCCGCGATGTCCTGCATTACCTCGTCGCCGCCGCCGACTCCGAGCTGGTGCCGGCCGGGGCGTATGACATCTGCGGCCCGGACACCACGTCCTACCGCGAGTTGCTCAAGACGTATACGCGCATCTCCGGCAGGTGGCACGCCGGGTTGCCGGTCGGCAGGGTCGACACGGGCCTGGCGTCGCTGATCACCGGCGTCGCCCTGCCGGTGCCGCCCGGGTTGGCCGGTGATCTGGTCGAATCGCTGGACCACCCGATGGTCGCGTCGAAGGGCGACGTACGCCGTCGGGTGCCGGACCCGCCCGGTGGCCTGCTCGGCGTCGACGACGCCATTGCCCTGGCCCTGGCCGATCGGTCGAATCGTCCGTCCCCGGTCAACGCCCTGGCCGATCCCCATCACCTCGCCGACACCGATCCCGCGTGGGCCGGTGGTGACGTGCGGCGCATCCGCCACGTCGCCCGGCGGGTCACCCCACCCATCGTGCGGCCGGCTCTGGGGCTGGTGAGCATGGTCCCCGGACCGCTCGCCGGAGCGCTTCGCACCGGCCTTGATCTCCTGATCGCCCTGACCCCGAAGGTGCATCCCGCATGAGTCAGTCAACCGCCCCGTCCAACACCGGCACGCTGTCCGAGTGGTGGCGTGCCCTCACCAACGTCGCTGTGCCCCATCACGAATCGCCGGCCGTCGTGCGACGCCGGCGCGTCATCGTCGCCATCACGGTCGTGGTCGGCGCCGGGGTACTCGGGTTTTCGCTGCGGCGCCATCCGGGGGATTCGAGCTTCTACTGGCTGACCCTGGCGCTGGCGGGGGTGTGGCTCGCCGGCGGGTTCATCTCCGGCCCGCTGCACCTGGGCGGCATCTGCTGGCGCGGCCGCAATCAAAGGCCGGTCATCACCGGGACGACCATCGGCCTCCTGCTGGGCGGCGTGTTCGTCATCGGCGGACTGATCGCTCGCGAGATCACGCCGGTGGCGGAGCTGATAACCCGGGTACTGGAATACGCCCACCACGGGTGGTATCCGGTGATCGTGGCGATCACGCTCGTCAACGGCGTCGCCGAGGAGGTGTTCTTCCGCGGCGCGCTCTACACCGCCCTGGGCCGCTACCACCCCATCGTGATTTCGACCGTCCTCTACACCTGCGCGACGCTGGCCAGCGGCAACCCCATGCTCGGTTTCGCCGCGGTCATCTTGGGCACGGTGTGCGCGTTCGAGCGCCGGGCGACCGGCGGTGTCCTGGCGCCGATGCTCACCCACTTGGTGTGGGGGCTGATCATGGTGCTCGTGCTGCCCCCGATGTTCGGCGTCTGACGCCGTTATCGGATCGAACCGACCACTTCGCGGGCCAGCGCGCGCATGGCTGCCGCGTGCGCCGGCCGCACGAAGAACCAGTACACCCGGCCCGGGATGCCCCTCGGCAGGAAGATGGACCGCTGGGTGTAGCGACTGCCGTGGCCCTCGTGCGGCGTGACCGTGATCTCGAGCCATTCCCGTCCCGGCGCTCGCTTGGTTGAGCGCAGCCGCAACAGCGTTCCCGCCGCGCGTTCCTCGACCTTCCAGCCTGCCGCCCGCGTGTTCACGGCGTCCTCCGCCGCCGCCCAGACGTTGGCGGGTTCAGCGGCGGTTTCCTCGGTGCGCGCGTCGGTGTAGACGATCTCGCCCGCCCAATCCGGGTCGGTGGGCAGCGCCTCGGCCGGTTCGGTCCGCAACGACGACCACGAGGGTTCCGGGACGCCGTGCGCCGCGCGGTCGAGTGCCAATTCGACGGCCCGGCGGTAGGTGGTCAGCCCGGGCAGCGGGGGCTCGATGACGCTGTCGACCTCGTGGTTGCGCATCACCGCGTCGCATTCCAGCGACTCGATCAGCGGGCGCGCCAGACCGGGCGGGATCGGTGTCACGGTTCCGACCCAGAGGCTGGCGATCGTGGGCGTCAAGAACGGCAGCACGATCAAATACCGCTTGCCCAGGCCCGCGGCCTCGGCGTAGACCCGCATCATGTCGCCGTACTCCAACACGTCGGGCCCGCCGATGTCCCAGGTACGCGACGAGGGCACCGCCGCCGTAGCCGCGGCGACCAGGTAATACAGCACGTCGCGCACCGCGATTGGCTGAATCTTGTTGTGCACCCACTTCGGGGTCGTCATCACCGGCAGCCGGTCGGTGAGGTGCCGGATCATTTCGAACGACGCCGAACCCGAGCCGACGACGACGCCCGCCTGCAGCACGATGGTTTCGATGCCCGAGGCGATGAGCGCGTCGCCCACGGCCGCCCGCGACTCGAGGTGTGGCGAGAGCTGGCGACCCTCGGGATGCAGCCCGCTCAGATACACGATGCGCCGCACGCCGGTTTGCCGGGCCGCGGTCACGACATTGCGGACCGCCCGCGTCTCCTCGTCGGCGAAATCCTTCGCCGTGCCCATCGAATGAACGAGGTAGTAGACGACGTCGATCCCGTCGAACGCCGCGACCAGCGAATCGACGTCGCCCAGGTCGCCGCGCGCGACCTCAGCCTGCTGCCGCCACGGCACGTCCGCCAACTTGGCAGGGTTGCGCGCCAGGGCGCGCACCCGGTGGCCCTCGTCGAGCAGTCGCGGCACCAACCGGGCGCCGATGTAGCCGGTCGCCCCGGTCACCAGGCAGCTCACCTGTTCAGCCATGGGTTCTCCGTTCGTCGTCTTCGAATTATTCGGACCCGACGCGGGGGAGGATTACCGGCTTGGGCCACCGGTAAGCACCAGGCTCAGCGGTCGGTGAAGTCAGGGGTGCGGCGCTGCTGGAAAGCGGTTGCGCCCTCGACGAAGTCGTGCGATCGCAGCAGCACGGCCTGCCCCTCGTACTCACGCTGCAAAGCCGGATCCAACTGGGGGAGCGTGGCCGCGTTGATGGCGAGCTTGGTCTTGCCGAACGCCGCGACCGGTCCCGCCAACAGCCGGGCGATCACCTTGTCCACCTCGGCGTCGAATCGGTCGGCGGGGTAGACCGCGCTGGCCAGTCCCCAGGACACCGCCTCGGCGGCAGCCAGCCGTTCGGGCAGCAGCGCCATCTGCATCGCCCGGATGCGGCCGACGGCCGCGGCGATCAGCGCGGACGCGCCGCCGTCGGGCATCAGGCCGATCTTGGTGAAGGCGAGCATGAAAAAGGCGCTCTCCGATGCCAATACGATGTCGCACGCCAGCGCCAGCGAAACCCCGACGCCGGCCGCCGGTCCCTGGACCACGGCGACCACCGGGTGCGGCACCGCGGCGATCGCCCGGATCAGCCGGTTGATCTCCAGGACGATCTCGTCGGGCGAGAGCCCGGTGTCGGACACGTCGTCGGCGCTGATCCCAGCTCCGGAGCAGAAGCCGCGGCCCGCGCCGCCGAGGCGCACCACCTTCACCTCCGGGTCGATCGCCGCGCGTTCCATCGCATCGGCGATGCCGATAATCACCGGCACGGTCAGCGAATTGAGGCTGTCCGGGCGGTCGATGGTCACCGACAGCACGCCGCCGGACAGCGTGACGGAAAGGCCTGCGACGGGGGTCAGGGTGTCGATCGCGGATTGCGGCATGGGCTCACCCTAAGTGACCGGGCTGCGCGCCCGCCGCGGGCGGCTGCGAAGATGCCAACAACAACGGGCGTCAGAGCAGACGAAAGGTCGGTGGGTCGTGGCTGGACCGCTGAAGGGACTTCGGGTCGTCGAGTTGGCCGGCATCGGGCCGGGTCCGCACGCGGCGATGATCTTGGGAGATCTGGGCGCCGACGTGGTGCGCATCGATCGGCCATCGACCGGTCCCGGCGGTGTCGCCAAGGACGCCATGCTGCGCAACCGGCGCGTGGTGACCGTCGACCTCAAGTCCGACGAGGGACGTGCCATCGTGCTCAAGCTCGTCGCCAAAGCCGACGTGTTGATCGAGGGCTTCCGCCCCGGCGTCACCGAACGGCTCGGCCTCGGACCCGAGCAGTGCGCCGAGGTGAACGAGCGGCTGATCTACGCCCGGATGACCGGCTGGGGACAGTCCGGCCCGCGCAGTCAGCAAGCGGGCCACGACATCAACTACATCTCCCTCAACGGGATCCTGCACGCCATCGGCCGGGCGAACGAGCGGCCGGTGCCGCCGCTCAACCTGGTCGGCGACTTCGGCGGCGGCTCCATGTTCTTGTTGGTCGGCATCCTGTCCGCATTGTGGGAGCGACAGAACTCCGGCAAGGGTCAGGTGATCGACGCCGCGATGGTCGACGGCTCCAGCGTGCTGATCCAGATGATGTGGGCGATGCGGGGGCTGGGCATGTGGTCGGACGTGCGCGGCACCAACATGCTCGACGGCGGCGCGCCCTATTACGACACCTATGAGTGCGCCGACGGGCGCTACGTCGCCGTGGGCGCCATCGAGCCGCAGTTCTACGCGGCCATGCTCGCCGGGCTGGGCCTGGACGCCGCCAGCCTGCCGGCGCAGAACGATGTGAGCCGCTGGCCCGAGCTGCGCGCGGCGCTGACGGCGGCCTTCGCCGCCCACGACCGTGACCACTGGGCGAAGGTGTTCGCCGATTCCGACGCGTGCGTGACACCGGTGCTGGCGTTCGGAGAGGTGCACACCGAGCCGCACATCACCGAGCGGAACACGTTCTACGAAGTTGAGGGTGGTTTGCAGCCGTTGCCCGCCCCGCGGTTCTCCCGCACCACGCCCGACGTGCCCCGCCCGCCGGCCGCCCCGCTGCCCGACGTCGAAGCCGTGCTCAACGACTGGGTATAGTCGCCAACCAACTGGTTGGCTGGACGCAAGGAAGGACTCGAATGGAAATCAAGGACGCCGTAGCCGTCGTCACCGGGGGCGCCTCGGGCCTGGGCTTGGCCACCACCAAGCGGCTGCTGGACGCCGGGGCGCAGGTGGTGGTGATCGACCTGCGGGGCGAAGAGGCGGTCCAAGAGCTCGGCGAGCGCGCCCGGTACGTGCAGGCCGACGTCACCGACGAGGCCGCCGTCAGCAAGGCGCTGGACACCGCCGAGTCGCTGGGCCCGGTGCGCATCAACGTCAACTGCGCCGGCATCGGCAACGCGATCAAGACGCTGTCCAAGGACGGCCCGTTTCCGCTGGACGCGTTCAAGAAGGTGGTCGGGGTCAACCTGATCGGGACGTTCAACGTGCTGCGGCTGGCCGCCGAGCGCATCGCCAAAACCGAACCGGTCGGGGAGGAGCGCGGCGTGATCGTCAACACCGCCTCGGTCGCCGCGTTCGATGGCCAGATCGGCCAGGCCGCCTACTCGGCGTCCAAGGGCGGCGTGGTCGGCATGACGCTGCCGATCGCGCGCGACCTGTCGCGCGAGCTCATCCGCGTGGTGACCATCGCGCCGGGGTTGTTCAAGACCCCGCTGCTGGGTTCGCTGCCCGAGGAGGCGCAGAAGTCCCTGGGCAAGCAGGTTCCCCACCCGGCCCGGCTGGGTGATCCCGACGAGTACGGCGCGCTCGCGGTGCATATCATCGAAAACCCGATGCTCAACGGCGAGGTCATCCGCCTGGACGGCGCCATCCGCATGGCGCCACGCTGACGCCTTCAAACACGAAAGCCCCCCGCGACGAGCGGGGGGCTTTCGTAACGGAGCAAGAACTTATCGACGGAACCATCGACTGACGGCGGGTTCGGCCATTAACAGGCGTGCGAGCATGCTCATGGTCGGACCTCAGCTCGCCGCTTGCAGTTCGTCGAACTGCTCCGAGGTCTCGCCTTCCACCAGGACGTCGCCGTGGTAGAGGGCTTCGAAGTCAACCTTGATGACGTCGGCACTTGTGTCGTCGATCCACATGACACTGAGCGTATGGGCCACCATTAAGGAATCTTTGAGTCACGATTCGGAAAACCGTGGCAATTTACCGCTCGGTAGGTTGTAAGCGGCCGACCGCGGCGTTTAGGCCCGTGACCTGCTTAGTTGGCACACATTTTTCTGGCCGGACTCTTACTGTCGCGGCGGTTTAAAACGCCGCGTTGAACCGCGCGGCTGCCGCCGTCGTCCGTGCTTATAAAGGAATCTGTTTGACGCGTGGAAACTAGCGTTTGTTACGTTGTCGCTGGTACGCCAGCTGCCAGCGCGATCAGCACCGGCGGCGGAAGGGCTCGACATGCTGCAGGGGATCGCCCGATTGGCCATCGCGGCGCCGCGCCGCATCATTGCAATAGGTGTCCTGGTCTTCATCGCCGCCGCGATCTTCGGCATCCCCGTCGCCAAGAGCCTGTCGCCCGGGGGCTTCCAGGATCCGCACTCGGAGTCCGCCCACGCGATCCAGGTGCTGACCGACAAGTTCGGGCAGAGCGGTCAGCAGATGCTGATCCTGGTGACAGCGCCCGGGGGCACCAACAGCGAACAGGCCCGCACCGTGGGGACCGACCTGGTCAACCAGCTGCAGAAGTCACCGTTGGTCTACAACGTGTCGTCGCCGTGGACGGTCGCGCCTGAGGCGGCCGCCGACCTGATCAGCCGCGACGGTAAGTCGGGCCTGCTCGTGGTCAACCTCAAGGGCGGCGAGAACTACGCGCAGACCAACGCCCAGACCATCGCGGACCAGTTCATCCACGACCGTGACGGCGTGACCGTCAGCGCCGGCGGCGCGGCGATGCAGTACGCCCAGATCAACACGCAGAACCAGGCCGATCTGCTGGTGATGGAGATGATCGCACTCCCGCTGAGCTTCCTGATCCTCATCTGGGTGTTCGGCGGGCTGCTGGCGGCGGCGTTACCGATGGCGCTTGGCGCGCTGGCCGTCGTCGGTTCGATGACGGTGTTGCGGCTGATCACGTTCAGCACCGAAGTGTCGATCTTCGCGCTCAACCTCAGCACCGCGTTGGGCCTGGCGCTGGCCATCGACTACACACTGCTGATCGTCAGCCGCTATCGCGACGAGCTGGCCGAGGGCAGCGACCGGGAAGAGGCGTTGATCCGGACCATGGCGACGTCGGGGCGCACGGTGCTGTTCTCCGCGGTCACCGTGGCGTTGTCCATGTCGGCGACGGTGGCGTTCCCGATGTACTTCCTCAAGTCGTTCGCCTACGCCGGCGTGGCCACCGTGGCCTTCGTCGCGACCGCCTCGATCGTGCTAACGCCGGCCGCCATCGTCCTGCTGGGTCCCCGGCTGGACGCGCTGGACGTGCGCCGGCTGTTGCGCCGGGTGTTCCGGCGCCCCGAGCCGGCGCACAAGCCCGTCGAGCAGCTGTTCTGGTACCGGTCGAGCAAGCTGGTGATGCGCCGGTGGGCGCCGATCGGCCTGACCGTCGTCGCGTTGCTGCTCCTGCTCGGGCTGCCGTTCCTCGGCGTGAAATGGGGCTTCCCGGACGACCGGGTGCTGCCGCGTTCGACGTCGTCGCACCAGGTCGGTGACCGACTGCGCAACGATTTCGCGGACGACTCCGCCACGTCCGTGCCGGTCGTCGTTCCCGACGCGCGTGCCCTGAATCCGGCAGACCTTGACCGGTACGCCGCCGACTTGTCGCGGGTTCCCGACGTGTCGGACGTGTCGGCTCCGGGCGGGACGTTCGTCGGCGGGAACCGCACGGGACCACCCGCCGGGGCCACCGGTCTGGCCGACGGCAGCGCCTTCCTGACCGTCAGCAGCGCGGCGCCGCTGTTCTCGCCGGC
This sequence comes from Mycobacterium paraffinicum, assembly GCF_025822865.1. Taxonomy (NCBI): domain Bacteria; kingdom Bacillati; phylum Actinomycetota; class Actinomycetes; order Mycobacteriales; family Mycobacteriaceae; genus Mycobacterium; species Mycobacterium paraffinicum. The sequence continues at coordinate 356,175 of NZ_JACKUR010000027.1, read as the reverse complement.
CAACGACGCGCAGCTCAAGCGGTTGCATGAGGTGCCCGGGCCGGCCGGCCGAGCCGTTGCGATGGGCGGTGTCGCCCAGGTCAACCGCGACAGCGTGGACGCGGTCACCGACCGGCTTCCGCTGGTGCTGGGGTTGATGGCCGCCGTGACGTTCGTCCTGCTGTTCTTGCTCACCGGCAGCGTGGTGCTGCCGGCGAAGGCGCTGGCCTGCAACATCCTCTCGCTGACCGCGGCCTTCGGCGCGCTGGTGTGGATCTTCCAGGACGGGCATCTCGGCGCGCTCGGAACCACGCCGAGCGGGACGCTGGTCGCCAACATGCCGGTCCTGCTGTTCTGCATCGCCTTTGGGCTGTCCATGGACTACGAGGTGTTCCTGCTCTCGCGGATCCGCGAGTACTGGCTCGCGTCCGGGGCCGCCCGGCCCGGACGGCCGACCCCGAAGGAGGCGCACGCCGCCAACGACGAGAGCGTCGCCCTCGGCGTCGCCCGTACCGGCCGGGTGATCACCGCGGCCGCCCTGGTGATGTCGATGTCGTTCGCGGCGCTGATCGCCGCGCACGTTTCGTTCATGCGGATGTTCGGCCTGGGCCTGACGCTCGCCGTGTTCGCCGACGCCACCCTGGTGCGGATGGTCGTGGTGCCCGCGTTCATGCATGTGATGGGCCGGTGGAATTGGTGGGCGCCCAGGCCGCTGGCGTGGCTGCATGATCGGTTCGGCATCAGCGAGGGAGGCGCCCACGAACACGTCGAGCCGGTGCCGCTGGAGGCTGGCCCGCTGGTGGAATCCGTGCCCAACATCGGCTGACGCGCCGATCGGTTCGTCGGCAAGACCCTATTGTGAGGCTCATCCGAGTCGGAAGGTTGACGTGTATGACAACGGCGGTGGACAACCCGTTCTTCGCGCGCATCTGGCCCGTCGTCGCCACCCATGAAACCGAGGTGATCCGGGCCCTTCGCCGGGAGAACCTTTCGGGGTTGTCGGGGCGGGTGCTGGAGGTCGGTGCGGGTATCGGGACGAACTTTCCGCACTACCCGGAGTCGGTCCACGAGGTGGTCGCGGTCGAGCCCGAGCCGCGGCTGGCCGCCCAGGCGCGGGCGGCGGCGGACGTGGTGCCCGCCCGCGTCGTCGTGACGGGCGAGACGGCCGAAGGATTCAGCGGCGGCGAGCCGTTCGACGCCGTGGTCTGCTCGCTGGTGTTGTGCTCCGTGCAGGATCCCGGCGGCGTGTTGCAACGCCTGTATTCGCTGCTGCGCCCGGGCGGAGAGCTGCGCTACCTCGAGCACGTGGCGAGCGCGGGAGCGCGGGGCCGTTTCCAGCGGATCGCCGACGCGACGCTGTGGCCCCGGTTGTTCGGCAACTGCCACACCCACCGCGACACCGAGCGCTCGATCATCGACGCCGGATTCGAAGTCGACGTCTCCCGGCGCGAGTTCACATTGCCCGCATGGGCGCCGACGCCGGTGTCGGAAATCCTGCTGGGCCGCGCGCGCAGGCCGTAATTCCCGCGCTGCTACTTCAACAGCGCGGGCAGCCGCTGCAGCAACCCCGGCAACGCCTGGCCGGCCGTCTCGCGAATGCTGATCGTCGCGTGCCTGGACAGCGGCGTGACCTCGGGGTTGACCTCGATGACGGCCGTGCCGCGGGAGAGCGCCAGCTCGGCCAGCCCGGCCGCCGGATAGACGATCGCCGAGGTTCCGACGACCACCATCACGTCGGCGGCCTCGGTCGCCTCGACGGCGGACTGCCACGGCGCGTCGGGCAACGGCTCACCGAACCACACGATGTCGGGCCGGATCAGGCCGCCGCAGTGACAGACCGGCGGCTCCACTTCCAGCATCGGTTCGGGCATCGCGGGCAGCTCGCCCGTGTAAGGCATACCGCAACGGTCACAACGGAATTCGAACAGGCTGCCGTGCAGGTGATGAACCGGCATGCTGCCGGCCCGCTCGTGCAGGTCGTCGACGTTCTGGGTGATGACGCTGACCTCGGCGCCGTCTTGCCACGCGGCGATCGCGCGGTGCCCGGCGTTGGGCGCGACGTCGGCCACCAGATAGTGACGCCACAAGTACCAGCCCCACACCCGCTCGGGATTGTCGCGCCAACCCTGTGTGCTGGACAGCTCGTAGGGATCGAAGCGGGCCCACAAACCGTTCTTGTCGTCGCGGAAGGTCGGCACCCCGCTCTCGGCGGAAATCCCCGCGCCGCTCAGCACCGCTACTCGCATCCCACAAAGATAGCTGTGCTTGGGACATACTGAAGAGGTGGAGCTGCGGGATTTGCTGAAGGTCGACATGAAGGCGGGCAGGCCGCTGTTCGACCAGCTCAGGACCCAAGTCATCGACGGCGTTCGGGCCGGCGCGCTGCCGCCCGGAACCCGGCTCCCGACGGTGCGCGACCTGGCCGGCCAGCTGGGCGTCGCGGCCAACACCGTGGCCCGCGCCTATCGCGAACTCGAGTCCGCGGCGATCGTCGAAACCCGCGGGCGCTTCGGTACTTTCATCTCCCGCTTCGACCCGACCGACGCCGCGATGGCGGCCGCCGCCAAGGAGTACGTCGAGGTGGCCCGGGCGCTGGGGCTGACGAAGTCCGACGCGATGCGCTACCTGACCAACGTGCCGGACGACTGAGCGCGCTGTCCTAACGCAGCACCTTCGCCAGCGTGCGCAGGTTGCGCGTCGTAGTCGACGACTTGTAGCGCGGCTTGCCCATCGTCTTGCCGATCGTGCTGTCCAGGGTGCTGCCCTTGGGTACCTGCCAATAGATGACGCCCGCGCCGGGGCCGATCCGCTCGTCCGGTCCGGTGGCCTCGCCCAGTGCGGCGAGTTCGTCGAGCGCCGCTTTGTCGGCGACGAACGTGACGTAGGACTGGTAGCCGTCGACCTCGGGCTCGAACGGGTAGGCGTCGACGATGGCGCGCACCGTCTTGAGGTCGTAGACCAGCACCCAGGCGTCGTAGCCGAATCTCTCGCGCAGCGCGGCTTCGGCCTTCTTGCGCACCGCCGCCGCACCGGCGGACGATTCCAGCAGGACGTTGCCGCTGGCCAGGATGGTTCGCACATTGGTGAATCCGGCGTCGGTCAAAGCGCGCGCCACCTCGGCCATCTTGAGGTTGACGCCGCCGACGTTGACGCCACGCAGGAACGCCGCGTACTTGGTCATCATCCGATTTCACCAGGGCGGCCGGTGCTGACGCGATCCGGGATCGGTTGCTGGACGCGCGACGTAGGCTTTCTCCCATGGGACGCCAAGTCTTCGACGACAAGCTGCTGGCCGTGATCAGTGGAAACTCTCTCGGAGTCCTGGCCACCATCAAACGTGACGGGCGCCCGCAGTTGTCGAACGTGAGTTACCACTTCGACCCGCGCGACTTGGCCGTGCGGGTGTCGATCACCGAGCCGCGGGCCAAGACGCGCAACCTGCGCCGCGATCCGCGGGCGTCCATCCTGGTCGACGCGGACGACGGGTGGTCGTACGCGGTGGCCGAGGGCACGGCGATTCTGACGCCGCCCGCGGCCGCCCCCGGCGACGACACCGTCGCGGCGTTGATTGCCTTGTACCGCAACATCGCCGGCGAACACCCGGATTGGGACGAGTTCCGCGAGGCCATGGTCACTGATCGGCGGGTGCTGCTGACCCTGCCGATCTCGCACGTGTACGGCATGCCGCCCGGAGTGCGGTAGCCGCCCGATTGCGGCAATCCCGGCTAGGCTGCCGTTATGGCTGAATCGAAGTCCTCCGAGGCGCCGGAATCGGACGACGACAACAAGCGCAAGTTCCGTGAAGCCCTCGACCGCAAGATGGCCAAGTCGTCGGGCGGGTCCGACCACAAGAGTGGCGGCGGTAAGCAGACTCGCGCGCACGGCCCGGTGGAGAACCGCCGCGAATTTCGTCGCAAGAGCGGCTGACCGCCGGCCGTCGCCCGGTGCGCGCCAAGCACTTTGGCGGGTCAGCCTGCGGACGGTGTGAAATGTCTGACCGAAGGGTCGGCCTGGCCGGGCTCGCCGCGCAGGCTGCCCCGGGTGCTGGGGTGTCCGAAGTTCACTCGGGACGGGTCGTTTTGGTAGGCCCATTCCGCCACGATGGTGCGTGCACGGAACTTCCAGCGGCCGTCGTCTTTGATGTAGGTGTCCAGGTACCGGCCGCCGATGATGACGTCTAAGTCGTGGTCGGGCCCGGCGAAGGTGTGAAACACCAGGCAATAGATCTCACCGCGGGCCGTGTTGCCGTCGATCACGAAGTTCGTCGTGGTGATGTTGTGTTGGGAGACACGCACATACGGTTCCGCGGCCTGTAGCTGGGCGATGAACTGTTCGACGCCGCCCGCGGAGAACGAGCCGTGCGAATCGGTCGCCTCGGGGTGGTAGAGGCCGCGAAGCGCGTCGTAGTCGGCGCGGTCGACGGCCCGGCAGTAGGCGGTGACGAGTTGATGCAGTTCGTCGCGGTCCAGCATCAGTGCCAAGCGGGCCTCATCCACCACCACGTCACCCAACTCCCTGGTTATTCGCCGGCCGTAAGCGCCTTTCTGATGGGTAGTCTCTCAACACATAGGTCATCGGTTTTAGGGTGTTCAGCGGAAAGGTTGGTCGTTGACGGTGAAACTTTGGCTCGCTCAAGATCCTGAGGCCGACGCGCTGCTGGACGACAATCCGTTGGCCCTGCTCATCGGGATGGTTCTCGATCAGCAGGTGCCGTTCGAGACGGCCTTTTCGGGGCCGAAGAAGATCGCGGACCGGATGGGCAGCTTCGGTGCTCATGAGATCGCCGAGTACGACCCCGACAAGTTCGCGGCGCTGTGTTCGGAAAAGCCTGCGATACATCGCTTTCCGGGGTCGATGGCCAAACGCATCCAGACCCTGGCCCAGATCATCGTTGACCGTTATGACGGCGATGCCGCCGGCCTGTGGACCGCCGGGGACCCCGACGGCGAGGAGCTGCTGCGGCGAATCAAGGGGCTGCCCGGCTTCGGCGAGGTCAAGGCGCAGATCTTCCTGGCCTTGTTGGGCAAGCAGTACGGCGTCACGGTCAAGGGCTGGCGCGCGGCCGCCGGGCAGTTCGGCAAGGCCGGCACGCACATCTCCGTCGCCGATATCGTCGACGCCCAATCGATGGGCAAAGTGCGTTCCTACAAGAAGCAGATGAAGGCCGCAGCCAAGGCGGCCAAGTAGTAGGTCACCAGAAGGGAAGGGCGGCAACGTGAAGACACACATAACGTGTCCGTGCGGGGAAGCCATCGTCGGCAAGGATGAGGACGAGCTGGTCGAGCTGACCCAGGCTCATCTCGCCAGCGATCATCCGGGGCTCGAATACGATCGCGACGCGATCCTGTTCATGGCGTACTAGCTGTCACTAAACGCCGAGCGCGCGTGCCCCCGGTGGGGACACGCGCGCTCAGGGCAGGGATCAGCGGCTGGCCCTACGGCACCACCGTGGAGCCGATCGTGGGCATGAACTGGCACTGTTTCTCCTTGGTGGTGACCTGCCCGAAAATGGTCGACATGATGCTGCCCGACCCGGTGTCGGCGATCGCGGTGAGCGTCGTCGGCCCGTCGCCGTTGATGTCGGTGCGCGGCTTGAGCGCGACCGTTCCCGACTTGCCCGTGGTCAGGTTCACCCACGTGACGTTCAGCGGCAGCTTCTGCACCTCGGCCGGCCCGGGGGTGCCGACGGCGGTGAACACGTAGGCGGTCTGCCCGGGGCCCGGTCCGGGAGTCGGGATCTTCGCCGGGCCCGCCACCGACAGCGCGGTGGCGATCGCGCTGGTGCCGTCCGCCAGGCAATTGGTGCCGATCGACGGATACATGAAGTCCTGCGTGGGCGGAGCGTCCGGGCCGAAGCCCGGAGCCGCGGCCGGCGCGGCGGCCGGTGCGGGAGCGGCGGCGGGTGCAGCTTCGGCCGGCGCGGGAGGCGCCGGCACGGGTGCCGCGACCGGTGCGACGGTGCCCGGCGCCGGCGCGGAAGCCGGCGGCGCGGCGACCGGTGCCGGGCCGGCGGCATGCGCCGGGTCGATTCCGGCCGGCAGGTGTGACTGAGCGCCCGGTTCGACGCCGGCGGCCGACGGGGCTGCGGCCGGTCCCGGACCGGCGGCATGTACAGGGTCGATTCCGGCGGGCAGGTGTGACTGGGCGCCCGGTTCGACGCCCGCCGCCGGGACGTGCGGCACCGGCGCGCCGTCCGGGAGGGCCGTGCCGGGTTCGGGCGCGGGCGCGCCCGGGAACGGCTGGGCCAGGAATTGATTCACCGACTGGGCGACGTTCTTGGACTCGGTCGGCGCGCCCTGGTTGTGGCTGAAGGCCTGCGCCGCGGCCATGAGCAGCTGTGTCGCCTGCCCGGGGTTGGTGGCCGCCTGCTGAATGATCGGGCTCAGCTGCGATAGCGCCGGCAGGCCCGGGAGTTCTTGAGTCGAGTTGGGTTGCGGTGTCGCCGGTTCGGCTGCCGCGCTCGGGCACAACCCGAACGCGGCAGCCGACGCCGTCACGACAGCGGCCAATCCTTTGGACAGATTCCAAGTGGTTGCCACGGTGTGTCCTCCGGTCAGTAGGGGGTGGCTTTGCTGTCGGGCTGACTAATCAGGGCAGGGCGGCGAGCAGCGGCGCTACCGGGTTGGCCCCGGTTGCCGGTGCGGCCGGCGCGGGCGCTGCCGCCGGAGCCGCCGGAGCCCCGGCCAGTGCCGGCAGGTCCTGCGGGAGGGTCATCTGCGCGGGCATGTTGACCGGCAGATTGGGCAGGAACGCCGGCATGTCGACCTTCGCCTGCGGAATCTGCGGGGTCGGCGGGGTGGCGGGGGCGGTCGGCGTCGACAGCCCCGGGATGGCCGGCAGTCCGGGGATGGACGACGTGGCCGGTGCGGCGGGCGCCGCCGGTGCCGTCTGCCCCAGACCCGGGATCAACCCCTGCAGGCCCTGCGTGGCCGCCGGGGCGGACGGCGCGGACGGCGTCGCCGCCTGCGTCAACCCGGGAATCGAGGGGATGCTCGACGCGGGATTCGCCGGCGACGTTGCGGCGGCCGACGGAACTCCCGGGAAGGTGATGCCCGGAGCGGCCGGCGCCGCCGGCGGGGTCGCGCCCAGGGCGGTAGCGAGGTTCTGCAGGATTTGGGGCGCGTTGGCCGCCGAACTGATCAGCTGCTGCGGAATGTTCGGAATCGGCGGAGCCGGCACGGGGTCGGCGTGGGCGATACCGCCCGTGAGTAGGGCTGCGGACGAACCGACGACGACGGCCGCTGCACGCATGTAAGTCCAGATGGTTGGCATGACTCTCCCTGGTTGTGGAAAACGGGTCCGCCGCCGAAGTTACGTTGATACTGATGGGACTCAAGTGACACGTGTGGCATTTATTTGATCGTTATTGATACGAGTGACGGCGGTGACCGAACGCCCGGCGACCAGGACCGCTGGCGGTGACGAGGTCTACCGGTGCCGCTCAGGCCACCTCAATCGCTAAAGTCGGGCGCATAGACACCACTTCGGCCACCCCGGCGGCACCCCCGCGCCGGCGGTTCGCGAGTCTGCTTCGGGCGGCGGCACCCGCGCTGCTAGTCGCCAGTGTTGCCGCGCGACTCGGCTGGACATATCTGTCGCCCCACGGTGCGAACTTCGTCGACCTGCACGTTTACCTCGGCGGCGCCGCCGCGATCGACCATCCCGGCACGCTGTACAGCTACGTCTACGCCGATCAGACGCCGGACTTCCCGCTGCCGTTCACTTATCCGCCCTTCGCGGCGGTGGTGTTCTACCCGCTGAGCCTGCTGCCCTTCGGCCTGGTCGCCTTCGCGTGGCAGATCGCGACGATGGCCGCGCTGTACGGCGCGATACGGATCAGCCAGCGGTTGATCGGCGTGGCGCCCGGCGGCGACGGCCGCCCCATGGCCATGGCGTGGACGGGGGTCACGATCTGGATCGAGCCGCTGCGCAGCACATTCGACTACGGGCAGGTCAACGTGTTGCTGATGGTGGGGGTGCTGTGGGCGGTGTTGACGACGCGGTGGTGGCTGTCCGGCCTGCTGGTCGGCGTCGCGGCCGGAATCAAGCTGACGCCCGCGATCTCCGGGGTCTACCTGCTCGGCGTGCGGCGGTGGACCGCGGCGGCCTTCTCCTGCGTGGTCTTCGTCGCCACCATCGGCGTGTCGGCACTGGTGGTCGGGGACCAGACGCGCTACTACTTCACCAAACTGCTGGGCGACGCGCATCGCGTGGGCCCCATCGCCACGTCGATCAATCAATCCTGGCGCGGCGGCATCTCCCGGATCCTTGGCCACGACGCCGGCTTCGGCCCGCCGGTCCTGGCCGCCATCGCCGTCACCGCGGTGCTGGCCGTCCTGGCCTGGCGGGCGCTGGACCCGTCCGACCGGCTGGGCAAGTTGTTGGTGGTCGAGTTGTTCGGGCTGCTGCTGTCGCCGATTTCGTGGACTCACCACTGGGTGTGGCTGGTGCCGCTGATGATCTGGGCGATTCACGGGCCGCTGCGCGAGCGGCGCGGCGCACGCGTCGTGGGCTGGGGCTGGCTGGCGCTGACCCTTGTCGGCGTGCCGTGGCTGCTGCTCTTCGCTCAGCCGACCATCTGGCAGATCAGCCGGCCGTGGTATCTGGCCTGGGCCGGCCTGATCTACATCGTGGCCGCCGTGGCGACGTTGGCCTGGATCGCCGTCGCCGGTGAAGGCGCCGAGCGTCACGCCAGCGTGACGGCCGAAGACCGGGCCGCGTTGGAGGACTAGCTCGCGACGATCCCGTCGATGTCGTGAGCCATGGCGACGTCCTTCTCGGTTATGCCCCCCTCGGAGTGCGTAACCAGGGCGAAAGTAACTGTCCGCCAACGGATATCGATGTCCGGGTGATGGTCCTTACTCTCCGCGTGCTCGCCGACCCGGCGCACCGCGTCGATGCCGGCGAGGAAACTCGGGAACTTGATCGAGCGGCGCAGCGCGCCGTCGACACGCTCCCATCCGTTGAGATCGGGCAGTGCGGCGTCGACCTGCTCATCCGTTAACACAGCCATATCTCGACCGTATACCGTCTGGCCATGCCCACCCAGATCGTCGTCGCCGGAGCGGTCATCCGCGGCGCCAGTGTGTTGGTGGCGCAGCGCGTCCGGCCGCCCGAGCTGGCCGGCCGCTGGGAGCTGCCCGGCGGCAAGGTCGCGCCGGGTGAGACGGAACCCGGCGCGCTGGCCCGGGAGCTGGCCGAGGAACTGGGGCTGGCCGTCGGCGACGTCGCGGTGGGCGACCGCCTGGGCGACGACATCGCGCTGGACGGCATGACGCTGCGCGCCTACCGCGTGCACCTGCTCGGCGGCGAGCCGCACGCCCGCGACCACCGGGCGGTGCGCTGGGTGACGGCGGCCGAGCTGACCGACGTCGACTGGGTGCCCGCCGACCGCGCCTGGGTCGCTGACCTGGTGCGGACGCTCGACGGCGGGGCCTCATAACAAGTCCACAGCCTTTCGGCAGCTGACATTCAGCGCCGCAGAAGGTCACGAAGGTGAACTTGGAGATATAACCCAACGTGAACTTGTAGTAAACGACTTGACCTAGAGGTGGGTGTCGACGGCGATCCTTCGCCCGCGCCGGAACCCTCTGGTCCGCAGAACCCATGCTGAGCAGACGGATATTCGTTAACAGGCCGCGTACGGCGGAGGTGATAGACCCTTCCCCCGCACCCGATGTGGGTGCGCGGCCCGGGCCCCCGACATCGATGGCGCCGCCGATACGGCATGGGCCGACGCTCAACACAACGCACCTGGGGTCGAAGCGACGGCCCGGCTACGACGCAGCGATACGGAGTAGAAGGGGTACCTGTTGACTCTCACACCACACGTTGGTGGAGCGCTCGAAGAGTTGCTGGAACGCAGCGGGCGGTTCTTCACGCCCGGCGAGTTCTCGGCCGACCTGCGCACGGTGACACGGCGCGGCGGCCGCGAGGCCGACGTGTTCTACCGCGACAGGTGGAGCCACGACAAGGTGGTGCGCTCCACCCACGGGGTCAACTGCACCGGTTCCTGCTCCTGGAAGATCTACGTCAAGGACGGGATCATCACCTGGGAAACCCAGCAAACCGACTACCCGTCGGTGGGCCCGGACCGGCCGGAATACGAGCCGCGCGGATGCCCACGCGGGGCGTCGTTCTCCTGGTACAGCTACTCGCCCACCCGGGTGCGTTACCCGTACGCGCGGGGCGTGCTGATCGAGATGTACCGGGAAGCCAAGGCGCGCCTCGGCGATCCCGTGCTCGCCTGGGCCGACATCCAGGCGGACCCCGAACGTCGACGGCGCTATCAGCGCGCCCGCGGCAAGGGCGGACTGGTCCGGATCACCTGGGCCGAGGCCACCGAGCTGATCGCCGCCGCCCACGTGCACACCATCAAGACCTACGGTCCCGACCGGGTCGCCGGATTCTCGCCCATCCCGGCGATGTCCATGGTGTCCTACGCCGCGGGGTCGCGGTTCTTCGAGCTCATCGGCGCCCCGATGACGTCGTTCTACGACTGGTACGCCGACCTGCCGGTGGCCTCGCCGCAGGTGTTCGGCGATCAGACCGACGTCCCCGAATCCGGAGACTGGTGGGACGCGGCCTATTTGATGATGTGGGGCTCCAACGTGCCGATCACCCGGACCCCCGACGCGCACTGGATGGCCGAGGCGCGCTACCGCGGCACCAAGGTGGTGACCGTCAGCCCCGACTACGCCGACAACACCAAGTTCGCCGACGAGTGGATGCCGTGCGCGGCCGGCACCGATGGGGCACTCGCGATGGCGATGGGGCATGTCATTCTCTCGGAATGCTATGTACAGAAGGAGGTTCCGTTCTTCGCCGACTTCGCGCGTCGCTACACCGACCTGCCTTTCCTGATCAAGCTGGAAGAGCGCGGCGACATGCTGGTGCCGGGGAAGAACCTCACGGCGGCGGACCTGGGCAGAGGCTTCGAGGCCGAAGAAAACTCGGCGCTCAAACCGGCGGTGTGGGACGAGGCCACCGACTCGGTGGTGGTGCCGCACGGCTCACTGGGATTCCGCTACGGCGAGGACGGCGTCGGTAAATGGAACCTCGACCTCGGCTCCCTGGTGCCGGCGCTCAGTGTGCGAAATGCGCACGGCGCCAACGGCGATGGTGACACCGCGCTGGTCCACCTGGCCAGCTTCGACACGATCAACGGGGAAGGCGCCACCGTGGCGCGCGGTGTCCCGGTGCGCCGCATCGGCAAGCACTTGGTGTGCACCGTTTTCGACCTGATGCTCGCCCAGTACGGCGTGGCCCGCCCGGGGTTGCCCGGCGAATGGCCCACCGGCTACGACGACCCGACCCAGCAGAACACCCCCGCGTGGCAGGAGGCGATCACCGGCGTGTCGGCCGCGCAGGCCATTCGCGTCGCAAAGGAATTTGCCCGCAACGCAGAGGAATCCGGTGGCCGGTCCATGATCATCATGGGCAGCGGGATCTGTCAGTGGTTCCACGGCGACGCCATCTACCGGGCGGTGCTCGCACTGCTGATGCTGACCGGGTCGATGGGGCGCAACGGCGGCGGGTGGGCCCACTACGTCGGCCAGGAAAAGGTACGTCCACTCACCGGATTTCAGACGATGGCGATGGCCACGGACTGGGTGCGCCCGCCGCGGCAGGTGCCGGGTGCGTCCTACTGGTACGCGCACACCGACCAGTGGCGCTACGACGGCTATGCGGCCGACAAGCTGGCCAGCCCGCTGGGCCGCGGCCGATTCGCGGGCAAGCACACGATGGATCTGCTGGCCTCGGCCACCGCGATGGGCTGGAGCCCGTTCTATCCCCAGTTCGACCGGTCCAGCCTGGACGTCGCCGACGAGGCGCGCGACGCCGGCCGCGAGGTCGCCGATTATGTCGCCGAGCAGCTTCGCGACCGCAAGCTCAAGCTCTCGGTCACCGATCCCGACAATCCGGTCAACTGGCCACGGGTGCTTACGGTTTGGCGGGCCAACCTGATCGGATCGTCGGGCAAGGGCGGCGAGTACTTCCTGCGGCACTTGCTGGGCACCGACTCCAATGTGCAGGCCGAACCGCCGGCCGACGGGATTCCGCCCGCCGACGTGGTGTGTGAGGGCGACATCCCCGAGGGCAAGCTCGACCTGATGATGTCGATCGACTTCCGGATGACCTCGACGACATTGGTCTCGGACATCGTGCTGCCGGCGGCGACCTGGTACGAGAAGGCCGACCTCTCCAGCACCGACATGCACCCATACGTGCACGCGTTCAGTGCCGCGACGGATCCACCCTGGGAAACCCGTTCGGATTTCGAGGCTTTCGGCGCCATCGCCCGGGCCTTCAGCGCGCTGGCCAAGCGTCACCTGGGCACCCGCCGCGACGTGGTCCTCACGGCGCTGCAGCACGACACCCCCGACGCGATGGCCTATCCCGACGGCACCGAAGAAGACTGGCTGCACACCGGTGCGACACCGGTGCCCGGGCGCAGCATGGCCAGGCTCACGGTGGTGGAACGCGACTACGGCGCCGTCTATGACAAGTGGCAGACCCTGGGCCCGCTCGTCGAGACATTCGGCCTGACCACCAAGGGCATCACGGTGCATCCGTTCCGGGAGGTCGAGGAACTGGCGGCCAAGTTCGGCGTGATGAATTCTGGTGCGGCAGCGGGGCGTCCGGCCATCACCACCGCCGCGCGGATGGCCGACGTGCTGCTGCTGTTGTCCGGGACGACCAACGGCCGGCTCGCTGTCGAGGGTTTCCGCGAACTGGAGAAGCGGACGGGTCAACGGCTGGCGCACCTGGCCGAGGGCAGCGAGGAACGACGCATCAGCTATGCCGACACCCAGGCGCGTCCGGTCCCGGTGATCACCAGCCCGGAATGGTCGGGCAGCGAAACCGGTGGGCGCCGCTACGCGCCGTTCACCATCAACATCGAAAACCTGAAGCCGTTCCACACGCTGACCGGCCGGATGCACTTCTACCTGGCCCACGACTGGGTCGAGGAACTCGGCGAGCACCTGCCGGTGTTCCGTCCGCCGCTGGACATGGCGCGGCTGTTCGGCCAGCCGCAGCTCGGTCCGACTGATGATGGGATCGGCCTCACCGTAAGGTATTTGACGCCGCACTCGAAGTGGTCGTTCCACTCCACCTACCAGGACAACCTTTACATGCTGTCGTTGTCCCGGGGCGGGCCCACGATGTGGATGAGCCCCGGCGACGCGGTCAAACTCAAAGTCCGCGACAACGATTGGGTCGAGGCAGTCAATGCCAACGGTATCTACGTGTGCCGTGCCATCGTCTCGCATCGCATGCCCGATGGTGTGGTGTTCGTCTACCACGTGCAGGAACGCACGGTGGACACACCCCGCACCGAAGCCAACAACAAGCGCGGCGGCAACCACAACGCGCTGACTCGCGTCCGCATCAAGCCCAGCCACCTCGCCGGGGGCTACGGCCAACATGCGTTCGCCTTCAACTACATGGGACCGACCGGCAACCAGCGCGACGAGGTCACCGTGGTGCGCCGCCGCAACCAGGAAGTGACGTACTGACGATGAAGGTAATGGCCCAGCTGGCGATGGTGATGAACCTCGACAAGTGCATCGGCTGCCACACGTGCTCGGTCACCTGCAAGCAGGCCTGGACCAACCGCTCCGGCACCGAGTACGTGTGGTTCAACAACGTGGAAACCCGACCGGGCCAAGGCTATCCGCGCACCTACGAGGACCAGGAGCGCTGGCGCGGGGGCTGGATACGCGACAAGAAGGGCCGGCTGCGGTTGCGCGACGGCGGGCGTATCCAGAAGTTGCTGCGCATCTTCGCCAACCCGCGGCTGCCGATCATCGACGACTACTACGAGCCCTGGACCTACGACTACGAGACCCTGACCACGGCGCCCGCGGGTGACACGTTTCCCACCGCGGCACCCAAGAGCCTGATCAGCGGCGAACCGATGAAGATCTCCTGGGGGCCGAACTGGGACGACAACCTGGCCGGGTCGCCGGAGATCCTTGAAGGGGACCCGATTTTGAAGAAGGTCAGCGAGGACGTCAAACTGGCGCTCGAAGAGACCTTCATGTTCTACCTGCCCCGGATCTGCGAGCACTGCCTCAACCCGTCCTGTGTGGCGTCGTGCCCGTCGGGCGCGATGTACAAGCGCAGCGAGGACGGCATCGTGCTGGTCGACCAGGACCGCTGCCGAGGGTGGCGGATGTGCGTCTCCGGATGTCCTTACAAGAAGGTCTATTTCAACCACAAGACGGGCAAGGCCGAGAAGTGCACGCTGTGCTATCCGCGGATGGAGGTCGGGTTGCCGACCATCTGCTCGGAGACCTGCGTGGGCCGGCTGCGGTATCTGGGGCTGGTCCTCTACGACGTGGATCGGGTGCTGGAGGCGGCGTCGGTGGAGAACGAAACCGACCTCTACGAGGCGCAGCGCCGAATCCTGTTGGACGCATGCGACCCCGAGGTGATCACCGCCGCACGCGCGGAGGGCATCTCCGACGAGTGGATCGAGGCGGCCCAACGCTCGCCGGTGTACGCGCTGATCAACAACTTTCAGGTCGCGCTGCCCCTGCACCCGGAATACCGCACCATGCCGATGGTCTGGTACATCCCGCCGCTGTCGCCGGTGGTCGACGCGGTCAGCCGCGACGGTCACGACGGGGAAGAACTGGGCAACCTGTTCGGCGCGCTGGACGCGCTGCGCATCCCGATGCAATACCTGGCCGAGCTGTTCACCGCGGGGGACACCGCCGTGGTCGAGGGGGTGCTGCGGCGGCTGGCGGCGATGCGCTCCTACATGCGCGACATCAATCTCGGGCGCGAAACCCAGCCGCACATACCGCAATCCGTCGGGATGACCGAAGAGCAGATCTACGAGATGTACCGGCTGCTGGCCATCGCGAAATACGAAGAGCGCTACGTCATTCCGACCGCGTTCAGCCCGCAGGCCCGCGACCTCGAACAGATGGGTTGCTCGTTGACGGGCGACGGCGGCCCGGGCATGTACGAGTCGGGTGAACCGGTGCCGGTCGCCGTGGAGACGTTCCACGCGCTCAAGCGGCCCGGCGGCGAGGCGGCCGCCGACGGCCAGCGGTCCGTGCGGGTGAACCTGCTGAATTGGGACGGGCGCCAGGTGCCCGCCGGGATGTTTCCCGAAGAGCAGAAGCAATGAGGCTGCTGGCCGGGCGGCGGGGACGCACCAACACCCTGCAGGACCGACTGGTGTGGCAGGCGGCATCGCTGCTGCTGGCCTACCCGGACGACGAGCTGGCCGCCCGGCTGGACACCGTCGACGAGCTGCTCAGCCACATCGGCGGGCCCGAGGCGACGTTGCTCGGACAGACGGTGGCCGCGTTGCGCGCCCGCGAGCCGATGGCCGCCGCGATGGACTACGTCGCGACGTTCGACATGCGGCGCCACTGCACGATGTACTTGACGTACTGGACCGCCGGGGATACCCGCAACCGCGGCCGGGAGATGGTCGAGTTCGCCGCCGCCTACCGGGAATCGGGCGTGCAGCCGCCGCGCACCGAGGCGCCCGATCACCTACCCGTCGTCCTCGAGTACGCCGCCACCGTCGATCCCGAGGTGGGGCGGCGGCTGCTGACCGAGCACCGGGTGCCCATCGACGTGTTGCGGGGCGCCCTCGCCGACGCGAAGTCGCCCTATGAGCCCACCGTGGCGGCGGTGTGCGCGACGCTGCCCCCCGCGACGGACCAGGACGTGCGCCGCGCCGAGCGCCTGGCGCAAGCCGGGCCGCCCGCGGAAGCCGTTGGGCTGCAACCCTTTAACTTGACCGTGCCGCCCCGACGCGAAGGAGCGCCAGGTGTTTAGCAACGTATTGTTCTGGGACATCGCGCCATACGTCACGCTGACGGTCTTGATCGTCGGCACCTGGTGGCGGTACCGCTACGACAAGTTCGGCTGGACCTCACGTTCCTCGCAGATCTACGAGTCGCGGCTGTTGCGGGTGGCCAGCCCGATGTTCCACTTCGGCATCCTGGCGGTTTTCGCCGGACACGTGATGGGCTTGTTCATCCCGCCGCGGGTGACGCACATGCTGAAAATGAGCGACCACGTCTACCATCTACAGGCGGTCATCGCCGGGTCGGCCGCCGGCCTCGCGACCCTGGCCGGGATCGGATTGCTCATCTACCGGCGGTTCACCCGCCCGGCGGTGTCCATGGCCACCACCCGCAGCGACAAGCTGATGTATGTGGTGCTGGTGCTGGCCATCGTGGTGGGCCTGTACTGCGACCTGATCGGCACCGGGCCGCACGGCGGCGAGTTCCACTACCGGTACACGGTCGGGCTGTGGTTCCGCCGGATCTGGATCTTCCAGCCGCACGGCGAGGTGATGATCAACGCGCCGCTGGACTACCAACTGCACGCCTTGATCGGCATGGTGCTGTTCACGCTGTTGCCGTTCACCCGGCTGGTGCACATCTTCAGCGCGCCGATCGCCTACCTGTTCCGGCCGTACATCGTCTACCGCAGCCGCGAATCCAAGGGCGAATTGGTCGGCACGGCGCCGCGCCGCAGGGGATGGTAGGGGGCGCTCGGCTGCCCCGTTGAGCGTGCGTCCTGGGCTTTCGGTGTGCGGCCGGGGTGGCAACACGCGGGGGCGGGCCGCCCTGGACGCACACCGGACAGCGCGCGGGCCGCACCTGCCAGTTCGCCTTCGAGTTCGCTTTGGAAGGCCCCCCGCTGCCACAATCACCGACGTGCCATTTCGTAACGTCGCCATCGTCGCCCACGTCGACCACGGCAAGACCACCCTCGTGGACGCGATGCTGCGGCAATCCGGGGCGCTGCACCATCGCGGCGACGACACCCAGGAACGCATCATGGACAGCGGTGACCTCGAGAAGGAAAAGGGCATCACCATCCTGGCCAAGAACACCGCCGTGCACCGCCTTAACGCCGACGGCACGGTCACCGTCATCAATGTGATCGACACCCCCGGGCACGCCGACTTCGGCGGGGAGGTGGAGCGCGGGCTGTCCATGGTGGACGGCGTGCTGCTGCTGGTCGACGCGTCCGAAGGGCCGCTGCCGCAGACACGGTTCGTGTTGCGCAAGGCGCTGGCCGCACACCTTCCGGTGATCCTCGTCGTCAACAAGACCGACCGGCCCGACGCGCGCATCGCCGAGGTTGTGGACGCCAGCCACGACCTGCTGCTGGACGTCGCCTCCGACCTCGACGACGAGGCCGCCAAGGCGGCCGAGCACGCGCTGGGCCTGCCGACGCTGTACGCGTCCGGCCGGGCCGGCGTCGCCAGCACCACCCAGCCGGCCGACGGCGAGGTGCCCGCCGGCGACAACCTGGACCCGCTGTTCGACGTGCTGATGGAGCACATCCCGCCGCCGTCGGGGGACCCCGAGGCGCCGCTGCAGGCGCTGGTCACCAACCTCGACGCGTCGGCGTTCCTCGGGCGGCTCGCCCTGATCCGCATCTACAACGGCAAGCTGCGCAAGGGCCAGCAGGTCGCCTGGATGCGTGAAGTCGACGGCCTGCCCGTCATCACCAGCGCCAAGATCACCGAGCTGCTCGCGACCGAGGGCGTCGAGCGCAGCGCCACCGACGAGGCGATCGCCGGCGACATCGTGGCGGTCGCCGGCCTGCCCGAGATCATGATCGGCGACACGCTGGCCGATCCCGATCACGCCCACGCGCTGCCCCGGATCACCGTCGACGAGCCGGCGATCTCGGTGACGATCGGCACCAACACCTCGCCGCTGGCGGGCAAGGTGTCGGGCCACAAGCTGACCGCGCGCATGGTCCGCAACCGCCTGGACCAGGAGCTGGTCGGCAACGTGTCGATCCGGGTCGTGGACATCGGCCGGCCGGACGCCTGGGAGGTGCAGGGCCGCGGCGAGCTCGCCCTGGCCGTCCTGGTCGAGCAGATGCGCCGCGAGGGTTTCGAGCTCACGGTCGGCAAGCCGCAGGTGGTCACCCGCACGATCGACGGCAAGCTGCACGAGCCGTTCGAGGCGATGACCATCGACTGCCCCGAAGAGTTCGTCGGCGCGATCACCCAGCTGATGGCCGCCCGCAAGGGCCGCATGGAGGAGATGACCAACCACGCCGCCGGCTGGGTCCGGATGGACTTCATCGTGCCCAGCCGCGGACTGATCGGGTTCCGCACCGATTTCCTGACCATCACCCGCGGCACCGGGATCGCCAACGCCGTGTTCGACGGCTACCGGCCGTGGGCGGGGGAGATCCGGGCCCGCCACACCGGGTCGCTGGTTTCCGACCGCAGCGGCACCATCACGCCGTTCGCGCTGATTCAGCTCGCCGATCGGGGACAGTTCTTCGTCGAACCCGGCCAGGACACCTACGAGGGCATGGTCGTCGGAATCAACCCGCGCGCAGAGGATCTCGACATCAACGTCACCCGGGAGAAGAAGCTCACCAACATGCGGTCGTCGACGGCCGACGTCATCGAGACCCTGGCCAAGCCGCTCGAGCTCGACCTGGAACAGGCCATGGAGTTCTGTGCGCAAGACGAATGCGTCGAGGTGACCCCGGAGATCGTGCGCGTCCGCAAGGTGGAGCTGGACGCCACGACCCGGGGCCGCAGCCGGGCGCGGGCCAAGGCCCGGGGTTAATCGCGCGTGCTTGGGCGGGCTGCTGGGCAGCTGCTCGTTACCCTGATCGGCATGCCGAGACGAGTCCGCCGTTTCTTCGTGACGGTGGGCGTGGTCGTCTCGCTGGCCGGATTGGCGCTCGCCGCGTGCACGGTCAACCCCCCGCCGGCGCCGCAGAGCACCGACACGCCGCACAACTCGCCACCGCCGCCGCCGCGGCCGACCCAGATCATCATGGGCATCGACTCGATCGGCGCCGGCTTCAACCCGCACCTGCTGTCCGACCTGTCCCCGGTGAACGCGGCGATCAGCGCGCTGGTGCTGCCCAGCGCGTTCCGGCCGGTGCCCGACCCGGGCACGCCGACGGGCTCACGCTGGGAGATGGACCCGACCCTGCTGGAGTCGGCCGAGGTCACCAGCCAGAGCCCGTTCACGGTGACCTACAAGATCCGGCCGGAGGCGCAGTGGACCGACAACGCCCCGATCGCCGCCGACGACTTCTGGTACCTGTGGCGGCAGATGGTCAGCCAGCCCGGCGTCGTCGACCCCGCCGGGTACGACCTCATCACCGGCGTGCAGTCGCTCGAGGGCGGCAAGCAGGCGGTGGTCACCTTCGCCCAGCCCTACCCGTCGTGGAAAGAGCTGTTCAGCAACATCCTTCCGGCGCACATCGTCAAGGACGTGCCGGGCGGGTTCGCGGCCGGGCTGGCCCGCTCGCTCCCGGTGACCGGCGGCCAGTTCCGGGTGGAGAGCATCGATCCGCAGCGCGACGAGATCCTGGTGGCCCGCAACGATCGCTACTGGGGACCACCGGCCAAGCCCGCGCTCATCCTCTTCCGGCGTGCCGGAGCACCGGCCGCGCTGGCCGATTCCGTGCGCAACGGTGACACCCAGGTCGCCCAGGTGCACGGCGGATCGGCGGCTTTCGCACAGCTGTCCGCCATCCCCGACGTGCGCACCGCCCGGATCGTGACGCCCCGGGTCATGCAGCTGACGCTGCGGGCCAACGAGCCCAAGCTGTCCGACGCGCAGGTGCGCAAGGCGATGCTCGGGCTGCTCGACGTCGACCTGCTGGCGGCGGTGGGCGCGGGCAGCGACAACACCGTCACGCTGGACCAGGCCCAGATCCGGGCCCCCAGCGATCCCGGCTACGAGCCGACCGCGCCCCCCGCGATGACGACGCCGGCGGCGCTGGCCTTGCTGGAGGGATCCGGCTACAAGGTCGAGGGCAATTCGTCGGCGTCCCCGGCGCCGACACCGGCGAACACCGCTCCGCCCGAAGTCATCCGCGGCCGGATCAGCAAGGACGGTCAACAGCTGGCGCTGGTCATCGGCGTGGCGGTCAACGACCCGACGTCCGTCGCGGTGGCCAACACCGCGGCCGACCAGCTGCGCAACGTCGGCATCGCCGCCAGCGTGCTGGCGCTGGACCCGGTGACGCTGTATCGCGACGCGCTGAACAACCACCAGGTGGACGCGATCGTCGGCTGGCACCAGGCGGGCGGCAATCTGGCGACGCGCCTGGCGTCGCGGTACGGCTGCCCGGCCCTGGAATCGACGCAGGTGCCGGCGCCCACGGGGCCGACGACCAGTGCTCCTGGGCCGGGCTCGCCATCGACCACCGGACCGGGCACCTCCGCCACCACGCCGACGTCGTCGCCGCCACCCAGCCGCCCGGCCGACCCCAACGCCTTGGTACAGGCGCCCTCCAACCTCACCGGGATCTGCGATCGCAGCGTTCAGTCGAACATCGACGCCGCGCTGAACGGCACCAAGAGCATCAACGACGTGATCACGGCGGTCGAGCCGCGACTGTGGAACATGTCCACCGTATTGCCGATCCTGCAGGACACCACGATCGTCGGCGCCGGCCCGAGCGTGCAGAACGTCAGCCTGTCGGGCGCGGTGCCGGTCGGCATCGTCGGCGACGCCGGCCAATGGATCAAGACCGGGCCGTAGCCCGCGTCCTCAGTCGGCCGCCCGCCCCGGTCGCGGCGGGATCACCGTGTCGACTATCAGCGCCAGCTCCCGGCGGTTCGGCGGCGATCCGGTCAGCAGGAAGTGCTGGTTGATCAAAGCCGGGCCGATGCGGGCGGTCAGCGGGGTGATCAGCGCCGGATCGAGCTCGCCCTCCGCGACCGCGGCCTGCAGGATCGATTCGACGATCTGCAGGCGCGGGGCCACCACGGCGTCGGCGAAGATGGCGCGCATCTCGGGTTCGTGCAGGAGCTGGTTGACGGTGGCCATGCCGGGGAAGGCGGTCTTCCCGGCGCAGATGTCGCGGTGGGCGCTGAACACCGTCAGCAGGTTCTCCCGGGCCGACCGGCCGGGCCGCGCCTCGGGCAACGGCGGCAAGGTATGGACCAGTGCGGCGTGCACGAGCTCGCACTTGGTGGTCCACCGCCGGTACAGGGCCGCCTTGCCGGTATGGGCGCGCGCCGCGATCCCCTCCATCGTCAGCCCGCCATAGCCGACCTCGGCCAATTCGGCCAGGGTGGCTTCGTAGAGCGCCCGCTCGAGGACCTCGCCCCGTCGGCGGCTCCGGCCACCGGTCGGGGCGGTCTGGGTGAGCTGCGGCATCCCTCGATAGTAGCCGTATGCGTTCCTATCGGTGACGACGAGACCGCGAACGGGCCTGCGCTGCGGGTAGGGTGCGTCCATGCCCGAGACGCCACGGCTGCTGTTCGTCCACGCGCATCCCGACGACGAGAGCCTCAGCAACGGCGCCACCATTGCCCACTACACCGCCCGCGGGGCCGACGTGCGCGTCGTCACCTGCACGCTCGGCGAAGAGGGTGAGGTCATCGGTGACCGCTGGGCCGGCCTGGCCGTCGATCACGCGGATCAGTTGGGGGGCTATCGCATCGGCGAGCTCACCGCGGCGCTGCGTGCGCTCGGCGTCGGCGCCCCCCACTACCTGGGCGGCGCCGGACGCTGGCGCGACTCGGGCATGCAGGGAACGCCGGGGCGGGGGCGGCAGCGGTTCATCGACGCCGACGAGCGCGAGGCTGTCGGCGAGTTGGTCGCCGTCATTCGCGAGCATCGCCCGCACGTCGTGGTGACCTACGACCCCGGCGGCGGCTACGGCCACCCCGACCACGTCCACACTCACACCGTCACAACGGCCGCCGTGAAGGCGTCCGGTCCGGGGACCGGCTCCGGCGACTTCCCCGGCGAGCCGTGGACCGTGCCGAAGTTCTACTGGTCGGTGTTCGCCACCCGCGCCTTCCTGGCGGGCATGCGTGCCCTCAATGGCGAGGACCTGCGGCCCGAGTGGGCGATCCCCCCGGAGGAAGAGTTCGGCTTCGGGTACCCGGACTCCGACATCGACGCCGTCGTCGAGCCCGGCCGACAGGCCTGGGCGGCAAAGCGGGCGGCGCTCGCCGCGCACGCCACCCAGGTGGTCGTGGGACCGACCGGCCGGGCCTGCGCCCTGTCGAACAACATGGCGCTGCCCATCCTCGCCGAGGAGCACTACGTGCTGGCGGCCGGCACGGCGGGGGAGCGCGACGAGCGCGGGTGGGAGACAGATCTGCTTGCGGGGCTTGATTTCACCGCGGCCGACACGGGGTAGGCTTGCCAATCAGGCAGCCACGGAAGGATTTCGCATGGACCCCGACCTGGACCCTAATCAGCAGCATTGGCAGGACCGGCTCGACAGCCTGCAGTGGGTTATCGGCTCGATACTCTCCAACATCGACAGCGTCCCGACCTGACCGAAACCAAGCCGCGCGCCGCATCTCTCGAAGACATCGGCGCGACAGACCCCGCGATACGTTTCGTTGTCTTGGCGCTGTTGGCCGTCGACGGGGTTCTCTCCGCACTGGCCGGGGCCCTGCTGCTGCCTTCCTATATCGGGGCGGTCCCGTTTCCCATCAGCGGATTGATTTCTGGATTGGTCAACGCCGCGCTGGTGTGGGCCGCCGGCCGGTGGACCACATCGTCGCGGCTGGCCGCGCTGCCGTTGTGGACCTGGCTGCTCACGGTGGCGGTGATCAGCATGGGCGGCCCGGCCGACGACGTGATCCTGGGGGGTCGCGGCGTGATGGCCTACGGGGCGTTGCTGCTGATCGTGCTGGGTGTGGTGCCGCCATTCTGGGTGCTCTGGCGGCGCGGGCGCCGGGCCTGACGTCGTGCGGTCACGCGGGCCGGGATGTCCCCGCTTGCGGGTGTGGCACTGCCGCTACTGTTGACTGTTGCGCAGACGGGGCCCGCACGGGTCGGAAGATAATTTCACATGTTGGGACACGCGGATGAAATTCGATCGTGGGGAAGTTACACGAAGGTGCCGCTGACTCCGGGCGAGGAGCCTACCGCTCTTCCTAATCCTGTGGCTTTGCCAAAGACCAGCGCCTCGGCGTTGCGACGCGTGCTGCGCCGCGCGCGAGACGGCGTCGCGCTCAACGTCGATGAGGCCGCCGTCGCGATGACCGCGCGGGGTGAGGACCTCGCGGATCTGTGCGCCAGCGCGGCGCGGGTGCGCGACGCGGGCCTGGCATCGGCCGGCCGGCGCGGCCCCGGCGGCGGGTTGCCCGTCACCTATTCGCGCAAGGTGTTCATCCCGGTCACCCATCTGTGCCGCGACACCTGCCATTACTGCACCTTCGTCACCGTGCCGGGCAAGCTGCGCGCGCAGGGCGCGGGCATGTATCTCGAGCCCGACGAGATCCTCGACATCGCTGGCCGCGGAGCCGAATTGGGTTGCAAAGAAGCCCTTTTCACCCTCGGTGACCGGCCCGAGGATCGATGGCCGGAGGCGGGGCAGTGGCTCAGCGAACGCGGCTATGACTCCACGCTGTCCTACGTGCGGGCCATGGCGATCCGGGTGCTCGAAGAGACCGGCCTGCTGCCGCACCTGAACCCCGGTGTGATGAGCTGGTCGGAGATGGCCCGGCTGAAGCCGGTGGCGCCGTCGATGGGCATGATGCTCGAGACCACGTCGCGGCGGCTGTTCGAGACGAAAGGGCTTGCCCACTACGGCAGCCCGGACAAAGACCCCGCGGTGCGGCTACGCACACTCACCGATGCGGGCCGGCTGTCCATCCCGTTCACCACCGGCCTGCTGGTCGGCATCGGCGAGACCCTGACCGAACGTGCCGAAACCTTGCACGCGATTCGCAAGTCGCACAAGGAGTTCGGGCACGTGCAAGAAGTGATCGTGCAGAACTTCCGGGCCAAGGAACACACCGCGATGGCCGCCGTCCCCGACGCGGGGATGGACGACTACCTGGCGACGGTGGCGGTCGCCCGGCTGGTGCTCGGCCCCGGCATGCGCATCCAGGCGCCGCCCAACCTGGTGTCCCGCGACGAGTGCCTGGCGCTGGTCGGCGCCGGGGTCGACGACTGGGGCGGCGTGTCACCGCTGACGCCCGATCACGTCAACCCCGAGCGGCCGTGGCCCGCTCTCGACGAGCTGGCCGACATCACCGCCGAGGCCGGATACGAACTGGTTCAGCGACTTACCGCCCAGCCCAAGTACGTGCAAGCCGGGGCGGCGTGGATCGACCCGCGGGTGCGCGGACACGTGATGGCGCTGGCCGACCCGGCGACCGGCCTGGCCCGCGACGTCAATCCGGTGGGCCTGCCCTGGCAGGAGCCCGACGACGTCGCGTCCGCCGGGCGGGTGGACCTCAACGCGGCGATCGACACCGAGGGCCGCGCCACCGAAGCGCGCAGCGATCTGGACAGCGCCTTCGGCGACTGGGAATCGATCCGCGCGCAGGTGCACGAGCTGGCCGCGCGGGCCCCCGAGCGCATCGACACCGACGTGCTCGCCGCGCTGCGGGCCGCGGAGCGCGACCCGGCCGGCTGCGCCGACAGCGAGTACCTGGCGCTGGCGACCGCCGACGGACCCGCGCTGGAAGCGGTTGCCGCCCTGGCTGATTCGCTACGGCGCGACACGGTGGGCGAAGACGTGACATTCGTGGTGAACCGCAACATCAACTTCACCAACATCTGCTACACGGGTTGCCGGTTCTGCGCCTTCGCGCAGCGCAAGGGCGACGCCGACGCTTATTCGTTGTCCACCGAAGAGGTGGCCGACCGCGCGTGGGAGGCGCACGTCGAAGGCGCCACCGAGGTGTGCATGCAGGGCGGGATCGACCCGGAGTTGCCGGTCACCGGTTACGCCGACCTGGTCCGCGCCGTCAAGGCGCGGGTGCCGTCGATGCATGTGCATGCCTTCTCGCCGATGGAGATCGCCAACGGCGTGACCAAGAGCGGGCTGAGCGTCCGCGAGTGGCTGATCAGCCTGCGCGAGGCCGGGCTGGACACGATCCCGGGCACGGCGGCCGAGATCCTGGACGACGAAGTGCGCTGGGTGCTGACCAAGGGCAAGCTGCCGACCTCGGAATGGATCGACATCGTGACCACCGCACACGAGGTGGGCCTGCGGTCGTCGTCGACGATGATGTACGGGCACGTCGACAGCCCGCGGCACTGGGTGGGTCATCTCAACGTGCTGCGTGGGATCCAGGACCGCACCGGCGGGTTCACCGAGTTCGTCCCGTTGCCGTTCGTACACCAGAGCTCGCCGTTGTACCTCGCGGGCGCGGCCAGGCCCGGGCCCACCCACCGCGACAACCGTGCCGTGCACGCGTTGGCGCGAATCATGTTGCACGGCCGGATATCCCAGATTCAGACCAGCTGGGTCAAGCTCGGGGTCGAGCGCACACAGGTGATGCTCAACGGCGGTGCGAACGATCTGGGCGGCACGCTGATGGAGGAGACCATCTCGCGGATGGCCGGTTCGGAGCACGGGTCGGCCAAGAGCGTCGAAGAGCTGACCGCGATCGCCGAGGGGATCGGACGCCCCGCCCGCCAACGCACCACGACCTACGCCCCGCGGGCCGCTTAGCAGCCCGCGGCGGCGGGTATACCCGACGCCGTGAACCGACAGATCGACGATGACCGGTTCCCCGAGTGGCGACCGTTCGTAGACGCGGTGCAGCGGCGCCGGCCCGACGCCGGCACCTGGTGCGAGGCCTGGACGGTGCGCGACATCGTCGTCCATCAGGCCGGAAACGCCGAGGAGATCGCCCGAGTGCTGGCCGCGCACCTGGACGGCGAGCCCGTCGGCACGCGCGGCTTCGAGGAACGCGAGGGACCACTGCGCGCGCTGAACGACGCGGACCTGTGGGACGCGCTCTTCGACCGGATGGCCACCCTCAATCGGATCGCGGAAGCGGCCGACGACGTGCCCCAGGACACCGACGTCGCGTGGACGGGCCGCATCATGAAGGTGCCCTGGTTCGCCGAACACATGCGCGAGGAGCTCGTGCTGCACGGCTGGGACATCACCGGGGACGCCGACATCCCGGCGGCCCTAAAGACCGGGCTGGCCGACCCCTGGATGACCACTCACAGCGTCGTGGCGGTCGGAAAACCGCTGCTGGCCAAGGGGACCAAGCAATTGCGGCCCGGCGAGCGCGTCGAGGCCAGGCTGCGCGCCGCCGGCACCGATGACGTCGTGATCAGCGCTGAAACCGACCGCACCGCCATCGGACTCAGCGAACCCGAAGGCTCCGCCACCCTGGAAACCGACCCCGCCGCGCGCGTGCTGCTGCTCTGGGGACGCAAGCCGGCAGACCCATCGAGAATCTGCAGCCGCGTCGGACCGGAGACCCTGGGCCGCGTGCGCGGCCTGCTCAGCGGTTACTGAACCGCGTGCTGGGCTCAGAAGTTGTTACAGGTGACCGCGACCTGGTTGATGTCGTCGTAGTACTTCATCGCCGACGGCATCGCCTGGATCTGCTGGGCCATCTGCTGGCGCTTCGGCGGCGGCGCGGCCAAGAAGTTGCGGATGTAGGACTGCGCGATCGGCGAGCTGTTCAGCTGCGTGGCGGCCGCCGGATCGGTGGCGTTGAGCGCAGCGATGACCTGCCCGTAGTTGCAAGTGGTGTTGATGATCGCGTCCGTCGGGTCCGCGGACGCGATTCCGGCCCCGGCGGTCAACGCCACGGCCGCGCCCCCGAGCGCAACGGTCAATTTGGTCAACGACAGCCTCATGTGTGGACACCTTCCCCGTATATGCACCGCTGTAAAGGCGACGACATCTGCCCAGCGGTTGCCGTCTTCCGGTCGAGGCTACCAGGCGCCACGACCGTGCTTCCATCGCAATGCATATCGCGGAGCGCCACGGAAGTGCGACTTTTCGCAGGTCAGCAGGCTGGGCGTGCTGTTCGCCCTCGGCGAAACCGACCCCGGTCGCGGCGTCCGAGACTGGCAGTCTTAAATCGTCATTTTAACGGGCGCGCCAAGTGGTTGACGTGTATGTGCAACGTCTAGTATCAGTAACCGAAAGCTTTGTCCTGGAGCGGCCGGAAGCACCGGGCGCGAGCCGAAGAGCAGCCCACACTGAAGTAGTACATGGAGGAGACGTCTGTGACCTACACGATCGCCGAGCCCTGTGTCGACATCAAAGACAAGGCATGTATCGAGGAGTGCCCGGTCGACTGCATCTACGAGGGCGCGCGGATGCTGTACATCCACCCTGACGAGTGCGTCGACTGCGGTGCGTGCGAGCCCGTCTGCCCCGTCGAAGCGATCTACTACGAAGACGACGTGCCCGAGCAGTGGAGCCAGTACACCCAGATCAATGCTGACTTCTTCACTGAGCTGGGGTCGCCGGGCGGCGCCGCCAAGGTCGGCATGACCGAGAACGACCCGCAGGTCGTCAAGGACCTGCCGCCCCAGGGCGAGGGCGACTGAGCGGGCCGGTGCTGGATAGGCCCGGGGTGAGGCCGCGCGCCCCACGCGGGCGAGTGTCGGCGTCCCTGCCGGAATTTCCCTGGGACACGCTGGCCGACGCGAAAGCGCTGGCCGGTTCCCATCCCGACGGGATCGTCGACCTGTCCGTCGGCACCCCGGTGGACCCGGTCGCGCCGATCATCTCCGAGGCGCTGGCCGCCGCCGGTTCCGCGTCCGGATATCCCGCCACCGCCGGCACCCCGCGCCTGCGGGACTCGGCGGTCGCCGCGCTGGCCCGCCGCTTCGGCATCACCGGCCTCACCGAGGCGGCCGTGCTACCGGTGATCGGCAGCAAGGAGCTCATCGCCTGGTTGCCCACCCTGCTGGGGCTGGGGTCCGCGGACGTGATCGTGGTGCCCGAGCTGGCGTATCCGACCTATGACGTCGGGGCGCGGCTGGCCGGAGCGACGGTGCTGCGGGCGGATTCGTTGACCCAGTTGGGCCCGCAATCACCGGCGCTGGTCTACCTCAACTCCCCGAGCAACCCGACCGGGCGCGTGCTCGGCGTCGACCACCTGCGCAAGGTGGTCGGCTGGGCGCGCGAGCGGGGCAGCGTGGTGGCTTCCGACGAGTGTTACCTGGGCCTGGGCTGGGAGGCGCAACCGCTGTCGATCCTGCATCCGTCGGTCTGCGACGGCGACCACAGTGGACTGCTCGCCATCCACTCGCTGTCGAAGAGCTCGTCGCTGGCCGGCTACCGGGCCGGATTCGTCGCCGGGGATGCCGAGCTGGTGGCCGAGCTGCTGGCAGTGCGCAAGCACGCCGGGATGATGGTGCCGACGCCGGTGCAGGCGGCCATGGTCGCCGCCCTGGACGACGACGCCCACGAGCGGGCGCAGCGCGAACGGTACGAGCGGCGGCGGGAAGCGTTGCTGCCGGCGCTGGGCTCGGCCGGATTCGCCGGGGACCACTCCGAGGCCGGCCTGTATCTGTGGGCGACCCGCGGCGAGCCGTGCGCGGACACCGTCACCTGGCTGGCCGAGCGCGGCATCCTGGTGGCGCCCGGCCACTTCTACGGCCCGCGGGGCGCACAGCACGTGCGCGTCGCACTGACGGCGACCGACGAGCGGATCTCCGCGGCCGTGCGCCGGCTGGCCTAGCCGAATCCGAATCCGAATCCGACCAGCTGCCACCATGGCGGCCGCTAGCGTGCACAATGCATCGAAGGTGTTTCGCCCGCTCAGGTTAAGGACGGTGGTCGTGACAACTTCGGCCGACAAGCTGCGCATTCCCCTTTCGGTCGGGGACATCGTCAAGCGGGTGTTCCTGGGAAAGCCGCTGATCACCGAGGACATCGCCTCCGAGAAGTTGTCGAATCCGGTTGCCCTGGGCGCGCTTTCGCCGGACGCGGTCTCGTCCGTCGCCTACGGTCCGGAGCAGATCCTGATCGAACTGCTGCCGCATGCCGGGCTGGCCGCCTTCCTGCTGTTGCTTCCCATCACCGGCGTCATCCTGCTCATCCTGGTGCTGGTGGCCGCCTCGTACCGGCAGGTGGTGATGGCTTACACCCGGGCGGGCGGCTCCTACATCGTCGCGCGGGACAACTTCGGGCCCCGGGTGGCGCAAATCGCCGCCGCGGCGCTGCTGATCGACTACGTCGTCACCGTTGCGGTGCAATCGGCGGCCGGGACGGTCGCGGTGGTGTCGGCGGTTCCCGCGCTGGGCCCGTACAGCCTCGAACTCACCGTCGGTGTGGTGCTTGCCATCTGCTACGCGAACCTGCGTGGGCTGAAGGAAGCGGGACTGCCGTTCGCGGTGGCGACCTATTCCTTCATCGTCATGGTCGGCCTGACGATCGTCGTCGGCGTCATTCGCGCATTCGCCGGGAACCTACCGGTTTACGATCCCGCACACATGGCCGGAACCGTGCCGGTACACCAGGGCAACGGATTGGTGCTGGGCGCCACGATTTTGGTGTTGCTGCGCGCGTTCGCCAACGGAGGCTCGTCGCTGACGGGAGTCGAGGCCATCTCCAACACGGTCGACTACTTCCGAAAGCCGCAGGGCCGCAACGCGCGCCGCGTGCTCACCGCCATGGCCACCGTCCTCGGCCTCCTGCTGGCCGGCGTCGCCTATCTGGCGCACGTTACCCACGCCACGCCGTATCTCACGGAATACCCGTCGGTGCTGTCCCAGATCGGCCGTGCCGTCTTCGGCAACGGCGTGATCGGCGACGTCTTCTACATCCTGGTCCAGGCCGCGACCGCGGCCATCTTGTTCACCGGTGCGAATACCAGTTTCAACGGATTCCCGGCGCTGGCAAGTTTCGTCGCCGAGGACCGCTTCCTGCCGCGCCAGCTCACCAAACGCGGTCACCGGCTGGTCTTTTCGAACGGCATCATCACCCTGACGGCGCTGTCGGTGCTGTTGCTGGTGGTGACCGGTGGGTCGGTCAACGCGCTGGTCCCGTTCTACGCGATCGGCGTGTTCACCGGGTTCTCGATGGCTGGCTACGGGATGACCAAACACCATCTGACACACCGGGAACCGGGGTGGCGACGCCGCCTGGCGATCAACCTGTCCGCGGCGATCCTGTCGACTATCGTGGTGGGCATCTTCGCGGTGGCCAAATTCACCGAGGGCGCGTGGCTGGTGGTCGTCGTCTTCCCGCTGCTGGTGTTAATGCTGATGCGGCTCAACCGCGAATACCGCGCCGAGGCAGCCATTCTCGAGATGTTCCGCACCGACCGTCCGGAGTTGGTGAAGTACGCGCGACACCGGGTGTTCGTGTTCGTCGACTCGGTCGACCTGGCGGTGATCGAAGCGTTGCGCTACGGCAGGGGATTACGGGCCGACGAGCTGACCGCGGTGCACTTCATGGTCGACCCGGCCCACGCCGCGCAGCTGCGAAAGCGCTGGGATCACTTCGGTCTCGACACCCCGTTGCGGGTGGTGGACTGCCCGGACCGCCGGATCATCCGGGCCGCGCAGCTGCTGGTCGCCAAGGCGCGCGAGGAACAACCCCACACCAATGTGACGGTGCTGCTGCCGCGCCGGACGTTCGGGCGGCTGCTGGGCCGGCTGCTGCACGACCGCACCGCGGACAAGATCTCCAGCGCGGTGAGCCTGATCCCCGATGCGGCGGCGACGATCGTGCCCTACGACGTGGAATCGCGCATCAAGGAGGCCTACCCCGACACCTTCGAGCAGCGGATAGCCCAGGAGATCGACAAGCTCGAGGCGTGGGTGTCCAAGGGTGAGGACGAGAAGGTGGACGCCTACGAGCACCCCGAGCGGCCGGCTTCGGTCATCCTGGTGGCCGGGCTGATCTCGGGGCAGCGGGCCACCGTCGAGGGGCGGGTCAACCAGGTCGAGGACGTCACCGACCGCGGGCGCACCTTCCGACAGGTGGTCGTCGGGGACAACAGCGGAGAAATGACGGTCACCTTCCGCCCCGGTCATGGGGGCGCCGACATTCAGCCCGGCCAGCTATTGCGGATCACCGGGAAGGCGCGTCAGACCGGCAACCGGCCCATCTCGATGATCGATCCGACGTATTGCGTGATCGAGGACCCCGCGGACGCCGTCGACGCCGGCGAATCCGGCGAATCCGGCGAATCCAGCAATACGTAATGTCCCGCCGATCGCGGGGATTGCTCCGGCGCACAATCGATCCGGATCGTCCGTTGTCCGACTATGGGTTGGATTCACTCGGTAATCTCGAGCTGCGAACCCGCATCGAAACCGAAACGGGTGTGCGCATCAGCCCCACCAAGATCACCACGGTCCGCGATCTGGCCGAGCACTTGTGCGACGAGCTGGCCGCTTCGGAAGCGGCGGCGTCAGCATCCTGACGAGGCGGGTGCGTCGGCGCTATCCCGGGCGGGCGAGTGCCGCAACGCGGAACCCCGAAAACCGCCCTAAACTGACCATCTTAACTTGTAGACTTGCCGAAGTCCGGTTTTACTGGTAGGGGATGCCGCGCGCGGGGGTTGCCAGGAATGAGCGCGGCGGGGCGCCGGTTGAGAGGACCACGGGCCACGTACCGATGAGGCGTGCAAAGCCGACGAGGAGCTGAATTTGTCCGACAACATCACCTGGCATGACCACCAGATCTCTCGCGAGGCGCGCGAACGGCTCAACGGCCACAAGGGCTGCGTTATCTGGTTCACCGGGCTGAGCGCCAGCGGTAAAAGCACGGTGGCGAACATCGTCGAGCAGAAGCTGTACGAGCGCGGCGTGCGGAGCTACCTGCTGGACGGCGACAACGTCCGCCACGGGCTCAACGCCGGCCCGACTCTTCTCGAAGAGCGCCACGGAGTCGAGTTCGCGAAGCGGTTCGGTCTGGGGTTCTCCCCCGAGGACCGCGAGGAGAACATCCGGCGCCTCGGCGCGGTCGCGAAGTTGTTCTGCGATGCCGGGGTGATCACCTTGACGGCCTTCATCAGCCCGTACCGGCACGACCGCGACGCGGTTCGCGCCACTCTCGCCGAGGGCGATTTCCTGGAGATCTTCATCGATACGCCGATCGAGATTTGCGAGCAGCGTGATCCGAAAGGCTTGTACAAGAAGGCCCGCGCCGGTGAGATTCGGGGTTTCACCGGAATCGACGATCCGTACGAAGCGCCGCTGAGCCCGGAGCTGCGGCTCGAGGGTGGCACGACGGATGCGGACACGCTGGCCGAGGAAGTGGTCTCGCATCTCGAGAAGGAGGGCGTCATTCCCGCCCGCGCCGCTGCCGCCCGAGGGTTCGACACACACCGCGAAGCGAGGTCATGACATGAACTATCACGGTCACAACGGGAAACCGATCGTGGAAAGAGTGTCCACGGACGGCGCCGCCGCACAAATCAAAGGCCTGCCGCGCGTGCCGATCTCCAAGGCGACCGCGCACGAAGTGATCAGCCTGTCCTACGGATTCTTCACCCCACTGTCGGGGTTCATGGGCCGGCAAGAGGTCGACGGAACCCTGGACAAATTGCGGCTCCCGGACGGAACGCTGTGGAGCATCCCGATCGTGTTCGACCTGTCATCCGAGGACGTCGAGAAGCTGGGGGTCAACGAGGGCGGCAGCGTCGTGCTGGAGTACCTCGACGCCCCCATCGCGATCCTCGACGTCACCGAGATCTACGAGTACGACCTGCATCGATTCGCCGAGAAAACTTACGGCACAACCGATCCCAGACACCCGGGGGTGAAGAAGACGCTCGCGTACGCGAACCGGTTCATCGCCGGTGACGTCACGCTCATCAACGAGCCGGTGTTCAACGAGCCCTTCAAGAGCTTCTGGCTCACGCCCAGGCAGCACCACGAGGCGCTCGCGGAAAAGGACTGGAAGCACGTCGTCGCCCACCAGACCCGCAACGTCCCCCACACCGGCCACGAGGCGCTGATGAAGCAGGCGTGGCTGGCCGCGAACGAAGACATGCCCGTCGACAATCTGAACACCGGGGTGCTCGTCAACGCCATCATCGGGCAGAAGCGGGTGGGGGACTACATCGACGAGGCGATCCTGCTGACGCAGGACGAGCTGCGCAAGAGTGGGTACTTTCGCGAGGACGTCCACAAGGTGACCTTCACGCTGTGGGACATGCGGTATGCGGGACCGCGGGAGGCGATCTTCCATGCGATCCTGCGGACCAACCTGGGCTGCACGCACCACATGTTCGGCCGCGACCATGCCGGTGTCGGCGACTTCTACCGCCCCTACGACTCCCAGAATCTGCTGCAAGAACACCGCTCCGAGCTGGGCATCAAACCGGTGTTCCTGCGGGAGAACTGGTACTGCCCGGAATGCCGGGAGGTGACCAACTCCGCGCTGTGCGGTCACGACGCCGAGGCGCAAAGCTTCAGCGGCAGCCTGATCCGTAGCATCCTCACCGACGAGGTTAAGCCCACCCAGCAGGTCATGCGCCACGAGGTGTTCGAGGTGGTCCTGGACTCCGCCGCCAAATACGGCCAGGGCTCGCCGTTCGTCACCGAGGATTACCTGAAGGACAGGCTGCCGGTGTTCACGCTGAACCAATTGGAGGACGCCACCTCATGAGCGGTGCCGAGAAGCAGATCAAGGTCAACGTGTGGATCAACGAGGAACGGCTCGAGGCGCTGGCGAACGCCGGAATGGCCGACTCGGCCGAGGATGCCTTCGCCGGCATGAAGCTATTGGAGATCTACACCACCGAAGCGCAGAAGGACGTTGTGCTGCAACGCTTCCCGGGGGCCAAATACGACTCCGCCACCACCAAGTCCATCGAATTGCTGCCCAAGAAGGTAAAGGACAGGCTGTTGGAGTTGTCCATCGCGCTGCACTCCACCGGCCCCGACGTGGTGGACCGCTTCCTTGCCGAAGCGCAACCCTAGCCGGAACCAACGCCGTTCAGGCGTCCAGCCGGGTGAACTGCTGCCGGCGGTATTGCTCTACGCAGGCGGCCCGCCGGATCTTGCCGCTCGTCGTGGTGGGAATCGACCCCGGTGACACCAAGACGAGGTCGGCGACATTGAGGCCGTGCGCGCTCGAAATCGCCGCGGTGACATCGTTTTTGACGACGGCAAGCCGGTGTAGCGCCTCCTCGTCGGAATCGTCGCGCTGCTTCAATTCGATGATGGTCACCAGCTTTTCGGTCTCGTCCACCGGGACGGAGATCGCCGCGACCCTACCCCCGGTGATCCCCTGCACCGTCGACTCGATGTCTTCGGGATAGTGGTTGCGCCCGTAGACGATCAGCAAGTCCTTGATTCGGCCCACGATGAACATCTCGCCTTCGGAGACGAAGCCGAGATCGCCGGTGCGCAGCCACGGCCCCTCGGGTGTGCCCGGCGACGGGTCGGCCAGCTTTCCAGCGAAGGTGTCCTGCGTTTCGTCCGGCTTGCGCCAGTAGCCCTC
Source organism: Mycobacterium paraffinicum (assembly GCF_025822865.1). NCBI lineage: Bacteria > Bacillati > Actinomycetota > Actinomycetes > Mycobacteriales > Mycobacteriaceae > Mycobacterium > Mycobacterium paraffinicum. The sequence continues at coordinate 322,059 of NZ_JACKUR010000027.1, read as the reverse complement.
GGCGACGTTATCGCCGTGCACCCAGATTTCCCCGACCGTTCCGGCGGGACATTCGATGCTCGTGTCGGGGTCCACGATCCGCACCGTCGGCGACTTCGGCATGCCGTAGCTGAGCAGCGGTGCGCCGGTTCCCGCCGGACACCGTTCCGCGGTGCCCTCCGACAGCTTCTCGGGTTCGAAGTGAACGACTGCTGGTGCGCCTCGCGCGCTGCGGGTGGCGACATAGACGGTCGCCTCCGCCAAGCCGTAGGACGGGCGCATCATGTGATCGCGAAAGTTGTACGGGGCGAATCGATTGCAGAACCGGTCCAGGGTGGCGGGGTGGATGCGCTCGGCACCGCTGACGATGCCCAGCACGTTGCCAAGGTCAAGTCCGGCCATGTCGGCGTCGGTCGTCTTCCGGAGGGCCAGCTCCAAGGCGAAGTTCGGTCCCGCCGAGAAGCGGGGGCTGGGTTTGGCCAGCGCTTGGATCCACCTCGCCGGACGCTGCAGGAAAGCGATTGGACTGGTGAACTCGCAGGGGTAACCGCTCAGGATCGGTATGACGACACCTTGCATCAAGCCCATGTCGTGATAGAAGGGCAACCACGACACGATGGTGGTTTCGGGTGGCGCCATGCCATTCGAGTCCGGGAACAAGTCGAGCATCAGCTGGCGGAAGTTCACCTGAAGATTCCGATGCGAGATCATCACCCCGGCGGGAAGCCGGGTCGAGCCCGACGTGTACTGCAGGTACGCCGTTTCGGGAGCGCCGCTGATCCGGACGCTCGGCGCGCTGGCGTCGTCCAGATCCAGGGCGTCGACCTCGACGACGGCCGGGACCGATCCCGGCTGGTGAAGGTACCCGGTGACGGCTTCGGCGGCCGCGGACGTGGTGAGGACGACGGTGGGCGCGGTGTCGGCCAGGACGGCGCTCACCCGTTCGTCGTGCGAGCCGGCCGCCGGCACCGACAGCGGCACCGCGATCAGCCCGGCCTGCATCGCCCCCAGGAACGCCGCGATGTAGGCCAGGCCCTGGGGAGCGAGGATGACGGCCCGGTCCCCGACGGCGCCGTGCCGCTTGAGCTCGTGCGCGACGTTCAGGGTGCGCTGGTAGAGCTGTGCCCACGTCACCGTCTCGGTGACGCCGGCCCAATCCTGCTCGTAGTCGGTATACCGGAAGGCGACGTCGTCGGGCTGCAGGCCCGCGCGTTCACGCAGCAGGGACACCACGGACGCGCTCGACATGGACGTTAGGTTACCGCCTCGCCGCGGTCCCGCAGCGTGGTTGTTCGTTTTCGGTTCGGGCCGGCCGCCGATGTCGGGGCGATCCTGCGCGACCGCACGAAAGGTGCTGCAGCGCAGTCCGATCAGAGTCGGGCGTCCCAGGTGCTTGGCAGCATCGGCGCGCGCGTACTCCCGCCGAACGCGTCGTCGGTGAGGGCGGTCAATCCCGCCGGTGTGGTGGCGGACCGTACCGGTGCGGTTCCGGTGAATCCCAGGGCATCCGCGCCCTTGGCCGAGGCTGTCGCCGACGGCCCCGGTTCGGCGTCCAGGTACTCGTAGCGGCGGCCGAATTGGTTGGCCTTGGCGCGCTGGCGTCGCCCATGCGAAACCTGCTCCTCCGGCTGCACCACTGCGAGAGTTTCGGCATGGCCGGGCTCCGGCGCCCTCGTCGCGCGCGCACTGGCGCTCGCCGCCCGGCGAAGGTCAGCCGGCAGGCCACCGACCAGGTAGGCGAGTCCCTGCATCGTCGCCACCGGTGGTCCCGAGGGTGTGGGTGGCGGGCCGCCGGGCGAGGGCGGCGCGGGCGCCGCGGCGGGTGCGGTTGCGGGAGTTGGTGCGGGCGCCGGGGCCGGGGCCGGCGTGGGGGGCGGGGCAGGCTCCAGCGCGACCGGGACGAAGGAAGGTGCCGGCACGATCGGCACCACCGGGATGGCATGCAGCCCGGCCAAACCCGTCAAGCCCGCGAGGCCCCCCGCCAGGGTGGGCACCACCAGTGGAATCACCGAGACCGTCAGCAGCGGGAGAATGACCGGAATCAGCACGATCATCTGCTCGAGCAACGTCTTCAACAGCGCGATGGTATCGGTGATGATCGTGCCGATGGCTTCGACGGCGGTGAACAACAGGGTCCACGCGATGGTAGCGGGATTGCCCGAGGCGAACGCCGCCGCAAGGTCGGCCGCGATGAAGGAGAAGGTTTGCGCCAGATAGGCGAAGTACGAACCGAAATCCATCGGATAGCCAAGGGCGAACGCGATATTGAACGGGTTGAGAAAGCTCAGCGGATTGCCGAGAACGGGCAGCCACGGGTCGAATCCAGAGAACAGCGCCTGGAAGAACGGGTTGTTCATCAGCTGGTCTATCAACGGCTGGATGTACCTGTCGTAGAAGTCGATGAAGCCGATCTGCCGTAGCCACTCCAGTACCGAGTCCTGCCGGTCGGGGGGCGACGCCGACGCGGTGGCCGCGGCGGCCAGCGCCTCGGCCTTCATGACCTGCGGCGCGGGCTCGGTCTGCGGCACGGCGGACACCGCGGCGGTTGCGACGCCCTGGTAGGTGCTCATCACGCTCGCGGCCTGCACCCACATCCGCGCATAGTCGGCCTCGTTGAGCGCGATCGGAATGGTGTTCAGGCCAAGGAAATTCGTCGCCACCAAGGCGGCGTGGGTGGCGTGGTTGGCGGCCAGCTCGGGCAGGGTCGGCATGGCCGCCAGCGCCGCGGAGTAGGCGATGGCGGCGGTTTCCTGCCGTGCGGCCACGGCGGCGCTGTCGGCGCCCGCCCGCGCCAGCCATGCCAGATAGGGCGCGTGCGCGGCCACGTAGGCCTGCGCGGTCGGGCCGTACCAGGTTCCGGATTCAACCGCGCCCAGCAGCGCGGCCAGCTCGTCGGCGGCCTCCGCGTATTCGGCGCTCAGCGAACCCCACGTCGCCGCGGCGGCCAGCAGCGGTCCGGGGCCCGGCCCGCTGCTGAGCAACGCAGAATGCACCTCCGGCGGCGAGGCCATCCAGATCGGCGCGGTCATCGACCGTCCGCCTCGGTATCGATGGAAAAGCTTGTGGGACTTGGATACTCAGGCGAGACGCGGCGGATGGGCGCAGGATTGGTGGCAACGACAACGGCCACCCATGCAGGACGTGACATGGACGCTGACAGCTCTCTCGGGGTGCTCCGCCCCGGGTCGCAGGACGCAATGACGCGAGTGTCCTGGCTCTCGGATCGCTGCTCGCCTCGCCTTCCAGCTTGTCAGCCGTGGCCGTTGAGGGTCGCTCCCCGATGACAGTGGCGGGACCGCGCCGGATTCGCACCGGCTTCCTGCATCGTCATCACCTTACGGCTGGCATTGTTACATCCGTCGTGTCCAAAAGCCAGCAAGTCACCCTAAGCTCTCACCGCCGACGGTGTCACCGGCTGTCCAAGACCCGCAGGCTCAGCGAAAACAGCAGCCGCACCTCGGGATCGGCAAGCGACGTCGACATCAACTTCTCGATACGCCGGATGCGGTAGCGAACCGTGTTGGGGTGAACGTGCAGCGACCGCGCGGCGTCGGCGACGTCGCCGAAGCTGTCCAGATACACCCGCAGGGTTTCGGCCAGCACCGGCTCCCGGGAGCGCAGGTCGACTATCCGCGGATCGACCGATCGCTGCTCGCGGCCAACCAACGCGAGGATCTCATCGAGCAGGACGGTGGTGCGCGCCTCGGCCAGCGACGTCACCTGCGGAATCGAAATGGGATGGCGCGCAGCGCTGTCCAGCACACGGTCCACCTCGGCGCGGGCGGCGGCGATGCCGGCGAGGCCGGCGACGGGGGCGGCGATGGCGGCCCGCAGTTGCACCCCGAGTTCGTTGCGCATCGCCGCGATCGTGCCGCGGACCCACGAGGTGACCGAGCGGGTTTGCGTCTGGGGCAACAGCACATAGATTCGCGATCCACGGGCGGCGAGCTGGGCATCTCTTCGAAAAGCGCTGGCGCTCAGCGCCATTACGTCGGCCAGTCGCGCCGGGCGGGCGGCGCCCGCTGTGTCCGAGGCGTCCCAGCCGATCAGCGCCGCGTGCCCGTCGGCGGCCAGGCCGAGTTCGCGGGCGACGGCGGCCACGTCGGGCTCCCCGTCGATCAGGCCCAGCAGCTGTTGCACCCGCCGCGCGTGCGTGGAGGGGCGGGCCGCAAGTCGCGCCATGATGCGCCCGGCCAGTACCGCCGCGCCCCGCAATATCTCCTCGGCGTCGGCCGCCAGCGGTCGTGCGCCCTGCTGCACCCAGATGGTGCCGGCGAACGCCGGCGGTCGCCGCGCGTCGACCTCTTGGTAGATCCCGACCGCCAGCCGCGGACGCAGGCCCAATTCGGGACGCTCGGCGACGCGCACCACTGCGTCGCTCGCGCGCAGCGCGTCGAAAATGCCCCATTGGCCGATCCATTCGAGGTGCTCGGGCGGCCCCGCCCGGCCGAGGATGGAAAGGCGGCGCAGCTCGTCGGCTTCGTCGTTGGAGGCCGAATAGGCCAGCACATGCGATTGGGCGTTTTCGATGCTGACCATGCCGTGGATGCGGTCGGCCAGCGACTGCGCCAAACCGAAAAGGTCGGTGCCCGAGTCCTCCGTCGCGTCGGCGCGGTCCCCGTGGTGCTCCAGCACGTGGTTGATCAACTGGTAGAGCCGCTCCCAGCGGGCGCGCGGCTCGACGGCGACCACCGCCGAGCCCCTGCCGACCGCCGCGCTCACCAACGCGGCGGACGGCTCCTTGGCGAAGATCGCCACCGGAACGCGCTCGCGGGCCTGCTTGTCCATCCATCGCAGCGCCTCGTCGTCGGCCACGCCCAGCAGGAAGAACACGTCGGCCGAGCTCGCGGCCGCCGCCAGCCCAAGCCGCACGTCGTCACTGTCGATCAACGCCGCCGAGCCCACCGGAAGGTCCAGGCCCCGCGGCGCTTCCACCAGGCGGACCAGGGTCGCGTCCAGCGCGAGCAACAGCTGACCCAGCCCCACACCGGCCATTGTCCGATCATACTACCAACTGACCACCATCCTGTCCGATCAGCTAACTCCGGTGCGGGCCACCGCGAGGATCCTGGCAGCATGGATGCGATAACCCAGGTGCCGCTGCCGGCCAACGAGCCGGTCCGTGACTACGCGCCGCACTCCCCGGAACGCGGCCGGCTGCGCGCCGAATTGGCCGCGCTCGCCGATCACCCCATCGACCTCCCGCACGTCATCGGCGGTACGCACCGGATGGGCGGCGGTGAACGCATCGACGTCGTCCAGCCGCACCGGCATGCCGCCAAACTGGGCACCCTGACGAACGCCGTCCACGCCGACGCGGCGGCGGCGATCGACGCCGCAGTGGCCGCGAAGGCGGCCTGGGCGGCGATGCCGTTCGACGAGCGCGCGGCCGTCTTCCTGCGCGCCGCCGACCTGCTGGCCGGGCCGTGGCGGGAGAAGATCGCCGCCGCGACGATGCTGGGCCAATCCAAATCCGTCTACCAGGCCGAGATCGACTCGCCCTGCGAGCAGATCGACTTCTGGCGGTTCAACGTGGCGTTCGCGCGTCAGATCCTGGCGCAGCAGCCGATCAGCGGCCCGGGCGAGTGGAATCGCAGCGACTACCGCCCGTTGGACGGATTCGTCTACGCGATCACGCCGTTCAACTTCACCTCGATCGCCGGCAACCTGCCGACCGCGCCCGCGCTGATGGGCAACACCGTGGTGTGGAAGCCGTCGATCACCCAGACGCTGTCGGCCTATCTGACCATGGGGCTGCTCGAGGCTGCGGGGTTGCCGCCCGGCGTGATCAACCTCGTCACCGGCGACGGTCTCGCGGTCTCCGACGTGGCGCTGGCCGACCGGCGGCTGGCCGGCATTCACTTCACCGGTTCGACGGCGACATTCCAGCGGCTGTGGTACCAAGTCGGCACCAATATCGGCCACTACCACTGCTATCCGCGGCTGGTCGGCGAGACCGGTGGCAAAGATTTCGTGGTGGCACACCCCTCGGCACGGCCGGATGTGCTGCGCGCCGCGCTTATTCGCGGCGCGTTCGATTACCAGGGTCAGAAATGTTCGGCGGCGTCGCGGGCCTTTATCCCGCATTCGGTGTGGCAGCGGATGGGTGACGATTTCTTGGGCGAGACCGCCGCGCTGCGCTATGGCGACGTCACCGACCTGACCAACTACGGCGGCGCGCTGATCGATGAGCGGGCGTTCGCTAAGAACGTCAACGCCATCGAGCGCGCGAAGAGCGCGGCCCACGTCACCATCGCGGTCGGCGGCGAATACGACGACAGCGTCGGCTATTTCGTCCGCCCCACGGTGTTGCTCTCCGATGATCCGACCGACGAAGCGTTCGCCACCGAGTATTTCGGCCCGCTGCTGTCGGTGCACGTGTATCCCGACGACGACTACGAGCGGATCTTGGATGTGATCGACACCGGGTCGCGGTACGCGCTGACCGGCGCGGTCATCGCCGACGACCGCGACGCCGTGCTGGCCGCCCAGGAACGCCTGCGGTTCGCCGCGGGGAACTTCTACGTCAACGACAAGCCGACCGGCGCGGTGGTCGGACGCCAGCCCTTCGGGGGATCGCGCGGCTCGGGCACCAACGACAAGGCCGGGTCGGTGCTGAACTTGTTGCGCTGGACGTCGGCCAGGACCATCAAGGAGACGTTCGTCCCGGCAACCCACCACACCTACCCGCACATGGCGGCCGACTGATGGGCGGCGTGTTCGCCAGCACTATTCGGCCCGCGATCATGGCCGCCAGCAGGCGACCGGGGCTGCGCCGGGCCGCTGAAGGGCTGCCGGTCGCCCGCCGTGTGGTGCACCGTTTCGTGCCCGGCGAGACGATCGACAGCGCGCTGGACAGCGTTGCGGCCCTTCGCTCGTCGGGTTCCTATGTCAGCGTCGACTATCTGGGCGAAGACGTCACCGCCGCCGACGACGCCGGTGCGGCGGTGCGGGTCTATCTGGACCTGATCGACCACCTGGCCCGCTTCGGCGACGACGCCGCCGTCCGCCCGCTCGAGGTGTCGCTGAAGCTGTCGGCCCTGGGACAGTCGCTGGATCGCGATGGTGAGAAGATCGCCCGGGAAAACGCCTTCGCGATCTGCCAAGCGGCGCAGCGGGCCGGCGTCTGGGTGACGGTGGACGCCGAAGACCACACGACGACCGACTCGACGCTGGCAATCGTGCGCGACCTACGGTGCGAATTCCCTTGGCTGGGCGTGGCTTTGCAGGCCTACCTGCGGCGCACGCTCGACGACTGCGAGGAGTTCGCGGCTTCCGGGGCGCGGATCCGGCTGTGCAAGGGCGCCTACGACGAACCGGCCGCGGTAGCCTACCGCGATCCCACTGCGGTGACCGATGCGTACCTGCGCTGCCTGCGGGTCTTGATGGCCGGCTCGGGCTACCCCATGGTGGCCTCCCATGACCCGGCGATCATCGATGCGGTGCCCGCGCTGGCACGCGAAGTCGGCCGGGGAGCAACCGATTTCGAGCACCAGATGCTGTACGGCATCCGCGAGGCCGAGCAGCGGCGGCTGGCCGCATCCGGCAACCACGTCCGCGTCTACGTGCCCTTCGGCACCCAGTGGTACGGCTACTTCATGCGCCGGTTGGCCGAGCGGCCGGCCAATCTAACCTTCTTCTTGCGGGCGCTGGCGCAGCGCGGTCACTGAGCGGCGTAGCCTTTCGGCCATGAGCCTGGTCATCGAGGAGATGCCCGATCTCGGTATCACCCGGGTCTCGCGCTGGGTCTTCAACTGTTACGTCTTGCACGACGGCAACGGCGCGGTCGTCGTCGACGCCGGACTGCCGGGGGTCGCCGGCGATCTGGCGGCCGTTCTGGGTCGTGTCGGCGGCACCGTGCATGCCGTGGTGGCGACTCATGGGCACAGCGATCACGTCGCCGGCGCGGCGGGACTGACGGCCCGCTATCCCGCACCAATCTGGTTGCCCACGCGCACACTTACCTATCTGGGCGGAGCGAAACCGCGCACGCCGACCCCGGCCCGCGCCGCACGTATCTGGCCCACCCTCATCGACCAGCCCTTCGACGGGGTGGGCCTGGCCGGCCTCCTCGGCGGTGTCCGGGTGGCGGGCTACGGCACGCCGGCCGGGATGCGCTGGACGGGGCCGCCTCCGCACGGTGGGCTCGCCGACGGTCAGTCACTGCCCGGCGCGCCGAATTGGACCGTGATCAAGGCGGGCGGACACACCGATGACAGCATCGCGCTGTGGAATGCGACCACCCGGACGCTCTTGTCGGGCGACGCTGTGCTGACTGCCCGCGGGAAGGTCTGGCACACACCGGAAATCGTCGACGCGGCCAGCGCCGCCGACACCCGAAAGCGCCTGGAAGGGCTGCCGGTTGCGCACTTGTTGCCCGGCCACGGGCGGCCGGTTCACGCTACCGAAACCGTTTGGCCGCAACAGCGGGGCTGAGTGTGCGCTCAGGTACTTGAGTGTGTGCTGAGGGTGGGAAATTCGCCGAAATCTAGCCCTGGCCGCACACGCGACGCCCACGATGCACACTCGAAGTGAGCCACTATCCGCGGCGGGGCCGCGGGCGGTCGCCCGCGAAGCCGCGCACTACGTGCGCGCGCACGAACTCGGCCGCCACTTCCGGATCGTCCATGTCCCGGATCGAGGACGGCGTGCTGAAGAGCGAGAACAGGATGCGCGCGAACCATTCCGCGGCGGCCTCGACGTCCAGGTCCTTGCGCACCTCGCCCGTCAGGCGGGCGGCGGACAGGTAGGGCGCGAAGAAGTCGACGCACTCGCGCAGCAGCACGGCGGCATCCTTGGTCAGCAGCAGGCTGACGGCATCCTCGTCGAAGTACTTCTCCGACGCGATGGACCGCCGCGCCTGGGTCACGAAAACGGCGGCCTGGCTCAGCTTTTCCTCCAGCGAGCCGCCCCGGTCCATGGCTTTGGACATCTCGCGATAGAACCGCTCGGAAGCGTGTTCGGCGCACGCCTCGATGATGGCGGCCTTGTCGCTGAAGTACTCGTAGATGGTGCTGCGGGACACCCCGGCTTGCTTGGCGATGTCGACGATCGTCGCCTTATCCAAACCTTGTTCGCCGAAACAGCTGAACGCGGACTCGACGATGAGCTCGCGGGTATCGGTGGCCGGGGCCGCTTGAGTCGTCATGGCACCAACGCACCCCTGGGCACCAGCCCGGCATCGGCCGATGCGAAGGCGGCGTTGACGTCGGCCAGGTGGAACGGTTCGGGCATCAGGCGGTCGAACGGAAAACTGGTGTGCTGCAGGAAGGTCAAGCCGGTCGCCAGCGTGACGGGATCGTAGAACATGACCCCGCGCACGGACTTGTTGCCGTAGACCAGCGCGCTCGGGTCGAATTCGAAGGTCCGCCCCACGCCGACGTTGCCGACCTCGAGCAGCGTGCCACCGTTGTTGAGGAACCCGATCCCGTCGGGAATGACGCCCGGCACGCCGACGACCTCGAGCACCCAGTCGGCGCCGATGCCGTCGGTGCGCCTGTGCACCTGCTCGGTGACCTCCGCGGTCGAGATCCCACTCGCATTGATGCAATGGGTGGCGCCGAAATCGGCCGCGACATCGAGCCGTTCGGCGATCTTGTCGATGACGATGACCTCCGCCGCCCCCGCGGTGCGAGCCACGGCCGCGGCGTTGATGCCCAGCCCGCCCGCGCCCTGGATGACGACCGTGTCGCCCAGCCGCACGTCGCGCAGCGCAAACAGCACCTGGGCGAGCGCGCAGTTCAGCGGCGCGACCGCCGCGTCGGGCAGGTCCTCTGGCACCTTGTAGAGGGGTTGACGCCGGCTGGTGTAGTAGTACTCGCCGTAGGCGGCGACGAAGTGCGGCTCCTGATCGTGCGTCCGGTACTCGCCGGCCATCAGGTTCTGGCACGCATAGGAGCGGCCCCGCGCGCAGGCGTGGCATTGACCGCAGAACCAAAAGTACGGTGTCACCACACGATCGCCGACGGCGAGCGGCTTGCCGGTCGCGTCGGTGGCCAGGCCCTCCCCGAGTTCGGCGATCTCGCCGACCATTTCGTGGCCCATGGCGAACGGGCACGGCAACGGCAGTTCACCGCGGAAGATGTGCAGGTCGGATCCGCAGATGCCGGCCATCCGCAGCTTGAGTGCCGCCGTTCCGGGAGCCGGTGTGGACAACGGAAATTCGGCCAGCTCGATCGGCCCGCCGTGGGCGGTCAGCAGTGCGAGCTTCGGCATGATGGTTCCCCTCAGTTGGCGGGCGCCAAGATCAACCCGCTGGTGGGCACCCCGGTGCCCGACGTCACGAGCACGTGTTCGACGTTGTCGACCTGGTTGTACGACGTGCCGCGCACCTGGCGCACCCCCTCGGTGATGCCGTTCATGCCGTGGATGTAGGCCTCGCCGAGCAACCCACCGTTGGTGTTGATCGGGAAATCTCCACCCAGCGATAGCCGCTCGACGGTGGCGAAGTCCTTCGCCTCACCGCGGCCGCAGAACCCGAGCTCCTCCAGCTGGGTGAACACGAACGGCGTGAAATGGTCGTAGATGAAGGCGGTTTGGATGTCTTGCGGCTTGAGTCCCGAGTCGCGCCACAGCCTCTGCGCCACCACGCCCATCTCGGGCAGGCCGGTGATGTCGTCGCGGTAGTAGCTGGTCATCATCTCGCCGTTGGCGGCCGCGCCCTGCGCTGCCGCGGTGATGATGGCCGGCGGCTGCCGCAGATCGCGGGCGCGTTCCGCGCTGGTGACCACCAGCGCCACCCCGCCGTCGCTCTCCTGGCAGCAATCCAGCAGTCGCAGCACCGGTTCGACGATCCAGCGCGAATTCTGGTGGTCTTCCAAGGTGATCGGGCGCTGATAGAACCAGGCATCGGGATTCGTCGCGGCGTGCGCGCGGTCCACGACGGCGATCCGGCCGAAGTCTTCGTTGGTCACTCCGTAGGTCGACATGTAGCGCTGTGCATGCATCGCCACCCACGCTGCGGGGGTGAGCAATCCGAACGGCGCGTAGTGCGCCATGAACAGCGGGGTCCCCAGGTCGGTGCGTCCGCTGCCCCCGAACCGCATGCCGGACCGTTCGTTGAACGCGCGCCAGCACACCACCACGTCGGCGACCCCGGTGGCGACGGCCATCGCGGCGTGCACGACGGTGCCGGCGGCGGCGCCGCCGCCGTGGTGCACGCGGGAGAAGAAGCTCAGATCGCCGATGCCGACATTGCGGGCGATCTCGATCTCGTCGCTGGAATCCATGGTGAAGGTGACCATGCCGTCGACGTCACTGGGCGCCAGGCCGGCATCGTCGAGCGCGGCGCTCACCGCCTCGCACGCCAATTGCAGTTCGCTGCGGCCGGATTCCTTCGAGAACTCGGTCTGGCCGATCCCGACGATGGCCGCGGCGCCGGGCAGTGAGCTGCTCACGCGTGGTCCCTTTCGAACGCCCCGTCGAGCAGGCTGAGGATCGCGGTACCCGAGACGTGGTCGCCCAGGCTGTTGGAGCCCTTGAAGGTCACCTCGACGAAATTCTCGCCTCCGCTGCCTTCGGTTTTTCCGGTGACGCTGCCGGTGAAGCGCAGTGGATCGTCCGGAAAGCATGGCACGCCAAGGCGGATCGACAGCTTCGTCACCATCGCCTCCGGTCCGGCCCAGTCGGTGAGGAACCGCACGCAGTAGCCGTTGGTGGTGAGGATGTTCATGAACAGATTCGGCGAGCCCTGCTTGTTGGCGTAGTCGCGGTCGTGGTGCACCGGCATGAAGTCGCGGGTGGCGATCGCGCCGGCGACGATCATCGTTGTGGTGATGGGGATTTCGAGCGGGGTGACCTCGTCGCCGACCGAGATGTCGGCCCAGCGCAGGGTGGTGGTGCGGCTCGCGGTGGTCGTCATGGGAGTCCTTCCGAGTACGTTGCGCCAAGCTGGGCCAGCTGCACCGTGGCCGGGCCGAGTGTGAGCTCGTTGTGCTTGGCCCACAAGAAGTAGCGGTGCAGGGGATAGGTGGTGTCGATCCCGATGCCGCCGTGGACGTGCTGGGCGGTGGCGGCGACGCGGGCGCCGGCCTCGGCGGCCCAGAACTTCGCGATGCGGGCGGCGCGGCGGGCCTCTTTCAAGGGCCGCCCGTGTGCGATCAGCCACGCCGCATGCCACGTGGTCCACCGGATCGCCTCGACATCGATGAACGCGTCGGCCATGCGTTGCTGCACGGCCTGGAAGCTGCCGATGGGCCGGCCGAATTGCTCGCGGCCCGTGGTGTATTCGGCCGCGATCCGCAGCGCCCGCTCCGCGACACCGAGCTGAACCGCGCACAGCGCGACCAGCGCGCGGGTGCGCAGCGAATCGACCAGGTCTACCCCGACGAGCCTGTCGGCCTCCGATACCGTTGCGCCGTCGAGGTGTATGTCGGCGTGCGGTTCGCGATTCGTGGTCGTCGCCGGCCGGATCTCGACGCCGTCGGCGTCGGTCGCCAACAGGAACAGGCCGGCCTCGCCGTCGTCCATCGAGGCCGGGATCAGCACGGTGTCGGCGAATTGAGCGGCCGGAACCAGCTCCTTGACACCGTCGAGCCGCCAATTGCCGCCGTCGCGGCGCGCGGTGGTGGCCGGCGCCGTCGCATCGGAGCGGCCCGGCTCCGCCAACCCCGCGGTCAGCATGTGCTTTCCGGCTACAACACCCGGCAGGAAACGTTGCTGCTGTTCGGGATTCCCGTGCCGCGCGATGGGGTCGGCCCCCAGCGCCAGCGTCGCGTAGGCAGGCACCGGCGCGACCGCCCAGCCCACCTCGGCCAGTAGCACCCCGAGCTCGACGAAGCCGCCGCCGTTACCGCCTACCGACTCCGGCAGCGCGGTGCCCAACAGGTCGACGGCCGCAAGCTCCTGCCAAAGCGCGTGATCGAAGCGAACGTCGCCGGCTTCCAGCTCGGTCAGGCGCTCCTGCGTGGCCCGGCGTTCGAAGAGGTCGCGGGCGAGCTTGGAGACGGTTTCCTGCTCTTCGGTGAAGGTGAAGTCCATGAGCCCTCGCCTAGGTGGCCGGCCGGAACTGATGCAGCACCAGGTCGTTATCGAACTTCTGGTAGTACACCTCGACCGGCATTCCGGTTGTCACGTCGGCGGGGTCGATGCCGGTCAGATTGGACACCAGCCGCACGCCCTCCTCGAGTTCGACCAACACGACGACGTAGGGATACTCGAAGAACGGGAACTTCGGCTCGTGCGGCATCACGTAGCTGTAGACGGTGCCGCGGCCCGACGACTCGACGGTGTCCCAGTCCAGGGACCGGCAGTGGGGGCACATTGGGCGCGGCGGGTGGCGCAGCTGCCCGCAGCCGCCGCAGCGCTGGATCAGGAGCTTGTTCTCCCGCAATCCGTTCCAGAAGAACTCCGTGTCGCCGGTGATGGCCGGCGCCAGTCGGGTCGCCATCAACGCTCCGGCCTGAATCGCAGCACCCGGAATCGCTGTCTGCCCAAGACTTCCCCGTTCTGGTCGGTGTAGGTCGTCAGCCAGGTCAGGAAGAAGCCGGTGCCCAGCGCCGTCTTCTTTTCCTCGGAAACCGATTCGTACACCGTCGTCGCGCTGATGACGTCACCGAGGCGCGGGTAGCGCTCGATCTCGAACTCCGAGTTGGTCGCCACCGTGCTGGTGTAGCCGGCCTCGTCGAGAAACGCCGTTGGGTTGCTTTTGATTTCGATGGGTGCGCCACCACGCTCGCCGATGCCCTCCAGGATCGGCGACGGCATCGTCCAGGTCTGCAGCATCACCGGCGGGGACACGATGCCGCCGAACCGCGACTTCTCGGCGAACTCCGGGTCGAGGTAGATGGGGTTCATGTCGGCCATCGCGTACGCCCAGTGCCGGATCATCGGCGGGTTGACCGGATCCGGGGCCACCGAGGGCTTTCCGGTGCCGCCGGTCGGCTGGCCGACGAGGGCCCGCACCTTGGCGCTGACGGATTCTGAGTCGGTCACTTACGGCTGTCCTCCTATGTTGCGGTGGCGCGAAGGTCACGGGGAGCTCGCGGCATGCCCAATCCGGCCATGGCGATGATGTCACGCTGAATCTCGTTGGCGCCGCCACCGAACGTATTGATGACTGCCCATCGATACGCGGTTTCCAGCGCGCCGCGTAGCGGTGCATCGGTGCCCCGGCGTACCCCGTTGTGGTCGAGCACTTCCAGCAGCTGGCGGGCGACCTGCTGGGTCAGTTCGGTGCCGAATACCTTCGCGGCGGAGGCTTCCCCCATGTTGAGGACGCCCTTCGTCATGGCCGCATTCACCCGCAGGTTGACCAATTTATACGCCGCGACCTGGGCTTCGACCCTCGCCAGGGCGAGCTGCACCCACGGCTGGTCGATGACGCGGCCGCCGTCGAGCTCAGTGGTGGTGGCCCACTCCAGGGTCTTCTCGAAAAGCGGCTCGAGCGCGCCGAGGTTGCCCAGGGCGGCGCGCTCGAAGTTCAGCTGGGTGGTGATCAGCTGCCAGCCCTGGTTCTCAGCGCCCACCAGCGCGCTGGCCGGGACCCGCACGTTGTCGTAGAACGTGTAGAAGGTGGAGATGCCGGGCATGGTGTGCAGCGGCTGCCAGGAGAACCCGGGCGACGAAGTGGGCACGATCAAGATGGAAATGCCCTTGTGTTTCTTGGCATTCGGATCGGTGCGGGCGGCCAGCCAGATGTAGTCGGCGTATGCGGCGCCGCTGGTGAACATCTTCTGACCGTTGATGACGTACTCGTCGCCGTCGCGGACCGCGGTGGTGCGCAGGGACGCCAGGTCGCTTCCCGCCTCGGGTTCGGAGTAGCCGATCGCGAACTCGACACTGCCGTCCAGGATCGCGGGCAGGAACTTCTGCTTTTGCTCCTCGGTGCCGCACTGCATCAGGGTTGGCCCGACTGTGTTGAGTGTCACCAGCGGGATCGGGGCACTGACCCGCTGTGCCTCTCCGGAGAAGATGAACTGCTCAATCGCCGAGAACCCGCGTCCCCCATATTCTTTGGGCCAGCCGACGCCCAGCAGGTCGGCCGCGGCCAGCGCCCGCACGCACTCGCGCACTTCGGGGCCGCCCTCCATGCGTTCGTTGAGCGCGAGGGTACGTTCGGGCGTCATCACCTGTTCCAGCGCGGTGCGGATCTCGGCGCGCAGCTGCTCCTGCTCGGGCGAGTACTCCAGATCCATCAGGCCCCCAGCCGCACCGGCATGCGCTTGACCCCGGGCACCATGGTGGCCCGCATCCGGTCCACCGAACCCACCAGCTCCAGCCTGGGGAAGCGGCGCAGCAGCTCGTCGAACATCACGCATGCCTCCAGCCGCGCCAATTGCGCACCGACGCAGGAATGTTCACCACATCCGAACGCGATGTGCGGGTTCGGGTGCCGGGTGACCTTGAACTCTTCGGAGTCGGCACCGAAGATGTCCTCGTCGCGGTTGGCGGACCCGTAGAGCATCACCACCACGTCGCCCTCGGCGATCCGCTGCCCCCGGATCTCCACGTCGGTCGTGGCGGTGCGCGCCATGTGAACCACGGGGCTGGTCCAGCGCAGCATTTCCTCGACGGCACCGGGTATCAGCGCGGGATCCTCGACCAGCAGGCGGCATTGGTCGGGGTGGGCAATCAGCGCCAGCGTGCCCAGCGCAATCAGGTTCCGGGTCGTTTCGTTGCCGGCCACCAACAGCAGGTAGGCGAAATTGAGCAGGTCTTCATCGGTCAGCCGGACGCCGTCGATCTCCGCGCCCGCCAGCACCGACAACAGGTCGTCGCGCGCATCCACCCGCCTGGCGGCGATCAACTTCTGGAAGTACTCGTAAAGCTGTCCCATGGCGACCAACGGGTCGAGTTCGATCTCCGGGTCGGCTGTTCCGGTGGCCGCGTCCGACCATGCCCGGAACTGCTCCCAGTCATCCGCGGGGGCGCCGATGAGCTCGGCGATCATCCGGGTGGGCAGCGGGGCGGCGATTTCGTCGGCGAACTCGTGCACCGAATCCGGTTCGATGCCATCGAGGATTCCCCGCACGATCTCGCGGATCTTCGGCTCGAGAACGGCCACCCGCCGCCGGGTGAAGCCCGAGTTGATCAGCTTGCGCAACTGCCGATGCCGCGGCGGGTCGGTGAAGATGAGATTGCCCTCCTGCACCGCGTCCCCCATCTGCGGGTCGGGGATGGTGATGCCCCGCGTCGAGGTGAACGTGGCCGGGTTGGTCGACACGAAGCGGATGTCCTCGTATTTCAACAGCGCCCAGAAGTTGGTGACGTCGTTCCAGCACACCGGCGCCGTCGCGCGCAGCTCGCGGTACGCCGGGTACGGATCGCCCGCATAGAAGTCAGGGGAGTGCAACAAAGAAGCGGGAAACGTGGTCCGCACGGCGGCCTCCCTGAACAGGCGATCCGACACATCGATGCAATGTGTCTTGCGGCCTTGTGTCTACCCCGTTCCGCCCGCCCCTGTCAATACCACTGCGAAGCGGGTAAATAGCGGGCAATTCGCGTAATTGGTGATTGACGCCGCGGGAGCGTGGGTGTACACCAAGTGGTTAGATGACCGACATTCGGGTGAGGAAGCGCATGACCGAGCTACAGACTCCGGGATCTCTTGTCGACACCTACCAGCTCTACATCGACGGGGGATGGGTCGAGCCGGAGGACGGTCGCTACGACGACATCAACCCGGCCACCGAACAATCCATCGGCACCGCGCCCGACGCGAGCGTCGCCCAGGTCGGCGCGGCGATCGCGGCCGCTCGCCGCGCTTTCGACAGCGGGCCGTGGGGCCGCATGGGCCCGGAGGGGCGGGCCGGCTGCCTCAATCAGCTCGGCGAGGCCCTGCTCAAGCACGCCGACGAGATGTTCGCGCTCTCACAGGTCGAGTGGGGCTGCGTCACCAACGAACGGATGATGCAGATCGACGGCGCCGGATACATGTCCATGCATGCGGCCCAGCTAGCCACCAAGTTGATCGACGAGCCGGTCACCGGGATCGGCGCCGGAACGACGCTGCTGCGCCGCGAACCGCTCGGCGTCGTATCGATCCTGACGCCGTGGAACTTCCCGCACTGTCTCAACGTCATGAAGGTGAACAACGCGCTGGCCGCGGGCAACACCGTCGTGCTCAAGCCCTCACCGCTGACGCCCTTGGCCGGGCTCGCGCTCGCGCGCATCATCGACGAGGAGACCGACATCCCGCCGGGTGTGGTCAACGTCGTCACGCCCGCGGGCCTCGAGGCCGCCAAACTGCTCACGACGGATCCGCGCGTCGACATGATCAGCTTCACCGGCAGCTCGGCCGTCGGTTGTGAGGTCATGCGGGCCGCCGGCGACGCCATGAAGCGGCTGTTGCTGGAGTGCGGCGGGAAATCGGCAAGCATCATCCTCGACGACACGCAGGTGACCGACGAGATGCTGCGGCAGATGCTGTTCGATTGCTGCTCGTTGCACGCGGGGCAGGCCTGCATCCTGCACAGCCGGCTGCTGCTTCCCGATTCGCTGCACGACGACGTCGTCGAGAGGCTCGTTGCGCTGGCCCGCGACGTCAAGGTCGGCGACCCCGCGGACCCCGCGGTGGAGATGGGGCCGCTCATCAGCGCGGCGCAACGCGACCGGGTGCAGGCGCACGTCTCTCGCGCGGTCCGCGACGGCGCGAAGCTGGCGACCGGCGGCGGCCGCCCGGCCGGCCTGGACGTCGGCTTCTACTTCGAACCGACGATTCTTACCGGTGTGCAACCGGATTCGACGATCGCCCAAGAGGAAGTGTTCGGTCCGGTGCTCTCGGTGCTCCGCTATCGCGACGACGAGGACGCCGTCGCGATCGCGAACAACTCGTGCTACGGGCTCTCCGGCGCCGTGTGGGGCGCCGACGTGGACCGGGCCGTCGCGGTCGCCCGGCGCATGCGCACGGGCCAGGTCGCCGTCAACGGCATCGGGCCGGGTGACGCGCCGTTCGGTGGCTTCAAGCTGAGCGGGTTCGGGCGGGAGAGCGGCGGAATCAGCGGACTGCACCAGTACATGGAGGTGAAGGCCATCGGGATCCCGGCATGACGGGACCCCTCGCCGGGCTCCACGTCGTCGAACTTGCCAAGGAGATCTCAGGTGCTTACGCCGCAAAGCTCTTCGTCGACCTCGGCGCCGAGGTCACCAAGATCGAGCCGCCCGCCGGGGATCCGCTGCGCCGATGGGGCCCGTTCCCCGAGGGAGTCGCCGACCCTGAGCGCTCGGGCCTGTTCCACTACCTCAACGCCGGAAAACGCGGCGCCACACTTGATTTGGCTCACCGGGACGACCTGGCGGCCGCCCGCGAACTCCTCGCGCGGTCGCACGTACTCATCGAGGACTTCGTGCCGGGAACGCTGGAAGGCTGGGGGCTTGGCACGGACGCCTTGGGCCGGCTGAACCCAAACCTGGTGCTGCTGCGCATCTCTGCGTTCGGCCAGTGCGGACCCTGGCGTCAGCGGCCAGCCACGCCCCTGACCGTGCAGGCGGCGTCGGGATGGATCAGCGCCCGGGATCCCGACCGTCCACCGGTACAGGTCGGCGCCCGCATCTCCGAGTACGTCGCGGGTGGCTACGGCGCGCTGGGCGCGCTGACCGCGCTGCGGCTGCCGCCCGCCGGCCGGGTCGGAGAGGTCGACGTCTCCCAGTTGGAGGCGCTGCTGTCGACGCTGCCCTATCCCATGCTGATGGCCCAGCGGATGCAACGGCTGGGCCTGCCCGCGAACCTGCGGTCGGCCCCCATGCTGGGCGTCGTCCGGGCCGCCGACGGCTGGGTGGGCATCAACTGCCTGACGGGCCAGCACTGGCTGGACGTGTGCGCAATGCTCGGCCTGCCCGAGTACGGCGAGCATCAGATCGCGATCATGATGGGCGGGCCGGAGCGCGACGAGTTCTTCGGCAAGGCGGAGCCATTGCTCGCCCGGCAGACCGTCGCTGAGATCGTGGAACTCGGTCAGGCCCTGCGCATTCCGGCCGCCCCGGTCAACGACGGGGGCACCGTGCTGGACTGCCCGCAGTACGCCGAGCGCGGTTTCTTTGTGGAGTCCGGGGGACCGGG
The DNA here is from genome assembly GCF_025822865.1 of Mycobacterium paraffinicum. Classification (NCBI taxonomy): domain Bacteria; kingdom Bacillati; phylum Actinomycetota; class Actinomycetes; order Mycobacteriales; family Mycobacteriaceae; genus Mycobacterium; species Mycobacterium paraffinicum. Next base: position 303,083 of record NZ_JACKUR010000027.1, on the reverse strand, counting down.
TTGGTCGTTCCAGCGGCCCGGCCCGGCGTTCCGATTCTCGAAAACCCCTGTGGAACAACCTGGCCCGGCGCCCCGCTTGGGCACGCGCCCCGAGCCGTGGGCCACCGACGGCCGACCCCTTTCCGCCGCCGAAGGGCCGCTGCCCTTCGCCGGGCTGCGGGTCCTCGACCTGACCACGTTTTGGGCCGGCGCCTACCTCACCTGCTACCTGGGCGCGTTCGGCGCCGACATCGTCAAGGTCGAGTCGATCCAGCGGCCGGACGGGCACCGCTACTCCGGGGCCTTCGCCTACGAGGGTGACGACTGGTATGAGCGCAGCCCCATTTGGCAGGGCACCAACCTCAACAAGCGCGACCTCACCCTGGACCTGACCTCGGAGCGGGGCCTCGACATCGCCCGGCGGCTGGCCGCGCAGGCCGACGTGGTCGTGGAGAACTTCTCGCCCCGGGTGGTCGAGCAGTTCGGCCTGGACTACGAGTCGCTGGTGGCCCTGAACCCCGACGTGATCGCCGTTCGGATGCCCGGGTATGGGCTGCGCGGTCCGTGGCGCGACTACGTCGGCTGGGCGCTGAACTTCGAGCAGACCTCGGGAATGTCGGCGGTCACCGGCTACCCCGATGGTCCGCCGTGCAACCCGCAGGGCCCCGCCGATCCGATCGTCGGCGTGCACGCGGGAGTCGCGCTGCTGGCCGCCCTCGAGCATCGCAACCGCACCGGGGTGGGTCAGTTGATCGAGGTTGCCCAGATCGAGGTCGCCGCCTGCCTGACCGCGGAACCGGTGATCGAGTACTCGATGACCGGCGTCGTGCGTCCGCGGAAGGGTAACCGGCGGCGCGGCTACCTGCAGGGCGTGTATCCGACCGACGCCGACGGGGTGTGGGTGGCGCTGTCGCTGCCGGACGCGGGGCGGCTCGACCACGACGTGTTCGACGAGATGGTCGCCGCGTGGACCCGCACACAGACCGCCGCCGACATCGTGGAAACCCTGCGCGCACAAGGCATTCCGGCAGAGCGTGTGATCACCGGCGAGCAGATGTACGACCCCGACCTGATCGGGGCCCAACTCGACGCCCGCGGCTACTATGAAGAGCTCGTCCACCCGATCACCGGCCCGCACCGCTTTCCCGGCTGGCCGTTTCGCATCACGCCCGGACCGTCCCGCCATCACCGCGCCGCACCGCCGACCCTGGGGCAACACAACGACGACATCCTGGCCGGTCTTGGTCTTTCCGCGGACGACGTCGCGAGCCTGCGGGCCGAACGCGTCATCGGTGAGCGGCCGCTCAACGCCTGAGGCCGGTGACCATTTCGTAAACGGCTCGTCACATGCGAGGCTGCTGACATGGCCATCGAGATCGCCCGCCCCAAGCTCGAGGGAAACGTCGCCGTCGGCGAGGACCGACAGATCGGTTTCGCGGAGTTCGGCGACCCGCAGGGGCGCGCGATGTTCTGGCTGCACGGCACCCCCGGCGCCCGCCGGCAGATCCCGGTCGAGGCCCGGGTCTACGCCGAGCAGCACAACATCCGCCTGATCGGCCTGGACCGGCCCGGCATCGGCTCTTCGACGCCCCATCGCTACGAGAACATCCGGGCGTTCGCCGACGACCTGCGGACGATCGCGGACACGCTCGGCATCAACGACATGGCCGTCATCGGCCTGTCCGGGGGCGGCCCATACGCCCTCGCGTCGGCCGCGGTGCTGCACGAAAGAGTCGTGGCGGCCGGCGTGCTCGGCGGCGTCGCGCCCTTCCTCGGCGACGAGGGGATCACCAGCGGTCTGATGAACCTGGGCAAGCGGGTGGCGCCGCTGCTGCGGCTGGGCGGTGACCCGCTGCGGATCGGCGCGAGCCTGGTGGTCCGGGCGATCCGTCCGGTCGCCAATCCCGCGCTGTACCTGTACGCCGCGATCTCGCCCGAAGGCGACCGGCGCCTGCTCACCCGGCCCGAGTTCGGCGCGATGTTCCTCGACGACCTGCTCAACGGCAGCCGCAAGCAACTGGCGGCCCCGTTCAACGACGTCATCCTGTTCACCCAGGACTGGGGATTCCGGCTCGACGAGGTCAAGGTCCCGGTTCGCTGGTGGCATGGCGACAGCGACCACATCGTCCCGTTCGCCCACGGTGAGCACGTCGTGTCGTTGCTGCCGGACGCCGAGCTGTTCGTGTTGCACGGCGAGAGCCACCTCGGAGGCCTGGGGCGAGGCGAGGAGATCCTGTCCACCCTGACGAAGATCTGGGATGAGCGGGGCTGACCCGGTGGCCGCCGGGTAGCCTGCTCACGTGCTGCTGGCGTCCCTGAATCCCGCGGCGGTCACCGCCACCGACATCGCCGACGCGGTACGCATCGACGGGGCCGTGCTGAGTCGTAGCGACCTGGTCGGCGCCGCCACATCGGTGGCCGAGCGGGTCGGCGGCGCGAACCGGGTCGCGATACTGGCCACGCCCAGCGCGGCGACGGTGCTCGCGGTGACCGGGTGCCTGATCGCCGGCGTGCCCTTCGTCCCGGTGCCAGCCGACGTGGGTGCGGCCGAACGCCGGCACATGCTCACCGACTCGGGAGTGCAGGCCTGGCTGGGCCCCGTCCCGGACGACCTGGAGGGACTGCCGCACATCCCGGTGCGACTACACGCCCGGTCCTGGCACCGCTACCCCGAGCCAGCACCCGACGCCACCGCGATGATCATCTACACCTCCGGCACCACCGGACTGCCCAAAGGTGTGGTGCTGAGCCGCCGCGCGATCGCTGCGGACCTCGACGCCCTGGCGCAGGCCTGGCAGTGGACGGCCGACGACGTGTTGGTGCACGGGCTGCCCCTGTTCCACGTGCACGGGCTGGTGCTGGGACTGCTCGGGTCGCTGCGGGTGGGAAATCGCTTCGTGCACACCGGAAAACCGACGCCGGCGGGCTACGCCCAGGCAGGGGGCACCCTGTACTTCGGGGTGCCGACCGTGTGGTCGCGGGTGGTGGCCGACGAGGCCGCCGCCCGCGCGCTGCGCCCGGCGCGGCTGCTGGTCTCCGGGAGCGCGCCGCTGCCGGTGCCGGTGTTCGAGGGGCTGGCCCGGCTCACCGGGCACCAGCCCATCGAACGCTACGGCGCGTCTGAATCGCTGATCACGCTGTCGACCCGCGCGGACGGCGAGCGACGCGCCGGATGGGTGGGCCTACCGCTCACCGGCGTGCAAACCAGGCTGCTCGACGACACCGGCGGCGAGGGGCCGCACGACGGGGAAACCGTTGGCAAGCTTGAGGTTCGGGGTCCGATGATGTTCGACGGTTACCTCAACCGCCCCGAGGCGACCGCCGAGGCGTTCGACGCCGACGGCTGGTATCGCACCGGCGATGTCGCCGTCATCGACGGCGGGGGCATGCACCGCATAGTGGGCCGCGAGTCGGTCGACCTGATCAAGTCCGGTGGCTACCGGATCGGCGCCGGCGAAATCGAGACGGCGCTGCTCGGGCATCCCGGGGTGCGGGAGGCCGCGGTCGTCGGCATGCCGGACCAGGACCTGGGCCAGCGCATCGTCGCGTTCATCGTCGGCGCGGAAGGCCTGAACGCCGACGACCTGATCAACCACGTCGCCCAAGAACTTTCGGTGCACAAACGGCCTCGCGAGGTCCGCCTCGTCGACACGCTGCCCCGCAACGCGATGGGCAAGGTGCTCAAAAAGCAGCTGCTGGCCGGCGGCTGACACGCAGCAAGTTGCCAGCTTCAGCGAAGAGCGTGACCGTGAAGCTTCACCTACCGTCGTAACCGTGTATCGACGCAACCGGACCGTGAGCGGCGCCCATGGGTGAGCCGGGCACCGCTGCCACCACTCCCATGCGGCGGATAGCGGCGGCCTGTCTCGTGGGCTCGGCCATCGAGTTCTACGACTTCCTGATCTACGGGACCGCGGCCGCCTTGGTGTTTCCCACCGTGTTCTTCCCGCGCCTCGGCCCGACGCTGGCCACCATCGCCTCCATGGCGACGTTCGCGACGGCGTTCCTGTCCCGCCCGTTGGGCGCGGCCGTCTTCGGATATTTCGGGGACCGGCTGGGCCGCAAGAAGACGCTGGTCGCCACCTTGCTGATCATGGGCGCGTCGACCGTGAGTGTGGGCTTGGTCCCCAGCACGGCGTCGATCGGCATCGCGGCACCGTTGATTCTGATCGTTCTGCGGTTGCTACAAGGATTCGCGGTCGGCGGCGAATGGGCGGGATCGGTTTTGCTCAGTGCCGAGTACGCGCCGTCCGGCAAACGCGGCTGGTACGGCATGTTCACCCTGTTGGGGGGTGGCACCGCCGGGATCCTGGCTAGCCTGACCTTTCTCGCCGTCAACCTCACCATGGGGGAGAAGAGCACCGCGTTCATGGAATGGGGATGGCGGGTGCCCTTCCTGATCAGCAGCGCGCTGATCGGTATCGCCCTCTATGTACGACTGAACATCGACGAGACGCCGCTGTTCGTCGAGGAGAAGGCCCGCGACGAACTGCCCAAGGCGCCGCTCGCGGAGCTGTTGCGGTTCCAGCGGCGCGAGATCGTGCTCGTCGCGGGCGCCTTCCTGGGGGGCATGGGCTTCGTCTACCTGGGCAACACCTTCCTGGTCATGTACGCCCACAACCATCTCGGCTATTCGCGGAGCTTCATCTGGGGCGTCGGCGCACTGGGCGGGCTGACCAGCATGGCGTGCGTGGCGTTCTCGGCGTGGATCTCCGATCGGGTCGGCCGCCGCCGGGTGATGCTGTGCGGGCTCGCGGCATGCCTGCCGTGGGCATTCGCGGTCATCCCGCTGCTGGACACCCGCAAGCCGGTGTTGTACGCGGTCGCCGTCCTCGGCATGTTCGCGGCCGCGGCGGTGGCCAACGGGCCCACGGCGGCGTTCGTTCCCGAACTGTTCGCCACCCGCTACCGCTACAGCGGAGCGGCGGTGGCGATGAACCTGGCCGGCATCCTCGGCGCCGCCGTGCCGCCGCTGGTCGCCGGCACGCTGTTGGCCACCTACGGCGGCTGGGCGGTCGGGCTCATGATGGCCGCCCTGGTCATGGCCAGTTTCGTGGCCGTGTATCTGCTGCCGGAAACCAAGGGAACGGCGCTGCGCGCCGCCCCGGCCGCCGAGAAGGTCGCCGCCGACCTGTAGCTAGTTGGCGTGCAGGTCCTCGTTGAGGGCGATGCCCTGGCCGCCGCGCGGCACCACTTCGACGGCGCCGCTGACCGAATTGCGGCGGAAGAGCAGGTTGTTGCCGCCGGACAGCTCCAGGGCCTTGAGCACCTGGCCGTCGGGCGTGGCGACCTTGGTGCCCGCGGTCACGTACAGGCCCGCTTCGACGACGCAGTCGTCGCCCAGCGAGATGCCCAGCCCCGCGTTGGCGCCGAGCAGGCACCGTTTGCCGATCGAAATGACTTCGGTGCCGCCCCCGGACAGGGTGCCCATGATGGAGGCGCCGCCGCCGACATCCGATCCGTCGCCCACCACCACGCCGGCCGAGATGCGGCCCTCGACCATCGACGCGCCCAGGGTGCCGGCGTTGTAGTTGACGAAGCCCTCGTGCATCACCGTCGTGCCCGGCGCCAGGTGGGCGCCCAGCCGCACCCGGTCGGCGTCGGCGATGCGGACTCCGGTCGGCACGACGTAATCGGCCATCCGCGGGAACTTGTCGATGCCGTAGACGGTCACCGGTCCGTGCCGGCGCAGCCGCGCCCGGACCGCCTCGAACCCTTCGATCGCGCACGGTCCGCGGTTAGTCCACACGACATTGGTCAATACCCCGAACAGGCCGCCGGCGTTCAGCCCGTGCGGCGCCACCAACCGATGCGACAGCAGATGCAGCCGCAGGTAGGCGTCGTAGGCGTCGGCGGCCACGTCGTCGAGCGAGCCGATCACCGTGCGCACGGCGATGCTCTCGGTGCCGCGGTCGTCGTCCCGGCCGACGAGTGCGACCAGCTCCGGGGGGATGTCCGACAGGGCGAGCCGCGACGTGCCGCCGGTGCCCGATTCGGTCAGTTCCGGTGCGGGAAACCACGTGTCGAGGATCGATCCGTCGGCGGCCAGCGTCGCCAGCCCGATGCCTACAGCTCCAGTCACGGCGGTCAGGTTACTTGCCGCTCGGCAGCGGATAACCTGGGACCCGTGCTGGACTTGCGCGGGGATCCGATCGAGCTGACCGCTGCGTTGGTCGACATCCCCAGCGAATCGCGAGACGAGGCGCGCCTGGCCGACGAGGTGGAGGCCGCCCTGCGCGCCCAGACTTCCGGCTTCGAGATCGTTCGCAACGGCAACGCCGTGCTGGCCCGCACCCGGCACCAGCGGCCGTCGCGGGTCCTGCTGGCGGGGCACCTGGACACCGTCCCGGTCGCCGGCAACCTGCCCAGCCGCCGCGCGAACGGCGACCTGTACGGCTGCGGCGCCGCGGACATGAAATCGGGTGACGCGGTCTTCCTTCATCTGGCCGCGACCGTCACCGAGCCGGCTCACGACCTGACGCTGGTGATGTACGACTGCGAGGAAATCGAGGCGGCGGCAAACGGTTTGGGCCGCATCGAGCGTGAGCTGCCGGACTGGCTGTCGGCCGACGTGGCCATCCTGGGCGAACCCACCGGCGGCTACATCGAAGCCGGTTGCCAGGGCACGCTGCGCGTCGTGATCTCGGCCACCGGCACGCGTGCCCATTCGGCGCGACCATGGTTGGGCGACAACGCTATTCACAAGTTGGGGGCCGTCCTGGACCGGCTGGCCGCATACTCCGCCCGCACCGTGGACATCGACGGTTGCGAATATCGCGAGGGGTTGTCGGCGGTGCGCATCGACGGCGGCGTGGCGGGCAACGTGATTCCCGACGCGGCCGCGGTCACGGTCAACTTCCGCTTTGCCCCCGACCGGTCGGTGGCCGCGGCGCTCGAGCACGTGCACGAGGTGTTCGACGGGCTCGACGTGCGGATCGAGCAGACCGACGCGGCCGCGGGCGCGCTGCCCGGGCTGTCCCAACCGGCGGCCAAGGCCCTGGTCGAGGCGGCCGGGGGACAGGTCCGGGCCAAGTACGGGTGGACCGACGTCGCACGTTTCGCCGCGTTGGGCATCCCGGCGGTCAACTTCGGGCCGGGCGATCCCAACCTCGCGCATCGGCGCGACGAGAGCGTTCCGGTCGCCAACATCACCGCCGCGGTGGCCATGCTGCGCGCATACCTGGGCGGCTAGGCGGCCCCGCAGCGCTGCGCCTGCGCGGCGGCGTCGGCGGATGCCGCGCGCATCCCGACCTCCGCCAGGTCGCCCGACACCGCCAGCAGCGCCGCGCCGTCGCCGGCCGTCAGCGCCTGGGCGTGGGATAGCGCGAGTGTTCCTGCGGCGCAGTCGATCTCGTCACACAGTCGGGCCAGGGGATCGGCCGCACGGGTGTCGCCGAGCCGCACGGCCTCGTGCCAGGCGCGCACCGCCACCGCCCGTTGCCCCCCGCGTTCGGCCGTCCGGGCGGCGTCACGGGCGGCCGCCACCGCGCCGTGCGCGTCGCGCATCGACGACAGCCGCCATGCCCGCGCGACACCGAGTTCCGGCGCGAACAGCGCCGACTTGGTTCCGTGCCGGGATTCGGCCCGGCCCAATGCCTTTCCTGCAGCGGCGATATCGCCCTGCTGGGCCAGCGCGGTGGCCAGCAGGGTCAACGAGAGCGGGCCCCACGAATAGCCGGTGCGTTCCAACGTGGCGGCCGCCGGCCCGAGTAGCGCTGCCGCTCGGGCGAATTCACCGTCGGCGAGCAGCACGTGGGCCAGCAGCACCTCGCCGATCGCGCGGCCCGGCTGCTGCAACTCGGCGAAATCGGTGAACTGCTGGGCGAGTTCACGGGCCGCGTCGAGCCGGCCCGCCATCAACAACGCGGTGGTCTGCCCCAGCCCGATCGTGAAGCGCAGCAGCCCGGGATGTTCGGCGGCCAGGGCGCGCTGTGCCAGCGGCTCGACGTCGGCGAAGCGCCCCTGGCGCGCCGCGCACAGCGCCCCCGCGCTGGCCGCCCAGGCCACCGCCTGGTCGTCGGCATCCGGGGTGGCGAGCACCTCGTCCGCGACCTTCACGGCGTGCCCGACGTTGCCGGCGTTCATCGCGAACGTGGCGCTCAGCGCGTCCAGCGTGGTGCGCGCGCCCGGATCCGAGACGCGACTGCGGATCGTCCGCAAGAACGCGGTGGCCCGCTCGGGCTCGCTGAGCATCCAGAACTGGTTGGCCGCACGCAACAGCGTCCAGTCCATCAGGGCGGCTTCGGTCAACGCGGCGGGGTCCAGGCCGGCCAGCACCGCGTCGGCCTCGCGGCCGCGGCCCTGCCACGCCAGCGCGTGTGCCAGCGCCAGCCGCGCCGCCAACCCGCCCGAGCGCTCCAACGCCGAGGAGGCCAACCGTTCGCCGAGGGCCAGGTCGCCCAGCCGCAGCGCCTGCTGCGCGGCGCCGACCACCTCGGCCGCCGGCTGGCGGGCGTCGCTGTCCAGGGCCAGCGCCGCCAACCGGAGCCGGTCGCTGAGGTGGTCCGGCGGATGCTGCGACAGCAGCCGCACCAACTCGGTGCGTCGTTGCCGGGCGCCGTCGGCGCCGAGCGCGGCCCGCGCTCGCTCGGCAAACAGCGGGTGGGCCGTGTACACCACCGGGTCGTCCGACGCTCCGCCGCGCGCCCGCGTTTCCACCGCCCCGCAATCCGTCGCCTCGTCGATCGCGTCCGCGCCGGTAAGGACGCTCAGATCGGCGAGCGACAGCGGCTCCGCGAAGGCGAGATAGTCCAGCACCGACCGGGCCCCGGATGGCATTTCGGCGAGGAACGCGTCGACCTCGGCCGGGGTGGTCACCCCGCCCGGCGGTTCGATGTCGATCCGGGGGAGCAGCCCGTCGGCCCACAGCGCCGCGATGGCGTCGGGAGCCGAGTCGGCGCGGCCGGTGACGATCATCCTGGCGGTGCCCTCCAGCGCGAGCTGGTAGACCAGCGTGGCCGACAGGAGGTCCAAGTCGTGGGCGTCGTCGACGACCAGCAGCAGGTCGTCACCGTCCAGCGATGCCCGGGCCGCGCGCAACAGCGCGGCCGGTTTGCCGAGGTCGGCGATCCGCACCAGGTGGCTCAGCGCGCCGAACGGCACCGCGCGTTCGGTCGGGGTGCCGGTGACCCAGCGGATGCGCGTGTCGGGGTGCCGGTGGCCGAAGCCTTCGGCGGCCACTCGGGCCAACGTGGACTTGCCGCAGCCATCCGGCCCTAGCACGACGGCACCCCGCCCATCCGCCAGCGTCGCGTCCAGCCGCTGCAGGGCCGACGCGTGCTGGGGAACGTTCCATCGAATCGGCATCGCCGGAGTTTATTGCGCGCGGTGTGCGGCCCGCAGCAAGCTTGGTCTACCTTTCGTTGTATGCGCCCGGAACGCGAGCCATCAGGCGACTGGGCGGTGTGCGTGTACTGCGCGTCCGGTCCGGAGCATCCCGAATTGCTCGCGGTCGCTGCCGAACTCGGCGAGGCGATCGCCGAGCGCGGCTGGACGCTGGTGTGGGGCGGCGGCCGGGTGTCGGCGATGGGGGCGGTGGCAACCGCGGCGCGCGCCCACGGCGGCCGGACCGTCGGCGTCATCCCGCAGGTTCTGATGCGCGTCGAGATCGCCGATACCGAAGCCGACGAGCTGATCGTCACCGAGACGATGCATGAGCGCAAACACGTGATGGAAGAGCGCGCCGACGCGTTCATCGTGCTGCCCGGCGGTGTCGGCACCCTCGACGAGTTGCTGGACTCGTGGACCACGGGCTACCTCGGCCTGCACCGCAAACCCATCGTCATGCTGGATCCCCTCGGGCATTACGAAGGCCTGTGGCTCTGGCTGTGCGGACTGCTCGACAGCGGGTACATTTCACAGCCGGCGATGGACCGGTTGCTGCTGGTCGACAAGGTGAGCGCCGCCGTGGAGGCGTGTGCGCCCGATTGAGCCCGCCGGCAATCTGGTGATCCCTACTAGGCTGTCCGCCGAGTTGCTTACGCAGAAACGAGGGATGACGTGTCCAATCACGACGGCGGAGCGCGCACAGCGGTCAAACTGACCGATATCGCATCTCGGGCGCCGGGCCTGCTGGCCGACATGCCGGTGATCATGCGTGGTGCGAGGACCGGGCTGCTGGCCCAGCCGGGCTCGAAGAAATCGATCGGAACGGTGTTCCAGGAACGCGCGGCCCGCTACGGCGATCGGATCTTCTTGCGGTTCGGTGACCAGCAGCTGACCTACCGCGACGCCAACGCCGCCGCAAACAGGTACGCCGCGGTGCTGGCGGCGCACGGCGTCGGCCACGGCGACGTCGTCGCGATCATGTTGCGCAACTCGCCCAACGCGGTGCTGACCATGCTGGCCGCGGTCAAGTGTGGCGCGGTCGCCGGGATGCTGAACTACCACCAGCGCGGCGAGGTCCTGGCGCACAGCTTGGGCCTGCTCAAGGCCAAGGTGTTGGTCGCGGAGACGGACCTGGTCAGCGCGGTGGCCGAGTGCGGCGGCTCGGGCGACACCGAGACCATGACCGTGGAGGACCTGGAACGGTTCGCCGCCGGCGCTCCGGCCACCAATCCGGCGTCGGTATCGGCCGTGCAGGCCAGGGATACCGCGTTCTACATCTTCACTTCGGGCACAACGGGATTCCCCAAGGCCAGCGTGATGACCCACCTGCGATGGCTGAAGGCGCTCGCGGCGTTCGGCGGCATCGGGCTGCGGCTGAAGAGTTCCGACACGCTCTACAGCTGCCTGCCGCTGTACCACAACAACGCGCTGACGGTCGCGCTGTCGTCGGTGATCAACTCCGGCGCGACGCTGGCGCTGGGCAAGTCGTTCTCGGCGTCGAAGTTCTGGGACGAGGTCATCGCCGCGGACGCCACGGCGTTCATCTACATCGGCGAGATCTGCCGGTACCTGCTCAACCAGCCACGCAAGGCCACCGACCGCGCGCACCAGGTGCGGGTGATCGCCGGCAACGGGCTGCGACCGGAGATCTGGGACGAGTTCACCAATCGATTCGACATCGCCCGCGTGTGCGAGTTCTACGCCTCCAGCGAGGGCAACACCGCGTTCATCAACATCTTCAACGTGCCCCGGACCACCGGCGTCTTCCCGATGCCGTTGGCCTACGTGGAGTACGACCCCGACACCGGAGCCCCGTTGCGCGACGACAACGGGCGGGTGCGCCGGGTGCCGGCCGGGGAGCCGGGCCTGCTGCTCAGCCGGGTCAACCGGCTGCAGCCGTTCGACGGCTACACCGACAAGGAGTCGAGCGAAAAGAAGTTGGTGCGCAACGCGTTCCGTGAGGGTGACGTGTGGTTCAACTCCGGTGACGTGATGAGCCCGCAGGGCATGGGGCACGCCGCGTTCGTCGACCGCCTCGGCGACACGTTCCGGTGGAAGGGCGAGAACGTCGCCACCACGCAGGTGGAGGCGGCGCTGGCGTCCGACGAATCCGTGGAGGAATGCACCGTTTTCGGTGTCGAGATTCCCCGCACCGGCGGCCGCGCCGGCATGGCCGCGGTCAAGCTGCGCGACGGCGCGGAGTTCGACGGCAAGTCGCTGGCCCGCGCCGTGTACGGGCAGCTGCCCGCCTACGCGCTGCCGTTGTTCGTGCGGGTGGTCGAGTCGCTGGAGCACACCACGACGTTCAAGAGCCGCAAGGTGGAGTTGCGCGAGCAGGCCTACGGGTCCGACATCAAGGACCCGCTGTACGTGCTGGCCGGCCGCGACGAGGGGTACGTGCCGTACTACGACGAATACCCCGACGAAGTGGCCGACGGGAAGCGCCCGCAGGGCTGACGCTGCCGTCTCCGCCGAGTATGCGCCCGGCCGCACATTCGGTGTCCAGTGTGCGGCTGGCCCCACACCCGATCCCCGGGCCGCACCCGGCGCCGTGACCGGGCACCATAGACGTGTGCAATCCACTTGGTGTGGCCGTCCGGTCGCCGGCGATCGCCCGCTGATCATGGCGATCGTCAACCGCACCCCCGACTCGTTCTACGACAAGGGTGCGGCCTTCAGCGACGAGGCAGCCCGGGCCGCGGCGCACCGCGCCATCGCCGAGGGCGCCGACGTCATCGACGTCGGCGGGGTCAAGGCGGGCCCGGGCCAGGAGGTCGACGCCGAAACCGAGCTCGCCCGTCTGGTCCCGTTCATCGAATGGCTGCGCGGCGCCTATCCCGACCAGCTGATCAGCGTCGACACCTGGCGCTCCGAGGTGGCCAAGGTGGCGTGCGCGGCCGGGGCGGATCTGATCAACGACACCTGGGGCGGCATCGACCCGGGCCTGGCCGAGGTCGCCGCGGAGTTCGGTGCGGGCCTGGTGTGCTCGCACACCGGCGGGGCGCTGCCCCGCACGCGACCGTTCCGGGTGAACTACGGAACCACCACGCGCGGCGTGGTCGACGACGTCATTCGCCAGGTCACCGCCGCCGCGGAGCGCGCGGTCGCCTGCGGGGTGGCCCGTGACCGGGTGCTGATCGACCCGGCCCACGACTTCGGCAAGAACACCTTCCACGGGCTGCTGCTGTTGCGCCACCTGGGCGATCTTGTTAGTACCGGATGGCCTGTGCTCATGGCTTTGAGTAACAAGGACTTCGTCGGGGAGACTTTGGGTGTGGAATTGACCGAGCGGCTCGAGGGAACGTTGGCGGCCACCGCGCTGGCGGCCGCCGCCGGTGCGCGCATGTTTCGCGTGCACGAGGTCGCCGCGACCCGAAGGGTGCTGGAAATGGTGGCCTCCATCCAGGGGTCACGCCCGCCGGCGCGCACGGTGAGGGGATTGGCATGACGGCATCCGACCTGGTCGGCGACCTCACCGACGACGCGGTGCTGGCCGCCCGGCCCGGCGACACCTGGCTGTCCAATCGCAGCTGGAACCGTCCGAGCTGGACGGTCGCCGAGCTCGAGGCCGCGAAGGCGGGGCGAACCATCTCGGTGGTGCTGCCGGCCCTCAACGAAGAAGAAACCATCGAATCGGTGGTGGAAAGCATCTCACCCCTGGTCAAAGGCTCAGGGGGGCTGGTCGACGAGCTGATCGTGCTCGATTCCGGCTCGACGGACGACACGGAGATCCGCGCCGTCGCCGCCGGCGCCCGGGTCGTCAGCCGAGAGCAGGCGTTGCCCGAGGTGCCGATCCGGCCCGGAAAAGGGGAGGCGCTGTGGCGCTCGCTGGCGGCCACCAGCGGTGACATCGTCGTGTTCGTCGACTCCGACCTGATCAACCCGAACCCGATGTTCGTGCCCTGGCTGGTCGGGCCGCTGCTCATGGGCGACGGCGTCCACCTGGTGAAAAGCTTCTACCGGCGGCCGCTGCAGGTCGGCGACGTCGGGGGCGCCGCGGGCGCGACCGGCGGTGGGCGGGTCACCGAGCTGGTGGCCCGGCCGCTGCTCGCGGCGCTGCGCCCGGAGCTGGGTTGCATCCTGCAGCCGCTCGGCGGGGAGTACGCGGCGACCCGCGAACTGCTGACGTCGGTGCCGTTCGCGCCGGGCTACGGCGTCGAGATCGGCCTGCTGCTGGACACGTTCGACCGGTTGGGCTTGGGCGCCATCGCCCAGGTCAACTTGGGAGTGCGCGCGCACCGCAACCGGCCGCTGGCCGAGTTAGGTGCGATGAGCCGCCAGGTCATCGCGACCCTGCTCTCGCGCTGCGGGATTCCCGATTCCGGGGTCGGGTTGACGCAATTCTTCGCCGTTGGCCCCGAGGGGCCCGATGGTCAGAGCTACACCCAGCACACGTCGCCGGTGTCGCTGGCGGACCGTCCGCCCATGAAGGTCCTGAGGCCGCGCTAAAGCCGCGCTGCGTGGTCGCGCTGTCGGTGGCATAGGGCAGTATCGACGGCGTGGCGTTGGTGTTGCTCTACCTGGTGGTGCTGGTGCTGGTGGCGATCGTGCTGTTCGGCGCGGCGAGTCTGCTGTTCGGTCGCGGTGAGCAGCTGCCGCCCCTGCCCCGGGGGACAACCGCGACCGTGTTACCCGCGTACGGGGTGACCGGCGCGGACGTCGACGCAGTCAAGTTCACCCAGGCGTTGCGCGGATACAAGGCCAGCGAGGTGGACTGGGTGCTGGACCGGCTCGCCCGCGAGCTGGAGGCGCTGCGCGGCCAGCTCGCCGCGGTGCCGGTCCCCGCGGCGGCCGAGGACGATTCCCAACCGGTGGAACCCGAGGACGGCGAGGATCGTCAGGACTAGATGTGAGCGATGACGGGCTGGTTCGGTGCAGCTGGGCGGCCATTCGGCCGGGACCTGATTTCGAGTTGTACCGCGACTACCACGACCAGGAGTGGGGCCGCCCGGTGCACGACGGGGTGGCGCTGTTCGAGCGGATGAGCCTAGAGGCGTTCCAGAGCGGGCTGTCGTGGCTGATCATCCTGCGCAAACGGGAGAACTTCCGGCGCGCCTTCGCGGGGTTCGATTTCGAGCAGGTCGCCGGCTACACCGATGCGGACGTGCAGCGGTTGATGGCGGACACCGGAATCGTGCGCAACCGGGCCAAGATCGACGCGACCATCGCCAACGCGCGTGCCGCCGCCGAGCTGGGAACCTCGGCGGACCTCGCGGAGCTGCTGTGGTCTTTTGCGCCAGCACCGCGCCCCAGGCCGGCGGATGGCTCCGAAGTGCCCTCGGCCACACCGGAATCGATGGCCATGGCGCGCGAGCTCAAGCGGCGCGGGTTCCGCTTCGTCGGGCCCACCACCGCCTATGCGCTGATGCAGGCGACCGGCATGGTCGACGACCATATCCGGGGTTGTTCGGTGCCTTCCGGCCGGTGACACGCGGCCGGGCAATCGGCGTTCGGGGGCCCCCGGGCCCGGAGAACCGGGTCTTTGTTCAACTCGTGACCTGGATAGGGAACAATAGAGGGGTGATTTGGCAGTTCGATGCCGGGTATGGCTGGAAAATCGCTGGCGGGGCATGCTCGGCGCCGACCAGGTCCGCAACGTCGGACCAGCTCGAACCTGGAGGGAGCACTCGATGGCGGCGATGAAGCCCCGGACCGGCGACGGTCCTCTGGAAGCAACCAAGGAGGGGCGCGGCATCGTGATGCGGGTACCACTTGAGGGAGGTGGTCGATTGGTCGTCGAGCTGACGCCCGACGAAGCCGCCGCCCTCGGTGACGAACTCAAGGGTGTCACCAGCTCCAGCTAAGGCCTGCCGGCGGACCGCGGGGCTACGCACACACCTTTCGGTAGATGTCCAGGGTTTGCTCGGCGACGCGGGCCCAGGAGAATTCCTCGACGCAGCGCTGGCGTCCCGCCTCGCCGTAACGCTTCGCCTTTTCAGGGTCGGCGACGAGCGCGTTGACCGCTTCGGCCAGTTTGGTCTGGTAACCGGCCGGGTCTCCGGGGTCGTAATGCGCCAGCGAACCGGTCACCCCGTCGAGGACCACCTCGGGTATCCCGCCGACATCGGACGCCACCACGGCCGTCGCGCACGCCATCGCCTCCAGGTTCACGATGCCCAGCGGCTCGTACACCGAAGGGCATACGAAAACCGTTGCGGCCGATAATATTTCACGTATCTCACCGATCGGTAGCATCTCTCTGATCCAGAACACGCCCTGCCGATCGTGGGCCAGCCGCGCCACCGCGGACCGAATCTCCTCGGCTATCTCCGGGGTGTCGGGGGCGCCCGCGCACAACACCACCTGCACCTCGGGGTCGAACTCGTGCGCCGCCGCCACCAAGTGGGCGACGCCCTTCTGCCGGGTTATCCGGCCGACGAACGCCACCGTGGGCCGGTCGGGGTCGACGCCGAGTTCGGCCAGCACAGACCCGGCATGCGTCGGCCCGGCCGGATGCCAGACGTCGGTGTCCACCCCATTGCGGATGACGTGCACGACGCTGGGATCCAGCGCGGGGTAGACGCGCAGAATGTCTTCGCGCATCGCGGAGCTGACCGCGATGACGGCGTCCGCCGCCTGCACCGCGGTGCGCTCCACCCACGTCGACACCTGGTAGCCGCCGCCGAGCTGTTCGGCCTTCCACGGCCGCAGCGGCTCGAGCGAATGCGCCGTCAGGACGTGGGGGATGTCGTAGAGCAGCGCCGCCAGATGACCGGCCATGCCGGTGTACCAAGTGTGCGAATGCACGACGGTGGCCGCCGACGCGGCGTTGGCCATCATCAGGTCCGCGGACAACGTCGACAGCGCCGGGTTGGCGCTCCGCAAGCGCGGATCGGACTGGTGCACGATGGCGTTCGGCCGGGGCCCACCCATGCAATGCACATCGACCGCGCAGAATCGGCGCAGCTGGGCGACCAGTTCCGTGACATGTACACCGGCTCCCCCGTAGACCTCTGGTGGGTATTCCCGAGTCATCATCGCCACCCGCATACCCGCACGGTAGTTCGGTCGCAACGAGGAGCGCGAGTCGGGGCCCGGGCAATCGGTGAGTGGCTCGGCGGACCAAATACCTTGACGGACAGCCGCACAGAACACCGCCAATAGCGCCGTCCCTCTGGCAGCGCCTCGCGGCGGCCGATAGGTTTGAACCATGAGGGAAGCGCCACACGTGCTGGGCATTGTCCTGGCCGGCGGTGAGGGCAAGCGGCTGTATCCGCTGACCGCGGATCGGGCCAAGCCCGCGGTTCCCTTCGGCGGCGCCTATCGGCTGATCGACTTCGTGCTCTCCAACCTCGTCAATGCACGCTACTTGAGGATCTGCGTTCTCACCCAGTACAAGTCGCATTCACTGGACCGTCACATTTCGCAGAACTGGCGGCTGTCCGGTCTGGCCGGTGAGTACATCACCCCCGTGCCCGCGCAGCAGCGCCTGGGGCCCCGCTGGTACACCGGCTCCGCCGACGCGATCTACCAATCGCTCAATCTGATCTACGACGAAGACCCCGACTACATAGTCGTTTTCGGCGCCGACCACGTGTATCGGATGGACCCCGAGCAGATGGTCCAGTTCCACATCGAAAGCGGGGCCGGCGCAACGGTGGCCGGCATCCGCGTGCCGCGCGGCGAGGCGAGCGCGTTCGGGTGCATCGACGCCGACGAATCCGGCCGCATCCGCGATTTCGTGGAGAAGCCGTTGGACCCGCCCGGTACACCGGATGACCCCGAGGCGACGTTCGTGTCGATGGGCAACTACATCTTCACCACCAAGGTGCTCATCGACGCGATTCGCGCCGACGCCGACGACGACCATTCGGATCACGACATGGGCGGTGACATCATTCCGCGCTTGGTGGGCGACGGTATGGCCGCGGTCTACGACTTCAAGGACAACGAGGTACCGGGCGCGACCGATCGCGACCGGGGCTACTGGCGTGACGTGGGGACGCTGGACGCGTTCTACGACGCGCACATGGACCTGGTCTCGGTGCACCCGGTGTTCAACCTCTACAACAAGCGCTGGCCGATCCGCGGTGAGTCGGAGAACCTGGCACCGGCCAAGTTCGTCAACGGCGGCTCAGCGCAGGAGTCGGTCGTCGGAGCCGGCAGCATCATTTCGGCGGCTTCGGTGCGCAACTCGGTGCTGTCGTCCAACGTCGTGGTCGATGACGGCGCGATCGTGGAGGGCAGCGTGATCATGCCCGGCGCCCGGGTCGGCCGGGGCGCGGTGGTACGGCACGCCATCCTGGACAAGAACGTCGTCGTCGGACCCGGCGAGATGGTCGGCGTGGATCTCGAGAAGGACCGGGAGCGCTTCGCGATCAGCGCCGGCGGTGTGGTCGCGGTGGGCAAGGGCGTCTGGATCTAGTACCCCCGTGCTATCCGGGGATCTCCGGGATCAGCAGATGGGCGTCGTAGCGCGGGCCCCAGTGCAGCTTGACGCGACCGCGCGGCGAGCCGGCATAGGCCGCCGGGAGCTGGCCGGTGAGTGGGTTCCTCGGGCACAACCAGCGCCCTGCGACCACCAAGCGCAGCTGCTCACCGGCGCGGAACAGCGTCGCCGACGGGCCCAGCGCCACGTTGACCTCGACGACCTCGTGCGCGGCGACGGGCCGTGGGTCGGTGCACGCCGCGACGGGTTCCCATGGCCGCGAAAGGTCGGCATCCAGCGCACGCAGCGAGATCCGCTGCCAACCGGTGCTCACCCGATCGCGGCCGTAGCCATAGGAGCCTTCGAATCCGACAAACCGTCCGTCACGCCACTTCTCCACGCCGACGAACAGGTTGGCGTCGTCGCAGCCGTCCAGCTCGATCCACAGCCGCGCCGCCATCGGGCCGGTCAGCTCGATATCCGCCGGGGCGGTCCAGCTGAAAGCCGCTGCGCCGGAGCGGGTTTCGAATGTGATGCCGCCTTCCTCCGATGGCCGCTGGGCGGTCAGCAGTCCGCCCCCGGCCAAATACATTGGCCGCCAATGGGTGCGCGCCAGGGGCCATTCGGCCTCCTCGCGTACTGCCGCGACGGTGCCGCGGTCTTCGCGGACCTCGAGGCGGACGCTGCGGGAAGCGG
Organism: Mycobacterium paraffinicum; assembly: GCF_025822865.1. Lineage (NCBI taxonomy): Bacteria > Bacillati > Actinomycetota > Actinomycetes > Mycobacteriales > Mycobacteriaceae > Mycobacterium > Mycobacterium paraffinicum. The sequence goes on along the minus strand of NZ_JACKUR010000027.1, from coordinate 284,713 downwards.
GCGTCCCGTCCAGCACTGCGCGGAAAAACCTCAACTGCTCGGTCAGCGCGGGCCCGGAGTAAAAGGCCGCCCACTTGCCGGCGCGGTGGGTGTAGAGGCGGGCGTGGCCGGAGCCGGCGTGCGTGAACGCGCGGATGGAGCCACGGCTGTGCAGGTTGTTGTCGGAGAAGCTGCCGCACACCAGCATGGGCACCTTGATCGCGGAGAGGTCCGGGACCAGCGAGCGCCAGAACTCATCGCGCAACGGGTGGGCGTCCTGCATCCGTTCCAGGTCGTAGGCTTGCCGGGTGTCGCGTCGCACGTTTCGCGACCACACCCTGGTGAACCCGGTCTCGCGAACGCCGCCCGGGAAGGTCAGGTCGCGGTAGGCGTCGGTGAAGCCTTCCCATGGGCAGATCGCCCGTAGTGCGGGGGGCTGCAGCGCGGCGACCGCGTACTGGCTGATGGCCAGGTAAGACACCCCGAGCATGACGACACGTCCGTCGCTCCAGGGCTGTCCGGCGATCCACTGCACCAGGTCGTAAGTGTCCTCGGCCTCCTGGCGCGACAACAGGCGCCCGGCGCCGTCGGAGCGACCACAGCCGCGCGAGTCGGCATTCACCACGACGAAGCCCTGCGCTGTCCACCACGCGGGATCGGGCGCCTCCCAACCGGTCAGCGCCGAGAAGCGCACCGGTTGCGGCTGGCGCAGGATGCGGTACTGCACGGAGAACGCCCACCTGTTGCCGCGCCGCCTCGGCAGATTGTCCTTGCCGTAGGGGTGGATGCTCAGAATCACCGGTCGAGCACCGGTAGCGGGTTGTCGGAAAACGTTGACCCGCAAGACTGTTCCGTCGCGGGTCGGCACGCCCACATCGCGTTCGACGTCAAGGCCGGCCGGTGGATCGGTCACCGTGACGGGCGGCCTGGCGACGCCGCGTATCCGGCTAATCGCGTACCGGAGCGCGCCGGGGCGTCGCCACGGCCGATCCCGGGCGGGCGCGGCATTTCGGGCCACGCGAATACCCTAGGCGCGTCGGCCCGGCCGTTACCAGATGTAGGGCACCAACCGGTAGCGCACCCGTTGCCGGTATTCGCGATACCCGGTCAACTCCTGGGTGAGCATCGTCTCCTCGTCGAGGATGCGGAGGACGAGCAGGATGCAGCCCGGAATGACCAAGAACAGTGCCCAGTAGGAGCCGAGCGCCAACGGCATGCCGATCATCATGACCACGTTTCCGACATACATGGGGTGGCGCACGAATCGATAGAGACCTTTGGACACCAGCGTCTGGCCCGACTCCACTGTGATAGTGGCTGCGGCGTAACCGTTTTGGACGATCACCAGCATGGCCATCCCGAGTCCCGCCAGCACCAGGGCATCACCGAGCACAGACAGCCACGCCGGCACGGACGACCAGCCGAACCGGTGATCGAGCGCACTGAGCACCATCGCCGCGAACAAGACCAGGAACGAGCCGGTGATGATGGATTTCTGGGCCGCCCGGGGTTCGGCCCGCGGGCCCGCATTCATGCGGCGCTGCAGGGCCGCCGGATTGTTCCGCGCCAGGTAGACGACGGGGACGATCGTTGCCGCCATGAACACGCCGATGAAAACCCATGCCTGCCAATAACGGAACGTGCCGGCCGGTAGGAAGAGGATCAGGCCGAAAGAGAGGATCCCCCAGATCGACCGCATCGTCACGCGGATACCGGTTTTCATAGCGCTCCTAACCACGCAGATCGCGGCGTCGGAAGCACATGACACCGAGGGTAATCAGTCCAGCGTCGATGGCCAACAGCCACAGCAGTGGCGTGGCGGTGAAATCCGCGCCGACCCGGGGAATGTGGGCGAACGGTTCCAAATCGAGCAGCCATTGCGAGAACCCGGCCAACGAACCGATCAGATACAAGGCGATGAACCCGACGAGAACGCCCCAGGCCACCGGCGTGAATCGCGGTGCCAGACCGAACAAGGCGACCGTCACCGCGGATAACAACCAGACTGCGGGCAGTTGCACGGCCGCGCTTGCCACCACGACAGCCAGCTTGCCGCCGAGGTCGCCGGCGGCAGCGCCGTAGACCAGTCCGCCGGCCAAACCGCTCACCAGCATCGCCACCGAGGATCCGACCAATGCCGCCAGCAGGTGGCTCGCCAGCCAGCGGGTTCTCGACACCGCACCGGCCAGCGTCGTTTCGGCGCGTCGGCCCGCTTCCTCTTGGTGCAATCGCAACGTCAGCGAGACGGCGAATGCGGCGGCCGCCATCCCCATCATGGTGAACGCGACGGCGATGAAGGCCTCCTCCAAAGCGCTGGTGCCGCCCATCCGGACGACGATGTCGCGGGCGGCATTGCTGCCGCCGAGCTCGTCACCGATGCCGTGCACCACACTGCCCATCAAGACGCCATAGAGACACAGCCCCACGGTCCAGAGCAGGAGCGCTCCACGGTCCAATCGCCAGGCCAGCCCGAACGCATTGCCCAGCGCGGGCGCGGCGGAGCCGGGACCGGGGCGTTCGGCAAAGAGCCCGGCACCGACGTCACGGCCGGCGAGGAGCCGGTATGCCACCGCGGTGAGCGCGACGGCTGTCGTCAGATGGAGCGTCAACACGGACCAGTGATCACCCGCGTACGGCCGGACCTGCAGCGACCACCCCAACGGCGAGAGCCACGACACCGCACCGGAACCGGCGTCGCCGACGGCGCGCAGCGTGAAGGCGGCCGCCAGCACCGCGAACGCGGCGCCGCGCGCGAACCGCGCGCTTGGGGACAGTTGCGCGGTCACCGCGGCGACGGCGGTGAACACCAGGCCCGAGCAGGCCAGCGCCGCGCCGAAAGCGAGCGACCCACCGGGGGGGACGTCGGTGGTCAGCAGGCCCGCCGCGCCGATCGCGCCGGTGGCGATGGAGGCCCCGAACGACAACAGCAGTGCGGCGGTGAGGCTGGCGTAGCGACCGACGGCGGTCGAGTCCACGAGCTCGGTCCGGCCCGCCTCCTCGTCGGCCCGGGTGTGCCGGATGACGGTCAGGATGACCGCCACCGCGATCAGCAGGTGGAACATGCCGGCCTTCCAAATGCCAACGGCGCCAAGGCTATCGTTGTAGACCTGCCCGTATAGCGCGCGCTGCGCCGGGCTGGCCATGATGGAAGCAGCGAAGCCGGCCCGGGCGGCCTGGGTGGGGTAGATCTTTTCGATGCTGCCGACGTACACCGTTGCCAGCGGCACCGACAGCAGGAACACCCACAGCGGCAGCGAGATTCGGTCGCGGCGCAAGTAGAGCCGCAGCATCCCCAGCGTTCCGGAGAAGTTCGAGCCGCGTTGCGGCGCGGGGTACGCCGGGCGGTGCGAGCGATCCAAGGTGGCGGTGCTCATGATGCGGAAACCTTGTTCGCCGTGTCGTAGTGGCGCAGGAAGAGTTCCTCGAGCGTCGGCGGCTGGCTGACGAGGCTGCGCACGCCGGCGTCGCCGAGTGCCCGGATGAGTTCCCCGAGGCTTTCACCGTCGACCTGAGCGCGCAGGATGGTGCCCTCGACGCTGACGTCCTCGACGCCCTTGATGCGAGTGAGCTCCCCGGGATCGCCGGTCATTTCGGCCTTGATCGAGGTACGGCTGAGATGCCGCATCGAGTCCAGGGTGCCGCTCTCGACTGCCTTGCCGGCCCGGATGATGGTCACCCTTTCGCACAGCGCTTCGGTCTCGGCCAGGATGTGACTGGACAACAACACCGTCGCGCCGCGGTCGCGCGCCTCGGCCACGCACTGCTGAAAGATATTCTCCATCAAGGGATCCAGGCCGCTGCTGGGCTCGTCCAACAGCAAGAGGCGGGCCCGCGACGAAAAGGCGGAGATCAGCGAGACCTTTTGCCGGTTGCCCTTAGAATAGGTCCGCGCCTTCTTGTGTGGATCGAGGTCGAAGCGCTCGATCAGCTCGTCGCGGCGCTTGCGGTCGACGCCGCCGCGCATCCGGGCCAGCAGGTCGATGGTCTCGCCGCCGGTCAGCGTCGGCCACAGCGTGACATCGCCAGGCACATAGGCGATCTGGCGGTGCAGTGCGACCGCGTCGGTCCACGGGTCGCCGCCAAGCAGCCGCACGCTGCCGCCGTCCGCCTTGACCAGACCCAGCAGGATACGGATGGTCGTCGACTTCCCGGCACCGTTGGGGCCGAGGAAGCCGTGCACTTCGCCTTCACGGACGGTGAGGTCCAGGCCGTCCAGCGCCCGCACCGCCCCGAAGTTCTTTGTCAATTGGTGGATTTCGATGGGCGCGACATTGTCAACTGGCATGGTTTTCTCCTTCATCATCTGCGGCCAGGAATGCGTCGTACATGGTGCGGTCGACCATCAGTCCTTCGGTGTAGATCTCCAGCGCGGGCAGCACCATCTCGCGGGCGTAGTCGCGGAGGACCGCGCGGATGTCCGTTGGTGTCTCGTGCATCTGCAGATAGAGCAAGAAGCCGCCACCACCGGTGATGCCCAGATACCGGGCCCGGGCGCGGGGGTCTCGACTGGGTTTTATGGTGCCGGCCCGCACGCCCTCGTCCAGGTACCCTTCGGCGTTGTCGATCATCCTGCGCCACAACATGTTTGCCAGCTCGCCACCCGACTGCATGCTGCGAACCAGGTAGGCCATCATCGGCGCGTACGACTCGATCTCGGCCATCTGCGCGAACCAGGTCGCCGGGTCGTTCGACTTGAGCGCCTCGGACTTGCTGTTGCGGATCTCTTCGGCGATGTAGTCGTCGCACGCCTTGCGCAGGCCCTCCTTGGAGCCGAAGTGGTGAATGACCAGTGCGGCGCTCACCCCCGCCGCCTCGGCGATCGCGCGCAGTCCCACGCCGAACCCCTGCTCGCCGAACTGCTCGATCGCCGCATCCCGGATCCGGGCGGCGGCGGTCAGGTCGGCTGAACGCATGTTCAGTACGCTAAACGCACGTTCAGTCTCGAGTCAAGGAGGCACCGCGTCAAGAATTCGTAACGAGATCAGTGGCGCGGCGGGTCGCCGCCATCAAATCAGTCGCGCACCGCGGCCAAAATGCCGTCGCCGAGCGGAACCAGGGCCGGGGTGAGCCGCTCGTCCTCGGCGATGAGTCGCGCGGCTTCCCGCACCGCGACCACCTCGGCGTCGCGGGCGGCCGGATCGCCGGCTCGCCCGCCGAGTGCGGCGCGGTGTATCACGATGACGCCGCCGGGTCGCAGCAGCCGCACGCCCTCCACGACGTAGTCCGGCTGGTCAACCGGATCCGCGTCCACGAACACCAGGTCGTAGGACTCGTCGGCGAGGCGGGTGAGGACCTCTTGGGCCCGGCCGCTGATCAGCCGGGTGCGCGACGGCCCGATGCCGGCTTCGGAGAACGCCTGCTTGGCGAGCCGCAGATACTCGGGCTCGATGTCGATCGTCGTCAAGACGCCGTCGTCGCTCATGCCGGACAGCAACCAGAGCCCACTGACCCCCGCGCCGGTACCCACCTCCGCGACGGCCTTCCCACCGCTGAGCTTGGTCAGCAGGCTCAGCAGCGCGCCCACCGCCGGCGTCACCGCGCCGGCGCCGATGTCCACGGCACGCTCGCGGGCGGCCGCCAGCAACGAGTCTTCGGAGATCGACCCCTCGGCGTGCGCGAACAGGGATTCGGCTCGACTGGGCGCCGGCTGGCCGGGGGTTTCTGCGTCGGTGCCGTCCATGCCCGCAGCGTATTCCACTTCGGTGCGCACCCCGGCATGGCGCGCCTAAGCCGCACCGTTACGACACGCCCGGCGAGGCCGCTGCGTTTAAGCTCACGCCGCGGCGGATATTTCCTGGACAGCGCTGGTAACGATCCGGTTTCTCAGCCGGAGCTCAGACAGTTCATATATCGCACATACGCCGATACGCGACGGTGTCCCTATGGATCGCGGAGCGCGTTGGCACGGGAATACGGACTGGCGGCTACGTGTTGCCGCCGGTGACGACTTGCCGCTTTTCGGCAGGACGGATTCGGAGGATTCGATCATCACCACGCTTTTGGGCCCGACCAGCATGTCGCACGCGCAGGACTGCCCCACGGACGAGTGGGTGGAGGCGTCCGACGGGTTGCAAGGCACCGCGGTATTCGACGCGACCGGGGACAAGTCCACGATGCCCTCGTGGGACGAGCTGGTGCGTCAGCACGCCGACCGGGTATACCGGCTGGCCTACCGCCTCTCCGGCAATCAGCACGACGCCGAGGATCTCACCCAGGAGACCTTCATCCGGGTTTTCCGGTCGGTGCAGAACTATCAGCCCGGAACGTTCGAAGGCTGGTTGCACCGCATCACCACCAACCTGTTCCTCGACATGGTCCGCCGGCGCGCCCGGATCCGGATGGAGGCGCTGCCCGAGGATTACGAGCGGGTGCCCGCGGACGAGCCCAACCCCGAGCAGATTTACCACGATGCGCGGCTCGGGCCGGACCTGCAGGCGGCTTTGGATTCGCTGCCGCCGGAGTTCCGCGCCGCGGTCGTGCTGTGCGACATCGAGGGCCTGTCCTACGAGGAGATCGGCGCGACGCTGGGCGTAAAGCTCGGGACCGTACGCAGCCGCATCCACCGCGGACGTCAGGCGCTGCGCGACTACCTGGCCGCCCATCCCGGTGCCGGGCGGGGTGCACTGCACGCGGAGCCGGCGTAGCCGGCGAACGCCCGAATCGACACGGCCGGGTCCCCGCCCGCATGTGAGCCACCGGTTTTGTGGTCTTGAGATGCGCTATTGCGCACACCGCGCGCTACATTCGAGGGGTAGGCGCTACGAAAGGACCCGGTGATGCCCGATCGAGGAGGTCATCTCTTCCGCCGCGCGTTCTCCTGGCTTCCCGCACAGTTCGCCTCCCAGAGCGATGCGCCCGTCGGCGCCCCGCGCCAGTTCGGCTCGACCGAGCACCTTTCCGTCGAAGCCATTGCGGCGTTCGTCGACGGTGAGCTGCGGATGAACGCGCACCTCCGGGCGGCGCACCACCTGTCGCTGTGCCCGGAGTGCGCGGCCGAGGTCGACGATCAGAGCCGGGCCCGTGCGGCGCTGCGCGACTCGCATCCGATCCGTATCCCCAGCACGCTGCTCGGAATGCTCGCTGAGATTCCCTACGATTCGCCCGATGGCATGACCACCCGGGCGTCCGACCGTTTTGCTGAGCGCGACGCCCGTGAGCAGCGCAAGCGCCCGTAGCTCGACACCCTCTCGCCGAACTCCCCGTGGTTGATCCCGCCGACTTTTGCGCACCCCGCCCGCGCGCTCATGGGCGGCCGGCGCCGAACCGTGGATACTAGGGTGGACACGACCACGCCGGTGTCGGGTATATCGCCCGGTGAAGGGCCTGTCTCAAGCGCTCAAGAAGAGGATCCAAAGGGGTAACGTGACCTCCGATCAAGGCAACGACAGCGGCAAGAACAGCGGCAACCGCTTAGCGCCGCGGCCCATCTCCCGTCCGCCGGTCGACCCCGCATCGCGTCAACTCTTCAGCCGTCCCGACGGGCTGCGCGGATCCTTCGTGGCCGACCGCGTCCGCCCGCAGAAGTATCGCGACCAGGCCGACTTCCGGCCGCACGAAGAACAGGCCGATCCGGTCCTTCAGGAGGCGTTCAGTCGCCCGGTCGGCAGTCCCGACTCGCTGCAGCGCCACCCCGTCGACGCCGGTGCGCTGGCGGCCGAGAAAAACGGTGCGGAGCCGGACGAGTTCGACGATCCCTGGCGCGACCCGTCGGCGGCCGCGGCGCTGGGCACTCCGGCGGTCGCCCCCTCGGGGCCGCGTGGGCCGCGGGGCTACGGCGGCAAGCTCGGTGTGCGCGACGTGCTGTTCGGCGGCAAGGTGTCCTACCTGGCGCTGCTGGTCTTGCTGCTGATCGCGCTGTTCATCGGGGTGATCGGCGGGGTGGTCGGCCGCAAGACGGCCGAGGTCGCCGAGGCGTTCACCACCTCGAAGGTGACGCTTTCCACCAATGGCAACGGTGAAGGGCCGGCGGGCCGGTTCGCCAAGGTCGCCGCGGCGACCGCCAACGCGGTGGTGACCATCGAGTCCAAGAGCGACCAGGAGGGCATGCAGGGCTCCGGCGTGGTGATCGACGGTCGCGGCTACATCATCACCAACAACCACGTGATCTCCGAGGCGGCCAACAACCCCAGCCAGTTCAAGACGACCGTGGTGTTCAACGACGGCAAGGAAGTGCCCGCCAACCTGGTTGGGCGCGACCCCAAGACCGACCTTGCCGTGCTCAAGGTCGACAACGTCGACAACCTGAGCGTCGCCCGGTTCGGCGACTCGGACAAGGTGCGCGTCGGCGACGAGGTCCTTGCGGCGGGCGCGCCGCTGGGGCTGCGCAGCACCGTGACCCACGGCATCATCAGTGCGTTGCACCGGCCCGTCCCGTTGTCGGGGGAGGGCTCGGACACCGACACCGTCATCGACGCCCTGCAGACCGACGCCTCGATCAACCACGGCAACTCCGGTGGCCCGCTGATCGACATGGATTCGCAGGTGATCGGCATCAACACCGCGGGTAAGTCCTTGTCCGACAGCGCAAGCGGGCTCGGCTTCGCGATCCCGATCGACGAGGCGAAGCAGGTCGCCCAGACCCTGATCAAGGACGGGAAGATCGTGCACCCGACGCTGGGGGTGAGCACCCGGTCGGTGAGCAACGCCATCGCCTCCGGCGCGCAGGTTGCCAACGTGAAGGCGGGAAGCCCCGCGCAAAAGGGCGGAATCCTGGAGAACGACGTCATCGTCAAGGTCGGCAACCGCACGGTCGCCGACGCCGACGAGTTCGTCGTCGCGGTACGCCAGCTGACCATCGGCCAGGACTCCCCGATCGAGGTGGTCCGCGACGGCCGGCATGTCACCCTGACCGTCAAGCCCGACCCCGACGGCAGCTAAATGTTCGGCAGTCTGAGCTGGGAGCACATCCTGGTCCTCGTCGTGGTCGGGCTGGTGGTCCTCGGGCCGGAGCGACTTCCCGGGGCCATCCGCTGGACGTCGACCGCGCTGCGGCAGGCCCGCGACTACCTCAGCGGGGTGACCACCCAGCTGCGCGAAGACCTCGGCCCCGAGTTCGACGATCTGCGCGTTCCGCTGAGCGAATTGCAGCGGCTGCGGGGGATGACGCCGCGCGCCGCGCTGACCAAGCACCTGCTGGACGGCGACGATTCCTTCCTCACCGGGAACTTCGACAGGCCCGTCAACGGGACGCCCGTCACTCCATCGGAGCCGTCGACACCGCCCCAGACGCACGCCCCCGGGCAGACACCCTTCGACGCCGACGCGACCTAGCGCGGCGATCGCACGCGCGAAGGGTCGCCCCGATCAGGCCTAGCGCCGCGTCGGATCGAGCCCGAGCGACACACCCGCCAATCCACGCCGTCGCGACGACAGGTTGTCAGCCACGCTGCGCAGTTCCTTGCCCGCGGGGGAGTCGGGGGCACTCAGGACGATCGGGGTGCCCGAATCGCCCGCGGCCACCAACGCGGGGTCCAGTGGGATCTGACCCAGCAGCGGCACATCGGCACCGACCGCGCGGGACAACCGTCCGGCCACCTGACGGCCGCCGCCCTCGCCGAACACCTGCAAGGTCGAGCCGTCGGGCAGCGTGAGGCCCGACATGTTCTCCACCACGCCGGCGATGCGCTGCCGGGTTTGCATCGCGATGCTGCCCGCCCGCTCGGCGACCTCGGCGGCGGCCAGCTGCGGCGTCGTCACGACCATGAGCTCGGCGCTCGGGATCAGCTGAGCCACCGAGATGGCGATGTCGCCGGTGCCCGGCGGCAGATCCAGCAACAGGACATCCAAGTCGCCCCAATAGACGTCGGCCAGGAACTGTTGCAACGCCCGGTGCAGCATGGGACCGCGCCACACCACGGGCGTGTTGCCCTCGGTGAACTGGGCAATCGAGATGACCTTCACCTCGTGGGCGATTGGCGGCAGGATCATCGACTCGACCTGGGTCGGCCGGTCGGTGGTGCCCATCATGCGGGGGATGGAATGGCCGTGGATGTCGGCGTCGAGTACGCCGACCGACAGTCCGCGGGCCGCCATCGCGGCGGCGAGGTTGACCGTGACGGTGGACTTTCCCACCCCGCCCTTCCCGGACGCGACCGCATAGACCCGCGTCAGCGAGTTCGGCTGGGCGAAGGGGATGACCGGCTCGCGGGCGTCTCCGCGCAACTGCTTGCGCAGTTCGGTGCGCTGCTCGTCGTTCATCACGTCGAGGGTGACTTTCACGGCTCCGGTGCCCGGAACGTCGGAGACGGCCTGGGTGACCCGCTCGCTGATTTCGGTCTTCTTCGGGCAGGCGGCCGTGGTCAGGTAGATCGCCACGTGCACGCCGCCGTCGGGCTCGGTGTCAATGCTCTTGACCATTCCGAGTTCGGTGATCGGGCGCCGCAACTCGGGGTCGATCACCTTCCCCAGTGCGGTGCGGATTGCTGCGCTCAGGTCGGCAGTGTCATGAGGGGACATCACCGCCGAGTGTAGGCGCGTGACCTTGCCGGCTGGTCAGCCGCCCGCAACGGGACCGGGCTGCTTCGGCGACGCCGCGTTCGGCGGGCCGGCCGGCTTGGGCGCCGGCGCGGCCGGGGGTGCAACGGCGGGCGGGGCCGCCTGCGGGTCCGGAGGCGGCGGTGGGCCCTGCGGCGGGGCGGGCGGAGGGGCCTGCGGCGGCGCCCACGGTGGGGCCTGCGGCGGTGCCCACGGTGGGGCGGCGGGCGGCGGGTTCTGGGAGCCGACGCAGATCACCGTGCAGCCGGGCTGCCGCGTCGGGGCCTGCTGTTGGGTGGGGGTCATCCACGGGAACATCGGCGGTGGACCGGCGCTCTGCGGTTGGCCGAGGTCGATCAGCGGCATGCGCGCCAGGGGATCGTCCACGGGCAACCCGTTGACGTTCATCGGCAGGTTGGGGCCGAGTCCCTCGGGATGCTCGAGGAATCCGTCGCCGAGTGGAGGCGGCGGGCCCGTCATCGGAGGCAGGTCGACCGGAACCACCCCGGTGGCGTACGCCGAGGCCCAGCCCAGCACGTTCTGCGCGTAGGCCATCGAGTTGTTGTAGCGAAGTATCGCGGCCATCACTTGCGACGGGTCGCGGAGGTTGAGGCCGCCGCTGCACAGGTAGCGGGCCGCCGCCAGGGTGGAGTCAAAGAGGTTCTGCGGATCGGCAACGCCGTCGCCCTTCCCGTCGGACGCGTATCGCGCCCAGGTGCCCGGCAAGAATTGCATCGGTCCCATCGCGCGGGCATAGGTGGGGCGATTGCCGGTGCTGCTCTGCAGGATGACCTCGTTGCCCGGCAGCGTGCCGTCCAACGCGGGGCCGTAGATCGGTACGACGGCGGTGCCGCGCGCGTCAACCGCGCCGCCGCCCGCATGTCCCGACTCGATGCGTCCGATCCCCGCCAGCAAATTCCAGCTGACGCCGCAGTTCGGGGCGGCCACCGCCATCTTCTGCTCGGCACTGCGATAGGCCGCCAGTGCGATGCTCGGGATGCCAAGCGCCCCAGGCGCATTCACGATCATTGCCGGCGGTGGTGCCGACAAGGCGGGTTCGGCGACGTGGAAGGCGGTCGGGGAACGGTCGATGGGGACGACGGCGGGCCCTGAGAGGTCGGGAATGCTGGGGGAGACAGCGGCCACCGGGGTGATGTTCGCGTGCACCGGAGGAAGTCTTTCGGGGAGTGAAGGCGCCGCTCCGCTCACTGCTCCGGCGAAAATCAACGGGGTGATGGTCGCGACCCCGAACGCGCGCGTGCGTGTTACCTGAAGTGCTGGCCGCTCCACCGCGGCGGCCGGGTGTGCACCCCGGCGTCCCCCAATGCGCACTCGACCGTCCTAGGTATGTGAGCGGGTCAACTGCTTCTCAGCCGTGAACTAGATCACCATACATAACTCTTGTGACCAGAGTGGCGCAATGGTCGGAACTGGTTTATGCCCCTATTTCTTTGCGTTGCGGTCGAAGCTGTCATCGCCCTGCACCGCCTCAGAGCCCCCGGATTCGGCGTCCAGATTCGCCAGCAGGGAGCGTAGATCCTCGAGCTCGTGACGCAGATATTCGCGGGTCACGACCTCACCGACCGCCAGTCGCACGGCGGCGAGTTCGCGGGCCAGAAACTCGGTGTCGGCCTTGGTCTGGGCGGCGCGATGGCGATCCTGTTCGAGCGCGACCCGGTCGCGGTTTTCCTGACGATTCTGGGCGAGCAGAATCAGCGGCGCCGCGTAGGCGGCCTGGGTGGAGAAAGCCAGATTGAGCAGGATGAAGGGGTAAGGGTCCCACCGCAGACCCACCGCGAACAGGTTCAGCGCAATCCACGCCACCACGAGGATGGTCTGCACCAGCAGGTAGCGGCCGGTGCCGAAGAAGCGCGCGATCGATTCGGTGATCTGGCCGACGGCCTCGGGGTCGAGGCGGGGCGAGTATCTGCGCGACGTCCGCGGGGTGTAGAGCCGGCGCGGGGTCGAGGACGTGCTCACGCGGATCCTCCCAGTTCATCGAGCCGGCCGGTGGCGTCGAGCGCCTGCACATCGACCCGCCAGTCGTGCGGCAACAAGTGATCGAGAAGATCGTCCACCGTCACCGCGCCCAATAGGTGGTTCTGGTCATCGAGGACCGGTCCGCACACCAGGTTGTAGGCGGCCAGGTAGCGGGTCACCGCTCCCAGCGGCGTTTCCGGCGTCAGGGTGAGCAGGTCGTTGTCGACTATCCCACCGACCAACTCCGCCGGCGGTTCGCGCAGCAGCCGCTGCAGCTGCACACAGCCCAGGTACCGACCCGTGGGTGTGGACGTGGGCGGGCGCACCACGAACACCATCGACGACAGGGCGGGGGTGAGGTCGGGGTCGCGGACCCGGGCCAGCGCCTCGGCAACCGACGTGTCGGGTGTCAGCACCACCGGATCGGATGTCATCAGGCCGCCCGCGGTGTCGGGCGAATGCGCCAGCAGCCGACGTACCGGGGCCGAATCGCCCGGGTCCATCCGGGTCAGGAGCATCTCGGCGTCGGTCGGATTCAGCACACCGAGCAGGTCGGCGGCATCGTCGGGATCCATCTCCTCGAGCACGTCGGCCGAGCGTTCGGTGCCCAGCTCGGACAGCACGTCGGCCTGGTCCACTTCGGGCAGTTCCTGCAGGACATCCGCCAGCCGGTCGTCGTCGAGCGCTTTGAGCACCTCGTAGCGCCGCTTGGGCGGCAGCGCGCGGATGGCGTCGGCCACATCGACCGCCTTCCAGCCCTCGAACTGGTTCAGCAGCTGCGCCACCCCCTGGCCCGGCAGCGCCAGCGCCGACGGGGTCAGGCCCTGCACGTTTTGCCAATCCACGACGTGCACCGGGCCGCGCCGGCCCAGCCGCCGCTGACTGCGGACGGCCACCCGGCTCACCATCCAGTCGCGGGTGCGGATCTGTTCGATGCCCAGGTCGGTGACGACGACGTCGAGGCCGGCCAGCTCAGGCAGGTCAGGGTCGTTGACCCTGACCTGGGTGTCGAGCACCTGGCCGATCGCCAGCACCTCGCCCGGACGCTGCTCGAAGTGGCGCAGGGACACGCTGCCGGTGTTGAGCGTGACCGCCTCCGGCTCGATCGCGGTGACCCGGAGCATCGGGATGAAGATGCTGCGCCGCGTCGCCAAATCGACGACCAACCCCAACACGCGGGGCTGCTGACGCACGATGCTGATGCTGATCACCACATCGCGGATCCGGCCGAAGGACTCGCCGAGTGGACCCAGCACCAACATCCGCGAGAGCCGGGCGATGTACACCCTGTTGACCGATGCCATGGGGAAAGCCTAGGCAGCGCCGGGCGGCAGGGCAGATGGCGGCGGTGTTGGCCCGCTTAGGCGGTGGTGCTAACGCGAGTGCATCGCGAAGATCGCGAAGATCAGTCCCACCACCAGGGTCGCGACGCCGATGACGATGCCGGCGACCGCGAGGCCGTAGCCGTCTTGCTGGGTGCGCTTGATCTGATTGAGCGCGACCACTCCCATCACGATGCCCGCGATCGAGCCGAGGCAGCAGCAGAACACGCCGGTGAACGACGAGATGAGCGACGCGATGGCGAGCTTGTTCGTGCCCGGCTTGAGTCCACTCGGCAACCCGTAGCCGCCCAGGTAGTCCGGGCCGGGGTAGTAGCCGCCCGGATAAGACGGCGGCCCGTAGCCGGCGGGCGGCCCGCCGAATTGCGGGGGCACCGGCTGGTACGGCGGCGGGCCGTAGCCCGGCGGCTGTTCGTACCCCGTCGGCTGCCCGTATCCGGGTGGCGGCGGCGGGTATTGGCCCCCATAGCCGGGGTGCTGCTCGGTGGGATACGCCGGCGGCGGATAGGCCGGGGGCGGATATTCCGGTGCTGGCGCCGATGCGGGCGGCTCCCACGGCGTCTCTGGCTGTTCCGGGGCCCCGCTGCCGGCGGGCGTCGGTTTGGCCTGGTCGTCGTGGGCGCGGTCGCCGAAGTCATCGCCGGGCGCTGTCATGCTGTTCAACCTAGCCGATGCTCAAGTTGGGGATTGGCGGCGAATCGCCGCGGACCTGCGGACCGCGGGGCCTTGTTTGCGCAGGTTGGGGTGCGGCCGCTGGATAGGCTATGAGGGCCCGAGATGTGACCTCGGCCAGGGCGGAGGAGAATGAGCACCAATGACTAGTCCTTTCCAGCCCGGTCAAGTTCCAGGCGCCACGCCCCCCGGTGCGGCGGCCGCTCGGCGCGGTGTGCCTTCGCTACCGACGCCGCCCAAGGGCTGGCCGGTCGGCTCTTATCCGACCTACGCCGAGGCGCAGCGTGCCGTCGACTACCTGTCCGAGCAGCAGTTCCCGGTGCAGCAGGTGATCATCGTCGGCGTCGACCTGATGCAGGTCGAACGAGTGACCGGCCGGCTTTCGTGGCCAAAGGTTCTCGGCGGCGGTGTGCTCAGCGGGGCCTGGCTGGGCCTGTTCATCGGGCTGGTGCTCGGATTCTTCAGCCCGAATCCGTGGGCTGCGCTGGCCACCGGCCTGGTCGCCGGTGTCTTCTTCGGTTTGATCACCTCCGCGGTCCCGTACGCGATGGCTCGTGGCACAAGGGATTTCAGCTCGACGATGCAGCTGGTGGCCGGCCGCTACGACGTGCTCTGCGATCCGCAGAACGCGGAGAAGGCACGGGATTTGTTGGCGCGCTTAGCGATTTGAGGCCGCGCGCGAGAGGTGTGAATCGGTGGTGAAACGTCCTGGGCGCCTGCGCCGGATGGGCGTCATCGCGCTGGCGACGGTGACCACCTCGGCGGCGCTCTCGGGCTGCGGGTCCGCCGGCAACGGGCTGGTGATCTCCTTCTTCACGCCGGCCACCGACTCGGCCACTTTCACGGCGGTGTCCCAGGAGTGCACCAGGCAATCGCAGGGACGGTTCACCATCCAGCACGTGAGCCTGCCGCGGGGTCCCGGGGAGCAGCGAGTGCAGCTGGCGCGGCGGCTGAGCGCCCACGACCGCGGGCTGGACGTGATGGCGCTGGACGTGGTGTGGACCGCGGAGTTCGCCGAAGCGGGCTGGGCCCTGCCGCTATCCGACGACCCCGGGGGGCGGGCCGACGCCGACGCCACCGCCGACACCCTGCCCGGCCCACTTGCGACGGCCCGCTGGAAGCACAGGCTGTATGCCGAGCCCGTCATAACGAACACGGAATTGCTTTGGTACCGGCCCGATTTGGTGAGCCAACCGCCGCTGGACTGGGACGCGATGGTGGCCGAGGCCGCCCGGTTGCACGCGGCGGGTCAGCCCGCCTGGATCGCCGTGCAGGCGAACGAGGGCGAGGGCCTGGTTGTGTGGTTCAACACGCTGCTGGTGAGCGGCGGAGGTCAGGTGCTCTCCGAGGACGGCCGTCAGGTCACGCTGACCGACACGCCCGCGCACCGGGCCGCGACCGTCAACGCGCTGCGCATCCTCAAGGCCGTGGGTACCGCCCCCGGGGCCGATCCGTCGATCAGCCGGACCGACGAGGGGACGGCGCGCCTGGCGGTCGAACAGGGCAAGGCCGCACTGGAAGTCAACTGGCCGTATGTGTTGGCCTCCATGCTGGAGAACGCGGTGAAGGGCGGTGTCCCCTTCCTGCCGCTGAACCGCGACCCGGCCCTGGCGGGAAGCATCAACGACGTCGGGACGTTCGTGCCCAGCGACGAGCAGTTCCGCGTCGCCTACGACGCCAGCCGGCGGGTCTTCGGATTCGCGCCGTATCCCGGTGTGGCGCCGGGCCGGCCGGCCAAGGTGACGCTCGGCGGGTTGAACCTCGCCGTGGCGAGCACCACCCGCCATCGTGCGGAGGCCTTCGAAGCCGTGCGCTGCCTGCGCAGCCTGCAAAGCCAGAAGTACGTTTCAATGGCGGGTGGCCTGCCCGCGGTCCGGACGTCGTTGTACTCCGACCCGCAATTCCAGACCAAATATCCGATGTACACGATCATTCGGCAACAGCTCACCGATGCCGCCGTGCGGCCGGCGACGCCGGTGTATCAGGCGCTGTCGCTGCGGCTGTCGGCGGCGCTGAGCCCGATCGCCGAAATCGACCCGGACCGAACGGCCGACGAACTCACCGCGCAGGCGCAAAAGGCCATCGACGGCAAGGGGCTGTTGCCGTGACCCGCGCCGGCGACGATGCAGAACAATGCGATGAGGAGGAGCGGCGCTGATGACTCCAATCGCCGCGTCGCGCCCCCGGGCCCGAAACCAGCTGCCGGAACGGCGACTCGCCTTTGTGCTCGTCGCGCCTGCGGCGATCCTGATGCTGGCGGTGACGGCCTACCCGATCGGCTACGCGGTGTGGCTGAGCCTGCAGCGCAACAACCTCGCCACCCCCAACGACACTGCGTTCGTCGGGTTGAGCAACTACCAGACGATCTTGACCGACCGCTATTGGTGGACCGCGCTGGCCGTAACGCTGGGAATAGCAGCGGTTTCGGTGTCGCTCGAGTTCGTGTTGGGGCTGGCGCTGGCACTGGTGATGCACCGCACGCTGGTCGGCAAGGGCCTGGTGCGCACCGCGGTGCTCATTCCGTACGGCATCGTCACCGTGGTCGCGTCGTACAGCTGGTACTACGCGTGGACGCCGGGAACCGGCTATCTGGCCAACCTTTTGCCGCAGGGCAGCGCCCCCCTGACCGCCCAGATCCCGTCGCTCGGCATCGTCGTCCTGGCCGAGGTTTGGAAGACGACCCCCTTCATGTCGCTGCTGCTGCTGGCCGGGCTGGCGCTGGTGCCCGAGGACTTGCTGAAGGCCGCCCAGGTCGACGGCGCCGGGCCGTGGCGGCGGCTGATGCGCATCACCCTGCCCATCATCAAGCCGGCGGTGGTAGTCGCGTTGCTCTTCCGGACGCTGGACGCCTTCCGCATCTTCGACAGCATCTACGTGCTGACCGACGGCGCCAACAACACCGACTCGGTGTCAATCCTGGGTTACGACAACCTCTTCAAAGGGTTCAACGTCGGATTGGGCTCGGCGATCAGCGTGCTGATCTTCCTCTGTGTGGGCATCATCGCGCTTGTCTACATCAAGGCGTTCGGCGCCGCGGCGCCCGGTGGTGACGTCGATGGCCGCTAGCACCGCGGGCCCCGGGCGGGCCTGGGCCGGCTGGGTCCTGCTAGACACCGTGGTGGTGGTGTACGCACTTGTTCCGGTGTTGTGGATCCTCAGCCTGTCGCTCAAGCCGACGTCAACGGTCAAGGACGGCAAGCTGATTCCGTCGTCGGTATCCTTCGAGAACTACCGCGGCATCTTCCGCGGTGACTTGTTCAGCTCGGCGCTGGTCAACTCGATCGGGATCGGGTTGATCACCACCGCGATCGCGGTGGGGCTCGGCGCGATGGCGGCCTACGCGATCGCCCGGCTGAACTTCCCGGGCAAGCGGATGCTGATCGGTGCCACCCTGCTGGTCACCATGTTCCCGGCGATCTCGCTGGTCACCCCGCTGTTCAACATCGAACGCTTCGTCGGCCTGTTCGATACCTGGCCCGGGCTGATCCTGCCCTACATCACGTTCGCTCTGCCGCTTGCCATCTACACGCTGTCGGCCTATTTCCGGGAGATTCCGTGGGATCTGGAGAAGGCGGCGAAAATGGACGGCGCCACACCCGCCCAGGCTTTCCGCAAGGTGATCGTCCCGCTGGCCGCGCCCGGGGTGGTCACCGCGGCGATTCTGGTGTTCATCTTCGCCTGGAACGACCTGCTGCTGGCGTTGTCGCTGACCGCCACCAAGGCGGCGATCACCGCCCCGGTGGCCATCGCGAACTTCGGTGGCAGTTCGCAATTCGAGGAACCCACCGGATCGATCGCGGCCGGTGCCGTCGTGATCACGGTCCCGATCATCCTCTTTGTTCTAATCTTCCAACGAAGAATCATCGCCGGGTTGACCTCCGGCGCTGTGAAGGGATAGCGCGATGGCCGAGATTGTGCTGGACCATGTCACCAAGAGCTACCCGGACGGCGCCACCCCGGTAAAAGACCTCAGCATCACCATCGCCGACGGCGAGTTCCTGATTCTGGTCGGCCCGTCGGGGTGCGGTAAGACGACAACGCTGAACATGATCGCCGGCCTTGAGGAAATCTCGTCGGGCGAGCTGCGGATCGGTGGTGAGCGCATGAACGAGAAGGCGCCCAAGGACCGGGACATCGCGATGGTGTTCCAGTCGTACGCGCTGTATCCGCACATGACCGTGCGGCAGAACATCGCGTTTCCGCTGACGCTCGCCAAGATGAAGAAGGCCGAGATCGCCCAGAAGGTAGAAGAGACCGCGAAAACCCTTGACCTGACTGAACTGCTCGACCGCAAGCCCTCCCAATTGTCGGGCGGGCAGCGACAGCGGGTCGCGATGGGCCGGGCGATCGTGCGCCACCCCAAAGCCTTTTTGATGGACGAGCCGCTGTCCAACCTGGACGCCAAGCTGCGCGTCCAGATGCGCGGCGAGATCGCACGGCTGCAGAAGCGGCTGGGCACCACGACTGTCTACGTCACCCACGACCAAACCGAGGCCATGACGCTCGGAGACCGGGTGGTGGTGCTGCGCGGCGGCGTCGCGCAGCAGATCGGCACCCCCGACGAGCTCTACGAGCATCCGGCCAACCTGTTCGTCGCGGGGTTCATCGGCTCGCCGGCCATGAACTTCTTCCCGGCGACGTTGACGCCCACCGGGCTGACGCTGCCGTTCGGGGAAGTGGTGGTGACTCCGGAAGTACGCCAGGCGATCGCGCAGCACCCCGCGCCGGAGAACGTCATCGTCGGGGTACGGCCCGAGCATCTGCACGACGCCACGTTGATCGATGGGTACCAGCGCATCCGGGCGCTCACCTTCGAGGTGAAGGTGGATTTGGTTGAGTCGCTGGGTGCCGACAAGTTCGTCTACTTTTCCACCGCGGGGTGGGCGGCGCACTCGGCCCAGCTCGACGAGCTGGCCGCCGCGGCCCACGCACACGAAAACCAGTTCGTGGCAAGGGTTCCCGCGGAGTCCAAAGCGGCAATGGGGCAGTCTCTCGAGCTGGCGTTCGACACCGCGAAGCTCGCCGTTTTCGACGCCGGCTCCGGGGTGAACCTGACCAACGCGGTGTCTGGGGAGCGGTGAGCCCGATCCTGGACCAGGTGCGGGCCCACCTGCGCCGCCACTTCGCCGGCGCCGAGCCCGATTCGGCGAGCGTGACCTTCCTGGGCACCGAACCCATCGAGGTACTGCGCTTCCGCGGGAGCGACGGGCTGGTGCATTACGTGTCGCTGGGCTGTTCGCGCTATCCGATGACCGACCCGACACAGATCGTCGATGACCGGACGCGGGGCCCGCGCGCCGAAGTCGTGCTGCGCCTGCGAAATCCGGGGCCGGTCAGCGGCATTGCCCGCAGTCTGGCGGTGCTGGCCGCGACACCGGCCGTCGAGGGCCTGGTGCTGGTCGCCGACGCGTTGGTCGATCTCGGCTCGCCGCTGTGGGCGCGACCCGGGGGGCGAGTGCCGTTCACCGCGGTGTTGTTGGGCCCCAGCGACATCGACGATCTGCCGCTGGAACCGCCCCGCGACCCGGTGCAATTCCTCGCGGCGACTCCCATCACCGCGACCGAAGCGGCCTGGGTGCGGTTGAAGGGCGCCGAAGCCATGCGACAGGCGTGGCAGAACGACGGCGTCGACGTGCTGAACCCGAATCGACCTGCCGCACAACCTAATTGATGGCTAGAGCCAGTTGAGTTTTCGGAAGCTGAAGTACAGAGTCAGGCAGGCGGTGACCATTATGCCGACCACCACCGGATAGCCCCAGTGCCACTTCAGCTCCGGCATGAACTCGAAATTCATGCCATAGATGCCCGCGAACATGGTCGGCACCGCGATGATGCCGGCCCAGGCCGATATCTTGCGCATATCGGAGTTCTGCTGCATGCCCACACGGGCCAATGCCGCCTGTATCAGCGAATTGAGCATGTCGTCGTAGCTGTTGATATGGTCCGCGGCCTCGGACTGGTGGTCGGCGACGTCGCGCAGGTAGCGCCGGACTTCTTTGGAGATCAGGTCCTTGTTTTCCACCTGCATTCGGTGGAACGCCCCGGACAATGGGTTGACGCACCGGCGCAGTTCGACGACCTCGCGTTTGAGGAGATAAATCGGTTCGACGTCGAGCTTGCGGCCCGGGGCGAACGCCACCTCCTCTATGCTGTCGATGTCGGACTCGACCAGACCGCTCACCTCGAGGTAATGGTCGACCACGTCGTCGGCGATGGCGTGCATCACCGCGTACGGTCCCAGGCGCATCTGCTCCGGGTCGGCTTCCATGCGCTTGCGCACCTCGGATAGCCCGCCGTGTTCACCATGGCGAACGGTGACCACGAAATCCTTGCCAACGAAGACCATGATCTCGCCGGTTTCGACGATCTGGCGGGCCTTCGTCACCGATTCGTGCGCGACGTAGGTAACGGTCTTCAAGACAAGGAACACCGTGTCGTCGTAGCGCTCAAGCTTGGGTCGCTGATGCGCGCAGACCGCGTCTTCGACGGCCAACGGGTGCAGGCCGAAAACGTCCGCGACGTCCTGCATCTCGTTTTGGTCGGGTTCGCGCAGGCCGACCCAGACAAACGCTTCGTGTCCGAGCATCTCGATCTGTCGCACTCTGTCCCGGGCCGCGGCGTAGCTGAATTTCCCGGGCAGCCGGTGGCCCTCGGCGTAGATGGCGCAGTCGACCAACGTCTCGTTGGGGGAGGGGGGTTGGGGATCGGAAAGCGGCGGACGCGGGTCGCGGGCGAGCGGCCGAAGCGCTTCGGGCAATGCGTCAAAACCCTGGAACACATCCATCTCCGATCGCTGCGCAGGTCTGACCGGGCGGTGCTTCATGCTACGCGCCCCGGCTTCGCAAAGCGCGCCGATCCGTGCGCGGCGGAATGGCCGGGCATCGGACCGGAGGTTGGCAGCCGAGAGGGGTGCGCTAGTTTCGTGCCGAGACCCGAATCTGCATGACTACCTCCACAAGGAGTATTTCGACGTGAGCGCAAGTCCTCTCAAGGTCGCCGTCACCGGCGCCGCCGGCCAGATCGGCTACAGCCTGTTGTTCCGCCTGGCGAGCGGCGCACTGCTGGGCCCCGACCGCCCGATCGAGCTGCGTCTGCTCGAGATCGAGCCGGCGCTCAAGGCGCTCGAGGGCGTCGTGATGGAGCTGGACGACTGCGCGTTCCCGCTGCTGTCCGGGGTGGAGATCGGCGCGGACGCGAACAAGATCTTCGACGGCGTGAATCTGGCGCTGTTGGTCGGCGCGCGGCCGCGTGGCCCGGGCATGGAGCGCAGCGACCTGCTGGAGGCCAACGGCGCGATCTTCACTGCGCAGGGCAAGGCGCTGAACTCCGTCGCCGCTGACGACGTTCGCATCGGTGTTACCGGCAACCCGGCCAACACCAACGCGTTGATCGCGCAGAGCAACGCCCCCGACATCCCCAAGGAGCGGTTCTCGGCGCTGACCCGCCTGGACCACAACCGGGCCATCTCGCAGCTGGCCAGGAAGACCGGCGCGAAGGTCACCGACATCAAGAAGATGACGATCTGGGGCAATCACTCCGCCACCCAGTACCCCGACATCTTCCACGCCGAGGTCGGCGGCAAGAACGCCGCCGAGGTGGTCAACGACCAGAAATGGATCGAGAACGACTTCATTCCGACCGTGGCCAAGCGCGGCGCGGCGATCATCGACGCGCGGGGTGCCTCCTCGGCCGCCTCGGCCGCGTCGGCGACCATCGACGCCGCCCGCTCGTGGCTGCTGGGCAGCCCGGACGGTGACTGGGTGTCGATGGCGGTCTACTCCGACGGCTCCTACGGCGTGCCGGAGGGAATCATGTCGTCGTTCCCGGTGACCACCAAGGACGGCAACTGGTCGATCGTGCAGGGGCTGGAGATCGACGACTTCTCCCGCAGCCGCATCGACAAGACCACCGCCGAGCTGGTCGACGAGCGCAACGCGGTGACCGAGCTGGGACTGATCTGACGCCACCCGGTCGTCGCGGAATGTCGTCCCGCGCAGATTAGGCCTACTAATCGGTAGTCAGTACCCTGGGGCGCGTGTCCGAGTTGATTGAATCGATACAGACGCGCGCCGAGCAGGGCGCGATCACCGACGCGGAGATCTTCGAGGCACACGTAGGCGGCAAGCTTTCCGTAGGCCTGACGGCCCCCCTGGACACCCAGCGGGCATTGTCGATCGCCTACACCCCGGGTGTGGCGCAGGTCAGCCGCGCGATAGCCGCCGATCGCAGACAGGCCGCCCGGTACACGTGGGCGAACCGGCTGGTCGCCGTCGTCAGCGATGGCAGCGCCGTGCTGGGCCTCGGCGACATCGGCCCCGCCGCGTCGCTGCCCGTGATGGAGGGCAAGTGCGCCCTGTTTCAGGCGTACGGCGGGCTGAACGCGATCCCCATCGTGCTGGACACCAAGGATCCCGACGAGATCGTCGAAACGCTGGTGCGACTGCGCCCGACGTTCGGTGCGGTCAACCTCGAGGACATCTCCGCGCCGCGCTGCTTCGAGATCGAACGGCGGGTCATCGAAGCGCTGGACTGCCCCGTGATGCACGACGACCAGCACGGGACGGCGATCGTCGCGTTGGCCGCACTGATGGGCGCCACCAAGTTGCTCGGCCGCGACATGACGTCGCTGCGGGTAGTGGTTTCAGGCGCCGGGGCAGCGGGTGTCGCGTGCACGAATCTTCTTCTGGCGATGGGTGTTTCCGACATCACCGTGCTGGACTCGCGCGGGATCCTGCACACCGGGCGCGACGACATGAACAGCGTGAAGAGTGTTCTGGCGCAGCGCACGAACCCTGACGGCCTGACGGGAAGCATGGCGGAAGCGCTGCGCGGCGCCGATCTGTTCCTCGGGGTGTCCGGTGGTGTGGTGCCCGAGGAGATGATCGCCACAATGGCGCCCGACGCGGTCGTCTTCGCGTTGTCCAATCCCGATCCGGAGATCCATCCGCAGGTGGCGGCCAAGTACGCCGCGGTGGTGGCCACCGGCCGCAGCGACTTCCCCAACCAGATCAACAACGTGCTGGCCTTCCCGGGCGTGTTCCGGGGGGCGCTGGATGTCGGGGCGCGCCGGATCACCGAAAAGATGATGGTTGCCGCGGCCGAGGCGATCTTCTCGGTCGTCAGCGACGACCTGGCGTTCGACCGGATCGTCCCGAGCCCGCTGGACCTGCGCGTCGGGGATGCGGTCGCCACGGCGGTGGCCCTGGCCGCGGACCCCGCAGACATCGCGGGGTGAGGACCGGCTGGCTGGCGGTGCCGCTGCTCGCCGCCCTACTCGTTGTGGCCGGCTGCGGAACCGACGCCGGCGACCATCGCGCCCGTCCGGAACTGGTGGTCGGCTCCGGGACGGATTCCGAGTCGACGCTGCTGGCCGGCGTCTACGTGGCCGCGCTGCGGTCCTACGGTTTTGCGGCGCGCGCCGAGACCGCCGACGATCCGATGGCGCGCCTCGACTCGGGCGCGTTCACCGTGGTCCCGGCCCTGACCGGCCGCAAGCTGGAGAGTTTGCAGCCCGGCGCGGTGGCGACGTCCGACGCGGATGTCTACCGCGCGATGGTGGCCGCGCTGCCCGAGGGAGTCGCCGCGGGCGACTATACGACCGCCGCGCAAGACAAGCCCGTGCTGCTGGTGACGGGGGCCACCGCCAAGGCGTGGGGCGGCAGCGATGTCAGCGCGGACCTGAGCACGCTGCCGAAGCACTGCGCCGGCCTGGTCGTGGGCACCGTCACCGGCCGTCGGGCCCCTTCGAACGTGGGCACCTGCCGGCTTCCCGCTCCGCGCGAATTCCCGGATGAGACAACGATGTTCGCCGCGGTTCGGGACGGGCAGCTGACCGCGGGGTGGACGACGACCGCCGACCCCGGCCTCCCTGCCGACCTGGTCACGCTCGCCGACGGCAAACCCGCGCTGATCCGGGCCGAGAACGTGGTGCCGTTGTATCGCCGCAACGCACTGAGCGATCGGCAGCTGCTGGCGATCAACGAGGTCGCCGGGGTGCTGGACACCGCGGCCCTGGTCGACATGCGCCGCCAGCTGGCCGGCGGAGCCGACCCGCAGGCGGTCGCCGGCGGGTGGTTGGCGGAACACCCGCTGGGGCGGTAAGGCGGGCGTCAGCGCTTGGGCATGAGCTGGTGTACCACCTGCTGCACGCGCCCCATGACCGGCCCGCCCAGCAGCCGCTCAGGCCTCGAACCGGTCAGCCGAACCACCAGGTCCATAGCCTTCACGTCCGGTCCGACCAGCACCCTGGCCTTGTTCTTCCGCACGGCGCCCAGGATGATCTGGGCCGCCCGTTGTGGTGTGGTCTTGGCCTGCTGTTCTTCGAACTTCTCGGCCAGGTCGTCCTGGTCGAGCCCGTCGGCGAAGATGGCGTTGCGGGCGAACCCGGTCTTGACCCCGCCCGGGTGCACCGTCGTGACCCGCACCGGGTGGCCGGCCCGCACCATTTCCTGTCGCAGCGCCTCGCTGAATCCACGTACCGCGAATTTCGCGGAGACGTACGCCGCCTGACCGGGAGCCGAAAACAGGCCGAGCGCGCTCGAGACGTTGATGACGTGGCCGTCGCCGGAGGCGATCAGGTGCGGGAGGAATGCCTTCGTGCCGTTCACGACGCCCCAATAGTCGACGTCCATCACCCGTTCGATGTCCTCGAACCGGCTGTCTTCGATGGATCCGACGAACGTGATGCCGGCGTTGTTGTAGACCTGGTTGACCTGACCGAACTGCTCGCCGACCGCGTTCGCGTAGGCCAGAAACGCCTCGCGCTCGGTTACGTCGAGCCGGTCCGCCTTGACTTCCGTTCCGATCGCCTTCAACTGCGCCTCGGTCTCGGCCAGGCCCTCGACGCCGACGTCGCTGATCGCGAGCCTGGCGCCCGCCCGTCCCAGTTCGAGGGCCAATGCCTGGCCGATCCCCGAACCCGCTCCCGTCACCACGGCGACCTTGCCGGCGAACCCATGCATGCGTACTCCCTCGTGATGGCGTGCTGCGTCAGGCTATCCGCTACCCACAGTCCTTCGGTGGGCCGCCCATCACTGCTTGGGCATCAGCCGGCCCATGACGGGCCCGAAAAGCTGCTGATATCCCGGGCCGGTCAGCCGCACCAGGGCGTCCAGCACCTTCGCGTCCGTGCCGACCAGCACCCGGGCCTTCTTCTTGCGCACAGCCTCCAGGATGATCTGGGCGGCTCGCTGCGGGCTGGTCTTGGCGAGCCGCTTGTCGAACAGGCTGGCCAGCTGGGCCTGGTCGAGCCCCTCGGCGGCGGTGGCGTTGCGGGCGATCGCGGTCTTGATGCCGCCGGGGTGCACGGTGGTCACCGCCACGGGATGCCCGGCCGCCACCATTTCCTGTCGCAGCGCCTCGGTGAATCCCCGGACCGCGAACTTGGCCGAGTTGTAGGCCGCCTGCCCGGGCACCGAGAACAGCCCGAAGATGCTGGAGACATTGATGACGTGGCCGTCGCCGGAGGCGATCAGGTGCGGCAGGAATGCCTTGGTGCCGTTGACCACGCCCCAGAAGTCGACGTCCATCACCCGTTCGATGTCCTTGAACTGGCTGACTTCGACGTCACCGGTGAAGGCGATGCCGGCGTTGTTGTAGACCTGGTTGACCTTGCCGAAGTGCTCCTTGACCGCGTCGGCATAGGCCAGGAACGCCTCGCGTTCGGTCACGTCGAGCCGGTCCGCCTTGACGTCGGCCCCGATCGCCTTCAGCTGCGCCTCGGTTTCGGCCAGGCCCTCGACGTCGACGTCGCTGATCGCGACCTTGGCGCCCGAGCGGGCCAACTCAATGGCCAGGGCTTGCCCGATGCCCGAACCCGCGCCCGTCACCACGGCGACCTTGCCGGCGAACCCCTGCATGAGCACCCTTCCTTGTCGGCTCGTTTGCGTCGAGGCTAGCCGGTACCGGCGGTCACTCGTATCGGTGGGTGGTCGGGGATCGCGCCGTCTAGCGGAACGCCGTGTCGAGGATCTCCTGCTGTTCGACCGCGTGCACCTTCGACGAGCCCGAGGATGGGGCCGACATGGCCCGGCGCGAGATCCGCTTGAGCCCGGTCAGCTTGTCGGGCAGCAGTTCGGGGAGCTCGAGACCGAACCGCGGCCACGCACCCTGGTTGGCCGGCTCCTCTTGCACCCAGAAGAACTCGTTGGCGCCGGGGTAGCGGTCGAGCGTTTCGTTGAGCCGGCGCTTGGGCAGCGGGGCGAGCTGCTCGATGCGCACGATCGCGACGTCGTCCCGGTTGTCCTTGGCCTTGCGCGCCACCAGCTCGTAGTAGATCTTGCCGCTGGTCAGCAGGATCCTGGTGACCTTGGTGCGGTCACCGATGCCGTCCTCGTAGGTCGGCTCTTCGAGCACGGATCGGAACTTGATCTCGGTGAAGTCCCTGACGTCGCTGACGGCGGCCTTATTGCGCAGCATCGACTTCGGCGTGAAGACGATCAGCGGCCGCTGAACTCCGTCGAGGGCGTGCCGGCGCAGGAGATGGAAATAGTTCGACGGCGTCGACGGCACCGCGATGGTCATCGAACCCTCCGCCCACAGCTGCAGGAAGCGTTCGATGCGGCCGGAGGTGTGGTCGGGGCCCTGGCCTTCGTGGCCGTGCGGGAGCAGCAGCACCACGTTGGACAGCTGGCCCCACTTGGCCTCGCCGGAGCTGATGAACTCGTCGATGATCGACTGCGCGCCGTTGACGAAGTCGCCGAACTGCGCCTCCCACAGCACCAGGGCGTCCGGGTTGCCCACGGTGTAGCCGTACTCGAATCCGACGGCGGCGTACTCCGACAGCGGTGAGTCGTACACCAGGAACTTGCCGCCGGTGGGCGTCCCGTCGGTGTTCGTCGCCAGCAGTTGCAGCGGGGTGAACTCTTCGCCGGTGTTGCGGTCGATGATCACGGAATGCCGCTGGGAGAAGGTCCCGCGCCGGGTGTCCTGACCGGACAGCCGCACCAGCTTGCCCTCGGCCACCAGCGAACCCAGCGCCAGCAGCTCGCCAAATGCCCAGTCGATCTTGCCTTCGTAGGCCATCTCCCGGCGCTTTTCCAGCACCGGCTGCACCCGCGGGTGGGGGCTGAAGCCCTCCGGCAGGGCGAGGAACGCGTCACCGATGCGGGACAGCAACGCCTTGTCCACCGCGGTCGACAGTCCCGCGGGAAGCATCTGGTCGGCCTCGACGGATGCGCTCGGCTGGACGCCGTGCTTCTCCAGGTCCCGGACCTCGTTGAACACCCGTTCCAGCTGGCCCTGGTAGTCGCGCAACGCGTCCTCGGCCTCCTTCAGCGAGATGTCGCCGCGGCCGATCAGGGCTTCGGTGTAGCTCTTGCGGACCCCACGCTTGATGTCGACGACGTCGTACATGGCGGGGTTGGTCATCGACGGGTCATCGCCTTCGTTGTGACCGCGCTTGCGGTAGCACAGCATGTCGATGATGACGTCCTTCTTGAAATTCTGGCGGAAGTCGACGGCCAGCTGTGCCACCCATACGCAGGCTTCCGGGTCGTCGCCGTTGACGTGGAAGATCGGCGCCCCGATCATCTTGGCGACGTCGGTGCAGTATTCGCTGGATCGCGAATACTCCGGCGCGGTGGTGAAGCCGATCTGGTTGTTGACGATGATGTGGATCGTGCCGCCGACCCGGTAACCGGGCAGGTCCGCCATGTTCAGCGTCTCGGCGACGATGCCCTGGCCGGCGAAGGCGGCGTCACCGTGCAGCATCATCGGCACGACGGAGAAGGCCTTCTCGTCCCCGTCGTCGTGGGCGCCGCGGTTCAGCAGGTCCTGCTTGGCCCGGACGAGGCCCTCGAGCACCGGGTCCACGGCCTCGAGGTGCGACGGGTTGGCGGTCAAAGAGACCTGAATGTCGTTGTCGCCGAACATCTGCAGGTAGACGCCGGTGGCGCCGAGGTGGTACTTGACGTCACCGGAGCCGTGCGCCTGCGACGGGTTGAGGTTCCCCTCGAACTCGCTGAAGATCTGCGAGTACGGCTTGCCGACGATGTTGGCCAGCACGTTGAGCCGGCCGCGGTGCGGCATCCCGATGACCACCTCGTCGAGGCCGTGCTCGGCGCACTGGTCGATCGCCGCGTCCATCATCGGGATCACGCTTTCCGCACCTTCTAGCGAAAACCGTTTCTGTCCAACGTATTTTGTCTGCAAGAACGTCTCGAACGCCTCGGCGGCGTTCAGCTTGCTCAGGATGAATTTCTGCTCGGCCACCGTCGGTTTGACGTGTTTGGTCTCGACGCGCTGCTGCAGCCACTCCTGCTGCGAGGGCTCGAGGATGTGGGTGTATTCCACGCCGATGTGGCGGCAGTAGGCGTCGCGCAGCAAGCCCAGCACGTCGCGCAGCTTCTTGTACTCGCAGCCGGCAAAGCCGTTGACCTTGAACACCCGGTCGAGATCCCACAGCGTCAGCCCGTGGTTGAGGATTTCCAGGTCGGGGTGGCTGCGGAAGCGGCTGCCGTCCAACCGCAGCGGGTCGATGTCGGCCATCAGGTGGCCGCGGTTGCGGTAGGCAGCGATCAACTCCATCACCCGGGCGTTCTTGTCGACGATCGAGTCCGGGTTGTCGGTGCTCCACCGCACCGGCAGGTATGGGTTGCCCAGTTCGCGGAAGATGTCGTCCCAGAACGCGTCCGACAGCAGCATCTCGTGGATGGTGCGCAGGAAGTCACCGGATTCCGCGCCCTGAATGATCCGGTGATCATACGTCGAGGTCAGCGTGATCAGCTTGCCGATTCCCAGCTCGGCGATGCGCTCCTCGCTGGCGCCCTGGAACTCGGCGGGGTATTCCATCGCGCCGACGCCGATGATGGCACCCTGGCCGGCCATCAGCCGCGGCACCGAGTGCACCGTGCCGATGGTGCCCGGGTTGGTCAGCGAAATCGTCACGCCGGCAAAGTCTTCGGCGGTCAGCTTGCCGTCGCGGGCCCGGCGCACGATGTCCTCGTAGGCGGAGACGAATTCCGCGAAGCGCATCGTTTCGCAACCCTTGATGCCGGCCACCACCAGCGAACGCTTGCCGTCCTTGCCCTGCAGGTCGATGGCCAGGCCCAGGTTGGTGTGCGCCGGGGTGACCGCGGTGGGTTTGCCGTCGACCTCGGCGTAGTGCCGATTCATGTTCGGGAACTGCTTGATGGCCTGCACCAGCGCGTAGCCCAGCAGGTGGGTGAAGGAGATCTTGCCGCCGCGGGTGCGCTTGAGCTGGTTGTTGATGACGATCCGGTTGTCGATCATCAGCTTGGCCGGGACGGCTCGGACGCTGGTGGCGGTCGGCACGTCAAGCGAGGCTGACATGTTCTTGACGACGGCGGCCGCGGCGCCGCGCAGCGTCTGCAGCTCGTCGCCTTCCGCGGGCGGGGGAGTCGGGGCTTTGGCTTTGGCCGGTGCTGCCGCGGGGGCGCTGGCGGCCCCGTTGCCGGCGGCGGGTTGGGCCGGCGCCGCGGTCTGGGCGGGCGGCTGGGCGACCGGCGCGGGTGTTGCTTGCGGGGCGCTCGCGGCGGGCTGGCCGTCGCCGGCGGCCGGGGCGCTCGAGGCCGATTCGCCGGTCGGCTCGGGGTTGTAGTCGACCAGGAACTCGTGCCAGCTCGGATCCACCGACGAGGGATCATCGCGGAACTTGCGGTACATCTCCTCGACCAGCCATTCGTTCTGCCCGAATGGTGAACTTATGTTGCTCACGACCGCTGTTCGCCTCAATTCCTCTGTCTCGCAAGCGCTTACGCAGCTGTTGCGCGGTGCCTGTACATTTCTCGGGCCCCGGATTGTGGAGCATGTCACAGCAGTGGCGATGCTCAACGTTTCCCGCCCTATAAAGGCTAACCTTTCGCCAGCAATTCGCCAGGGAGACGGGGGTTCCAGGGGCGCTAGCCGGCTTCGTGGAACGGCGGCACCAGATGCAGGGCGCGCGGCCACCGCACCGGCGGGGCGCCGAACGCCCTGTCGGCGTTGCGGACGATCTTCCTGCCCGCGAAGTAGTTGCCCACGGCGCCGACGACGATCCCGATGCCCACCGGGAGCAGTTTGCCGAACACCAGGGCGCCGCGGCGCAGCGCGTACCGCTTGACCCACGACTTGAACAATCGCGAGTTCAGCCCTGACATCGACGACAGCGGCACGGCGGCCACGCTCTCGGAAATCCAGCCACCGTTGGTGCGGCTCGGGCCGAAGAGTTGGGTGACCGCTTCCTTACTGTTGTCGCCGACCAGCACCGACAGCACCAAAGCCCGGCGGCGCTCCCGGTGGTCGGCGGGGATGTCGTAGACCACCGCGACGGCCAACACGAAGAACGCGGTGGCCTCCAGGAACGTCACCGTTTCCGCCGCGGCGGCAGACAGTGCGCTCAAGGTGCCGATGCCGGGGATCGTCGCCGCCGCGCCCACCGCCATGCCGCTGGCCGTCACCATGCCCACGTAGCGCTTCTGCAGCTTGGTGAGGATGTCGGCCGGGCTGCTGCTCGGGTGCGCGTTGCGCAGCCGGGACACATAGGCCTCGGCCGCCGGTCCTTGGATCCGCGAGCTCCGCTCGATGACCTGGGCCAAAGCCCGCGCGGACGTCTTGGGCCGGCCGTTGGTGGACGTCGGCGCCTGCTCCGCGTGCGACATGCTAAAAAACCGGTTCGAAGACCGCTTCCGTCGGGCCCGCATCTTGCCTCTCCTGCAAATGGCGTCCTACCAGGCTAACCTGCGCCCCACAGAACGCCGACCGAACACGAAACCTTCCGCGTGGTGTACCCCGGATCGGGTCCGTCGCTGCCCTCAATCGCGTCAGCGGCCATAATGCAGGCTGGATGTCCGTGACGGTCCGGGCCGCCGACAGACCGGCCCCGTCCAGCCGGGCATCCACGGAAGCTGAAACGAGGTGGCTAGATGACCGCGGCGACGCCTCCGTCGTCCGGCGTAACCCGGCGCGCGGCGCCGAACCCAGCCCACCTCACCAAGCGCTGGAACTTCCTCACCCAGAACTCACCGCAATCCCAGAAGCCCTGGAACGCGCTCTGGGCGATGATGATCGGCTTCTTCATGATCATGGTCGACTCGACCATCGTCGCCATCGCGAACCCGACGATCATGACCAAGTTGCACATCGGCTACGACACGGTGGTCTGGGTGACCAGCGCCTACCTGCTGGGTTATGCGGTCGTGCTGCTGGTGGCCGGGCGGCTCGGTGACCGATTCGGGACCAAAAACCTGTACCTGATCGGTCTGGTGGTGTTCACCGTCGCCTCGGTGTGGTGCGGCCTGTCGGGCAGCGCCGCCATGCTGATCGCCGCCCGGGTGGTGCAGGGTGTCGGCGCCGGGGTGCTCACCCCGCAGACCTTGTCGACGATCACCCGGATCTTCCCGCCGGAGCGGCGCGGCGTCGCGGTAAGCCTGTGGGGAGCCACCGCCGGGGTCGCCAGCCTGGTGGGCCCGCTGGCCGGCGGCGTGCTGGTCGACGGGCTGGGCTGGCAGTGGATCTTCTTCGTCAACGTCCCCATCGGCGTGGTCGGGCTTGCGCTGGCGTACTGGCTGGTCCCGGTGCTGCCCACCCAGGCACACCGGTTCGACGTGGTCGGCGTCGCGCTGTCCGGCGCCGGGATGTTCCTGATCGTGTTCGGGCTGCAACAGGGCCAGGGCGCGCACTGGCAACCGTGGATCTGGGCGATGCTGGTCGCCGGAGTCGGGTTCATGACGGTGTTCGTGTTCTGGCAGTCGATGAACACCGACGAGCCGCTGATTCCCCTGGTGATCTTCCGTGACCGCGACTTCGGCCTGTGCAACGTCGGGGTGGCCATCGTTTCGTTCGCCGCGACGGCAATGATGCTGCCGCTGACGTTCTACGCGCAGGCGGTGTGCGGGCTGTCGCCGACGCGCTCGGCCCTGCTGATCGCGCCGATGGCGATCGCCAACGGTGTGTTCGCGCCGTTCGTCGGCAGGATGGTCGACAAATACCATCCACGGCCGGTCCTCGGGTTCGGCTTCTCGGTGCTGGCGATAGCACTGACCTGGCTCACCTTCGAGATGTCGCCGGCGACGCCGATCTGGCGGCTGGTGTTGCCCTTCTTCGCTTCGGGCGTCGGGATGGCGTTCGTGTGGTCGCCGCTGACCGCCACCGCGACGCGCAACCTGCCTTCTCGGCTGGCCGGCGCGGGCTCCGCCGTGTACAACTCGGTCCGCCAGCTCGGCGCGGTGCTCGGAAGCGCCGGCATGGCCGCGTTCATGACCGCACGGATCGGCGCCGAGATGCCGCCGCAGCCGTCCGGCGGTGTCGGCGAGGAGGCGCCCGCCACGTTGCAACTGCCCGAATTCCTGCGCGACCCCTTCGCGGCCGCCATGTCGCAATCGGTGCTGTTGCCCGCGTTCATCGCGCTGTTCGGAATCGTGGCCGCCTTGTTCTTGCTCGGCTACGCGCCGTCGGCAATGTCTGGCGGCCCACCCGGGGTGGGCGACCTGGTCGGCGACGACTATGACGACGACGACTACGTCGAATTCATCCTTCTTCGGGAACCCGAGGCCGCCCCGGCATCGCGCGCGGCGAACGGGCGGGAAAGCCGTGCCGGGACGCCGGCCGATCGGCCCGCGCGCCCGCGCCCGCCGTCGGCATGGCACAGTCGGCGCGACGACCCCGTTCCGAACGGTGGCCCAATCGGTTTCGCGCACAACGGCTCCCATGTCGACACCCGCCAGCGCTTCCGTCCGGTAACCGAACTCTCGGCGCGCGGTCACCGGCACCGCGATGCCGACGACGACCCGACCGGCTCCGGTCGCCACTCGTCCGGCAACTAGGGCCGGGCCGGTCGTCACGTCGACCGCGTCAACGCCAGAAACGCGCCCAGGTCGATCAGCCCCGCGGGCATGCTGGGCAGGTACTCGGTCAGCGACCCCGAGCGCACGATGACAGCCGCGTACTGGGCCCGGCTGATGGCTACGTTGAGTCGGTTCCTGTTGAGCAGGAACGACATTCCGCGCGGCACCAGGTCCGCGGAAGAGGCCGTCATCGAGATGAACACCACCGGCGCCTGCCCGCCCTGGAACTTGTCGACCGTGCCAACCCGGATCCCGCCGAGCCCGGCGGCGGCCAACCGCCGGCGCAGCAGCGCCACCTGGGCGTTGTAGGGCGCCAGCACCAACACGTCGGAAGCGGTCAGGGGCCGGGTGCCCTGCTCATCGGTCCACGGTGTGCCGAGCAGCCGATCGATCTCGGCGGCGATCGCGTCGGCCTCCTCGGGGCTCTCCGTCGAGTTGCCGTGGTGCCCTACGGTGAGCGTCCGCACGCCGGGCCGGTAGCCGGCGAGGCGTCGGGCGGCGCTGCACTCGTGGGAACGCAGCCTGCCCTCGTAGGACAGGGCGGACACCGCGGCGCACACCGCCGGGTGCATCCGGTACGAGAGGTCGAGGAAATAGCCCCGCTCGTTGGGCAGCGTGCGCTGGCCGTCCACCAGCCAGTCGAGGGCGGACGTGTCAACCGGGTCGGGATGGGTTCCCTGGCTGACCTGCGGCAGCTGCTGGGGGTCACCGAGCAGCAACAGGTTCGCCGCGGCCGGCGCCACGGCGACGGTGTTGGCCAGACAGAATTGCCCCGCCTCGTCGATCACCAGCAGGTCCAGGCTCGCGCGCGGGACCCGATTGGCGTTGGCGAAATCCCATGCGGTTCCGCCCACCACGCAGCCCGCGGTGTCGGCGATGAATGCGGCGTAAGCGCCGCCGTCGATCTCCTGCCAGCGCGGGGCGCTGTGGTCGTTGCGTTTCTTCGCCACCCGCACCGGCTCCAGCCCGGCGTCGATGACGCAGTCCAACAGGTTCTCCACCGCGGCATGCGATTGCGCCACGACGCCGACGCGCCAGCCGTGGTCGGTGACCAGGCGCTGGATCACGCGGGCGGCGGTATGCGTTTTGCCGGTGCCCGGCGGTCCATGCACCGCCAGGTACGACGAATCCAAATCCCGCACCGCGGTGGCGATGTCGGCCGCAGTGTCGGCGCCATGCGGGGGCGCGGTCCCGCTGCGGGTGCGGGGCGCGCGGCGCAGCAGGATGTCGGCGATGGCGTTGCGGGGTAGCTGCGGCAAGCCGGCCGCCACGGCGGCGGCCGTCGCCTCGATCGACTCGCGCAGTACGGTCGTCGGAATCGGCGGGCCCGGGGTGAGCGCGAACGGGAGTTGGTGAAATGGCTTGCCGTCGTTGCCCACTCGCTCAACGATGGTCACCTCGGTGGGCAGCGCCGGATCGTCGGCCTCGACGACGGTGGCGCGTCCGGCCGCCCGCCGGTCGGGATCATCCGACATCCCCGGCGGGGCCGGCGGGTCGTAGAGCGCGAAGACGTCGGCCACCAACTCCCCGCGTGCCAGCTCGCCGCGCAATCGGACCCGTCGCTGCGGCTTGCGCGCGCGGGGCGGCGTGTTCCACTCCACGCTGACGGACGCGTGCTCGGCGATGAAGACGTCCGTGTTGTCCGCCCACTCCTCGACGGGGAAGTTCAGCCGGTCAAAGTGGGCCCACCAGAACGGTTTGTCCTCGCGCCGGTGGTAGCCGCGCGCCGCGGCCAGCAGTGCCACCGCCGTCTGCTCGGGCGTGCGCTCACCGACGGCGGCGTCACCGGTGAACGCCGACAAGGTCACCGCCAACTGGTCACGGTCCTCGACGGTGTTGCCGCCCCGGACGGGCTGGGCGCCGACCGGTACGACGCCGGATTCGTAGGCGCGCAACATCAACCAGTTACGCAGTTCCTGGGTCGAGCGGCAGTCGTAGTGGTTGTAGTCCTCGATCTCCTTGAGCACGGAGGCGGCCTCGTCTGGGCGGCCGTCGGCCTGAAGTTCGCAGTACCGGGCGTAGGAGGTGATCGAACCGGTGGCCGTGGTCACGTCGCCGGCCCGCAGCTGCGCTCCCATATAGAGCGGTTCCAGCGCCTTCAAGCTGAACGACTCCGCACCCACGCGAATACTCTTGCGCACCAACGGGTAAAGGTCCACGAGTGTTCCGCTGCGGAGCAGTTCGTCAACCTGGTCCTCGCCGACCCCGTAGCGGCCGGCGAGCCGCAGCAGCGCGGTCTTCTCGTACGGCGCGTAGTGATAGATGTGCATGTTCGGCCGGCGCTTGCGGCGCTTGGCCACCATCGCCAGGAAATCGGTCAGCGCCTTGCGTTCGTCCACCCGGTTGTGCGCCCACAACGGACGGAACGTGCCGGCCGGCCCCGCTTCCAGGACGCCGAACAGGTATTCCAGACCCCACTCCCGCCCGTCGACAGTCCACAGCGGGTCGCCCTCGAAGTCGAAGAACAGGTCGCCTGGGTCCGGTTCGGGTAACAGCGTCAGCGGCTGCGGGTCGACGATCTCGAAAAGAGGCGTGCCGGTCTCGCGTTGGCGGACTTGAAGACTCGCCTGAGCGGTCAGTTTGCCGATCGCGCCGGACGAGATGTCGGCCACCGGGCCGGCGTGCCGCGCGAGCTCGGACACCGTGGTGATTCCGGCGTCGATCAACCTGTCCCGCTGGCCCACTCGCATGCCGGCGACCAGCAGCAGATCGTCGGTGGCCCGCAACTGCTCGGTGCACAACGGGCAACGCAAACAGGCGCCCACGCCCTCGTCATCCCAGCGAACCGCGGCGCCCCCGGCGTGGTGCTCGTCGAGGAGCCGCTGCAATCGGGCGCGCTGAGAGCGGTAGACCGGAACGAGGTCGCGGACGCGGTAGCGCGCCGCCGTCCCGTCGCCCAGGTGCAGTTCGGCCTCGGTGGCCACCGGCACACCGGATGCGGCCAGCGCGTCGGCGTACGCGGCCAGCTGGAGCAGCGCGGTGACGTTGGCCGAACGGGCCAGCTTGGTGTCGATCACTCGGTACTGCTCGCCGTCTCGCACCAAGAAGTCGGCGAAGCCGAGGAAGCGGCCGTCGAACATGGCGGCCTGATACACCGCGGGCGCCCCGCCGGCGATGGCGCGCCGGGTCGCCTCGGCGGCCGCCGCGAGGCCGGCGGGCGTGTAGGCCGGACGGCCGATAACCGCAACGCCGCCATCGCCGAACTGCTCGCGCAGCCGGTCCAATTCGCGTCGCTCGTGCTCATTCCCGAGGACAGCGGTCCGCGCGAGCAGATCGTCCTCGACCGTGGCGGTGGGGCCCCAGCCCAGCTTCGCGTCGAAATCCCGCAACAGGGCGTACTCGCAGCGGGCTGCGGCGGCGAGGTCCGACGCGCTGTACACGATGCTGTCGCCGGTGACGAACACAGCAGCAACTGTAGGTGAGGGGACTGACGGAAAGGCGGGCTCAGTGACCCGGTGCGTTACCGATCAGCTCCACGCCGTTGCCGTTCCAGTGGAATCGCACATCGGTGTTCAACCCGTTGATGCCGCTGGGGTAGGTCAGGGCCACCGTGTCGCCGGTGGTCTGCGACGCGTCGACGCCATTGAACCCGTAGGTGTCGGGCACCCCCTGCGGGATGAACTGCCCGAGGTGGAAGAGCACCGCCCGGGTGGTGGGGTTGACGGCGTTGGTGTTCGCCTTGATGATCACCGCCGACAGCTGGGCGCACTGGTTGTAGTTGCCGGCCAGCGGCTCGGGGTTCCAGCCTTGCTGGCTGCGCGGGTCGCGCGGGAGCTCGGAGACCACCTTCGCGATCGTGGGGGAGGCGAGGTTGACCGCGCACGGGTCCGCCGGCGCGGCGTTGCTGCCGGGTGGCGCGGCGGCGCCGGAAGGCTGAGCCGGGGCGGTGATGGACGGGGTGTCCGTAGTCGTCGTAGCCTGCGGCGTCTTCGCGACCGTGGAGTCTCCCGAACCACAGCCGGTCAACGTCAAGGCGATCATCGCGAGAGCTGCCGAGCCGGTCAGTGGCTCGGTACGGCGGGGTATCGACCACACATCGCGCACCGTACCGTCATCGCGCGCGCCGTTGTGACAGGCGTGGCCGGGCCCGGCGCGGCTGTGCTCATGATCACGGGGCCAAACCGCGGGGCCCGATGGTGGTGACCCGCAGCGCTCAGCTCCGCTGAGCTCGCGATCACCACTAGACTCCTTGGACGATGACCCTCCCGGACACCTCGCCTGAGGCTGCCTCTCCGACGTTTGCCGACCTGCAGATCCACCCCTCGGTCCTGCGGGCGATCGCCGACGTCGGCTACGAGTCACCCACCGGCATCCAAGCGGCGACGATTCCGGCGCTGATGGAGGGCTCGGACGTGGTCGGCCTCGCGCAGACCGGCACCGGCAAGACCGCGGCGTTCGCGATCCCGATCCTGTCCAAGATCGACGCCACCAGCAGGGCGACTCAGGCGCTGGTGCTGGCCCCCACCCGGGAGCTGGCGCTGCAGGTGGCCGAGGCGTTCAGCCGTTACGGGGCCCACCTGCCGAAGATCAACGTGCTGCCGATCTACGGCGGTTCCTCCTATACGGTTCAGCTGGCCGGGCTGCGGCGCGGCGCCCAGGTGGTGGTCGGCACCCCCGGCCGGGTGATCGACCATCTCGAACGCGGGACGCTTGACCTCTCACACGTCGACTACCTGGTACTCGACGAGGCCGACGAGATGCTCACCATGGGCTTCGCCGAGGACGTCGAACGCATCCTGGCCGACACCCCCGAGTACAAACAGGTCGCCCTCTTCTCGGCGACGATGCCGGCGGCGATCCGCAAGCTCACCACCAAGTACCTGCACGATCCGCTCGAGGTCACCACCAAGGCGAAAACCGCTACCGCGGAGAACATTTCACAGCGCTACATCCAGGTCGCCGGTCCGCGCAAGATGGACGCGCTGACCCGGGTGCTGGAAGTCGAGCCGTTCGAGGCGATGATCGTCTTCGTGCGCACCAAGCAGGCCACCGAGGAAGTCGCGGAAAAGCTAAGGGCCCGAGGGTTTTCCGCGGCTGCCATCAACGGCGACATCCCTCAGGGCCAGCGGGAGCGGACCGTCGCCGCGCTGAAGGACGGTGGCATCGACATCCTGGTCGCCACCGACGTGGCCGCGCGCGGGCTGGACGTGGAGCGGATATCGCACGTCCTCAATTACGACATCCCGCACGACACCGAGTCCTATGTGCACCGCATCGGACGCACCGGCCGGGCC
Organism: Mycobacterium paraffinicum; assembly: GCF_025822865.1. Lineage (NCBI taxonomy): Bacteria > Bacillati > Actinomycetota > Actinomycetes > Mycobacteriales > Mycobacteriaceae > Mycobacterium > Mycobacterium paraffinicum. The sequence continues at coordinate 246,253 of NZ_JACKUR010000027.1, read as the reverse complement.
GGGCGCTCGGGGACCGCGCTGCTGTTCGTCTCCCCGCGAGAGCGCCACCTGCTCAAAGCGATTGAGAAGGCGACGCGGCAAACGCTCACCGAGGCCGAGCTGCCCACCGTCGAGGACGTCAATGCCCAGCGGGTGGCGAAGTTCGCCGATTCCATCACCACCGCGCTCGGCCGTCCGGGAATCGATCTGTTCCGCAAGCTGGTCGAGGACTACGAACGCGAGCACGATGTCCCATTGGCCGACATAGCCGCGGCGCTGGCGCTACAGTCCCGCGACGGCGAAGAATTCCTGATGTCGCCGGAGCCGCCGCGCGAGCGACGCGAGCGGCACGCCGAACATCGCGAGCGTACCGAAAAGCCCAGGCAGACCAAACCCTTCACCACCTACCGCATCGCGGTGGGCAAGCGGCACAAGATCGGCCCCGGCTCGATTGTCGGCGCCATCGCCAACGAGGGCGGCCTGCATCGCAGCGATTTCGGCCACATCGCGATCGGCCCGGACTTCTCGCTGGTGGAGTTGCCGGCCAAGCTACCCAAGTCGACCCTGAAAAAGCTCGAGCACACCCGCATTTCGGGGGTGCTGATCAACCTTCAGCCGGACCGGTCGGCGACCAAGCCCCGCAGCCGGGACGGCGGAAAGCCGCGCAGGAAACACACCGGATGACCCTGTCCGAAGAACAAGACGCCCAGGGCGGACTCGAACAGACCGCCCACGTCGACCGGGTCGCCTCCCTGACCGGAATCCGCGCCGTCGCAGCCCTTCTCGTCGTCGGCACCCATGCGGCCTACACCACCGGCAAGTACACCCACGGCTATTGGGGCCTGGTCGGCTCCCGGCTGGAGATCGGCGTGCCGATCTTCTTCGTGCTCTCCGGCTTCCTGCTGTTCCGCCCATGGTTGAAGTCCGCCGCCACCGGCGGGCCGCCACCGTCGCTGAGTCGCTATGCGCGGAACCGGGTTCGGCGCATCATGCCGGCCTACGTCGTCACCGTGCTGTTCGCCTACGTGCTGTACCACTTCCGCGAGGCGGGACCCAACCCGGGGCACACGTGGCTCGGCCTGGTGCGCAACCTGACGCTGACGCAGATCTACTGCAACGGCTACCTGGGGAAATACCTGCATCAGGGCCTGACCCAGATGTGGAGCCTCGCGGTGGAAGCGTCCTTCTACGTGCTACTCCCGCTGCTGGCATATGTGCTGCTGGTGCTCGTCTGCCGGCGGCGGTGGCAGCCGAGGTTACTGCTGGCCGCGCTGGCCGCGCTGACGCTGATCAGCCCGGCGTGGCTGATCCTGGTGCACACCGATCACTGGTTTCCGGACGGCGCGCGACTGTGGCTGCCCACCTACCTGGCCTGGTTCCTCGCCGGGATGCTGCTGGCCGTGCTGCAGGCAATGGGCGTGCGCGGCTACGCGTTCGTGGCCATACCGCTGGCCACGATCTGCTACTTCATCGTCTCGACTCCCATCGCCGGCGCGCCCACCACGTCGCCGGCGACGCTGAGCGAGGCCCTGTTCAAGACCTGCTTCTACGCCGTGATCGCCGCGCTCGCGGTGGCGCCGCTGGCCCTGGGTGACCAGGGCTGGTACTGGCGGCTGCTGGCGACGCGGCCGATGGTGTGGCTGGGGGAGATCTCCTACGAAATCTTCCTCATCCACCTGATCACCATGGAATTCGCCATGGTCTACGTCGTCCGCGCCCACGTGTACACCGGCTCGATGCTCGGCCTCTTCGTCGCGACGATGGCGCTGACCATCCCGTTGGCCTGGCTGCTGCACCGCTTCACGCGGGTGCGGGCCTGAGCGCCCGGGTCGTCGGGTCCCGTTCTGACGAAACGAACGACTAGCCCCGGGCGGAAACCGGCGTGACGATCGGCACGACGAACTCTTCGATCATCGCCCGCTCGTCGGCGTCGTCTCGGCCCGGGAACTGCAGCAGCGAAGTGATCACTCGCACCACCCAGCGAGCCCGGCGCTCCACCACGGCGGCATCTTCCGGCCCCAGTGAACCGACGAACGCGGCCGCCAGGGCGGTGATCACCTCGGACTGCCCGGCCACCTCGGCGCCGATCGGCGGCCGGGTGATGGCGAACCACGACGCCAACGCGCGGCTGCCGCGAACCATCCGCAGCGTGGCGGTGATGCTCGCGACGAGCCGTTCCCGGGGATCGTCGATGCCGCCGATCTGCTCCTTGATCGCGCGGCTGAGCCGACGGGTTTCGCGGTGCACGTAGGCGGTTCGCAGCGCCTCGCGGTTCTCGAAGTACCGGTACAGCGTCGCGCGGGAACAGCCGGCGGCCCTGGCGATGTCGTTCATGCCGATCGAAGCCTGGTCACGCTCGGTATAGAGCTGCTCGGCCGCGTCGAGGATCCGGTCCGCGGCCGCTTCGGTGCGGTGCGTACCCAGCCAGTCGTTCGACATCAGCGCTTCACCCGGATCGGTACCGACAACGGGCGCCGCACGTAGCTGCCCCCCGACCAGACGACCGCGGACTCGTCGACCTCGAAATCCGGGCAGCGGGTGAGCAGTTCGGTCAGGGCGACCCGCGATTGCATCCGCGCCGCCGCCGCGCCCAGGCAGTGGTGCGCGCCGTGGCTGAAGGTCATGATGTTGCGCGGGCGGCGCGTCACGTCGAGTTCGCCGGCGTCCGGACCGTATTGGCGTTCGTCGCGGTTCGCCGACCCATACAGCAGGAACACTTTGCGACCGGCGGGGATGGTGGTGTCGCCGATCGTCACGTCGCGGGTGGTCGTGCGGGCCAATCCCTGCACCGGCGAGGTCAGCCGGAGCAGCTCCTCGACCGCGTCGGGGATCAGCCCCAGATCGTCGGCAAGAAGGCGGCGCTGGTCGGGCCGTTGATGCAGCAAAGGCATTGAGCCGCCGAGCATTCCGGTGGTGGTGTCGTTGCCGCCGGTGACCATGGTGAACGTGAACGCCAGCACCGACAGCGTGCCGGCGATATCTCCGTCGGCGCCCACGCCGGCGGCCACCAGGTGCGAGATGGTGTCGTCCTCGGGCTCGGTCCGGCGGCGCTCGATCAAGGCGGTGAAGTAGGCCATCATCGACCCGACGGCATCACCGACCGTTTCCAGTGCACCGGCGACGCCGCCCTCGACGGTGTTGGCGGCGACGATCACATCGGTCCATCCGTCGAATTGCGCCCGATCCGCCTCGGGGACACCGAGGTAGTGCGCGACCACCATCGACGGCAGGGGTTTGAACAACTCGGTGACGATGTCGCCGCCGCCATTCGCGCGCAGCCGCTCGATGCGCTCGACGACGAACTCGCGCACCTTGGGCTCCACCGCCTCCACCTGTCGGGGCGTGAAGCCGCGCGACACCAGTTTCCGAAACTCGGTGTGCACCGGCGGATCCTGCATGACGAACGGTGGATTATCCTGCAGCCCAATCATTTCCAGGTCGCCGTAGTTGACGGTCAATCCCTGCGCGGAGGAAAACGTCTCGTGGTCGCGGGCGGCGGCCCACACGTCGGCGTGCCGGGACAGCACGTAGTAGTCGTGGTCGGGCCGCCTTGCCGGCACGACGTGGTGCACCGGATCGTGGTCGCGAAGCGCGCGGTACATCGGCCACGGATCCCGCCAGGTGTCGGCGGTCGCCAGCTCGAACTTGACCGGTGCGTTATGAGACATAACCGAGGTCATGTCTCATTCGTACGACAATCCTGGGGTAATGTCAACTGTCCTACCGCTGAGCGCCCGGCCAGCAGGGCAGTCGACGTTGAGCGCCCTGCCCGCCGGGCGACGAGTCCGGCGAGCGCCCGGCCAGCAGGGCAGTTGACGTTGAGCGCCCGGCCTGCCGGGCGACGAGTAGAGAACTAGATCCCCGCGCCCGGGTTGAGGATGCCCCGGGGGTCCAGGGCCTGCTTGATCCGCCGGTTGAGGTCCATCACCTCGGGCCCGAGGTAGCCGGCCAGCCACGGGCGCTTCAACCGGCCGACGCCGTGCTCGCCGGTGATCGTCCCGCCGAGCCCGACGGCCAGATCCATGATCTCGCCGAAGGCCAGGTGGGCCCGCTCGGTCATCGCGCGGTCCGCGGGGTCGTACACGATCAACGGGTGGGTGTTGCCGTCACCGGCGTGGGCGATCACCGAGATGGTCAGGTCACGCTCGGCGGCGATGCGCGCGATGCCGGTGACCAGGCTGCCCAGCGCCGGCAGCGGGACCCCGACATCCTCGAGCAGCAGCGACCCCTTCGCCTCGACCGCGGGAATGCAGAATCGGCGGGCGGCGACGAATGCCTCGCCCTCGTCGGGGTCGTCGGTCGAAAACACCTCCGTCGCACCGTTTTCGGCGAACACCGCGGCCATGATCCGGGCGTCGTCGCTGCCGGCCCCGCCGCGTTCGTCGGACCCGGCCACCAGCATCGCGGCCGCCCCCCGGTCCAGGTCCATGCGCAAGGTGTCCTCGACGGCGTTGATGGCCACCGAATCCATGAACTCCAGCATCGACGGGCGCAACCGCGCGGTGACCCCGAGCACCGCATCGACCGCCGCCTCGACCGTGGCGAAGCCGGCCACCACGATGCTGGACGCGTTCTGCTTGGGCACCAGGCGCAGCGTGACCTCGGTGACGACACCCAGGGTGCCTTCGCTGCCGACGAAAAGCTTCGTCAGCGACAGCCCCGCGACGTCCTTGAGCCGGGGACCGCCGAGCCGGACCGCCGTGCCGTCGGCCAGCACCACCTGCATCCCCAGCACGTAGTCGGTGGTGACGCCGTACTTCACGCAACACAGGCCGCCCGCGTTGGTGGCGATGTTGCCGCCGATGCTGCAGATCTCGAACGACGACGGATCGGGGGGATACCACAGGCCGTGCTCGGCGGCGGCCTTCTTGACCTCGGCGTTGAACAAACCCGGCTGGCACACCGCGGTGCGGGTGACCGGGTCGACGGTGATGTCGCGCATCTTCTCCGTCGACAGGACGATCCCGTTGTCCAGCGCCGTCGCCCCACCGGACAGGCCGCTGCCGGCGCCCCGGGTCACCACCGGGACCGCGTGAGCACAGGCCCAGCGCAACACGGTTTGCACGTCCGCGGTGCACCGCGGCCGGACCACGGCCAACGGTTTGCCGGCCGACGGGTCGAACGCGCGGTCCTGGCGGTAGCCCTCGGTCACGGTCGGGTCGGTGACGACCATGCCGTCGGGCAGGCCGGCGATGAGCTCGGCCAGGACATCAGCGGTCACGGACCGATCCTACGGGCCCATGGGCGCTGTACAGTTGAGCGATTCTGGCGAAAGGCGGGTCAGCGATGTTCGGACGCAGGGACCTCAGCAAAGTCGGCATCCGTGCGTTTGCGGAGGTTCTCTCCGCCGAGCAGTCGGCGATTGCCGTCACCGTCGGCAACCCGAACCTGGTTGGCAACACCGAAGTTCGTTGGAAGCTGCTGCTTCGGGTCACGCCGGACGCCGAACCGCCGTTCGAGGCCAGCCTCACCACGCTGCTACCTCAGCTGAGCCCACCGCGTCCGGGCATGAGACTGCCGGTGCTCTACGACCCGAAGGACCACGGCCGCGTCCAAATGGACCGCCAGCCGGCCGCCACGGCCGATGTGGCAATCGACGCCGTGACCTCGGCCCGTCCCGACCTGGCGGGCGCTCAGGTCATCGGTATGCCGATGGCCGATGTCATCCGCCAAGCCATTGCCGATCCGGCCGCATTCCGGGAGGAGATGATGCGGCGCGGAGCCGAGATGCAGCAACAGGCGCTCGGTGCCATGCAGGCGGCGCAGACCCAACAGGGTGCCGACCCGGTCGAGCGCCTCGAGAGGCTGGCCGCGCTCAAAGACCGGGGACTGCTCACCGATGAGGAATTCGAGCAGCAAAAACGCAAGATCCTCGGCGACTGACGGATCACAGCGGCGACTGCCGACTCGCCTCCAACTCCGGCGCGCGGTCCAACTCCCGCAGCGACGGCAGCCGTATGGCCAACAACCCGATCAGCAGAATCGGTACCGCCAGCGCCAGGAAGGTGACCTTCAGCCCGGCGGCGTCGGCGAGCGGACCGGCCACCAGCAGGCCCAACGGCCCGGCGGCGTAGGTCAGCCCCGCCATCACCCCGACCACCCTGCCGCGCAAATGATGCGGCGCCCGGGTCTGCATGACGTAGTTGTAGATGGGCTGGATCGGACCGTAGACCAGGCCGGTCACCGCGCAGAGCACCAAGATCACCGGCAGCGGCGGCAGGAACGCGATGCCCACCGTCGCCGCACCAAAGGTCAGGGTCGCCGTCAGCACGGCCGTACGCCGCCGGGTGTATTTCGAGAGCGCCGCGTATCCCAGCGCGCCCGCCACGCCGCCGACCGCGAGCGCCATCAGCGCCCAACCCAACTCCGCTGGCTGGTTCTGGTCGGCGAAATACTTTGGGAACAGCACACTTTCCATCGGCAGGTACAACGCGGTGACGGCCAGGTCGATCAGGCCGAGCGTCCGGAGCACGCGCAGAGTCCAGACGAACCGCAGGCCTTCGACGATGCCGGACACCAACCCGCCGGGGCGCGTCGCGTGGTGGGGTTTGCCGGTGCCCTCGAGCCGCAGCGCACCAATCGCCAACAGCGACAAGCCGAAACAACCCGCGGTGACCCACATGGTGTTGACGCCGCCGACCGTGGCGATCATCAAGCCGCCGATGCCGGGGCCCACCATGAAACCGAGGTTGAGGATCGCCTCGTAGAGACTGTTGGTGCGGTCCAGCGACCAGCCCGCACGGGCGGCGGCCTCAGGCAGCATGGACTGGCGCGCCGTGGCCCCGGCCGGGTCGAAGGCGGCCGCGCAGAAGGCCAACCCGGCCAGCTCGGCGACGTTGATCGCGCCCGCGCCGAACAGCCAGGCGGTCAGCGGGACGACGCTCACCGCAGCGCCGGAGAGCGAGTCGGAAACGAGCGAAATCCGGCGGCGCCCGCAGAAGTCGACCGCTGTGCCGGCGACCAGGGTGGACAGCACCAGTGGCAGCGTCATGGCCGCGGCCACGATCGACGCGTCGCGGGCGCGGTCGTGATGTTGCAACGCCAGCCACGGAAACGCGATTACCGAGATGCCGGTACCGGCCGTCGCCATCAGCGTGGCGGACAGGATCAGAAACGCCGGGCCGCGGCTCGTATGGCTCATGAGATATCCGGGGGAGAATTTAGCCGTTGATTTGCGGCGGGACCACTGAATATTCGGGGCGTTCGGCCGCCGCCTACCGGCTGACTGCAGGATGTTCATGTGCTCGTCCACCCTCGTACCGGCCAGGCGTTCGATTCCCCCGTGGTTCCCGGAACCGGATGGCCGGGTGATCCGGCGACCCCGCAGACCACCGTGGCCGCCGACGCCGCACACGTCGCCGCGCTCGCGCCGCACGCCGCGTCGATCCCCGAGCTCGATGCCCTGATCAGCGTCTGCCGGGCCTGCCCGCGGCTGGTCGAATGGCGCGAAGACGTGGCCGTCCTCAAGCGCCGCGCGTTCGCCGACCAGCCGTATTGGGGCCGGCCTGTTCCGGGCTGGGGGTCGGAACGACCGCGGCTGTTGATCGTCGGGTTGGCCCCCGCCGCACATGGGGCCAACCGGACCGGACGCATGTTCACCGGCGACCGGTCCGGCGATCAGCTTTACGCGGCGCTGCACCGAGCCGGGCTGGTGAACCAACCCACCAGCGTGGATGCCGCGGATGGGTTGCGGGCCAACAGGGTTCGCATCGCGGCCCCGGTGCGGTGCGCGCCCCCGGCCAACGCCCCGACGCCGGCGGAGCGCGACACCTGCTGGCCCTGGCTGGAGGCCGAATGGCGGCTGGTGTCCGAGCATGTGCGCACGATCGTGGCGCTGGGCGGCTTCGCCTGGCAGATCGCGCTGCGCCTGCCGGGCGCGTCCGCCATGCGCAAACCGCGGTTCGGGCACGGGGTGGTGGCGCAATTCGCCCCTGGTGTGCGGTTACTCGGCTGCTACCACCCAAGCCAGCAAAACATGTTTACCGGTAGGTTGACACCAGCAATGCTCGACGACGTTTTCCGGGACGCGAAAAGGCTGGCAGGGATTAAGTGACTGACGTTCTGATTTCCGGCGCCAGCGTGGCCGGTGCAACGGCGGCTTATTGGCTTGGACGGCACGGTTATTCGGTCACCGTGGTGGAGCGCCACCCCGGGCCGCGGCCGGGCGGTCAGGCGATCGACGTGCGCGGGCCGGCGCTCGGAGTGCTGGAACGCATGGGGCTGCTGGCCGCCGCCCAAAAGCGGAAGACGCAAATTCGCGGCGCTTCCGTCGTCGACCGCGACGGCAACGAGCTCTCCCGCGACACGGAGTCGACGCCCACCGGTGGGCCCATCGACAGCCCCGATATCGAGCTCCTGCGCGACGACCTCGTCGAATTGCTGTACGGCGCAAGCCAATGGACGGCCGAATACATTTTCGATGACACCATCACCGGCTTGGAGGACGACGGCGCGGCCGTCAACGTGACCTTCGAACGTGCCCCTGCGCGCAGCTTCGACCTGGTCGTCGGGGCAGACGGACTGCACTCGAACGTGCGCCGATTGGTGTTCGGTCCCGAGGACCAATTCATCGAGCGGCTGGGCACTTACGCGGCGATCTTCACCGTGCCCAATTTCCTCAACTTGGACTATTGGCAGACCTGGCACTACGGGGACTCCACGATGGCCGGGGTGTACAGCGCCCGCAACAACAGCGAGGCCCGGGCCATGCTGGGTTTCATGGACACCGACCTGCGCATCGACTACCGCGATACCGAGGCGCAGTTCGCCGAGCTGGAGCGGCGGATGGCCGGCGACGGGTGGGTGCGTCCCCAACTGCTGGAGTACATGCGCGGCGCACCGGATTTCTACTTCGACGAGATGTCCCAGATCAAGATGGATCGCTGGTCGAAGGGCCGGGTGGCGCTGGTCGGCGATGCCGGATATTGCTGTTCGCCGTTGTCGGGCCAGGGAACCAGCGTCGCCCTCCTGGGCGCCTACATCCTGGCCGGCGAGCTCGCCACGGCGGGTGATGACTACGAACTCGGCTTCGCCAACTACCACAAAGAGTTCAACGACTACGTCAAGCGCAACCAATGGCTGGTCGTCGACAACATTCCGGGCGGGGCGCCGATCCCGCAGGAGGTCTTCGACCGCATCGTCAGTTCGATCACGCTGAAGGATTACTGACCCGGCTTTGCGTGTGCGCTCACGGCTTCGAGTGTGAAACGTGGGCGCAAAACCGGCCGGAATCCCGCCCTGCTGTCACGCCCAAAGCCGTGAGCGCACACTCAGCGCCGCGCCACTGACGCCCGGGAACGTTCGCACGCCATCAGGCGTTGAGGCGAACGTGCGTCTTTCCGTCCTTGATCTCGTCCCGGTACGCACCGACCAGACGACCAGCGATGCGCTCGCCGCGACAGTGCAGCTGGCGCAGGCCGCGGATCGCCTGGGTTTCACGCGCTACTGGGTCGCCGAGCACCACAACATGCCGTCCGTCGGCGCCACCAGCCCGCCGGTCCTGATCGCCTATCTGGCCGCGCAGACCACGCAGGTGCGGCTGGGATCCGGCGGTGTGATGCTGCCCAACCACGCGCCGCTGGCGGTGGCCGAGCAGTTCGCGCTGCTGGAGGCCGCCGCCCCCGGCCGGATCGACCTGGGCATCGGCCGGGCGCCCGGGTCCGACCCGGTGACCTCCTACGCGCTGCGTGGGGGCCGGGACGACCGTGACATCGAAAACTTTCCGGAGTATCTCGACGACGTGGCGGCGCTGATGAGCGCACGCGGCGTGCTGGTACCGCTGCGCTCGGGCGAGTATCGCCTCAAGGCGACCCCCGCGGCGGCCGGTGAGCCGCGCCTGTGGCTGCTGGGCTCGTCGATGTACTCGGCACACCTGGCCGCCGCCAAGGGGCTGCCGTACGTCTTCGCGCATCACTTCTCGGGCACCGGAACCGAAGAGGCGCTCGAACTCTATCGCTCCCGATTCAGGCCCAGCGCCCTGACGCCCGAACCGGTGACGTTCCTGACGGTGAACGCCGCGGTGGCCGAAACACGCGAGGAGGCAACGGCATTGATGCTGCCCAACCTGCAGATCATGGCGAAGCTGCGCACCGGGCAGCCCCTCGGTCCGGTGCCCCTGGTCGAGGAAGCGCAAGGCGCCGAGCTGACGCCACAGCAGGAGCACATCGTGCAGAGCGGGCTGCAGCGAGCGGTCCTAGGTACCCCGGCCGAGGCCGCCGACCAGTTGCGGGCGCTTGCGCAGCGGTTCGACGTCGACGAGGTGATGGTGCACCCGGTCGCCTCGGCCCGCCACGGCACCGACCCGGCCACCGCGCCGGCACGGGTGCTGACCCTGGAATTGTTGGCCAAGGAGCTGTTCTAGCCGGTCAATCCGTCACAGCCGATCGCTCGGATCCGACGCCCGCGATCGCGCTCCCGGTCGTGATCCAGCGCTGCAGTTCGTCCGGCGGCAACGGCGCGCTGTGCACGAACCCCTGGGTGATGGTGCAGCCGTAGCCGCGCAGCGCGCTCAGGGTGGCCTCGTCTTCGACCCCCTCGGCGACGAGGTCGGCGCCCAGGTTCTGCGCCAAGTCCACGGTGGACTGCACGATGGCAACCGATCGCGGGTCCTGGGCCAGCCGCGCCACGAATCGCCTGTCGAGTTTGAGCTCGTCGACCGAGACGTCCTGCAGGCGCGCCAGCGACGACCATCCGGTGCCGTAGTCGTCCAGCGAGATGCGAACGCCGAGGAGCTGCAGGGCGGCGACGGTGTTGCGGGAGCGGTCCGAGTCGACGAGGGCGCTCTCGGTGATCTCGACGATCAGCGCGTCGGGCGGTAGGCCATGGACCCGCAGCAGTCGCTCGATGGTGACCGCGAGGTCGAGGTCGAGCAAGTTCGTCGTCGACAGGTTCACGGCGACGGTCAGCGGAATGCCGTGGTCGCGCCAGGACCGAATCTGCTCGAGCGTGAGGTTGAGGGTGCGATGGGCGACCGTGCGCATCAGACCGGCCCGCTCGGCGGCCGGGAGGAATTCCTCCGGCAGCAGCAACCCGCGGGTGGGATGCTGCCAGCGCAGCAGCGCCTCGACGCTGTGGACGCTTCCGTCACTCGCATTCACCTTGGGCTGGTAGTGCACGGTCAACTGATCGCCATCGATCAGCGCGGCCCGCAGCTCCCCGACGAGGTTGGGGTCGTGGTCCCGGTCAATCTCGAAGGCGGACTCGTACACCGCGATCCTGCTGAGGGCGGACTTGGCGTGCGGGATCGCCGCCTCGGCGCGATTCAACAGCTCTTGCGGATGGTCGCAATGATCCGGGTAGAGCGCGATTGCGATGGACGCATCGATCTGCACGCTGATGGCATCGAGTTCGAATGGGATGCTGACACCTTCGAGCAACCGACCCGCCTGGGCGCGTGCGGCGACCAGATCCGATCCCTCACCGAGCAGGATGGCGAATTCCTCGTCGCTCACGCGCGCAAGCAGATCATCGCGACGAACGCTGTGCGCCAGTCGGTTTGCGATGTGCCACACCAGCTCATCGCCGAAGTGGCGACCGACGGAGTCGTTGATCTCCCGCAGCTTATGAAGATTCAGCAAGAGCAGCGCACGGTTCGACGACGTCCTGACGGGTGACGCGGAAGCCGACAGCTCGGTCAGCGCCGTCGCCAGTGATCGCCGATTGGGCAGGGTGGTCAATTCGTCCGTCATGGCCTGCTTGTGGCTTTCGGCCAGCATGCTGATATCCCGGAAGGTAACCGAGAATCGGGCGGCGACCGCAACGAGGCTCAGCGCGGCGAGGGTCGATGCAAGCCGCGAATCGTGCCCCAGGATGGCGACGCCCAGTGCTACGACGGTGCAAGTCACCGGAACCGCGTAGGAGCTGAGTCCACGCCGTGGCGCCGGCGCCGCCGACGACCAACGCGCCCAGCTGGCCATCGCCACCAGCAGCGACGAAGCCGGCCAGAGTGCGTCCAGCGTGGTGCCGACCCGGTATGAGCCCGCAGATGTTTGAAAGAGGTAGGCCGTGTCGGCGACTGCGAAGCCAACCAGCCCGACCACAAGAAAGCCCCAGCGAAACTCGCTGCGCCAGCCGAGGATTGGCAGCATGCCGACGGCCAGTGCCAGCAGGACCAGATCGCCCCACGGGTAGACCAGGCCCACCAGCACGGTCGCGGGTGTCCGTGCGGCGGCGGCATGCATTGGCCCGGCCCGCAGCGCCGCGGCCAGCGCGGCGACCGCCAACGCGCACACCAGGGAATCGAGGCGGATGGGCATCGGCACCCGCTTCAGGCGCGATCGCATCAGCAACAGAATCCCCGCATAGACGAACGGATAGAACGCCAGGTATTCGGGATCGGCAACCGAGGGCGACTGGGCGTTCGGGACCCACAAGGCGTAGGCGACGTCACCGAGCGCCGACAACGCCATGCCGGCCGCGATCAAAGACCACGCAAGGCGATCGGCCTTGAGGCGGCATGCGCGAACGGCGATCAACCCGGCCGCCAGCAGGTTCAAAGCCGAGTACAGGGATTTGGCGAAAAAGACGCTGTGGCTGGCATTCGGGTAGAGGGCGCTGGTCGCGGTGAAGGCGACCACGCCAATCATCAAGAGAGCCAGAGAAATCCGGATCGCCGTTGGGGGCCACCGGATGCCGTCGATACCTCCCTGCGGTTGCACCGGTCTTGACGTCCCTACGTCAGCGGCCCGCCTGCGCATCGGTGCGGCACTCGGCTCAGCGACCTCCACTGCCGCCGGGGCGGGCCCCGCCGGCTGAGGGGTCGAGAGCGAGAGAGACAGATCCGGCACGAAATTCCGAATACATTGTCCGCCTTCGCGTTTGGCGGTGTACATGGCCAGGTCAGCATGCCTGAGGAGTTGCTCGACGCTGCAGTCCGACGAGGCGGTGGCCACCGTGTAACCGACACTCGGTCGGACCGGTATCGGAACGCCATCGACCAGAATCGGGGCGTTGAACGCCTGGAGAACTCGATGCGCCGCCGCTTGTGATTCCTGGACGGACCCCTCGATGAGCACGGCGAACTCATCACCACCGAGGCGAGCGGTGACGCACTTTTCGTCCAATGCGGCGGTGAGTCGCCCGGCGACCCGGATCAGCAATTCGTCGCCGGCAGGGTGGCCGAGGGCGTCGTTGACCGATTTGAAGTTGTCGAGGTCGAGGCACAACACCGCGATGGGCGAGATTTCGCAGCTTCGCCGGGCGACGGCCTGCTCGAGCCGATCGAGGAAGTAGGCCCGATTGGCCAGCCCCGTCAGGCTGTCACGGAACGCTTCCCGCGCCACCTCGGACAATAATCTCTGGTTCTCCATCAGCATGACGAACTGCCGGACGAGCACCGCGGCCACCAGGATTCCCAGCGCGATCAGCAGAGGTCCGTGCGCCATCAACCTGACCGCGCGGGTCAGCCCGACCGCGGCGGCCACCATCAGCGGCAGGTACGGCAGCCACAGCCGGGTACGCGACCGTATTTCGTCGTCACGCGCCCCCGGCACCTGCACCTCGTAGACGCTCGACAGCGCGGCGAGCGCGATCATGGCGAGCCCGCCCACTCTGCCGAGATCCACCAGATCGCTGACCTGGTAGCTACCGATCCCGCTCTTGAACACCATCGCGATGTCGGCAATGCTGATCGTCGTCACGCCCCCGGCCAGCAGGTTGCGGCTCGGCGGGTCGCCGCGACGGACCCGGGACAGCATCAGGATCGAGGTCGTCAGCAGCAGGACGTCGTTGAAGACTTCGGCGATCGTCGTCGCCTGCGAACCGCTGTCCTCGCGCAGTTGCTTCTCGAGGACGAAGACCCACGACACCACGAACAGCGACGTCGCCACGATGAGGCCGTCCAGCACCAGTCGCCGCGGGCTTTGCCGCGAGAACCGCGACAACAGCACCAACGATGCATAGGCGCCGAACGGCCATAGCAACAGCACGATCTCCGCGGCGGCGGGATGGGTGGCGTGGGCCAGTCCCGGACGCACGTCGTACACGGCCCAGATGACCTCGCCCGCCGCCCAGCCCAACTGGGCCGTCACCATTGCCAGCCATCCGGCCCTGTGCCGACCGGCCGCCGACCGGGCCGCGTAGCCGGCACACCCCGCCCCGAAGAGCAGGCAGACAGCCAGGGCGATTTCGTCGACCGGTCGGGTTGCGTAGGCGCCCTCCCAGCCGCCGATCGAGGACGCCACCACCAGCGCGGCCGCCAAACCGTATGCGCCGACGAAGAGCCAACCGAGGCGCGGGGGCAGCCTGAATCGCCGCCAGGGGTTTCGCGCCCAGGGACTCATACCCGCTCCAGCCGATCCCGCGCCGTTTGGTGAGCCATCGAGTAGTTCACCGCGCGCTAGTGGAGAATAAACCTCCGCGTCAGGTTCAGGGTCAACGTCGCGTGAGTACCACGACGGGAATCGGCCGCGAGGTCTTCTGCTGGTAGGCCGTGTACCGGTCGCCGTTGTTCTTATTGACGATCTGCCAGAGCCGGGAGTAATCGGGGTCGTCGGGCAGCACCGCGCGGGCGGTTACCGCCAAACGCCTTGGCCCGACATTGATCTCCACGTCCGGATACTTGCGCAGGTTGTGATACCAGCCGGGGGCGCGCGGGTCGCCCCCCTTGGAGGCGACGATCAGGTAGTCGTCGCCGTCCCGGGCATAGGTGAGCGCCGCCGTTCGCGCCTGGCCCGTCTTGGCGCCCACGGTATGGAGTAGCAGGCTGGGTATCAGCTGCATGCGATGACCGATCCAGCCGTTCGTCCTGCGATAGACGGTGTCGTGTACGCGCAGAACCTGAGGCAGCAACCGCTGCTCGACCCAGGACGGAAGTGCAATCCGCCCAGTATTACTGGCTGGCGTCGATGCGGGCCAGGGCCGAGCGCAGGATTTCCGCGGTGGCGTCCCGGTCGGGGTCGCGCCGCAGCAGCATCCCCTTGGCGACCGACAGCTTGTCGCCGTTGCGCCGGGGCAGCACGTGCAGGTGGATGTGGAACACCGTCTGGAAGGCGGCGCTGCCGTCGTTGATCGCGATGTTGGTCGCGTCGGCCAACTCCGTCGCGCGGGCGGCGCGGGCGATCCGTTGGCCGATGGCGACCATTCCCGCCAGCGTCTCCGGCGGCGTGTCGGTGAGATCCACGCTGTGCCCCTTGGGGATCACCAGGGTGTGACCGCGGGTGAACGGGCGAATGTCGAGGATCGCCAGGTAGTCGTCGTCTTCATAGATCCGGATGGCCGGGGCCTCCCCGGCGACGATCGCACAGAACACGCAGGACATGTCGCCCACGGTACTGGCCGGCCCGGTGCGGGGGATACGCTGCCGCAGTGGACGCTCGCGACGTGGCCTTTGCCGGCGCGGCCGCTCAGGCACGAATGCTGGCCGACGGCGAACTGACCGCGCCCGAGCTGCTCGAAATCTACCTGGAACGGATCGCGCGGCTGGACAGCCAGCTGCGCTGCTATCGCGTGGTGCTCTCGGACAGCGCGCGCTACGAGGCCGCCGTCGCGCAGGACCGCCTCGACGCCGGCGAGCGGCTCCCCCTGCTTGGGGTGCCGATCGCGATCAAAGACGATGTCGACGTCGCAGGCGAGGTGACGACCTACGGCAGCGGCGGACACCGCCCCACCGCGACCGCCGACGCGGAGGTGGTCCGCCGGCTACGCGCCGCGGGCGCCGTCATCCTCGGCAAAACCAATGTGCCCGAGCTGATGATGTTTCCCTACACCGAATCGCTGACGTTCGGTGCGACCCGCAACCCCTGGAATCCCCGGCGCACTCCGGGCGGCAGCAGTGGCGGTAGCGCCGCCGCGGTGGCCGCCGGACTCGCTCCGCTGGCGCTGGGGTCCGACGGTGGCGGGTCGATTCGCATCCCGGCGATCTGGTGCGGCGTGTTCGGTGTCAAACCACAACGGGATCGGGTGTCGTTGGAGCCGCACGACGATGCCTGGCACGGGCTGAGTGTCAACGGCCCGCTCGCCCGGACGGTGCTGGACGCGGCTCTCTTCCTCGATGCGACGTCGACCGTACCGGGGCCCGAGGGGGAGTTCGTGGCCGCCGCGACGCGTCACCCCGGCAAGCTGCGAATTGCCTTGAGCACCAAGTCGCCAACCCCGCTGCCCGTCAGGATCGGCAAGCATGAGCTCACGGCGGTCGAACAGGCCGGCGCGTTGCTGCGCGATCTCGGGCATGACGTGATCACCGCCGACCCCGAATATCCGCCATCGGCCATCATGACCAATTACCTGCCCCGCTACCTGCGCGGTATCAGCGACGACGCCGATTCACTGGCTCACCCCGAACGTCTCGAAGCGCGCACCCGCAACCTGGCGCGCGCCGGTTCGTTCTTCTCGGACCGCCGGATGACCGCCCTTCGCGACGCGGAGCCGGCGGTGGCCGCGCGGATCCAAGCGATCTTCGACGACGTCGATGTCGTCGTCACGCCCGGCAACGCGACGGGCCCCTCCCGCATCGGTGCCTACCAACGCCGCGGCGCGGTGTGGACGTTGCTGGCGGTGGCGCAGCGGGTGCCCTACCAGCAGGTCTGGAACCTGACCGGACAGCCTGCGGCGGCCGTGCCGTGGGACTTCGACGGTGATGGCCTGCCGATCGCCGTGCAGCTGGTGGGCCGGCCGTACGACGAAGCGACGTTGTTGTCGCTGGCCGCACAGATCGAGTCCGCCAGGCCGTGGGCGCACCGGCAACCGCCGGTGTCATGAGCGCTGCGCTGATCGATTGCGCCGACCCGTCCCCCGCAAGCGGGAGGTGCCCCCATCGCCCGGCTTCGCCGCGCTCGCGATCGACGCGATCTCGCGCCACGCGGCCAGCTTCACACCCGGCCGGACGGCGTGGGCCGGGCTCGTCGACGGCAGCCGCCGGTACTCGACGCGCTCGTCGGGCTCGGCGAGTTTGCGGTACAGCTCCGCGGCCTTGGCGCCATTGAAGTAGACCCGCGCGATCGTCGGGTATTGCGTGAACAGTCCACCGAAGTCGTTGACCGCCAGGCTTTTCGGCTCGATTGCCGCATCCGCGCTGCCGGTGCGGCGGCATGCGCGCAGCACGTCCCACAGGGCCACGCCCGCCGATTGCAGCGCGGCCAGCCGTGATTCGTACGGCGCCGTCGCTTCGAACCCGAACAGCTCGCCGGTGATCGGCCAGAACGCATTTCGGGGGTTGCCGTAGTACTGACCGACCGCCAGCGATTGTGCGCTCGGAAACGACCCCAGGATCAGCACACTCGCGTGCTCATCGACGATCGGCGGGAATCCCCGCAGCAGTGGTGCGCTCATTCCTTTCATCATGGCTCGCGATCGACGGTGTAATGGCGCCGACCCGCTTCGCCCGGCGCTGCCGCGCTCGCGGTCGACGGTGTAATGGCGCCGACCCGCTTCGCCCGGCGCTGCCGCGCTCGCGATCGACGGTGTAATGGCGCCGACCCGCTTCGCCCGGCGCTGCCGCGCTCGCGATCGACGGTGTAATGGCGCCGACCCGCTTCGCCCGGCGCTGCCGCGCTCGCGATCGACGCCCGTTGTACGTTGGCGACGTGGACGAGGACCTGCTCGACGGACTCGAGGGCAGCGCGCGCGCCGAACGGGCCGAATTGGTGGAGTGGCTGCTCGAGCAGGGCATCACCCCCGATGAGATCAGGACGACCAATCCGCCACTCCTGCTGGCAACCCGCCACCTCATCGGTGACGACGGCACCTACGTGTCGGCCCGGGAGATCAGCGAGGCCCATGGCATCGACCTCGGCCTGTTGCAACAGATCCAGCGCGCGATCGGTCTGGCCAGAGTCGACGACCCCGATGCGGTCATCCACATGCGCGCCGACGGTGAGGCCGCCGCCTCCGCCCAGCGTTTCGTCGAGCTGGGCCTCGATCCCGAGCAGGTGGTGCTGGTCGTCCGGGTGCTCACCGAAGGCCTGTCACGCGCCGCCGAGGTCATGCGCTACTCGGCGCTGTCGGCGATCATGCGGCCCGGGGCCACCGAACTGGAAATCGCCAAGGCGTCAAAGGCATTGGTCAGCCAGATCGCGCCCGAACTCGGCCCGCTGCTGCAGCACATGATGTTCATGCAGCTGCGCCACATGATGGAGACCGAAGCGGTCAATGCCGCCGAGCGTGCCGCCGGCCAGCCGCTGCCGGGAGCGCGTCAGATCACGGTGGCCTTCGCCGACCTCGTCGGCTTCACCCGGATCGGCGAAGCGGTGTCGGCGGAGGAGCTGGGTCACCTGGCCAACCGGCTGGCGGTCCTGGCCCGAGACATCACCGTCCCGCCCGTGCGATTCATCAAGACGATCGGCGACGCGGTCATGTTCGTCTGCCCCGACCCGCTGCCGATGCTCGACGTCGTGGTGAAGCTCGTGGACACCATCGACACCGACGCCGACTTTCCCCGGCTGCGGGCGGGGGTGGCCTCCGGCATGGCGGTGAGCCGGGCCGGCGACTGGTTCGGCAGCCCGGTCAACGTCGCGAGCCGGGTCACGAGTGTGGCGCGCCCCGGCACAGTGCTGGCGGCGGACTCGGTCTGGGAGGCGATCGGCGACACCGGCACGTTCGATGGGTCGTTCGCCGGTGCCCGCCGCCTCAAGGGCATCAAGAACGAGGTCAAGCTCTTCCGGATCCGCCGCGGGGACGGTTCTGGCGGCGACTGACTGGAAAATCCTGCGGACATGGGCAGGCCCGGACGACTCTAGGGGGCGTTGGGCTCCGTCATGCGCGGGTCCTACGCGGCCGGTTTTCTACCCTGACATCCGGCGCTTGAGAATTGGTCGTTTCCGGGCCTGCTTCGCTCCCAAAAATACAACTTTGAACTGCCCATATCAACGGTTTTCCGCACTCGAACGCGCGGCCCGGCGCTGGGGTTGCGTTCGCCGGCGGTGAACGTCATTCCGTGATTGGCGTAACGATNTAATCATGTAATTATGAAATCTCACCACGCGCACGGCCGGCGCTACGGCCGCCCCGGCGGCTGGCAGCAGGCACAGCAACCCGACGCGAGCGACGCCGCCGAATGGTTCGCCGGGCGCCTGCCCGAAACCTGGTTCGACGGCGACCCGACGGTCATCGTCGACCGCGAAGAAATCACGGTCATCGGAAGATTGCCCGAACCGCAGGGCTCGGAGAAAGAGACCGAGGCCCGCGCGGAAGGACGCGCATCGCGGTTCCGCGAGGAGACCCGTACGGAGCGAATGCGGATCGCCGACGAGGCGCAGGATCGCTACGGCCGCAAGGTCTCCTGGGGGGTCGAGGTCGGCTCCAGCACCGGCGCGGAGCGAATCCTCTTCACTCACATCGCAGTACCGGTGATGACGCGCCTGAAGCAACCGGAACGGCAGGTGCTCGACACATTGGTCGACGCCGGCGTCGCCCGGTCCCGCGCGGACGCGCTCGCGTGGTCGGTCAAGCTCGTCGGCGAACATGCCGAGGAATGGTTGGCCAAGTTGCGCAGCGCCATGTCGGCGGTCGACGATCTGCGCGCCGAGGGCCCCGACATTCAGCCGTAATTCAAAGGCGCAGCGCGGCTACGGATTTGGGTCCGCTCAGCCTCCGTAATTGGTCCACCAGGTATGCAGGTCCTCGATGGCCGGGGGATCCCCGTAGACGTCACAGAGCATGAGTTTCGCCTCGTTGGTCCATATCACGTTGGGGTGGTTCTTATATGTGCCGCACGCGATCATGCCCGCGGTCACCGACGGCGTGCTGTCGTGGTGCCAGCCATCTGGTGACGCTCCGGCTCCGGGGCAATTCATCAGCTGCACGGCGGCGACGTCGTCGTCGAACGCCTTCTTGAGCACGTTCACATCGGCGAACAGGCCGTAGACCGCGCGGGATGGGCCACCCTGATTGGTGTTCTGGTCGCAGTCGACCATGGCCAGCGCATTCACCCAAATGCTGTTGGACTTCGGGGTCGCGGGTGTGCAAGCGCCACTGGGATACCCGGCGGGCAGCATGCCCAGCAACTTGCTCTGCGGGTTGGCGGGCCGGGTGGTTGTCGTGGTGGTGGGGACGGTCCTGGTGGTGGTGGTCGTCGTCGTCGATGTGCGGTTCCCCTGCGCGTTGTTGTCGTCGCCTCCCATGAATATCGCGATGCCCACGGCGGCCAGCACGACGACGATCACCAGCGCGGCGGCCGCGGCGACGATGGGCCAGGGGTTGCGTCGCCTCGGTGGGGGTTGATTCCAGGCGGGTGGGCCGCTGAATTGCTGTGGTGCACTGGCCCAATTGGCGTTGGCGGCTTGGTAATAGGGGGGCGTGACCGGGGGCTGGGCGGCGGCCGGGATGGGCCCGCTGTCGGGCCGCCACGGCGGAGTGCCTTGCGCGGGAACCGGAGTCGAGCCGGGCGCCGGGGTGGGTGTCGGTGAATTCTGGCCCGGCGACGGTGGCGGGGTGTTGGCCGCCGGACCCGGTCGCGGCGGGGGAGGCGCCATGACGGTGCCCGGCAGGGTGGCTTCTTGGCTGCGGCGCAAGATGGTGGCGGCGTGGTCCTGGTCGGGGTCGCTGAGTGCGTCGTGGGCGGCCAGGGCCAGGTCGCCGGCGCTGGCGTAGCGGTCCTCGGGTTTCTTGGCCATCCCACGGGTGACCACCGCGTTGAAGCCCTTGGGTATGCCCGGGCGCAGCACGGTGGGCTGGGGGATGGGGTTCATGGTGTGGGCGGTGACCAGTGCGCCCGCGCTGCTGGATGTGTAGGGCGGCGACCCGGTGAGGCACTCGTAGAGCACGCAGGCCAGCGCGTAGATGTCGGCGCGGTAGGTGACTTCGGCGTTGGAAAACCGTTCGGGCGCCATGTATTTCCAGGTCCCGACCGCGGTGCCTAACTGGGTGAGCTTCTCGTCGGTGGTGGCGCTGGCGATGCCGAAGTCGACCAGATAGGCGAAGTCGTCGCGGGTGACCAGGATGTTCTGCGGTTTGACGTCGCGGTGCATCACCCCGGCGGCGTGGGCGGCATCGAGCGCCGAGGCGATCTGGGTGATGATGGCCACCGCGCGCGGCGGGGCCAGCGGGCCAAAGCGTTTGAGCACACTGTCGAGGTCGGTGCCCTCGATCAGGCGCATCTCCAAAAACATCTGCCCATCGATCTCGCCGTAGTCGTGGATGGGCACCACGTGCGGCTCCTGCAAACGACCGGCGGTGCGGGCTTCGCGTTTCATCCGCTCCCGAAAGACCGGGTCCTTGCTGAAGGTCTCCGAGAGCAGTTTGACCGCCACCGTCCACTCCTTGACGGTGTGCTCGGCCTCGTAAACCTCCCCCATCCCACCCCGGCCCAGCAGCCGCTTTAGGTGATAAGGCCCAAATTCGGTCCCCGCCCGCGAGGCCTGATCATCACTCATCGCCGATCCTTCACACCCAGCCACCACACCATCGACACCCAACAATTGCCGGGCACACGGGTCAGCCGCAACCCCCCGGACCGAGCAACCATGACCGTAAGCCCCCGCCCCGCCCGACGCACGACAATCACACGATTTAGCCCGGCGTCCCTCAGCGCGATGAAGCCCGGCCGGATGGCTAGCTCTCGCCGTCCGCCGCGATCTGGAACGTGAATTCGTGGTCGCAGATGCGGACGTGGTCACCGTCGCGCAGCGTGGCGGCGGAGCGGATTCGCTCATGCTGCACATGCACTCCGTTGGACGAGCGGAGGTCGTTGATGATGAAGCTGGTGCCCGTGTCGACGATGACTGCATGGTGGCGGCTGACTTTGGGGCTGTCGAGGACGATGTCGTTGTCGCTGAGCCGCCCGATCCGGGTCGCCGCCGCTCGCAGCGGAAAGCTGCGTCCCGAGATCTCGTGCAGATACGCGATGGCCTGCTGGCCGGACACCATCGTGTGCTGTTCGAGGACCGTGACCGTATCGACGGCGGCGGTCTTGGCGGTTCGCTTCACGTCTAGCGGTTCCTGGCGCAGGACCTGCTCATTGAGCGTCCGCAGTGTCGGTCCCGGATCGATCCCCAGGTCATCGGCCAGAGTGGTCTTGACGCGGCGGTAGGCGGCCAGCGCGTCCGATTGGCGGTCGGTCAGGTAGTAGGCCGTGATCAACTGGGCCCACAGCGGCTCGCGGTAGGGATGTTCCGCGGTCAGCGCCTCCAGCTCCGTGATCACGGCGAACGCACGCCCGCAAGCGATTTCGGCCTCCGCCTTTGCGCCGTGGACCAGGATCTTCTCCTCGACAAGGGAAGTGGCGAAGGTGTCGACAAACTGGAACTCACGCAGGTCCTCGAGCACCGGCCCGCGCCACTGCGCCAATGCCGCCGCCAAGTGCTGGCTGGCCTCCTCGAATCGGCCCGTGGCGGCGGCATGCACGCCCGCCGTTTTTTCGGCGATGAACCGCCCCAGATCGCAATCATTTTCGGCGATGTTGAGCCGGTATCCGGGAGGCGCGGCGGCCAATACCGCCCGCGGGTCGATGTCTGCGCCGCTGAGCAGCTTGCGCAGGTTGGACACGTAGGAATGAATGCTGGCCCGCGCCCCCGACGGCGGCTCGTCGTCCCACAGGGCCGTGATGAGCCGGTCCACCCCCACCGGACTGTTGCGGTTCATCAGCAGCATGGCCAGCACCGCCCGCTGTTTGGGGGTGCCCAGGGGCACCAGCGTGCCGTCGACGCTCATCTCCAGCGGTCCGAGCAGGCCGAGTTCGAGACGCTTGTCCACCATCGGCTATCGGTCCTTCCGGTCACTACCCTTGCCATTCTGCTGCAACCCCCACGGGGCCGACGCAATGACACTAACTTTTGGCACCGGGAGTGAAATGCGTTCCCCGCGACGCGATTGCGGTCAGGCCGTCCCGCGGGATCTCGCGCTACGCCCGTGTCATGGCGTAGTAGGCGCCTCGACGGGCCAACAGCTCGGCGTGACTGCCTTGTTCAACGATGCGGCCCTCCTCGACCACCACGATGCGGTCGGCGTCGCGGATCGTCGAAAGGCGATGCGCGATAATGAAACTCGTCCGATCCCGGCGAAGCTCGGACATGGCCCGGGCGATGAGGGCTTCGGTGCGGGTGTCGACCGAACTGGTCGCCTCGTCCAGGATCAGTAGCCGCGGCCTGGCCAGGAATGCGCGCGCGATGGTGATGAGCTGCTTCTCGCCGGCGCTGACATTGCCGCCCCCGCCGCTGACGCGCGTCTCGTAGCCGGCGGGCAGGGTGTGCACAAACCGGTCGACGTACGCCGCCTTGGCGGCCTCCACCACCTCGTCCGCGCTGGCCTCGGGCCGCCCGTAGGCGATGTTCTCCGCGATCGTCCCGTCGAAGAGCCAGGTGTCCTGCAAGACCATGCCGATCCGCGACCGCAGCGACTGCCTGCTGACGGTGGTGATGTCGATCCCGTCGACCAGGATTAGGCCGGAATCGACGTCGTAGAACCGCATGAGCAGGTTCACCAACGTGGTCTTGCCGGCTCCGGTCGGCCCGACGATCGCGACCGTGGTTCCCGGTTCGGCGACCATCGACAGGTCATGGATCACCGGGGTGTCCGGGTGGTAACCGAAGGTCACGTGCTGGAACTCCACCCGCGCGGCCGGGCGTCCGTCGAGCCCCGGCAGCGCGGGCCCGGGGTCCGGCGATTCCTCGGGCTCGTCGAGCAGATCGAAAACCCGCTCAGCGCTGGCCACCCCGGACTGCAGGGTGTTGTACATCCCGGCCACCTGGCTGAGCGGGGCGTTGAACTGCCGGACATATTGGATGAAGGCCTGGATACCGCCGAGAGTGATGTGGCCGGTGGCCACCTGCAGGCCGCCCACCACGGCGACGGCCACATAGCCCAGGTTGCCGATGAACGCCGTCGCCGGCGCCACCAGGCCGGAGAAGAATTGGGCGCCGAAACTGGCCTGATAGACGTCGTCGTTGCAATCGCGGAAATGCTTGCGCGCCGCGGCCTGGTGGCCGAACGTCTTGACCACCGTGAAGCCGCTATAGGTCTCCTCGATGTGGGCGTTGAGGCGACCGATGCTCGTCCATTGCGCCACGAACAGCCGCTGCGCTCGCCGCGCGATCGCGCGCGTCGCCACCAACGACAGCGGCACCGTCGCCACCGCGATCAGGGCCAACAGCGGCGAGATGGACACCATCATCGCCAGTACCGCCACCACCGTCAGGATCGACGTCACAAGCTGGCTGATGGTCATCGACAGCGACGACTGCACGTTGTCGATATCGTTCGTGACCCGGCTCAACAGTTCGCCGCGTTGGCGCCCGTCGAAGTACGACAGCGGCAGCCGGTGGATCTTGTCCTCGACATCGGAACGCAGCGCGACCATGGTGCGTTGCACGGTGACGTTGAGCAGCCGCGCCTGCGCCCAAATCAGCAGGGCCGAAATCAGATACAGCCCCAGCGCCAGGGCCAAGGTCCGGGCCACCGCGCCGAAGTCCACGCCCTTGCCCGGCACCAGATTCATCCCCGACAGCAGGTCGGCGAAGGTGCCCTCGCCCCGGGCCCGGGCCGCCGCGACGGCCTGCGCCTTGGTGATGCCCGCGGGGAGCTGTCGGCCGAGCACGCCGTTGAACAGCAGATCGGTGGCGTGCCCGAGGATTCGCGGGACGACGACCCCGATCGCCGTCCCCGTGACGCCCAGGCTGATCACCGCGATGCTCAGCCGGCGTTGCGGCGCAAGCCGTTTCACCAGCCGGGCGGCCGAACCCCAGAAGTTGCGCGACCGCCCGGCCGGGGCCGGGGTCAAGCCTCGGGTGGCCGCCACGGTCATGGCGCACCCCCAACCCGACCCGATCGCAAGGCGGTCACCGACTGCGAGTCGGCGAACTCCGCGTAGGTGGCGCAGTCGGTGAGCAGCGATTCGTGCGTGCCGGTGCCCACCAGCTTCCCGCCGTCGATGACGATCACCTGGTCGGCCTGGGCCGCGGTCGAAACCCGTTGGGTGACAACGATGACGGTGGCCGCGACCGCTATCTGCGTGAGCGACGCCCGCACCCGGGCGTCGGTGTGCACGTCGAGAGCCCCGAACGAGTCGTCGAAGAGATAGATGGTCGGGCGGCGGATCACCGCCCGCGCGATTGCCAGTCGCTGCCGCTGACCGCCGGAGAAGTTGATTCCGCCCTGCGCCACCCGCATTCGCAGCCCGTCATCGTGTGCGCGGACGAATCCTTCGGCGTCGGCCACCCGCAACGCTTCCCACATCTCGTCGTCGGTCGCGTCCGCCTTGCCGTAACGCAGGTTGTCGGCCACGGTCCCGGAGAACAGATAGCCGCGTTGGGGAACCAGTCCGATCGCGGACCAGAGCCGCTCGGTGTGGTAATCCCGGACATCGACACCGTCGACCAGGACGGCGCCGCCGGTCACGTCGTAGAGCCGGCAGATCAGCGACACCAGCGTCGACTTGCCCGAACCGGTGCTACCGACGATCGCCGTGCTCGTGCCGGGCCGTGCCGTCAACGAAATGTCCTGCAGCACCGGGCGGTCGGCGCCCGGATAGGTGAACGTCGCACCCGCCACGTGCACCACCCCGGTGATCCCGCCGCCGGGAAACACCGGCCGCGGCGGGTCGGTGACCGCGGCCTGGGTGGCGAGCACCTCGGTGATCCGTTCGGCGCACACGGACGCTCGCGGCAGCACCACCAGCGTCATGGTCGCCATCAACACCGCCATGAGGATCTGGGTGAAGTAGGCCAGAAAGGCGGTCAGCGAGCCGACCTGCATTTGGCCACGATCGATGCGCAACCCACCGAACCAGATCAGCGCGACGCTGGAAACGTTGACGGTCAGCGTCGTCACCGGCAGCATCACCGCCTGCCAATTGCCGGCGGTCAGCGCGGTGTTCGACAGGGCGGCGTTGGCGCGGGCGAATCGGTCGCGCTCGTAGGGTTCGCGGGCGAACGCCCGCACCACCCGGACGCCGGAAAGCTGGTCGCGCATCACCCGATTGATGCCGTCGATCAGGCCTTGCATCCTGCGGAACAGGGGCAGCATGTGCGACATCACCCAGTAATTGGCCACGGCCATGATGGGAACGCTGACCAGCAGCAGCCAGGTCAGCGCCGCCTCCTGGTGGATGGCCATGAAGATTCCGCCGATGCACATGATGGGCGCGCTGACCAGCACGGTGCTCGATATCTGAACCAGGTACTGGATCTGGCGGACGTCGTTGGTGCTGCGCGTCAACAGCGTGGGCGCCCCGAAGCGGGCGGTCTCATGCTCGGAGAAGGTGGTGATGTGGTCGAACATCGCGGCACGCAGGTCGCGGCCAAAGCCCATCCCCGTTCGCGAGCCGAAGTACACCGCAGCGACCGCGCACAACGCCTGCAACCCCGTGACCGAGAGCATCACCATGCCGAGCCTGACGATGGTGGCCGTGTCGCCCTTGGCGACGCCCTCGTCGATGATCGCGGCGTTGACCGTCGGCAGGTACAGCGAAGCCAGCGTGCTGGTCAGCTGGAGCGCCATCAGCACTGCGACCAGCCGCCGGTACGGCTGGATGTACTGGCGCAGCAGTGCCAGGAGCATTTCGTAAGGGTCGCATACGGCGCGTCCCGCGGTGGGCAGCAGCCGCCGGATGGCCCAACCCGCGTGGGGGCGCCTGAAACGCCTGCTCAGGCGCGTCGGTGGTTGACCCGCTGAGCTGCCGCTACAGTGCATCGTGTGGACCGGCAGCAGGCTGAGCAAAAGCAGGGTAGCGGTGCGGCGTAACTCGAGGGCGCTGGCCGGTGCGGCGTTAGCCTTGGCGTTCCTGGTCCCCGCGGTCGCGGCGTGCTCCGATTCGGGGGGCAACAAACCGGGGGCGACGTCGTCGACGGCGCCGGGGAATTCGGAGGGACACCACGGGCCGATGTTCCCCCAGTGCGGCGGCATCAGCGATCAGACGGTGGCCGAGCTGACCAAGGTAACCGGGCTGATCAACACCGCCCGAAACTCCGTCGGCTGCCAGTGGCTGGCCGGAGGCGGCATCCTCGGTCCGCACTTCTCCTTCTCCTGGTATCGCGGCAGCCCGATCGGGCGTGAGCGCAAGACCGAGGAACTCTCGCGCGCCAGCGTCGATGACATCAACATCAACGGACATGGCGGCTTCATCGCGATAGGAAACGAGCCGAACCTCGGTGACTCGCTATGCGAGGTGGGCATCCAATTTCAGGACGACTTCATCGAGTGGTCGATCAGCTTCAGCCAAAAGCCGTTCCCGCCGCCATGCGACATAGCCAAAGAATTGGCGCGCCAGTCGATTGCGAACTCCAAATGACCAGAAGTAGCGTGCGCGTCGTGGTAGCCGTCTTGATCGCGGCGTTACTGGTGTTGACCGGCTGTTCGAGGTCCGTCGCCGGCAACGCCGTGAAGGCGGGCGGCCCCACGCGCAACAACAACTCCCAGCAGCAGTATCCGAACCTGCTCAAAGAGTGTGAGGTGCTCACCAGCGACATCCTGGCCAAGACCGTGGGTGCCGACCCACTCGACATCCAGAGCACGTTCGTCGGCGCCATCTGCCGGTGGCAGGCGGCCAACCCCGCCGGGCTGATCGACATCACCCGGTTCTGGTTCGAGCAGGGCAGCCTGGGCAATGAACGCAAGGTCGCCGACTTCCTGAAGTACAAGGTCGAGACGCGCAATATCGCCGGGATCGATTCGATCGTGATGCGCCCGGATGACCCGAACGGCGCATGCGGAGTAGCCAGCGACGCGGCCGGCGTGGTCGGGTGGTGGGTCAACCCCCAGGCGCCTGGCATCGACGCCTGCGGTCAGGCCCTCAAGCTGATGGAGCTGACGCTGGCCACGAACTCGTAGTTCAGCGCGGCGACGATGCGGCCCGCGCAGCGGGGCGAGGAGAAGCCGCGCAATCAATCAGCGCGGCGACGATGCGGCCCGCGCAGCGGGGCGAGGAGAAGCCGCGCAATCAATCAGCGCGGCACCTCGAAGCCGATCAGTGCCGCGCGGCCGAGTTCGAGGTCTTCCCATCCGGACGGCACGGCGAGCACCGCGATCGCCGACGTCGGGAACTTGGCCGAAATTCCCTCGGCCGCAGTGGTATCGGTGCCACTGCCGGCCAGGCCGAGGGCCACGGCGGACATCGTCGGCTCATGTCCGACGACCAGCAGCGTCTTGACGTCGTCGGCGACGGCGTTGATCTCCTCGATCATGGTGCCGGGCGCGGCGCCGTAGAGCCGCTCGCTATAGCGCACCGGGGCATCGATGCGCGTGTTGGCCAGCGTCTCCCGGGCACGAGTCGCGGTGGAGCACAGGACGGCGTCGATGGCGGGCGCGTTGGCGCGCAGCCAATCACCGGCGAGTCCGGCCTGCTTGATGCCGCGGGAGGCCAGCGGCCGGTCGTGATCCGTGACCCCCGCCGGGTAGTCGGATTTCGCGTGACGCATCAACAGCAACGTGCGCTGGCCTTTCACGGGAGCCACGCTAACCCCTATGCCGCGTCGTCGTCATCGTCGCCGTCACGCAGGAGTGCCCAGTGTGCCCGCACGTTGGGCGGCGGCGGTCGCGGGCAGCAGCGGCGCCAGCGGTTCGCCGGTCAGCCCGTGCCGCGGACCCAGGTCGTGGCTTCCCGCACGCGCCGGGACGCCTCCGCGCGGCCGATCAACGCGGCCTCGGCGATCGCATGCGGCAGCGTTCCACCGAGTTCTTCGGGGGTGGCTTGGTGGGCCAGGTTGTTGATCAGCGGATGCTCCACCGCCTGTAGCTGCCGGCGGAGGCGCTCGCAACGCTCCAAAAAGTCCAGACACTGCTGGGTGTTCGACGTGTCGAACGACAGCTCACAGGCCCGGTCCAAGTCGGCATCTAGCGCGTCGAAAACCTCGACCGCGTCGTCATGCCTACTTGGACCCATACCCCCAAACTAGCCACCCCCACCGACAAAAAGGCCCCAGAAATCGCCATAGATGCACACTCGCGGAAAAGGTTTCGCATCCGCTGATGCCGTTCGTGTCCGCATCGGGGGAGCGGTCCGAAAAAAAGCCGCAAAGTACCCGCTCGGAGACCTGCCGGGCGAGGTCCCGCGTCTTGTCGGTGCGCGGACTTAAGCTCGCAATGCCCTGGTAACCACGCAGTTCGAAAGGGGGTCACCGCCATGCGATTCCTGCACACCGCCGATTGGCAGCTCGGCATGACCCGGCATTTCCTCGCCGGTGACGCCCAGCCGCGATACTCCGCGGCGAGGCGGGATGCGGTGGCCGGTTTGGGGGCGCTGGCGGCGGAGGTGGGTGCCGAGTTCGTCGTGGTGTCCGGTGATGTCTTCGAACACAACCAGCTTCCCCCGCAGGTTGTCGGCCAGTCCCTGGAAGCCATGCGCGCCATCGGGATTCCCGTCTACCTGCTGCCGGGCAACCACGATCCGCTGGACGCATCCTCGGTCTACACCAGCGCGCTGTTCACCGCCGAATGTCCCGACAACGTGGTGGTGCTCGACCGGGCCGGCGTACACGAGTTGCGGCCCGGGCTGGAGATCGTCGCCGCGCCTTGGCGGTCCAAAGCCCCGACGACCGACCTGGTCGGCGAAGTCCTCGAGGACCTGACGCCGGAACCGGTCACCCGGATCCTGGTCGCCCACGGCGGGGTCGACGTTCTGGACCCTGATCGCGACAAACCCTCCCTGATCCGGCTCGCCGCGCTCGACGACGCGCTGGCGACCGGCACGGTGCACTATGTCGCGCTGGGGGACAAGCATTCCCGCACGCACGTCGGCAACAGCGGCCGGGTCTGGTACTCCGGTGCGCCCGAAGTCACCAACTTCGACGACGTGGAATCGGACCCAGGCCACGTCCTCATCGTCGAGATCGACGAAGCCGATCCGCGCCGCGCCGTCACGGTCGAATCCCGACACGTCGGCCGCTGGCGGTTCGTCACCATGCACCGACAGGTCGACACTCGCCGCGACATCGCCGACCTCGACGTCAACTTGGACTTGATAACCGAAAAGGACCGCACCGTGGTGCGGTTGGCGCTCACCGGGTCGCTGACGGTCACCGATCGCGCCGCGCTGGACGCCTGCCTGGACAAGTACGCGCGGTTGTATGCCTGGCTCGGCCTGTGGGAACGCCGCACCGACCTGGCGGTGATCCCGGCCGACGGCGAATTCAGCGATCTCGGTATCGGGGGATTCGCCGCCGCGGCGGTCGACGAGTTGGTGGCGACCGCGCGCGAGGGCGACTCCGAGACCGCCGTCGACGCGCAAGGCGCGCTGGCGCTGTTACTACGCCTCACCGATAAGGGCGCGGCATGAAGTTGCACCGCCTGACCCTGACGAATTA
The DNA here is from genome assembly GCF_025822865.1 of Mycobacterium paraffinicum. Taxonomy (NCBI): domain Bacteria; kingdom Bacillati; phylum Actinomycetota; class Actinomycetes; order Mycobacteriales; family Mycobacteriaceae; genus Mycobacterium; species Mycobacterium paraffinicum. Next base: position 216,110 of record NZ_JACKUR010000027.1, on the reverse strand, counting down.
CCGCGGCATCACGCACCGGGAGATCGAGTTTCCCGACCATGGCGTCGTCGTGGTGTGCGGTGCCAACGAGATCGGCAAGTCATCGATGGTCGAAGCCCTGGACTTACTGCTGGAGTCCAGGGACCGCTCGACGAAGAAGGAAGTCAAGCAGGTCAAACCTACCAACAGTGATGTCGGCTCCGAGGTGAGCGCCGAATTAAGCTGTGGCCCTTATCGATTCATCTATCGGAAGCGGTTCCACAAGAAATGTGAAACCGAACTGACGATTCAGGCCCCGCACCGCGAGCAGCTCACCGGCGACGAGGCGCATGAACGCGTCCGCGCGATGCTGGCCGAGACGGTGGACAGCGATCTCTGGCATGCCCAGCGGGTGCTGCAGTCCGCCTCGACCGCCGCGGTGGATCTGTCGGGCTGCGACGCGCTCTCGCGCGCGCTGGATGTGGCGGCCGGTGACACCGGGGCGCTGTCGGGCGCAGAGCCGTTGCTCATCGAGCGAATCGACGCCGAATACGGACGTTATTTCACCGCCACCGGGCGTCCGACGGGCGAATGGGCCGCGGCGATCACGCGACTAGCCGACGCAGAAGCCGCGGTCGCTGAGTACGCGGCGGCGGTCGCCGAGGTCGACGAGCGGGTGTGCCGGCACGCCGTCCTGACCGAACGGGTCGCGGATTTGTCACAGCAGCGCATCGCTGCCCGCCCCCGGCTCGCCGCCGCTCAGGAGGCCGCGGAAAAGATCGACGAACTCACCGGCCAGGCGCGCGAGGCCGAATTGATCGCCGCCGCCGCAGCTGCGACGAGCGCCGCCGCGACAACCGCCCACCACTCACGCCTGCAACTGCTTGCCGAAATCACCACCCGCACAACCGTCGTCGCTACCGCCGAGGCGGAAGCGCAGGCCGCCACTGACGCGCGCGACGCGGCGCGCGCCGAGGCCGATGCCGCCGACGCCGCGACTCAGGAGGCCGCCGCGGCCCTCGCTGACCTGCAACTCCGCGTCGAATCCGCCCGGCGCGCCGTCGCTCAGCAAGCCGAACGCGAAGAAGCCGACCGGTTGAGCGCCCGAGTGGCCAAGATCGAGGCCATCCAGCGGGACCGCGATCAACTGTGCGCGGCACTCAGCGAGATCGCCATCACCGAGCAGCTGTTGCGGCGAATCGAGAACGCCGCCGCCGCGGCGGATCGCATTGGCGACCAGTTGGCGTCGACGTCAGCCGCGGTCGAGTTCACCGCCGCCGCCGACATCGAACTCTGTATCGGCGACCAACGAGTCTCGTTGTCCAAGGGCCAAACCTGGTCCATCACGACTACCGGACCCACCTCGGTCCAGGTCCCAGGCGTACTGACCGTGCGGGTCAGTCCGGGCGCAACGGCGCTCGACGTCCAAGCGAAACATACTGCGGCACAGGAGGAATTGGCCGCGGCGTTATCCGCTGCTCGGGTAGCCGACCTAGCCGCCGCTCGATCTGCCGACCAGCATCGCCGCGAACTGCAGGGCAGTCGCGACCAGCTGAGCGCAACCCTGGCCGGCCTGTGCGGTGACCAGGAGATCGACCAACTGCGCGCGCGACTCGCAGAGCTGCGTGCCGCGCAGCCGGCCGAGGCCGGCCTCCCCCCGGCGGACGTCGGTGCGGCCCGCGACGAACTCGATGCAGTCGAGAAGGCTCACCTGGCCGCGATGGCGGAGTGCGACGACCGCCGTCGGACCGCCACCGCCGAAGCCGCCCGGCTCACCGAGTTGGCTACCCGGGCAACGGTTCTCCACAACACGTTGCAGACGCAACTCGGCGAGCTCGGTGCCGCCACCGACCGGCTGGCCCGGGAGCGGGCGTCGGCGGGCGATGACGAGCTCGCGGCCTCGGCGGACGCGGCGCTGCAAGCGGCGCGGGCCGCCGAACGTCGCCACGCCGAGCTCGCCGACGGGCTCGCAGCGGCGAATCCGGACGCGGTGCGCAGCGAATTGGCCTCTGCTACAAAGGAAGCCGAGGAATTGCGCGAACGCTACGAAGAGGCTGCGCGCGCATTGCGCGAGATCACCATCGAACTCTCTGTGTTCGGCAGTGAGGGACGCCAGGGCAAGCTCGATGCCGCGGAAACCGAACGCGAGCACGCCGCCAGCGAGCACATCCGGGTCGGCAGCCGGGCCCGCGCGGCGCGGCTGTTGCGCTCGGTGATGACCCGCCATCGCGACACCACGCGGCAGCGGTACGTCGAGCCCTACCGCGCGGAACTGGAACGGCTTGGCCGGCCGGTGTTCGGGCCCACGTTCGAGGTCGACATCGACAGCGACCTGTGCATCCGCAGCCGCACGCTCGACGGCGTCACGGTGCCCTACGAATCCCTCTCGGGCGGGGCCAAGGAGCAGCTCGGCATCCTGGCGCGGCTGGCCGGCGCCGCCCTGGTCGCCAAGGAGGACGCCGTCCCGGTGGTGGTCGACGACGCGCTGGGGTTCACCGACCCCGATCGGCTGGCGAAGATGGGGGAGGTGTTCGACACGGTGGGCACGCACGGTCAGGTGATCGTCCTCACCTGCAGTCCCGACCGGTACGACGGCGTCAAGGGCGCGCACCGCATCGATCTCAGCGCCTAGCGCCAACCCGCTGAGCTGCGTCGAACCCCGCCTGTGGACCGGCGCGGCGGTGGCCGCCGGCCATCCCGGCAGAATGGGATCATGGCGGGCCGACACCGATGACGATGAATGCGAAGCGGCGCCGGATGCAGGAGAAGCTTGCGGCGTTACCCGGTGTGCGGCCCGTGCGTCGGCCGATCTCGCCGGAATCCGGCGAAGAGTTCGATCTGTACTACGTGCGTACCGGCCGTAAATCAGCGCACCCGCTGGTCATCATCCCGGGCGGTCCCGGCGTGGCGTCGGTGCAGATGTACAAGGGCCTGCGGCGCCGTGCGGCCGCGGCCGGCCTGGACGTCATCATGATCGAACACCGCGGGGTGGGTATGTCGCGCCACGACGACTCGGGCGCGGACCTGCCCCCCGAAGCCATCACCGTGAACCAGGTCGTCGACGACATCGCCGCCGTGCTCGACGACGCCCACGTCGACTCGGCCGTCATCTACGGCGCGTCGTACGGCACCTACATCGCCTCCGGGTTCGGTGTGCGCCATCCCGGCCGGGTGCGGGCGATGATCCTCGACTCTCCGCTGCTGTCGCGGCATGACATCGTGATCGTGCGCCGCGCGATCCGCCGGCTCCTGCTCAGGGGCGATAGTCCCGAAACCGCCGCGCTGGCGCCCAAAATGCGCAAGCTCGTCGACGCCGGGGTGATGACCGCGGCGGCCACCCAGGTGGTGGCGACGATCTACGGTTACGGCGGGGCCGACCTGCTCGAGCGCGAACTCGACCTGCTGCTGGATGGCCGAAAGCTGTTGTGGTGGGCGATGTCCCGGTTCACCACCCTGAGCAACCTGCCGTATCGCTATGAGGAAGACCTGGTGAGCCGGATCGCGTTCCGCGAACTCGACTACGCGGCCGAACCCGACGGGCTTCCGCTGGACCCGGCCGTGGCGGAACGCGAGGCCCGCACGCAGACGGCGACTTTCGAGGACGAGCCCTATGACCTGGTGGCCGAGATGCCGCATTTCGGCTGGCCCACCGCGGTGGTTTCCGGCGGCCGCGATCTCATTACCCCGCCGGCGGTCGCCGAGCGCGTGGCCGCACTGCTGCCTCGCGCGGTGCTGTTGAAGCTGCCCACCATGGCGCACAGCGCGCTGGACTTCCGCGAGCCCGCCGCGATCGCCATCGCCCAGGCGGTGTCGCGGGGCGAATTCGACGGCCTTGCCGCGAAAGCCGCGGCGCTCGACGCGCTTCCGCCGCGCCCCGAGCTGCGCCTGCTGTGGAAGGCGATCGGCGTGGCCGCCGCGGTGGAGGGCATCCTGCCGATCCCGGCGCCGCTGCGCCGGGTCAGCCGCGCATGAACCCGATGGCGGTGTAGCGCAGGTCGCCGAGCCCGGCGGCGCCGAAATTCGCCAGCGTGCTGCGGACCGCGACGTCGCCCGGCGATTGCGTCAGCGGCAGGCTGAACCCCTCGGCCCAGATGAGCTTGTCGAGATCGTTGGCCAGCGCGCGCGCCTTGCCGGGGTCGAGTTCTTCGAGGGTCCGTTCGATCGCCGAGTCGATCTGCGGGCTGCCGATCTTGCCGAAGTTGCTTTCCCCACCCGATAGGTAGATCTGGGTCAGCGCCGAGAGCGGGAAAGCGTCGCCGAGCCAACCGAATTGGGCGATGTCGAAATCACCGACGTTGATGTAGTTGGTGAAGAATCCGCTGCCGGACCTGGACACCAGGTCGAGCTTGACGCCGATCTGGGCGAGGCTGTGCTGGGCGATCTGGGCGAACTGCCGGCTGCCCTGGGCGTCATAGAACAGATCGCGGATGACCAGTGGGCGGCCGTCTTTCTCGCGGAACTGGCCGTTGAGCTTCCAGCCCAGCGCGTCGAGCTCCCGCCTGGCCTCGTCCGGGTCGTAGGGGACGACCGCGCTGTTGTCCTGATAACCCTTCTGCCCGGCGACATAGATGTGGTTGCCCAACGCCACCGGATCACTGGTGAGGCCGTATTGGACGACCTTGGCGATGGTGCGCCGGTCGATGCCCTTGGCGACCGCGAGGCGCAGCGGCTTGTCGGCCAGGATCGACCCGGGCGCACCGTTGAACGTGAAGTGAGACCACGCGGGTGCGGGGGCGCGCCGGATCGAGATTCCCTTTGTGCGCTGCGCGATGGTCAGCTGGTCGACCGTACCGACGCCCGACGCGTCGATGGTGTTGTTCTGCAATGCGGGCAGCCGCGCGGCGTCATCCAGCACCAGGTAGGTGATGTTGTCCAGGCGCGGACGGGCGCCCCACCATTTTGGGTTGCGGGACAGCACGATTCGTTGGGTGGTCCGGTCCAGCGACGTGACGATGAAGGGGCCGGCCGACGGGCCGGGCCCATCGAGTTGGCCCTTGTTGAACGCCTCCGGCGTGGCGGTGACGCTCTTGGGAAGCAGCATCCCGTTGCCGGCGAACATGCCGCGCCACTCGGCGTACGGTTTGGCGAAGGTCATGACGGCCTGCCGGTCGTCGACACCCCGGGTGACCGACGCGACCCGGTCGGCACCGCTGGGTCCTGCGATCTCGAACGTCTTGTCCGCTCCGCTCAGCGCATGGATCTGGCTGGCGATGTCTTCCCACGTGATCGGGGTACCGTCGGACCAAACCGCCTTCGGGTTGATCGTGTAGGTCACCACCTGCGGTGCGGTGCCGGTGAGTTCGACGCTGGTGAAGTAGTCGGTGTCGACGGTGGTCGAGCCGTCGGCGCCGATGATGAATGCCCGTGGCAACGTGGCCTTCATCATGGCGGCCACTTCGGCCGAATTGCCGTCGATGTGCAGGATGTTGAAGTTGGGCGGGAAGTCGCTGAGCGCGAGCCGCAGGCTGCCGCCGTCCCGCAGGGTGGCGGGATCCTGGGGATTGATATCGCTGGTTGTGCCGATCTCGGCGGCGTTGCGCCCGGTTTCCGGCATGACGTTGATGGCCGGGGAGCATCCGGAGACCGCAAGCGCCACAACGACAAGCGCCGTCGCGACCCGCCTAGACACGTTTGCCCGGATCCGGTTGTGGTACGGCGCCCAAGAGCCGCCGGGTGTAATCGTGCTGCGGATTGCCGAACACCTGCCGGCTGTCCCCCTGCTCCACGATCGCGCCGGCATACATCACCACCACCTGGTGAGCGAGGTGTTTGACCACCGAAAGGTCATGGGAAACGAACAGATACGACAGGCCGAACCGCTCCTGCAGGTCGAGCAGCAGGTTGATGATGCCGGCCTGAATGGAGACGTCGAGGGCGGACACCGGCTCGTCGAGCGCCAGGATCTTCGGTTGCAATGCCAGCGCCCGGGCGATGCCGATGCGCTGCTTCTGCCCACCGGAGAACTCGGCCGGATAGCGGGCTGCGTCGGCCCGGCGCAACCCCACGATGTCGAGCAGCTCTGCGACGCGCGCGTTGGTGTGATCTTTGTCGAAGCCGTTGGCCAGCAACGGTTCGGCGATCAGGTCGAACACCGGCAGGCGGGGGTCCAGCGCGGCCACCGGGTCCTGGAACACCACCTGAATGTCGCGTCGCAACGATCGCCGGTGAGAGGCGCTCAGGGTCGCGACATCGGTACCGAGCACTTCGATCGAGCCCGATTGCGGCGCAACGAGTTCCAGGATTTCGTGCAGGGTGGTGGACTTGCCCGAGCCGGACTCGCCGACGATGCCTAGCGTGCGGCCCCGGCGCAGCTCGAAACTTACGCCGTCGACCGCGCGGACCTCCCCGACGGTGCGGCGTAACACCACGCCCCTCGTCAGCCGGTACGTCTTGACCAGATCGCGCACGCGTACGACGACCGACGAGTCGCCGGATTCGGTTCGGGGGGCCTCCGTGTTGACCCCATAGATGTCCGCGGCGCTGCGCCCGTCCACCCGGTCGGTGCGGATGCACGCCGCGCGGTGATCCACCCCGACCGGGAGCAACTCCGGTTCGTCCGCTCGGCATTCGTCGATGGCCAGAGGGCAGCGCGGCGCGAAGGGGCAGCCGGGCTCCAGCCCCACCAACGACGGGGGCGCGCCCGGGATGGGGACCAGCCGAGTGCCCTGGGCGGCGTCCAGCCGCGGAACGGAGCCCAACAGCCCGACGGTGTAGGGCATTTGGCGATCGCGGTAAAGGTCGTGCACCCCGGCGGATTCGACGACCCGGCCGGCGTACATCACCAGTGCCCGGTCGGCGAACTCGGCGACCACGCCCAGGTCGTGGGTGATGATCAGCACCCCCGCGCCGGTGACGTCGCGCGCCGTCTTGAGCACCTCGAGGATCTGCGCCTGCACGGTGACGTCCAGGGCGGTGGTGGGTTCGTCGCAGATCAGCAGATCCGGGTCGTTGGCGATCGCGATCGCGATGACCACCCGCTGCCGTTCGCCCCCGGACAGCTCGTGCGGAAACGCCCGGGTGCGCCGTTCCGGCTGCGCGATGCCCACTAGCTCGAGCAGTTCCACCGCGCGCCGGCGGGCGGCGTTCTTGCCCACGTGCGGCTGGTGAATTTCGATCGCCTCGGCGATCTGGTCGCCGACGGTGTAGACGGGTGTCAGCGCCGACATCGGGTCCTGGAACACCATCCCGACCGTCTTGCCGCGGAACCGTGACATCGCATCGTCCCCGAGGCCCAGCAACTCGGTGTCGTGCAACCGCACCGAGCCGCGCACCCGCGCGTACTCCGGCAGCAGGCCCACCACCGCCATCGCCGAAACCGATTTGCCCGAGCCCGATTCGCCGACCATGGCCACAACCTCGCCCGGGGCGATGCTGTAACTGATGCCGCGCACCGCGGTAACCGGTTCGCCGTCGGTCGGAAAGGTGACGGCCAGGTCGGTCACCTCCAGCAGCGCGCTCACCGGGCGCCACCTCGCAGCATGCCGCTGCCCGGGTCCAGGGCGTCGCGCAGGCCGTCGCCGGTCACGTTGGCGCACACCAGGATCAACACCAGCACGCCCGCCGGGAACAGGAACACCCACGGGAAGGTGGTCGCGGACTGGGTGCCATTGGCGATCAACGTGCCCAGCGACACGTCGGGCGGCTGAATGCCGAAACCGAGAAAGCTGAGCCCGGTTTCGGCCAGGATGGCCGAGGCGACGTTGAGGGCGGCGTCGATGATCAAGATCGAGGCCACATTCGGTACCACGTGGCCGAGGATGATACGACGGCTGGAAACACCCATGTACCGTGCGGCCCTGATGAATTCGCGTTCACGCAGACTCATGGTCATGCCGCGCACCATGCGCGAGCTGATCATCCAGCCGAATCCGGCCAGCAGCAAGACGAGCATCAGGATGTTGGCCGAGCTCTTGGTTCGCGGTGTGACGATGGCGATGAGGATGAAGCTGGGCACCACCAGCAGCAGGTCGACCAGCCACATCAGCGCCCGGTCGCGCCAGCCGCCGAAATAGCCGGCGATCGAACCGACCGTGGCGGCGATGCCGGTCGAGATGACCGCCACACAGACGCCGATCAGCATCGACTTCTGCATGCCCCGCAGGATCTGCGCCAGCAAGTCCTGCCCCAGCGCGTTGGTGCCCAACCAGTGCCGGCTGTTCGGGGGTTGCAGCAGCGCGTCGAAGTCGAGGTCGTCATAGGAATACGGCAGCACCGCAGGCAGCGTGTAGCAGCCGACGAACAGCAGCACCAGCAGCGTGAGCGACACGACCGCCAATCGGTTGCGCAGGAACCTGCGTAGCACGAGTGTCCGGCGCGAGGTGAACTCCGATGCCTTGGGCGCCGAGAGGCCCTGAGCGCCTTCCACTTTGGGTTCGGTCGTCATGACACCCGCACCCTCGGATCAAGAGCGGCGTAGAAGACGTCGGAGAGTAGGCCAGCCAGCAGCACCACCGTGCCCGAGAACAGCGTGATCGCCGCGATGATGTAGGTGTCCTGCGTGGCGATGCCCTGTACCAGCCATTCACCCATGCCGTGCCAGCCGAAGATCTTTTCCACGAACACCGCACCGGTGACCAGCCCGGCCACCCCGTAGGCGAACAGGGTGGCCAACGGTATGAGCGCCGTGCGCAACCCGTGCTTGACCAAGGCGCGGCGTCGGGTGAGCCCTTTGGCGCGCGCGGTGCGAATGAAATCCTGGCCCAGAACGTCGAGCATCGCGTTGCGCTGATAACGGCTGTATCCGGCCGCGGCGGCCAGCGTCAGGGTGAGCGTGGGCAGGATCAAGTGCCGCAACCGGTCCACCAAATGGTGCCCGAGCCCGCCGCTCACCCCCGGCGAGGTTTCCCCGGTGTAATCGAAGAGGTGCACACCCAAAGCCCAGTTCACCCGCAGCGCACCCAGGATCAACAGGCTGGCGATGACGAACGTCGGGGTGCTCAGGACCAGCAGCGCCACCATGGTGACGAGGCGGTCACTGAGTCGGTACTGGCGGATGGCTCCCCAGGCGCCGGCCACGATGCCCAGGACCGTGCCGGCCAGCGACCCGACGACCAGGAGCCGCAGGGTGACCCCGACGCGGCGCCAGAGTGTCGCGCCGACGGGCTGTCCGGTGATGGTCTTTCCGAAGTCGCCGCGAACGGCGTGCGACGCCCACTGCGCGTAGCGGATCGGTATTGGCTTGTCCAAGTTGAGCGCATGAGCTTTCGCGTCGATCACCGACTGTGGGGGACGCGGACTGCGCTGCAACAAGCTGTCCAGTGGCCGGAACGCCACCGACGTCAGGCAGAACGTCAGAAAGGACGCCAGCGCCAGCAGCACGACGTAGTTGAGCAATCGGCGCGCCAAGAAGCGGATCATCCCCGACCGCACCGCCCGCCTCGCATTGGGACAGGTTAACGAGCCGGGCCCGTCCTTGTGATCCGGCTGATTCTCATGAGTGAATTACGGGTGGTTCGTTGCTAATTTCAGGCCGCGATATCCCGAGGAGGCGCGCGTGACGGTTACCGATGACTACCTGGCCAACAACGCCCAATACGCGAGCGGCTTCCAGGGCCCGCTGCCGATGCCGCCGAGCAAACACGTCGCGGTGGTCGCGTGTATGGACGCCCGGCTCGACGTCTACCGCCTCCTCGGCCTCAACGAGGGCGAGGCGCACGTCATCCGCAACGCCGGCGGAGTCGCCACCGACGACGTCATCCGCTCGCTCGCGATCAGCCAGCGGTTGCTGGGGACCCGCGAGATCATCCTGATCCACCACACCGACTGCGGGATGCTCACCTTCACCGACGACGACTTCAAGCGCGCCATTCAGGAGGAGACCGGCGTCAAGCCGCCGTGGGCCGCCGAGGCCTTCCCCGACGTGGGCGAGGACGTCCGGCAGTCGCTGCGCCGCATCGAAAACAGCCCGTTCGTGACCAAACATGTCTCGCTTCGCGGGTTCGTCTTCGACGTCGCCACGGGCAATCTCGAGGAAGTGACGCTCTAGCCGACCTTGCGCTCTAGCCGACCCCTTCGCCGAGCGTGATGTTAGGGCGACAAATTGGCCATATCTTCGCCCTGAGTGCACGTTCGGCGACGCTCTAGCCGACCTTGTAGGTGGCGAGGGCCTTCGCTAAAAGCTGGCCCTGCGCGTCGACGATCTCGGCCTCGCAGTTGACCAGCGACCGGCCGCGCCGCAGCACCCGGCCGACGCCGATCACGTCGGTGGCCCGGGCGGGGGCCATGAAGTCCAACGTCATCGACACGGTTACGCCCCGCAGTTCCGGTGGCGCCTCGGCCCCGCACCACGCCGCCGCCATGACGGTCACATCGGCGAGTGTGGCGATAGCGCCTCCATGGACCATGTCGCCGAGGGTGACGTTGGACGGGTCCCATGGCAGACGCAGCCTGACCTCGTGCTCTTCGAGTTGGTCGGCGACGATGCCCAGCTTGGCGACGAACGCCGATTGGGGGAGGAATTGCGCGATGACGTCGCGGCCGCTCGGTGGTGGGCCGGCGGGTGGAGGGTCGGAGGTCATCCGTTCATGCTGTCGCATCAGGCATCGGCCGGAAAAGGGTTGCCGCCGGTCTTGACCCGATACGTCGCGTGGCCGTCCTCCGCGCCGTGAGGCGGCCCCACTTGACAACCGACGGCGTGAACTGGTGCCATGGAGGGCAAAGCTGCCAAATATGACCGACTCAACCAGGTTTACCCGAGGAAGCTATGACCAGCGATCTGAAGGCGGCCCCCGCCGCCGGCCAGTACGAGTTGAGCCATCTGCGCTCGCTGGAGGCCGAAGCGATCCACATCATCCGGGAGGTGGCCGCCGAGTTCGAGCGGCCCGTGCTGTTGTTCTCGGGGGGCAAGGACTCCATCGTCATGCTGCACCTGGCGCTGCGGGCGTTCCGGCCCGGGCGGTTGCCGTTTCCCGTGATGCACGTCGACACCGGCCACAACTTCGACGAGGTGATCGCCACCCGTGACGAACTGGTCGCCGAGCACGGGGTGCGCCTGGTGGTCGCCTCGGTCCAGGAGGACATCGACGCCGGGCGCGTCGTCGAGCCGAAGCAGGGACGCAACCCGATCCAGACCGTGACGCTGCTCCGCGCGATCCGGGAGAACAAGTTCGACGCGGCGTTCGGCGGAGCGCGCCGCGACGAGGAGAAGGCACGCGCCAAAGAGCGAGTGTTCAGCTTCCGCGACGAGTTCGGCCAATGGGACCCGAAGGCGCAGCGGCCCGAGCTGTGGAACCTCTACAACGGCCGGCACCACAAGGGCGAACACATCCGGGCCTTCCCGCTGTCGAACTGGACCGAGTTCGACATCTGGTCCTACATCGGCGCGGAGAACATCGGGCTGCCCTCGATCTATTACGCCCACCGGCGCAAGGTGTTCCGCCGCGACGGCATGCTGTTGGCGGTCGACCGGCACATGCAGCCGCGCGACGACGAGCCGGTGTTCGAAGCGACGGTGCGTTTCCGCACCGTCGGGGACGTCACCTGCACCGGCTGCGTGGAATCGGAGGCCACGACGGTGGAGGAGGTCATCGCCGAGACCGCGGTGTCCCGGTTGACCGAACGGGGCGCGACCAGGGCCGACGACCGAATCTCGGAGGCCGGGATGGAAGACCGCAAACGGCAGGGGTACTTCTGATGGCCACGCCCACCACGCTGCTTCGCCTCGCCACAGCGGGTTCCGTCGACGACGGCAAGTCCACGCTGATCGGCCGCCTGCTCTACGACTCCAAGGCCGTCATGGAGGACCAGTGGGCGGCGGTGGAACAGACGTCCAAGGATCGTGGCCACGACTACACCGACCTGGCGCTGGTGACCGACGGATTGCGCGCCGAACGCGAGCAGGGCATCACGATCGACGTCGCCTACCGCTATTTCGCAACTCCCAAGCGGAAATTCATCATCGCCGACACCCCGGGCCACATCCAGTACACCCGCAACATGGTGACCGGCGCGTCGACCGCTCAACTGGTGATCGTGCTCGTCGATGCCCGGCACGGCCTGCTCGAGCAGTCCCGCCGGCACGCCTTCCTGGCCTCGCTGCTCGGCATCCAGCACATCGTTCTCGCCGTCAACAAGATGGACCTGATCGGTTGGGACAGAGACAAATTCGAGGCCATCCGGGACGAATTCCACGCCTTCGCCGCGCGCCTGGATGTACACGACGTGGCCACCATCCCGCTTTCCGCGCTGCACGGCGACAACGTGGTGACCAAATCCGACCAGACGCCCTGGTATGAGGGTCCGGCACTGCTGTCGCACCTGGAGGAGGTCTACATCGCCGGTGACCGCAACCTGGTCGACGTGCGATTCCCGGTCCAGTACGTCATCCGGCCGCACACCCGCGAGCATCAAGACCACCGCAGCTACGCCGGCACCGTGGCCAGCGGGGTCATGCGTGCGGGAGACGAAGTCGTCGTTTTGCCGGTCGGCAAGACCACCCGCATCACCGCGATCGAAGGGCCGAACGGTCCAGTGGAGGAAGCGTTTCCGCCGATGGCCGTGTCGGTGAGCCTGGCCGACGAGATCGACATCTCGCGCGGTGATCTCATCGCCCGCAACAACAATCATCCCCGGGTCACGCAGGAATTCGATGCGACCGTGTGCTGGATGGCTGACGACGCGGCACTGGAGCCCGGCCGCGACTACGTAATCAAGCACACCACCCGTACCACCCGCGCGAGAGTGACCGGGCTTGACTACCGCCTTGACGTGAATACCCTGCATCGCGACAAGTCCGCAACTGCGTTGCAGCTCAACGAGCTTGGTCGAATCTCGCTACGTACCCAGGTGCCGCTGCTGCTCGACGAATACACCCGCAACGCCAGCACCGGTTCGTTCATCCTCATCGACCCGCACACCAACGGCACCGTGGCCGCGGGCATGGTGCTGCGCGACGTCTCGGTGCAAACGGCGAGCCCCAACACCGTGCGGCACAAGTCGTCGGCCGTCGCCGAAGCCCGGCCGCGGGGCAAGACGGTGTGGTTCACCGGCCTGTCCGGTTCCGGCAAATCGTCGGTAGCGATGCTGGTCGAGCAGATGCTTCTCGAAAAGGGCACGCCCGCTTACGTTCTCGATGGCGACAACCTGCGCCACGGTTTGAACGCCGACCTGGGCTTCAGCATGGCCGACCGCGCCGAGAATCTGCGCCGGCTGGCCCACGTGGCCGCGTTGCTCGCCGACTGCGGCAACGTCGTGCTGGTGCCGGCGATCAGCCCGCTGACCGAGCAACGCGAGATGGCTCGTAATGTGCACGCCGCCGCGGGGTTCGACTTCGTCGAGGTGTTCTGCGATACCCCGATCGAAGAATGCGAGCAGCGTGACCCGAAGGGGCTGTACGCCAAGGCCCGCGCGGGCGAGATCGCGCACTTCACCGGCATCGACAGCCCGTATCAGCCACCGGCCAACCCCGACCTGCGGCTTACGCCGGACCGTACCGTCGAGGAGCAGGCGCGCAGCATCGTCGATCTGCTCGAATCGCGGGCTTAGCGCACCGCCACAGCCCGGCTGCACCGGAATCCGCGCGCCGAGTGGCACAATCCTGAGAGTGCGCATGTCGGCGAAGGCGGAGTACGCGGTGCGGGCCATGGTCCAGCTCGCCACGGTCCCCAGCGGGGCATTGGTGAAAACCGACGACTTGGCCCAAGCGCAGGGCATACCGCCGCAATTCCTCGTCGACATCCTGACCAACCTGCGCACCGATCGGCTGGTGAAGAGCCATCGGGGCCGCGAAGGCGGCTATGAACTGGCCCGTCCAGGAGACGAGATCAGCATCGCCGACGTATTGCGCTGTATCGACGGGCCGCTGGCTAGCGTGCGCGACATCGGGCTGGGGGACCTGCCCTACTCCGGTCCGACCGCGGCGCTCACCGACGTCTGGCGGGCGTTGCGTGCCAGCATGCGGTCGGTGCTCGAGGAGACAACCCTGGCCGACGTCGCCGCCAATGCCCTGCCCGAGCATGTCGCGCAATTCGCTCACGACTATCGGGCACAGGAGAGCGTGCGGCACGGCACACCGCACGCCGGCGAGTAGGCGCCGCCGCCCGCGGGAGCGTCAGCCTCCCGACCCGTACGGGCGGGTGAGAATCTCCATGGCATGTCCGGAGGGATCGCGGAAGTACACGCCGCGCCCGCCGACCCGGTGGTTGATCTCGCCGGGCCGTTTGGCGCCCGGGTCGGCCCAGTGCTGAAGGCCGCGCGAGGAGATCTTGCCGTAGATCGTGTCGAATTCCTCTTCGGACACCAGGAAGGCATAGTGCTGTCGCGGGATCTCCCCGCCCTCGGAAGCATCCGCGTAGTCCAGACTGGCGCCGTGCTCGAGTTCGACAACCATGAAGTGGCCGAACGGCTTTGGGCTGGGCAGCCCGAACAGTTCGGTGAGGAACTCCGCGGACTCGCGCTTGTCCCGGGCCGCGACGATCGTGTGGTTGAAACTGATGGACATGGCCTCCTCCTACTTGGGTGCCGTGAGCTCCAGGGCGATGTTATCGGGGTCGCGGAACTGCAGGATGTACGACGGTCCGATGTCTTTCACGGGCTCGTGCGCGACGCTGAGTTCATCGAGATGCGCTGCGGCGGAGTCTAATTCATCCTTGCTGCCGACCCGGAACGCGATGTGGTCGAGCCCGGCGCGGTCCTCGTGGAAGCGGTCGGTGGCTACCGGCCGCAGTCCCAGCAGCGTGCCGCCGAGGTCATAGATGACGCCACCGAACAGGAAGCTCAACTGCTTGCGGGTGGCTTCGTCGGCGTTGTCGGGCACCTCGAGCAGGACCGGCCAACCGAACACGCTCTCGTAAAACTGTCGCGATCGTTCGATATCGGTGACGGTGAGCCGGACGTGCGCGATGGAACTGCTGGTGAAACCCATCTGCTCCATGCTGCCACTTGCACCACCGGCCCATGCCAGAATCGCCGTCGTGCGGATTGCGATGACGCTGCCGGTGATGGAGCCGGACTTGGACGCGGGAGTTTTGGAGAACTGGGCGCGCGCGATTGACGCCGGCCCGTTCTCGTCGCTGTGCTGGGGCGAGCGCATCGCGTTCGACAACCCGGACAATCTGACTCTGCTGGGCGCGCTGGCGGCCTGGACGAACCGGGTGCGGCTGCTGACCACCGTGATCGTGCCGCAGCTGCACGACCCCGTCATGCTGGCCAAGGGCCTGGCGACCGGCGACATGCTGTGCGGCGGGCGGTTGAGCGTGGGCATCGGCGTGGGCGGCAGGCACGAGGACTACCACGCCGTCGGCGCCGATCCGGCGACACAGACCATGCGCGAGATGGCCGAGCGCGTCGCGGTGATGAAGCGGGTGTGGGCCGGGGAAAAGCTCACCGAGTCGGTCCTGCCGGTGGGGCCGGCGCCGGTGCAGCCCGGCGGTCCGCCTCTGTTCGTCGGGAGCATCGGCCCCAAGACCATCCGCAGCGCCGCGTCCTGGGCCGCCGGACTGGCCGGAACCACGCTGGATCTGGACGTCGCCAAGCAGAACGAGCTTTTCGACGTCGCGCGCGAAGCGTGGGCGCAGGCGGGCAAGGGCAAGCCCCACCTGGTGACGTCGTTCTGGTTCGCGTTCGGGTCGCAGGAGCAGGCCCGGGCCCAGGTGCATCGCCACCTACGGCGCTACATGAACTGGATACCGGCGGAGTACGTCGACGCCATGGCGCCGACGACCGGATGGGCCGGCTCCGAGGACGAGCTGCTGGCGGTGCTCCGCAAGTTCGAGGACATCGGCACCGACGAGGTACAACTCATCCCGACGAGCGCGGACGTCGACCAGCTGAGCCGCGCGGCGGACGTGGCCGGCCGGCTTTGACCGATTACTAGCCACTAGGCCGACGCGCGCTCGTCGCCTGCGGCCGGCTGCTGGGGCGGCTGCCCCTTGCGCAGCGTCGCCAACAACTCGCGATACGGGCCCACGAGGTAGACGGTGTCGCCGCCACGAAGCCAGGCGTCCCGCCGCGGGTGCAGCTCGACGGGCGCGTCCTGGCGGGTGATCGCGATGACCCGGGTCTGGGTGGACAGTTCGAACATCTTCAGCCCGTCGAGCTCGCTGCCCGGCGCCACGTGCATTCCGCCGATCATGAACGAGCGCTGCCCGACGGAAAATGTGCCCAGCACTTGCAGGCCCATCGCGGCGCCGATGAACCATGGTGCGGCCAGTTCGACGGTGGACCGCACGTTTTCGAATCCGAACCGCTGCGCCACCGCGGCACCCAGCTCGCGGTCGTAGACGCGCAGCACCAGGGGAACGTCCGGACGCACGACTTCGGGCTTCACCCGGGGCCCCAGCATCTCGCGCAGCACGATCCCGGTCTCGATGTTCACCATGTCGTCCTGGGTCAGCACCGCCACCGCGCGGGCGTGCTCGACGCGGGCGGCCTCGAGCGTCTGGCGCAGCGTCGCGTCCCCGAAGATCACCGGCACGTCGAGGTCGGCCGCCGCCGACAGGAAGCGGTTGTTTTCGTCCCGCTCGATCACGGCGACGTCGTATCCCGCTGACCTGAGGTCGGCGACGACGCGGCTGCCGAACGAACCGAGCCCGACCACGATGACGTGATTGCGCAGATGGCGCGCCCGGCGCCGGCCGACGGAGTGGGCGAAGCGCCGCGATATCAGCAGGTCGGCAACGAAAGCGACGAGGAGCGCGGTGGTTGTGACGCCGGCGAACATCAACATGATGCTGAACAGCCGCAGCCAGGTCGGCTGGTGGAGGAAGCTGAAATCGCCGTAACCGACCGTCGCGATCGTCTCGGTGCTGAAATACAGCGCGTCGAGCCAGGTCATCCTCGGACCCGGCTGGTAGCTGAACCGCAGGATCACCGTCGACCCGATCAGCAGGCCCGCCGCGGCCAGCAACGCTCGGGCGAACATCGGGTTGACGTCGTCGCGCAGCGCGCGCGCACTGTCGAGCATCCGCCGCAGCCGGGGCAGGCGATAGCGCGTCACGGTCGGCCGCGGGACCGCGATGCCGCGGTCGGCCAATTCCTCGGCGGTCCCGATCATCGCGGTCCAGTCACCGGCATGCACCGACAGATCGCGGCCTGGACAGGACACCACCTCGCCCGGGGTGGCGCAGTTCTCGCCGTGAATCACCGCCACGGGCGCCAGGTCACCATAGATTTCGCGCAGTGTCGCGCTATACGGCGCTTCGGCGCCGGAGACGACGAATTCGATGCCCGCCGCCTCGAAGGGGTGCACGGTGTGCGCCAGACACGCCTCGACGACCGAGGGCGCGGCGAGGTCGGCGACGTCCAGGATCGCGCCGGGACGCTTGTCGGCGGCCATCGCCGTCCGCAGCACATCGTTGCCCAGCCGTGCCACCACGCGCACCCGAGGGTTGGCTTTCCTTGCCAGCAATGCGATTTCGAGGTTGGTCGCGTCGTCGTCGCCAACACAAATCACGGCGCGAGCGCGGGTCACCTCGGCGGTGTCGAGCTCGCCGGCGGTTTGGAGCTTGACGATGTGCACACCGGCGTTGTTGAGCTCCTCGACGATCGTGTTCGCCAGCGCGTCGTCACCACTGACGATGATGTGCCCGCGCATGGTTAGGCACGCTTCGGGTCGTCCGGCATGACCCCCACCTCTGCTGACGTTGGAATTTGTCCCTATGACTATCGGGCACCGTGCCGATTCATGCCAGCGCCACACCGGCCGCAGAGTGAATTGCCACGGGGCCGCAGGAGAGATTCGATAGCGGTATGACGCCGCCGGAACTGCCCGGGCCGCTCGCTGCCTTGACCCGGCTCATCTCGGAGCGCATCGCCGCGGCCGATTTCGCCGGGGCGTTGCCACTCATGAACGAGCTGGTCGCGGTCTGCCGCCCGATCCTGGGGGAGCGCCACCCCAACGTCCTGGACATGAAGCTTGCGCTGGTACACCTGCAGCTCCAAATGGGAGACCAGGCCGGGGCCTATGCCGTCCTCGAGCAGCTGGTACCCGAGTTCGAGGAGGTGCTCGGTTGGGATCACATCACCACGTTGACGGCGCGCCACATGTTCGCGGACCGGCCCCAGCAGGAAGCGCGCGCCGCGCTGGCCGAATGGTCGCAGCTGCTGGCCGACGAAGAACGCGTGCTGGGCGAAGAGCACCCCACCGTGCTGACGTCCATGGACCGCGTGGCGCACAAGCGCAAGGAGCTTGGTGACTATCCGGGTGCCATCGCCGAGGGCGAGCGCGTCCTTGCCGCCCGGCGCCGGGTGCTCGGCGACGACCACGAGGACACGTTGGGCATGCGGTTGTCGCTGGCACAATGGCACGGCGAATCGGTGGACGGCGCCGGCGCCGTGGCTGAGCTCGAGTCGCTGGTCGAGGTGATGCGCGAAAAGCTGGGCGACGACCACCGCCACACGCTGATCGCGCGGCACACCATCGCGCTGTGGGAGCCAGAACCCGTGGACTACGGGGACAAGGTGGCTACCTGGCAGGCCCTGCTCGCCGACGAAGCACGGGTCTTCGGCGAAGACAATCCGCTCACCGTCGCGGCCGGGGAGGAACTGGCGAAGTGGCGGGACCGCGCCGAGGACCACCGCTGGGTGGCCGAGTTGCGCGGCCGGGTCGAAGAAGCCGGCAAGCGCCGCCTCAGCGCCAAAAGGCAAGCCACGCAGCGGTTTTCGGATGAGGAATACCTGCGATGCTGGCTTGCCGAGCGCGGGGCCCAATTCCCGGTCTGGGCAGGTCATTACGGCGGCGATGCCGTGTGGGACTTCTCGCCGGAATCCCTTGACGCGTTGGAGGAGCTCGTCATTCAGAAGGCCTCGACACCCGAACAGCTCCTGAACGAAGAGCGGAATGAGCCGTTCGTCGATGGCGCCGTGTGGTACCTCGGCGAAGTGCTGCGGCGCGGCCGGTCCCTGCCGTGGCAATACACGCGTGGCGATACGGCGGATCCCACCGTCGGGCACGTCGACGTGTTCGAAGTCCTCACCCGGGCGCTGCACTCCGTCGACCGCGGCGCCCTGCGCCGCACGTACGACCGCTTCACGGCATCCCAGTGATACTGGGTTGGTGCCCTTCATCGAATGCGTCGCGTCCCGCGAGATCTATCGGAGCCAATGGATGGTGCTCCGCGAAGACGACATCCGTCGGCCGGATGGCAGCCCCGGCATCTACGGCGTGGTGGACAAACCTGACTATGCGCTGGTGATGCCGTTCGACGGGCACCGCTTCCGGCTGGTCGAACAGTTCAGGTATCCGCTCGGGGAGCGGCGGTGGGAATTCCCACAGGGCACCGCTCCCGGGTTGGCGGACACCGACCCGTCCGAGTTGGCCGAGCGTGAGCTGCGCGAGGAAACGGGATTGAGCGCGACGTCATTCGAGGTGCTCGGCCAGCTCGACGTCGCTCCGGGCATGACCAGCCAGCGCGGCTGGGTTTTCCTGGCCACCGGAATCGCCGAAGGGGAGCCGAATCTCGAGCACGAGGAACAAGACCTGCGCAGTGCCTGGTTCGCCCGCGAGGAGGTCGAGCAGATGATCCGGTCGGGAGTGATCGCCGACGCGCAGTCCGTCGCCGCCTACAGCCTGTTTCTGCTGCGGCGACCATGAACAATGCGGGGGCCCGCCGGGGCCCCCGCACTGTGGTGGTCGGTGTCAGGCCGACGTGACGTACTGCGGGCAGTAGGCCGAAGCCGCGTCGACGGCGAACGTCTTGGAGCCCTTGGTGCTCAAGCCGGTCGCCTTGGCCACGGCGCTGATGACCTCCTTGCTCGAGTGGCCCTGGTCGAGCGCATTGCAGACGGCGTGTGCGTCCTTGATGGCGACCGAAGCGCTCGGCGGGGTGATGCCATCCGATGCCAACTGGGCGAGGAACGCGTCATCGACCGAGCTCGCGCCCGCCGTGCCGGCGAGGCCGAGCGCGGCCAGGCCCAGGGCGGCGGTGCCGACGACGGAGGCGGTGAAACGGCGAGGGAACATCGGGGTCTCCTTGTGCTGAGGTGGATTCTTCTGGCGGACGCGGAGTGCGTTGATCACAGAATCAGCACGGGGCCTTAACGGCTTCTCAAAGAATTCTTGGCGGAGTATGGGTTGCGCGGTCGAACCCCCACCATGGACCTGATGGTCCCGGCATGGCGGTTCGGCGCTGCGCCGCTCGGCGCCATCGCGGCGGCGGTGCTCGCGATGACCGTCGTTCCGGCGCACGCGGCGACACCGGCATGGAACGGGAAATATTCGCTGGTGAGGTACGCCGCGAGCAAGTCGGGCACCAGCGCAGCGGCCAGTCAGCCCGAGCCGACGTTCAGCGCCGACTACGTCTTCGTCACCGCCTGCCCGTCAGGCAAGTGCGTGGCCACCGCCACCAACGGCCCGACGCCCAAGAACCCGACGCTGCCCCAGCCGTCTCATTACGCCTGGGACGGCACGCGCTGGGTTGAGCGCTTCGACTTCCAATGGGATTGCTACATGGGCGAAGGCGTCCCGAAGGTGTGGGCGCCCGCGCGGTCGTGGGCGTTCTACACGCCGCAGGCGGACGGTTCGCTGCGCGGCACCTGGCACACCGACATCAACGGCGGCCCGTGCCGGGGAACCGTCGAGATGCCCGTGGCGGCGTTTCCTGCCGGACCGGAGTGAATGTCTTTGTCACTCGATCATTGCTGCGGCGCGGGTGTCATCGAGGCGATGTAGTAGACCTCGTGCCCGGTCGGGTAGCCGCCGCCGTTGGTGGCTATGTGCACGTGGTCATAGTGGTTGAGGGTTTCCGAGCCGAGGTCGGCGGTCCAGCTGCCCCCGCCGACGCCTGGGTAGATCTTCTGCCGCCAGATGACGTGGTTGATTCCCCATCGCTTCGCATTCGCCAGGGCGTACCCGGCGATCTGGTTGCCGAGCTCGATGCCCTCGGGGCTGGCGTGGTTCGGGATCATCACGTCGATCGCCAGCCCGTTCGGGTGCCACGGCAGGGGGTCTTCCCGGTACCCATAGATGGTTTTGATCTGCGGAAACAGCACGCTGATGGCGCGTTCCGCCCAGATCGTCTTGACCTGCAGCCGGTCCTCCGACGCGATTCCGTGGGGCAGCGCGACCTGGAATTGCTGCGCGGCGGCTGGCGCGCTGGCGGTCAACATTTCCACTTCCGCCGGGCTGGCGGTGTGCGGGGTGTTGGGCGGGGCGGCGGCGTTGATCGGCGCGGCCGCCGCGGTGGTGGGGGCCGCCGCCACCGCGTTCGGCGCGCAGCAGCGCGGCTTTGTGTCTTGGGCGTAGACCATGGCGGCCGCAAGCGCGAACGAGGCCACGATCGCCAGCCAGCGGCTCCTGCCGTTGGCTAACACGTTCTTGCCCACGACCAGCAGCTTAGTGCCGTAAGCGACGTCTGTGACCCGTTTTCGTCCAGTTATTCAGCTCGGACGAATGGGCCCTAAGCGGCCCAAGGTCGGTCACAATGTCACCATGCCCGGCCAATCCTTCGGCGATGCCAATGCGTTCCACCGGATCATGCGCCGCTTCGCGTCCACGCCGGTGGGTGTGGCGCTCCTTCGCCCCACGGCGCACCATCTCGACCGAGTCATCACCAAGCTCACGGGCGGCCGAAGCAGCTTCGCCGGGCTCGCGACCGGCATCCCCGTGGTGATGCTCACCACCACCGGCGCTAAATCCGGCGAGCCCCGCACCGTCGCCGTGTACGGAATCCCGCATCCGGATGGTTTGGCCCTCATCGCGTCCAATTTCGGCGGCGCCAGGCATCCCGCCTGGTACCACAACCTCAAGGCGCACCCAGAGGCGACAGTGGCGATCGGCCGCGACACCTGGCATGCGAACGCACGGCTCGCCGCGCCGGGCGAGCGCGACGAAATTTGGGCGAAGGGCCTCGAGCTTTACCCCGGCTGGCGGAAGTACGAGGTGCGCGCCGGCAAGCGCCACATCGAGGCGTTCGTCCTGGCGCGAAGTTGAAACTAAGCCCAGTTATGCTGTCCTACAGGTGATCTGGGTTCACACTCCATCACCCAGGTAGGCGTCGGCCCAGGCGCCGATGATTCGCCCCGCGCGATGAGCTTGACCCCGAGCGGTCAGAAAGTGATCCGAACCCTCGAGCGAAACGAAGCTGCGGGGGTGACGGGCCAAGCGGAAGATCTCGCTCGCGTTCGCGATGCCGACTGTGTTGTCGGTGGGCGAGTGCAGGATCAGCAGCGGCAGGCGCAAGCCTTTGATCTTGTCGCGCAAGTGGGCCGCGCGGACATCCTCGACGAATGCTCGCTTGAGGGTCAGCGTGCGGCCACCGACCATCCACTCGGCGCTGCCCTCCGCCAAGCAACGGTCGACGACTGCGTCGTAATGCTTCTCGACGTGGCTCGGGTCAACGGGTGCGGCAACGGTGACAATCGACCGCACGCCCTGGCACTGTCGTGCCGCAGCGAGCACCGCCGCGCCGCCCCACGAGTGCCCGACCAGGATGTCGGCCGGGGTTCCGCGGTTCGTCATGAATTCGCATGCCGTGGCGATGTCGTCGACCTTGACCGTGAAAGACCCGTCCCCCCAGTCGCCCTCGGATCCACCGAGACCCAGCGCATCGAAGCGCAGCATGCCGATACCGTCGGACGCCAGTTGCTTGCAGATTCTCGCCGCGGCCGGCGAGTCCTTACCGAGCGTGAAGCCGTGCGCGAACACGCCCCAGCCGCGCACCGGTCCTTCCGGCACCTCGATGACCCCGGCCAGATTCGCGCCCGTGGAGCCTTGGAACGTGACACGCTCGCCCATGCTGAAGATCTAACCTGCCCCGGACGATGGTCGTAAGGCCGACCTACCTGGGAGAATGTTTGTGCCCCCGGCAGAAACAATAACTGCGGAATTGAGCCGCATATTCGCAGTTTTGAGGCATAGTGCGGGTGTGCGTGCCGGATCGTTGTCGGATGCCTCGGCTCGCCCGCATTGAAATCCGTTGTGCGACAACCGGGTTCCAATCTGATCACCGGAAGGCGTCGCCGCCGCGTCGGGTCAACGTGGTGACTGCGCAGTGCGCTCAATCGCAGCGGGATTCATCTGGGATCTCTCGATTGATTCGGGTCGGCGTACGGTGGACGGACTCCACCAAGTCAGCCTCTGCGGGCGACGTCTTGGCTCAGGATCTGGGGCCAGGTCTCGACATCGGCCGGGATGTGCGCCACGGTGAGCGTTGACCGCGGCATCAGTGCGGCAAGCGATTCCGCTGTCGACATCGGATGCGCCGGGTCGCCGACCCAGGCCAGAATCGTCGTCGGCACATCGATTCGTGCGACCGCTTCGCGAGCGGGCAGGTCGCTGAGAGCCGCGCCTCGAAAGAGTGACGGCAGCAGCGCGTCGGCCACATCGGGAACTGTTTCGGGCGCGCCGACCGTGGCTGGCGGCGGAGTCGCCCCACGCGCCGACGCGATGAATGCCCCGACTCCCTCGGTTTCGATAAATTCGGCCGCCACCCGGTAGATCGCCGCCTGCGCGGGCCGGGTTTCCCACGCGGTGGCCGGCACCATGAGCGTGAGGCCGGAGAAGCGGTCCGGCTCGCGGGCAGCCGCGTGCAGCAGCGTGCCCGCACCCATGGACGGGCCGACCCCGTGCACCCGTTCGCCGGGAAACCATTTGTCGAGCAGCTGCAGAAGATCCTCGGCAAGGCTTTCCCATCGGTAATCCTCCGGGACCTTGCGCCCAGTCGACTTGCCATGGCCGCGTGCGTCGTACCGCAGCAGTCGGGTCCCGCTGAGTCCCCTGCCGAGGTCGAGATTGAGTACCCGGTCACGCGCGCGGCTGGAGGTAAGTCCGTGCAGTTGAACTACCGGATGACCACCTTCGTCGCTCAGTTCAACCGCAAGCTCTGCTCCAGGAACCACGAAAGTGGACATCACGCAACTCTTCTCACGACCGGACGGCTCGCCCCGGAGCCGACCGCGCAGACCGAGCATTCAGGCTAACCGGGGCGTTAGGGTACCGCCATGCGGCTGACGAACGTGGCGCACCTGCGGTTGCCCTTTGGACGACTCTGGGGCTACGACGTGTCGGTGTCTGACCTCGGTCGCCAGCTCCCGGTGTCTTTCGACCAGCGCATACACGTTGGTGCGGGCGAACGACCCGGCTCCTGGATGGCTCTGTCCATTCGGTTGCCGGCGGGGGTGAGCCGCCAATCGTTGGCCGATGCCTGGCTGGCTGTGATCGCCCGCCACGGCACCCTACGAACGGCATTCACACTCGGGGCGGACGGCGATCCGCAGCTCAATGAGATCGATATTCACCCAGGCAGGTGGGTAGAGCATGAGATCACTCCGGGCCAGGCGGTCAACGACGCACTGCGAGTAGTTCTCAACGCGACGTGCTCGCCGTATCAGCGGCCCTCACATCGATTGTGTGTGCTGGAGACTGCCGCCGGATTGACGGTGGTGATCGCTGCCGACCACGCCCACGTGGACATGTGGTCAATGCTGGTGATTGCCCGGGACCTGTTGTCGATGCTCGCCGACGCGCGGATCGGACGTACGTCGTCGCTGCAGCCGCCGCCGGCATTTGTCGTGCACACGCAAGCACTGTTGGACCGTCCCGCGGCACCGGAACGCGTGCGCGCGCGATGGGCACAAATCGTCAGCGACAGCGGTGGGGTGATGCCACGGTTTCCGCTGCCGTTGGGTGAGTCCACGCCGCATCCGGAACGCGTTGAAGTGCGTGACGTGTTCGACGTCGATGACGGCGCCGCATTCGCCGCGCAGGCGCGTGACGACGGTGTCTCGACGCTGGCACTCGCTGTGGTCGCCATGACTGCGGTGACCCGCGAGTTGGCCGGGGTGTCGCTGCGCGCGGTCTTCCCCGTGCACAGCCGATTTGAAGACAAATGGCACGACTCGGTGGGCTGGTTCATCACCAATTCGGTCCTGGAGTCGGCGGTTGCCGAGCCGCACGCCGCGGCCGCCGCCGTCAAAGAAGCCGTGCAGCTTGGTTCCTGGCCACTGGCCGACGTACTGGCTCCGTGGGGTGGAATGCCCATCGCGCCCGGCATGTTCGCGATTTCCTGGCTGGACCAAAGCAGACTTCCGGTGCGCATCGACTCGGTCGGACTCGACGCCCAGTATGTGAGCGCGAGCCTTGATACCGACGGCGTCATGCTCTGGTTCATCCAGGACGAGTCCGGGCTACATCTGCGATGCCGCTACCCGGATACCGCTGAGGCACGAACCAACGTGGGGGCGTGGCTGGACCTGTTGGTGGCGCGCCTACAGGCACTGGCGCAGTCCTCGGTTCGAGGACTGCTGCGGGTAGCGGGCCGCACATATCGTGTGCAGCGCGCGACGCGCGAACACGTGGGGGTGATCGCCCAGCTGCTCTCCGACGACGAATTCGGTCGGGATCGCGAAGACGCCGAACTCGAACGCTACGAGGCGGCCTACGACATCGTCGTTCGCAACCGATCCAACTATCTCGGAGTCGTCCTGAACGGTTCCGATATGGTCGTCGCGACCGTGCAATTGACGATCATTCCCGGCCTTTCCCGCGGCGGCGCCACCCGGCTGCAGATCGAGGGATTACGGGTGGCCAAAGCCGAACGCGCACAGGGTCTTGGTACTGCACTCGTCGAGTGGGCACACAACTACGGCCGAGCACACGGGGCACAGCTGGCGCAGGTGACCACAGACGAGGCTCGCGAAAGGGCTCGGGCGTTCTATCGCCGGCTCGGGTACCACGCCGCCCACGTCGGGCTGAAATGCACCATCTGAGTCCGGTTTATGCGCGGTGAACGTTTCTAGCGTGCCTAAGGGCGACTCCCAGCCAAGGCGGCCGGTGTGGGACCGATCCGGCTGCAAGACGCCCGGTCACTCATGCGGGACCGTGCTGCACCTGCGCGGCGTGCCGCTGGCCGTCATCGCGAATTGGCTGGGCCATGCCGACGCGGCGACCACCGCGCGGATCTACGCCCCTAGCCAGGACGACGCGCTTTGCTGGCCGGAAAGACCTTGGGAACAGTCGTGACATCCTCAGTGACGCTGAGGCCCGAAACGGCGTTTTTCATTAGCCGAAACACCGTCTGACCTGCAAGAACATGAGTGCCCCCGGCAGGATTCGAACCTGCGGCCTTCTGCTCCGGAGGCAGACGCTCTATCCCCTGAGCTACGGGGGCGCTACGACTTCGGTGTTGCGCCATTGGGCCTCGCCAGACTAGCGCATGTCGGTGGCCGCTTCGTCACCGCAATGGATTCGAGGCGCGGGCACCTCAGCCAATAGGATGGACGCTCGTGACCCCCGCTGACCTCGCTGAGCTGCTCAAGACCACCGCCTCCGCGGTGCTGGTCGAGCACTTGCTGGATGCTGCCGCGTTGCCGGCGACGGTCACCGTGGAGCGGCCCCGCAATCCCGAGCACGGCGACTACGCCAGCAACCTGGCGCTGCAGCTGGGCAAGAAGGTCGGCGCCAACCCCCGTGAACTGGCCGGATGGCTGGCCGAGGCGCTGTCCGAGGCCGACGGTGTCGCCTCGGCCGAGGTGGCCGGTCCCGGCTTCATCAACCTGCGCCTCGAGGCCTCGGCGCAGGCCAAGATCGTCAACGCCGTCATCGACGCCGGCGACACCTTCGGTCACTCCGACGCGCAGGCCGGCCACAAGATCAACCTCGAATTCGTCTCGGCCAACCCCACCGGGCCCATTCACATCGGCGGCACCCGCTGGGCCGCCGTCGGCGACGCGCTGGGCCGGCTCCTGACCACCCAGGGCGCGGACGTCCTGCGCGAGTACTACTTCAACGACCACGGTGCCCAGATCGACCGCTTCGCCAACTCGCTGATCGCCGCCGCCAAAGGTGAACCAACGCCCGAGGACGGCTATGCCGGCGCCTACATCAACGACATCGCCGCGCAGGTGCTGCAGAAGGCGCCCGACGCACTGAGCCTGCCCGACGCCGAGATGCACGAGACGTTCCGCGAAATCGGTGTCGACCTGATGTTCACCCACATCAAAGAGTCGTTGCACGAGTTCGGCACCGATTTCGACGTCTACACCCACGAAGACTCGATGCACACCAGCGGCCGCGTCGATCAGGCCATCGCCCGGCTGCGCGAGACCGGCAACATCTACGAGAAGGATGGCGCAACCTGGTTGCGCACCAGCGCTTTTGGTGACGACAAGGACCGCGTCGTGATCAAGAGCGACGGCAAGCCGGCCTACATCGCCGGTGACATCGCCTACTACCTGGACAAGCGGCAGCGCGGCTTCGACTTGTGCATCTACATGCTCGGCGCCGATCACCACGGATACATCGCCCGGCTCAAGGCCGTCGCCGCCGCGTTCGGTGACGACCCGGCGACCGTCGAGGTCCTCATCGGGCAGATGGTGAACCTGGTCCGCGACGGCGCGCCGGTCCGGATGAGCAAGCGGGCCGGAACCGTTATCACGCTCGACGACCTGGTCGAGGCGATAGGCGTCGACGCGGCGCGGTACAGCCTGATCCGCTCCTCGGTCGACACCCCGATCGACATCGACCTGGCGCTGTGGTCGTCGGCGTCGAACGAAAACCCGGTCTACTACGTGCAATACGCGCATGCGCGGCTGTCGGCGCTGGCCCGAAACGCCGCCGAACTGGGCCTGATCCCCGACACCGGCCATCTCGAGCTGCTCAGCCACGACAAGGAGGGCACCCTGCTGCGCAGCATCGGGGAATTCCCCCGCGTGCTGAAAACGGCTGCTTCCCTGCGGGAACCGCATCGGGTGTGCCGTTACCTGGAAGACCTGGCCGGCGACTACCACCGGTTCTACGACTCGTGCCGGGTTCTGCCCCAGGGCGACGAACAACCTACCGACCTGCACACCGCGCGCCTGGCGCTGTGCGAGGCCACCCGACAGGTCATCGCCAACGGGCTGACGATCCTCGGTGTCACCGCTCCGGAGCGAATGTGAACGTACACCCCGCCGGTCCGCGGCACGCCGAAGAGACTCGGCCCCTCAATAGCCCGCAGCGACCGCAATCCCCCGACGAGCTACTGCTGCTCGCGCCGAACGTGTGGCCGCGCAACATCGTTCGTGACGACACGGGTGTGGCCAGCCTCGCTGGAATCCCGGTGACCCAACTCGCCCAGGAGTACGGCACCCCGCTGTTCGTCGTCGACGAGGACGACTTCCGTTCCCGGTGCCGCGAGCTGGCGACGGCCTTCGGCGGTGGGCAAAACGTGTGCTACGCGGCGAAGGCCTTCTTGTGCAGCGAGATCGCCCGCTGGGTTGATGAGGAAGGTCTCTCGCTCGACGTCTCCACCGGCGGCGAACTCGCGGTCGCGCTGCACGCCGACTTCCCGCCGGAGCGGATCACCTTCCACGGCAACAACAAATCCGTTGCGGAGCTGACCGCGGCTGTCAAAGTCGCGGTTGGGCACATCGTCCTGGACTCGATGACCGAAATCGAACGCCTCGACGCCATCGCGGCCGACGCCGGCGTCGTCCAGGACGTCTACGTCCGGCTCACCGTCGGGGTCGAGGCGCACACGCACGAGTTCATCTCCACGGCACACGAAGACCAGAAGTTCGGGCTGTCGGTGGCCAGCGGCGCGGCGATGGCCGCGGTGCGCCGGGTGTTCGCCACCGATCACCTGCGGCTGGTGGGCCTGCACAGCCACATCGGCTCCCAGATCTTTGACGTGGACGGCTTCGAGGTCGCCGCGCATCGCGTCATCGGGCTGCTGCACCAGATCGTCGATGAATTCGGTGTCGGCAAGACGGTGCAGATCTCGACCGTGGATCTCGGTGGGGGACTGGGGATTTCATACCTGGGAACTGACGACCCGCCCCCGGTGGCCGAATTGGCGGCCAAGCTGACTGCCATCGTCGGCAACGAATCGGCGGCCGTGGGGCTGCCCACTCCGAGGCTGGTGGTGGAGCCCGGGCGTGCCATCGCCGGGCCGGGCACCATCACGCTGTACGAGGTGGGCACCGTCAAGGACGTCGACGTGAGCAGCACAGCCCAACGGCGTTACGTCAGCGTCGACGGCGGGATGAGCGACAACATCCGCACCGCGCTCTACGACGCGCAGTACGACGCCCGGCTCGTCTCGCGGACTAGCGACGCACCGGCGACCCTGGCCCGGATTGTCGGAAAGCACTGCGAAACCGGTGACATCGTGGTGCGCGACGCGTGGGTGCCCGACGACCTTCGGCCCGGTGACCTGCTCGGGGTCGCGGCGACCGGCGCCTACTGCTATTCGCTGTCGAGCCGCTACAACATGATCTGCCGGCCGGCGGTGGTGGCGGTACGGGCGGGGCGGTCCCGGCTGATCCTGCGCCGCGAGACGGTTGACGATCTACTGAGTCTGGAAGTGAGGTGAACTGTGCCCCGTGACGAAAAGCCGGTCGGCGTAGCGGTACTCGGGTTCGGCAACGTCGGAAGCGAAGTTGTCCGAATCATCGAGGACAGCGCCGACGACCTCGCGGCTCGGGTCGGCGCGCCGTTGGTGTTGCGCGGCGTCGGAGTGCGGCGGGTCGCCGCCGACCGCGGTGTCCCGATCGAGTTGCTCACCGACAACATCGAGGAACTCGTCTCCCGCGAAGACGTCGACATCGTCTTGGAGCTGATGGGGCCGGTCGAACCGGCCCGCAAGGCCATCCTGCGCGCGCTCGAGCACGGTAAATCCGTCGTTACGGCGAACAAGGCGCTGTTGGCCACCTCCACTGGGGAATTGGCCCAGGCCGCCGAAAACGCCCACGTCGACCTGTATTTCGAGGCGGCGGTCGCGGGTGCGATCCCGGTCATCCGCCCGCTCACCCAGTCGCTGGCGGGCGACACCGTGCTGCGGGTCGCCGGCATCGTCAACGGCACCACCAACTACATCCTGTCCGCGATGGACAGCACCGGCGCCGACTACCAGACCGCCCTGGCCGAGGCGAGCGCGCTGGGCTACGCCGAGGCCGATCCCACGGCCGACGTCGAAGGCTACGACGCCGCGGCCAAGGCCGCGATTCTGGCATCGATCGCCTTTCACACCCGGGTCACCGCCGACGACGTCTATCGCGAGGGCATCACCAAAATCACCCCGGCCGACTTCGCCTCCGCGCGCTCTTTGGGCTGCACCATCAAGCTGCTGTCCATCTGCGAGCGCATCCCGGGCGACGATGGACAGGAACGGGTCTCGGCCCGCGTCTATCCGGCGCTGGTGCCGCTGTCGCACCCGCTGGCCACCGTCAACGGGGCGTTCAACGCCGTGGTGGTCGAGGCCAAGGCAGCCGGCCGGCTGATGTTCTACGGTCAGGGCGCCGGTGGCGCGCCCACCGCATCCGCTGTCACCGGTGACTTGGTGATGGCCGCTCGCAACCGGGTGCTGGGCAGCCGCGGGCCGAAGGAGTCCAAGTACGCCCAGCTTCCCATCGCCCCAATGGGTTTCATCAACACCCGCTACTACGTCAGCATGAACGTCGCCGACAAGCCGGGCGTGTTGTCCACGGTGGCGGCCGAATTCGCCAAGCGCGAGGTGAGCATCGCCGAGGTCCGGCAGGAGGGCGTGTCCGACGAGGGTGGGCGGCGGGTGGGCGCCCGCGTCGTGGTTGTCACCCACAGCGCCACCGACGCCGCGCTCTCCGAAACCGTCGATGCGCTGGCGGATTTGGACGTCGTGCAGGGCGTCACGAGTGTGCTGCGATTGGAAGAGACAGGTTCATGAGCGTTCCGCATACCGCCGTGCACCAACCATGGCCCGGATTGATCGCGGCGTACCGCGATCGGTTGCCGGTGGGCGACGACTGGACCCCGGTCACCCTGCTCGAGGGCGGCACCCCGCTGATCGCGGCGACTCGTCTCTCGGAAAAGACCGGTTGCACGGTCCACCTCAAGGTCGAGGGCCTCAACCCGACCGGCTCGTTCAAGGACCGGGGCATGACCATGGCGGTCACCGACGCACTCGCGCGCGGCCAGCAGGCCGTGTTGTGCGCCTCGACCGGCAATACCTCGGCGTCGGCGGCGGCATACGCCGCGCGTGCCGGCATCACCTGCGCGGTGCTCATCCCGCAGGGCAAGATTGCGATGGGCAAGCTGGCGCAGGCGGTCATGCACGGCGCCAAGATCATCCAGATCGACGGCAACTTCGACGACTGCCTGGAACTGGCCCGCAAAATGGCCGCCGACTTCCCGACGATCGCGTTGGTCAACTCGGTCAACCCGGTCCGCATCGAGGGTCAGAAGACGGCGGCGTTCGAGATCGTCGACGCGCTGGGCGCCGCACCGGACGTGCACGCTCTCCCGGTGGGCAACGCGGGCAACATCACCGCGTACTGGAAGGGCTACACCGAGTACCACCAGGACGGCGTGATCGACAAGCTGCCCCGGATGCTGGGCACCCAGGCGGCCGGCGCCGCACCACTGGTGCATGGCGCCCCGGTCAGCAACCCCGAGACGATCGCGACCGCGATACGTATCGGCGCGCCCGCGTCGTGGGCGGCCGCGGTCAACGCGCAGCAGCAGTCCAACGGGCGTTTCCTGGCCGCCACCGACGAGGAGATTCTCGCGGCGTATCACCTGGTGGCCGAAAGTGAGGGCGTCTTCGTCGAGCCCGCCTCGGCGGCCAGCATCGCGGGTCTGCTCAAGGCCGTTGACGACGGCTGGGTCGCTCGTGGGTCGACCGTGGTGTGCACGGTGACCGGGAACGGCCTCAAGGATCCCGACACGGCGCTCAGGGACATGCCGACCGTCTCTCCGCTACCCGTCGATCCGGTGCTCGTGGTCGAGAAGCTGGGGCTGGCCT
Organism: Mycobacterium paraffinicum; assembly: GCF_025822865.1. Taxonomy (NCBI): domain Bacteria; kingdom Bacillati; phylum Actinomycetota; class Actinomycetes; order Mycobacteriales; family Mycobacteriaceae; genus Mycobacterium; species Mycobacterium paraffinicum. Next base: position 184,521 of record NZ_JACKUR010000027.1, on the reverse strand, counting down.
AGTGGCGATCGCGTCAGAACTGAAAGCCTGTCCGTGAGCCAGATGCTGCCCGCCGGGCTGGTGGCGAGCGCCGTGGTGTCGGCGTCCAGTGCCAACCTCGGTCCCGGTTTCGACAGCATCGGCCTTGCATTGAGCCTCTACGACGAGATCGTCGTGGAGACAACGGATTCCGGCCTGGTGGTGCTGGTCGAAGGGGAGAGCGCCGAGCAGGTGCCGCGCGGCCCCGAACACCTCGTGGTGCGCGCCGTCGAATGCGGGCTGCGGGCCGTGGGGGTCCGCGCCGCGGGCCTGGTGGTCCGGTGCCGCAATGCCATTCCGCACTCCCGCGGCCTGGGCTCGTCCGCGGCGGCGGTGGTCGGCGGCCTGGCTGCGGCCAATGGCCTTGTAGCGCAGACGGATTCGGAACTGCTGAGCCATGCCCAGCTGATCCAGCTGTCCTCGGAGTTCGAGGGTCATCCCGACAACGCCGCGGCGGCCGTGCTGGGTGGTGCGGTGGTCTCCTGGATCGACCGCTCGGGTGACCGTCCCCGGTATTCGGCGGTGTCCGTGCGCCTGCACCCCGACATCCGTCTGTATTGCGCGATACCCCAAGAGCGCTCGTTGACCGCGGAGACCCGGGTGCTGCTGCCCGCCCAGGTGAGCCACGAGGATGCCCGGTTCAACGTCAGCCGCGCCGCCTTGCTGGTGGTAGCGCTGAGCGAACGCCCGGACATGCTCATGCCGGCCACCGAGGATGTGCTCCACCAACCGCAGCGGGCTCCCGCGATGCCCGCCTCTGCGGAATATTTGCGACTGATGCGGCGTCATAACGTGGCGGCGACACTTTCGGGGGCTGGTCCGGCACTGATCGCGCTGAGCACAGCGCCGGAGTTGCCCACCGAAGTGGTGGAGTACGGGGCCGCGAACGGATTTGCCCTTTCTGAGATGACCGCCGGCGACGGAGTTCGCTGGAGCCCGGGAGTCACAGTCCCAGGTTGATCCACAGCGTGGCCGGAGGGTTTGCTTGCTTCCAGGCAGGATGCGGGCTATCCTCGGACCCGTCCAGCAATCGCAGCATCTGCATCTGCATACATACTGCCTTGCCGCTAGGACAACACCAATTCTTCTCGTGGACGAGGTTCGCCGCTTACTCCGCCGATTTAGGCGATCACCGTTGCAGAGTCGATATTTGGGCGCACTCGGCGATTTGGCTGAATGCAACGAACCCCCCGGATGACGTGATCAGCGGGGGAAGAAAGGAACTCCGTGACCGATACGGACCTGTTCACGGCTGACGCGAGCACCGACAGCAACGAGGTGCCGAGCGCTGTGACCCCAGACACACCCGATGTCAAAACCAAAGCCACGGTTGGCTCCCTGTCGACCATGGTGCTTCCCGAATTGCGCGCGCTGGCTAACGAGGTCGGCGTCAAGGGGACGTCGGGCATGCGCAAGAACGAACTCATCGCCGCCATAAAGGAAATCAGGGGACAGTCCAACGGGACGTCCGCCCCTGCCACCCCCGAGGACGGCGCCAAGCCCGACGCCGCCAATGCTGAAGTACCGGCCGGCGAGGAGCACCAGGACGGTTCGACAACCGAGGCGCCCCGCCGCGAACGGCGCAACGCCTCCCGCGAGCCGGGATCAGCCCGCACCGGCGACGAAGCGGATGGCGAGCGCTCACGCAACCGCGAGGCCAATGTGACCGGCGAGGACCACAACCGTCAGGGCGGCAAGCGCGACAACCAGAGCGACGAGCGCGGCCAGGACTCGGGCAGCGAGCAAAGCGGTGATCAGCAGGGCTCGGGCGGCCAGCAGTCTCGTGGCGGCTCGAACCAGCAGGACGAGGACGGCGAGGGTCGTGGAGGCAGGCGTGGTCGCCGCTTCCGCGACCGCGACCGGAGGCGGCGCGGTGAGCGGTCCGGCGAGGGCGGCGACACCGAACTTCGCGAGGACGACGTCGTGCAGCCGGTCGCCGGCATCCTTGACGTTCTCGACAATTACGCTTTCGTCCGCACTTCCGGTTACCTGGCCGGTCCGCACGACGTCTACGTGTCCATGAACATGGTGCGCAAGAACGGCCTGCGCCGCGGCGACGCGGTGACCGGCGCGGTTCGCGTGCCGAAGGACGGCGAACAGCCCAACCAGCGCCAGAAGTTCAACCCGCTGGTCCGCTTGGACAGCGTCAATGGCGGTCCGGTTGAGGACGCGAAAAAGCGACCGGATTTCAGCAAGCTGACGCCGCTCTACCCCAACCAGCGGCTTCGCCTGGAAACCACCCCCGACCGGCTGACCACCCGGGTCATCGACCTGATCATGCCGATCGGTAAGGGCCAGCGCGCCCTGATCGTGTCGCCGCCGAAGGCCGGTAAGACGACGATCCTGCAGGACATCGCCAACGCGATCACCAAGAACAACCCGGAATGCCACCTCATGGTCGTGCTCGTCGACGAGCGCCCCGAGGAGGTCACCGACATGACGCGCTCCGTCAAGGGCGAGGTCATCGCCTCGACCTTCGACCGGCCGCCCACGGACCACACGGCGGTCGCCGAGCTGGCCATCGAGCGCGCCAAGCGGCTCGTTGAGCAGGGTAAGGACGTCGTGGTGCTGCTCGACTCGATCACCCGCCTGGGCCGCGCGTACAACAACGCGTCACCCGCGTCGGGCCGGATCCTGTCCGGTGGTGTCGACTCCACCGCGCTGTACCCGCCGAAGCGGTTCCTGGGTGCCGCGCGAAACATCGAGGAAGGCGGGTCGCTGACGATCATCGCCACCGCGATGGTCGAGACCGGATCCACCGGTGACACGGTCATCTTCGAGGAGTTCAAGGGCACCGGTAACGCCGAGCTCAAACTGGACCGCAAGATCTCCGAACGACGGGTCTTCCCGGCGGTCGACGTGAACCCGTCCGGTACCCGTAAGGACGAGCTGTTGCTTTCGCCGGACGAGTTCGGCATCGTGCACAAGCTGCGCCGCGTGCTGTCCGGTCTGGACTCCCACCAGGCCATCGACCTGCTGATGTCGCAGCTGCGCAAGACGAAGACCAACTACGAGTTCCTGGTGCAGGTCTCCAAGACCACACCGGGATCGATGGACAACGACTAACCAACCACGTCCCCCGGCGCGTCGTCACCGCGACACTTGAATCAGTACGCGACACGCCGGCTGGCGCCGCCATGGTTTAAGTTTCGACGCAACCCAAGCGCCGGGAATGCCGACGGGTGCCCCGTTGTTTTGGGAGAACAGCGGTTGACCTGGCATAATCGGTGCTCGACAAGATCGAAGAGGACAGCATGAAATCTGACATTCATCCCGCTTACGCGGAAACCACCGTGCACTGCGGGTGCGGAAACACGTTCCAGACCCGCAGCACCAAGCCGGGCGGCAACATCGTCGTCGAGGTGTGCTCGCAGTGCCACCCGTTCTACACCGGCAAGCAGAAGATTCTTGACAGCGGCGGCCGGGTAGCGCGCTTCGAGAAGCGTTACGGCAAGCGCAAAGGTGCCGCGGCGGACAAGACCGACAAATAGCTGCGTTGCCGACGCCCGAACTGTGCAAGAGAGCACAGGCCGGGCGTCGGTTTGCGTTCACGGCAAATGAGAACGCGGGGCTGAACGGGGCAGGAGGTGACACGTGACGCAGCCGGTGCAGACGATTGATGTGCTGCTGGCCGAACACGCCGAGCTCGAGCAACGGCTGGCGGATCCCGACCTGCACAGCAATCCCGCCGAGGCGCGCAAAGCCGGCCGCCGGTTCGCCCGATTGGCCCCGATCGTCGCCACGCATCGCAAGTTGGAGTCGGCGCGCGGTGATCTGGAGGCGGCGCGCGAGTTGGCAGCCGACGACGAGTCGTTCGCCGATGAGGTGACCGAACTGGAATCACGGGTCGCCGAATTGGACACCCAACTGACCGACATGCTGGCCCCGCGCGACCCGCATGACGCCGACGACATCGTGCTCGAGGTCAAATCCGGTGAGGGCGGCGAGGAATCGGCTTTGTTCGCGGCGGATCTGGCCAGGATGTACATCCGCTATGCCGAGCGGCACGGCTGGAACGTGACCGTGCTGGACGAAACCACGTCGGACCTCGGTGGCTATAAGGACGCGACGCTGTCGATCGCCAGCAAGGGCGACTCGGCCGACGGAGTGTGGTCCCGCATGAAGTTCGAGGGCGGGGTGCACCGGGTGCAGCGCGTTCCCGTGACGGAATCGCAAGGCCGCGTACATACTTCGGCGGCGGGCGTACTGGTATATCCCGAACCCGAGGAAGTGGGCGAGGTGCAGATCGACGAGTCGGATCTGCGCATCGACGTGTACCGCTCGTCCGGCAAGGGCGGGCAGGGGGTGAACACCACCGATTCAGCGGTGCGAATCACGCACCTGCCGACCGGCATCGTGGTCACGTGTCAGAACGAACGCTCGCAGCTGCAGAACAAGACGCGTGCGTTGCAGGTGCTGGCCGCCCGCCTGCAGGCATTGGCCGAAGAGCAGGCGCTGGCAGACGCGTCGGCCGATAGGGCCAGCCAGATCCGGACCGTCGACCGCAGCGAACGCATTCGCACCTACAACTTCCCGGAGAACCGGATCACCGACCACCGAATCGGTTACAAGGCACACAATCTCGATCAAGTACTGGACGGCGACCTGGACGCGATGTTCGACGCGTTGGGCGCCGCCGACAGACAGTCCCGGTTGCAACAGGCATGAGTGTCGTGCGGCGCGCGATCGACTCCGCTACGGCGACGCTCGCCGAAGCGGGAATCGACTCCGCCCGTTGGGATGCCGAGGAGCTGGCCGCGCACCTGACGGGTACCGAGCGCGGTCGGCTGGCCTTGCTCGAGTCGCCCGGCGACGATTTCCTCGGTCGTTACCGCGCCGTGGTGGCCGCACGCTCCCGGCGGGTGCCGTTGCAGCATCTCACCGGTGCAGCCGCGTTCGGGCCGCTGATGCTGCAGGTCGGCCCTGGCGTCTTCATCCCGCGCCCGGAAACCGAAGCCCTCTTGGCGTGGGTGACCGGACAGCGCCTCCCCACCCGGCCTGTCATCGTCGATCTGTGCACCGGTTCAGGCGCATTGGCGGTGGCACTGGCCCAGCACCACCCCACGGCGCGGATCATCGGCATCGATGACTCCGGGACGGCCCTCGAGTACGCGCGCCGCAACGCGGCGGGCACCCCGGTCGAACTGCTGCAGGCCGACGTCACAGCCCGCGGACTGCTTCCCGAACTGGACGGCGGAGTCGACTTGGTGGTGGCCAATCCGCCCTACGTTCCCGATGCCGCGGCGGTGGAACCCGAAGTCGCCCAACACGACCCACACCACGCGGTGTTCGGCGGCCCGGACGGGATGGCGGTGATCGGTCCCATCGTCGGCCTGGCCGGACGCTGGCTTCGCCCGGGCGGCATCTTTGCCGTCGAACATGATGACACGACGTCGCCGCAAACCGCCGAGTTGGTTTGTGAGACGGGGCTTTTCGACGATGTCACGGCCCGCCACGACTTGGCCGGCCGGCCGAGATTCGTAACAGCGCGCAGAAAGGGGCGGCGCGGATGACTGAAGTCTTCGACTGCGCCGATCCCGACCAACGTTCGCGCGGAATCGCCTCGGCGGCAGGGGCGCTCAAGGGTGGCCGATTGGTCGTCATGCCGACCGACACCGTCTACGGCATCGGCGCCGACGCTTTCAACAGCGCCGCGGTGGGCGCCCTGCTGTCGGCGAAGGGGCGGGGCCGGGACATGCCGGTCGGAGTGCTGGTCGGCTCGTGGCACACCATCGAGGGTCTCGTCTACACCATGCCGGACGGGGCCCGCGACCTGATCCGCGCATTCTGGCCGGGGGCGCTGAGCCTGGTGGTGACGCAGGCGCCGTCGCTGCAGTGGGACCTCGGCGACGCACGCGGCACCGTGATGCTGCGGATGCCGCTGCACCCGGTCGCCATCGAGCTGTTGCGCGAAGTCGGGCCCATGGCGGTGTCCAGCGCGAATGTGTCCGGCCGTCCGCCCGCGGTGGATGCCGACGAGGCCCGTAGTCAACTCGGCGATCTCGTCGACGTCTATCTCGACGCGGGCACGGCCGAGCAGCAGGCCGCTTCCACGATCGTCGACCTCACCGGTTCCGCCCCGCGGATCCTGCGGCCCGGCCCCGTGAGCACCGAACGGGTCGCGGAAGTGCTCGGGGTGGACCCCCAAAGCCTGACCACCCAGGCCTAACCCGAGCGGTTCTCTTGCCAGGTTGGTGCAGTACGGTCGCGACGTGTCCAGCGACGTAACCAACCTTGCCAGTGGTTTGCTCGCCCTGGGCGACCGCGGCACCGGTGTCCCGCTTCGCGAGCTTGCACTCGTTGGACTGACCGCCGCGATCATCACCTATTTCGCGACCGGTCCCGTGCGCGTGCTCGCCACCCGGCTGGGCGCGGTCGCCTATCCGCGGGAACGCGACGTACACGTCACCCCGACGCCGCGCATGGGCGGGCTGGCGATGTTCCTCGGCGTCCTCTCGGCCGTCTTCCTGGCGTCCCAGCTTCCGGCGCTCACTCGCGGGTTCGTCTATTCGACGGGTATGCCGGCGGTGCTGGTGGCCGGCGCGGTGATCATGGGCATCGGCCTCATCGACGATCGTTGGGGGCTCGACGCCCTGACCAAGTTCGCCGGCCAGATCACCGCGGCCAGCGTGCTGGTCACCATGGGCGTGGCCTGGAGCGTCCTCTACATCCCGATCGGCGGTGTCGGCACCATCGTGCTGGACCAGGCCTCGTCGATCCTGCTCACGCTGGCGCTCACGGTGTCGATCGTCAACGCGATGAACTTCGTCGACGGACTCGACGGACTGGCCGCCGGGCTCGGACTGATCACCGCGCTCGCGATCTGCATGTTCTCGGTCGGCCTGCTGCGCGACCACGGCGGCGATGTCCTCTTCTATCCGCCCGCCGTGATCTCCGTGGTGCTCGCGGGGGCCTGTCTGGGCTTCCTGCCGCATAACTTTCACCGCGCCAAGATCTTCATGGGTGATTCGGGCTCCATGCTGATCGGCCTGATGCTCGCCGCGGCCTCCACCACGGCCGCCGGCCCCGTCTCGCAAAACGCCTATGGTGCGCGCGACGTGTTCGCGCTGCTGTCGCCGTTCCTGCTGGTGGTCGCCGTCATGTTCGTGCCGATGCTTGATTTGCTGCTGGCGATCGTGCGCCGCACCCGCGCGGGCCGCAGCGCGTTCAGCCCCGACAAGATGCACCTGCACCACCGCTTGCTGCAGATCGGTCATTCCCATCGCCGGGTGGTGTTGCTGATCTACCTGTGGGTCGGCATCGTCGCGTTCGGCGCCGCCAGCACGATTTTCTTCAATCCCCGCGATACCGCCGCGGTGATGCTGGGCGCGATCGTGGTCGCCGGCGTCGCGACTGCGATCCCGCTCATGCGCCGGCGGGACGAGTACGAAGACGAGGACTACGACAGCTAGTAGTAGTGGCGTTCGCAGTATGGTACGGTGCAGGTAGAACCCCAAAAAGCCGCACAGAACGCCGGTCCATCGGACGCAGATCCGGTTGGGTCGGTTGGGGACTCACGTCGGGACATACCCCTTGGGTGATTCCACTGTGACGTGCGATACGCTCGGCGGGCCACCGATCAGTCGGTCGGGGGACTCCCGCTCCACCAACTTGGGATTGAGGTGCTGCAGTGACGACACCAGCGCAGGACGCGCCGTTGGTGTTTCCCTCTGTTGCGTTCCGCCCGGTCCGCCTGTTCGTCCTCAGCATTGCGGTCACTGCAGTGGCAGTCGTCGCCGCCGGCTTGACCGGCCACCTGATGGTCGGGGTGTTTTTCGGCGTCGGGTTGCTGCTCGGTTTGCTCAACGCCCTTCTGGTGCGTCGTTCGGTCGCGTCGATCACCGCGAAAGATCACCCGCTGAAAAGCACGATGGCGCTCAATTCCGCTACCCGGCTGGCCATTATCACGATCATCGGGCTGATCATCGCCTACATTTTCCGGCCCGCCGGCCTGGGTGTCGTGTTCGGGCTGGCGCTTTTCCAGGTCTTGTTGGTGGCATCGACGGCGCTTCCGGTGTGGAAGAAGCTGCGCGCCGGTGACTGGGCGGACGCCCATCCCTCGGACGGAGGCGGCGTGACCGCGGGATCGGAAGGAACGGAAGGAAGAGGCAGCAGCGATGACTGAGACGACGTTCCTGGCCGCCGCGATCGAGGTTGGGGAGCACAACCAGGCCAAGTGGCTCGGGCTGACCGTCAACACCGACACGATCCTGTCGACCGCGATCGCCGCCGTGATCGTGCTGGCACTGGCCTTCTTCCTGCGGGCGAAGATCACCTCCACCGGGGTCCCCAGCGGTGTGCAGTTGTTCTGGGAGGCCATCACCGTTCAGATGCGCGATCAGATCGAGGCCGCGGTCGGGATGCGGATCGCGCCTTTCGTGTTGCCGCTGGCCGTCACGATCTTCGTGTTCATCCTGATCTCCAACTGGTTGTCGGTGCTCCCGCTGCAGTACACCGACAAGTCCGGGCACACCACAGAGCTGCTGAAGTCGGCGGCCGCAGACATCAACTACGTTCTGGCCCTGGCACTCTTCGTGTTCGTCTGCTACCACGTGGCGGGCATCTGGCGCCGCGGCATCGTCGGCCACCCGCTTGCTGTGCTCAAGGGCCACGTGGCGTTCCTGGCGCCGATCAACCTCGTCGAAGAGCTCGCCAAGCCGATCTCGTTGTCACTCCGACTTTTCGGCAACATCTTCGCCGGCGGCATCCTGGTTGCGCTGATCGCGCTCTTCCCGCCGTACATCATGTGGGCACCCAACGCGATCTGGAAGGCCTTCGACCTTTTCGTCGGGGCGATCCAGGCGTTCATCTTCTCGATCTTGACGATCCTCTACTTCAGCCAAGCCATGGAGATCGAGGAACATCATGACTGAGCCCACCATGAATCGCTTTGTCCCACACACCATTACAGAGGCCTGGTAGACCGCTACCAGCTATCAAGGAGGATAAGAATGGCTCTGGACCCCCAAGTCGCTGCCGCTGCGCTCATCGGCGGTGGACTCATCATGGGCGGTGGCGCGATCGGCGCCGGTATCGGTGACGGTATCGCCGGTAACGCGCTGGTCTCCGGCATCGCCCGGCAGCCCGAGGCGCAAGGTCGGCTGTTCACGCCGTTCTTCATCACCGTCGGTCTGGTCGAGGCCGCCTACTTCATCAACCTGGCCTTCATGGCGCTGTTCGTCTTCGCCACACCCGTCGGCACCTAATTCGCTGTGATGGGTGACGCGAGTCTGAGCGTTTTGGCATCCAGCCAGGTGATGGCCGAGGGAGGCAACAACTTCCTCGTTCCCAACGGCACGTTCTTCTTCGTGCTGGCCATCTTCCTGATCGTGCTGGCCGTCATCGGCACCTTCGTGGTGCCGCCGGTCATGCGAGTGTTGCGCGAGCGCGACAACATGGTTGCCAAGACGGCCGCCGACAACAAGAAGGCGACCGAGCAGTTCGACGCCGCCAAGGCCGACTATGAGGAAGCCCTGAAGGAGGCCCGGGTGGAGGCGTCGTCGCTGCGCGACAATGCCCGCGCCGAGGGCCGTAAGGTTGTCGAAGACGCGCGCGCCAGTGCCGAGCAGCAGGTGATGTCAACGCTGCAAATGGCTTCCGAGCAACTGAAGCGGGAGAGAGACGCCGTGGAGCTGGATCTGCGCGCCAACGTGGCGACCATGTCGGCGACGCTGGCGAGCCGGATCCTCGGTATCGAGGTGGCCCCGGCCACCGCGGCCACGTCTGCAACCGGGAAATCTGGACGGTAATCGCGTATGTCGACATTCATCGGGCAGTTGATCGGTTTCGCGGCCATCGTGCTCTTGGTCGTGCGGTACGTCGTGCCGCCGGTGCGTCGTCTGATGGCCGCCCGTCAAGAGACCGTGCGCCAGCAGCTGAAAGACTCTGCGGCAGCGGCAGATCGGTTGAGCGAGTCGACCACGGCCCACAGCGAGGCGGTGGAATCCGCCAAGACCGAAGCCGAGCGGCTCGTCGAAGAAGCCCAGACGGACGCCGGCCGCATCGCCGAACAGTTCCGGACCCAGGCCGGCGTCGAGTCCGAACGCATCACCGCACAGGGTGCCCGCCAGGCCGACCTGCTGCGCACTCAGCTGAGCCGCCAGCTTCGCCTGGAACTCGGTCACGAGGCGGTGCGGCAGGCGGGCGAGTTGGTGCGCAACTACGTAGCCGACCCCGCGCAACAAGCGGGTACCGTCGATCGGTTCCTGGACGACCTCGAGGCGATGGCGCCAGCACCCGCAGAAGTCCAGTATCCGCTGCTGTCCAAGATGCGCTCCGCCAGTCGGGTGGCGGTGGCCAGTCTGGTGGAGCGGTTCAGCGACATAGCCAAAGACCTTGACAACAAAGCGCTTTCGACTGTGTCCGGCGAGCTCGTATCGGTCGCCGAAATGCTGGACCGCGAGATCGTTGTCACCCGGTACCTGACGGTGCCGGCCGAGGACGCGGCACCAAGGGTCCGCTTGATCGAGCGGCTGGTTTCCGGGAAAGTCGCCGACGCGACGCTCGATGTCTTGCGGTTGGCGGTGTCGGAGCGCTGGTCGGCCAATTCCGATCTGGCCGCCGCGATCGAGCACATCTCGCGGCAGGCGTTGCTCGAAGTCGCCGAGCGTGAGAACAAGGTCGACGAGGTGGAAGACCAGTTGTTCCGCTTCTCCCGCATCCTGGACACGCAGCCGCGACTCGCTATCCTGTTGGGCGACTTCGCCGTGCCGATCGAAGGCCGGATCGGCCTGCTGCGCAAGGTCCTTGACAGCGCGAGCGGCAGGGTCAATCCGATCGTGGTGTCGCTGCTGACCCACACGGTGCAATTGCTCCGGGGCGAGTCGGCCGAGGAGGCCATCCAGTTCTTGGTGGAAGTTGCGGTGGCACGCCGCGGCGAGATCGTCGCGCAAGTCAGCGCGGCGGCCGAACTCAGCGACGCCCAGCGATCTCGCCTCACCGACGTGCTCGGCCGTATCTACGGTCATCCGGTGACGGTGCAACTGCAGATCACCGACGAACTGCTCGGCGGCCTGCAAATCTCCGTGGCCGACGAAGTGATTGACGGGACACTCGCTTCTCGCCTTGCCGCGGCAAAGGCTCAATTGCCCGACTGACACCATCAAGCAGCACAAGCACACGCGAACGAAGATCAAGTAGGAAGACGAAAAGCCATGGCCGAGTTGACAATCTCCGCTGATGACATCCAGAGCGCCGTCGAGGAGTACGTAGGCTCTTTCGCCTCCGACACCTCCCGCGAAGAGGTCGGTACCGTAGTCGACGCCGGGGACGGCATCGCGCACGTCGAAGGCTTGCCCTCCGTCATGACCCAGGAACTGCTCGAGTTTCCCGGCGGGGTCCTCGGCGTCGCACTGAACCTCGACGAGCACAGCGTCGGCGCGGTGATCCTCGGCGACTTCGAGAAGATCGAAGAGGGCCAACAGGTCAAGCGCACCGGCGAGGTCCTGTCCGTCCCCGTCGGCGACGCATTCCTGGGCCGCGTCGTCAATCCGCTCGGCCACCCCATCGACGGTCGGGGAGACATCGACACCGACATCCGGCGCGCCCTGGAGATCCAGGCGCCGTCCGTGGTGCAGCGGCAAAGCGTCAGCGAGCCGCTACAGACCGGCATCAAGGCCATCGACGCGATGACGCCGATCGGACGCGGCCAGCGGCAGCTGATCATCGGCGACCGCAAGACCGGCAAGACCGCGGTGTGCGTCGACACCATCCTCAACCAGCGGGAGAACTGGGAGAGCGGCGACGAAAAGAAGCAGGTCCGCTGCGTATACGTGGCGATCGGGCAGAAGGGCACGACCATCGCGTCGGTGCGGCGTGCGCTCGAAGAGGGCGGCGCGATGGACTACACCACCATCGTCGCGGCCCCTGCATCGGACTCCGCCGGCTTCAAATGGCTTGCGCCGTACACGGGTTCGGCAATCGCCCAGCACTGGATGTACGACGGCAAGCACGTGCTGATCGTCTTCGACGACCTGAGCAAGCAGGCCGAGGCGTACCGCGCGATCTCACTGCTGCTGCGCCGCCCGCCGGGCCGCGAGGCGTACCCCGGTGACGTGTTCTACCTGCATTCGCGGCTGCTGGAGCGCTGCGCGAAGCTCTCCGACGAACTCGGGGGCGGCTCGCTGACCGGTCTGCCGATCATCGAGACCAAGGCCAACGACATCTCGGCCTACATCCCGACCAACGTCATCTCGATCACCGACGGCCAGTGCTTCCTGGAGTCCGACCTGTTCAACCAGGGTGTGCGGCCGGCCATCAACGTCGGTGTGTCGGTGTCTCGCGTGGGCGGTGCGGCGCAGATCAAGGCCATGAAAGAGGTGGCCGGCTCGCTGCGTCTGGACCTGTCGCAGTACCGCGAACTGGAATCGTTCGCGGCCTTCGCTTCGGACCTGGACGCCACCTCCAAGGCGCAGCTGGAGCGCGGTGAACGGCTGGTCGAACTGCTCAAGCAACCGCAGTACCAGCCCATGCCGGTCGAGGAGCAGGTGGTCTCGATCTTCCTGGGCACGGGCGGTCACCTGGACTCCGTGCCGGTCGAGGACGTCAGGCGCTTCGAAACCGAGTTGCTGGACCACATGCGGGCATCGGAAGAGAAGTTTCTGGCCGGTATCCGCGACAGCGGAAAGCTCTCCGAAGAGGGCGAAAACCAGCTGACCGAGATCATCAACAAGTTCAAGAAGGGATTCGCGGCCACGGGCGGCGGATCGGTGGTGCCCGACGAGCACGTCGAACCTCTGGACGAGGAAGATCTCGAAAAGGAGTCGGTCCAGGTCAAGAAGGAGAAGCCGAAGGACAAGAAGGACTCCAAGAGCGGCAAGGACAAGAAGTAGCTAACAATGGCTGCCACACTTCGCGAACTACGCGGCCGGATTCGTTCGGCAGGGTCGATCAAGAAGATCACCAAGGCCCAGGAGATGATCGCGACATCGCGCATCGGGAAGGCGCAGGCTCGGCTAGAAGCCGCTAGGCCGTACGCGTTTCAGATCACCGCGATGCTGACCACGCTGTCCTCCGAAGCCGCGCTGGATCACCCCCTGCTGGTCGAGCGAGAGGAACCCAAGCGGGCCGGCGTTCTGGTGGTGTCCTCCGACCGCGGATTGTGCGGGGCGTACAACTCCAGCATCTTCCGTCGGGCCGAGGAGCTGTTCTCGCTGCTGAGGGAGGAAGGCAAGACGCCGGTCGTGTACACGGTTGGCCGGAAGGCGCAGAACTACTTCAAGTTCCGCAACTGGGACATCACCGAATCGTGGACGGGCTTCTCGGAGCAGCCCAGCTACGAAAACGCCGCGGAGATCGCTTCGACCCTGGTCGAAACGTTCATGAAGGGTGCGGGCGACGACGAGTCATCGGACGACCAAGGCGTGGACGAACTGCACATCGTCTACTCGGAGTTCAAGTCGATGATGTCGCAGGCCGCGGCGGCCCACCGCATCGCTCCGCTGGTCGTGGAGTATGTCGAGGACACCGAGGAACTTCACACGCTGTACTCGTTCGAGCCGGACGCGACAACGCTTTTCGAGTCGTTGCTGCCGCGGTACGTGACGACCCGCGTCTACGCCGCGCTACTTGAATCGGCGGCATCGGAGCTCGCGTCGCGCCAACGAGCGATGAAGTCGGCGACCGACAACGCGGACGACCTGATCAAAGAACTGACGCTGATGGCGAACCGCGAGCGGCAGGCTCAGATCACCCAAGAGATCAGCGAAATCGTCGGCGGTGCAAACGCACTCGCCGACGCCAAGTAGCACACGAGGAAGAAGAACAGATATGGCTGCTACTACCGAAGCAAAAGAAAAGACCGATAAGTCCACCAACTCCGAGACCAGCGGCCGCGTGGTACGGATCACCGGCCCCGTGGTCGACGTCGAGTTCCCGCGTGGATCCGTACCTGAACTGTTCAACGCGCTCAACGCCGAGATCACGTTCGAGGAACTCAAGAAGACCCTCACGCTGGAGGTCGCACAGCACCTCGGCGACAGCCTGGTTCGCACCATTTCGTTGCAGCCCACCGACGGCCTGGTCCGCGGCGTCGAGGTGACCGACAGCGGCAAGCCGATCTCGGTGCCGGTCGGCCAAGAGGTGAAGGGCCACGTCTTCAACGCGCTCGGTGACTGCCTGGACAAGCCGGGATACGGCGAGGATTTCGAGCATTGGTCGATCCACCGCAAGCCCCCGGCCTTCGAAGAGCTCGAGCCCCGCACCGAGATGCTCGAAACCGGGCTCAAGGTCGTCGACCTGCTGACCCCGTACGTGCGTGGTGGCAAGATCGCGCTGTTCGGCGGTGCCGGCGTGGGCAAGACGGTGCTCATCCAGGAGATGATCAACCGTATCGCCCGAAACTTCGGTGGTACTTCGGTTTTCGCCGGCGTGGGCGAGCGCACCCGCGAGGGCAACGACCTCTGGGTTGAGCTCAAAGAAGCCGACGTGCTCAAAGACACCGCGCTGGTGTTCGGTCAGATGGACGAGCCGCCCGGCACCCGTATGCGGGTGGCGCTGTCGGCGCTGACGATGGCGGAGTGGTTCCGCGACGAGGCCGGCCAGGACGTGCTGCTGTTCATCGACAACATCTTCCGCTTCACTCAGGCGGGTTCCGAGGTGTCGACACTGCTCGGCCGTATGCCGTCGGCCGTGGGATACCAGCCCACGCTGGCCGACGAGATGGGCGAGCTGCAGGAGCGCATCACCTCGACCCGCGGCCGTTCGATCACGTCGATGCAGGCGGTCTACGTGCCCGCCGACGACTACACCGACCCCGCGCCGGCGACGACGTTCGCGCACCTGGACGCGACCACCGAACTGTCGCGTTCGGTGTTCTCCAAGGGAATTTTCCCCGCGGTGGACCCGCTGGCATCGAGCTCGACCATCCTGGACCCGAGCGTCGTTGGTGACGAGCACTACCGCGTGGCGCAGGAGGTCATCCGAATCCTGCAGCGCTACAAGGACCTCCAGGACATCATCGCGATCCTCGGTATCGACGAGCTGTCGGAGGAGGACAAGCAGCTCGTTCAGCGCGCACGACGCATCGAGCGGTTCCTCTCGCAGAACATGATGGCGGCCGAGCAGTTCACGGGCCAGCCGGGTTCGACGGTGCCGCTGAAGGAGACCATCGAGGCGTTCGACCGCCTGACCAAGGGCGACTTCGACCACATACCGGAGCAGGCGTTCTTCTTGATCGGTGGCCTCGACGACTTGGCCAAGAAAGCCGAAAGCTTCGGCGCCAAACTGGATTCCTGAGGCGTGAGTGAAACGGCTCTGAAAGGCTCTGTGGCATGGCTGAATTGAACGTTGAGATAGTCGCGGTCGACCGGAAGATCTGGTCGGGTGAGGCAACGTTTCTGTTCACCCGCACCACCGTCGGCGAAATTGGCATCCTGCCCAGGCATATCCCGGTTGTCGCCCAGTTGGTCGACGACGCAATGGTGCGCGTCGAACGAGAAGGCGAAGACGATCTGCGGGTCGCCATCGAAGGCGGGTTCCTTTCGGTCACCGAGGAGACGGTCACTGTCCTGGCCGAGTCCGCCGCGTTCGAATCCGAAATCGACGAAAGCGCCGCCCGGGAGGAATCTGAGTCCGACGACCCGCGCATCGCGGCGCGGGGGCGCGGCAGATTGCGCGCCGTCGGCGCGATCGACTAGCCGATCCGGACAAGACGATGAGCGCGCCCATGGTCGGCATGGTCGTGCTCGTCGTTGTCCTTGCGGGCGCGGTCGTCGCGCTGAGTTATCGGTTGTGGAAGCTGCGCCAGGGCGGCACGGCGGGGATCATGCGGGATATCCCCGCGGTCGGAGGTCACGGCTGGCGCCACGGCGTGATTCGTTACCGCGGCGGTGAGGCGGCGTTCTATCGACTCTCCAGCCTGCGTTTGTGGCCGGACCGGCGACTCAGCCGCAGGGGAGTGGAAATCGTCGCCCGGCGTGCGCCGCGCGGCGACGAATTCGACATCATGACCGACGAGATCGTCGTGGTGGAGCTGCGCGACACGACGCAGGACCGCAGGACCGGCTACGAGATCGCGCTGGACAAGGGCGCTTTGACGGCCTTCCTGTCCTGGCTGGAGTCCCGTCCGTCACCACGCGCTCGTCGCCGCAGCGTTTAGGCGTTGTGCCGCAGGCTAGCCCGGGGTCGGCGCGCCTCCGCCGGGTTTCCACAAGACGTCGCCGTCGGGATTGGCCGCGCGAGCCAGGATGAAAAGCAGGTCCGAGAGGCGGTTCAGGTATTTCGCCGGAAGCACGTTGATCTGCTGCGGCGCGGCATCGATCGCCGCCCAGGCCGATCGTTCCGCTCGACGGACGATCGTGCGGGCGACGTGCAACAGCGCCGACAATGGCGAACCGCCCGGCAGCACAAAGGAATTCAGCGCTGGCAGGTGCTCGTTATATTTGTCACACCAGCCCTCCAGCCGATCGATGTAGGGCTGGGTTATTCGCAGCGGGGGATATTCGGGGTTTTCCACCACCGGGGTCGACAGGTCCGCGCCGGCATCGAATAGGTCGTTCTGGATCTGCCGCAGCACGCCGGCGGTTTCCTCGTCGGGCTGCCCCACGGCGATCGCGACCCCGATCGCCGAGTTGGCCTCGTCGCAATCGGCGTACGCGACCAGGCGAGGGTCGTTTTTGGAGACCCGCGAGAAGTCACTCAATCCCGTCGTGCCGTCGTCACCGGTTCGCGTATAGATCCGGGTCAGGTGTACCGCCATGAGCAAACGGTACTGCGGCCCGCGTAGGCATGGAGCCTCGGCTGACTGCTTGATTCCACCTCACGCCGTTCGGCGGAGCGCATCGACGTCAAGCGGGCTGACTGACAAGCCGATACCGCTTCACTAGACTGACGCGGGTGGCTGAGCGATTCGTGGTGACCGGCGGCAACCGGTTGTCCGGCGAAGTCGCAGTGGGGGGCGCCAAAAACAGCGTGCTCAAGCTGATGGCGGCGACCCTGCTGGCCGAAGGCACCAGCACCATCACCAACTGCCCCGACATCCTCGATGTGCCGTTGATGGCCGAGGTGTTGCGTGGGCTCGGCGCCACCGTGGAGCTCGACGGCGACGTCGCCCGCATCACCTCGCCGGACGAGCCGAAATACGACGCCGATTTCGCTGCGGTGCGACAGTTCCGCGCGTCGGTCTGCGTGCTTGGGCCGCTGGTCGGCCGGTGCAAGCGGGCCAGGGTCGCGCTGCCGGGCGGTGACGCGATCGGCTCTCGTCCGCTGGACATGCACCAGTCGGGCCTGCGCCAACTGGGCGCGCAGTGCAACATCGAGCACGGCTGCGTCGTCGCCCAAGCCGACACGTTGCGCGGTGCGGAGATTCAGCTGGAGTTTCCGTCGGTGGGGGCCACCGAAAACATCCTGATGGCGGCCGTCTTGGCCGAGGGCGTGACCACGATCCACAACGCGGCGCGCGAACCCGATGTCGTGGACCTGTGCACCATGCTGAATCAGATGGGCGCGCAGGTCGAAGGTGCGGGTTCGCCGACCATGACCATCACCGGCGTCCCGCGGTTACACCCGACCGAGCACCGGGTGATCGGGGACCGCATCGTCGCCGCCACGTGGGGCATCGCGGCCGCGATGACCCGCGGCGACATTTCGGTGACGGGCGTCGACCCCGCCCACCTCCAGGTCGTGCTACATAAACTGCACGACGCCGGCGCGACGGTCACCCAAACGGACAACAGCTTCCGGATCACGCAATACGAGCGCCCCAAGGCCGTCAACGTCGCGACGCTGCCGTTCCCCGGGTTCCCGACCGACCTGCAGCCGATGGCTATCGCCCTGGCGTCGATCGCCGACGGCACGTCGATGATCACCGAAAACGTTTTCGAGGCGCGTTTCCGCTTCGTCGAGGAAATGATCCGGTTGGGCGCCGACGCCCGCACCGACGGGCACCATGCCGTCGTACGAGGTCTGCCGCAATTGTCGAGCGCCCCGGTGTGGTGTTCGGATATTCGGGCCGGCGCCGGCCTGGTGTTGGCGGGGCTCGTGGCGGACGGTGACACCGAGGTCCACGACGTCTTCCACATCGATCGCGGCTACCCCTTGTTCGTCGAGAACCTGGCGATTTTGGGAGCGGAGATCGAGCGAGTAGAGTAGCCAAAGTCAGTGCCCCGCAGGGCCGGTCGCCACACCAGGCGGTCGACACCCCGGGCGCTTGACTCCCTCGCTGGATTGGTACTAGCCTGGCACGGCTGCTCCCGAAACGGTCTCTCGAAGACCAAAACTGGGAGTTGACTCAACTGCCGGACTTGTATTAAGCTGGCAGGGTTGCCCCAAAACGGGCGAAACAAGTGTTGTTTGAGAACTCAATAGTGTGTTTGGTCTTTTTATTTTGTTGTTGTTTTTTTGGCCATACCTAGCACTCCCCGTGTGTGGGTATGGCAATTTTTGATGCCAGTTATTTGGTGTCTTTTTGTTAGGTCAGATTTTCTCTGATTTGAAATTCACCTCGTTATGCGAGGAGATTTTGTTTGGAGAGTTTGATCCTGGCTCAGGACGAACGCTGGCGGCGTGCTTAACACATGCAAGTCGAACGGAAAGGCCCCTTCGGGGGTACTCGAGTGGCGAACGGGTGAGTAACACGTGGGCAATCTGCCCTGCACTTCGGGATAAGCCTGGGAAACTGGGTCTAATACCGGATAGGACCACTTGGCGCATGCCTTGTGGTGGAAAGCTTTTGCGGTGTGGGATGGGCCCGCGGCCTATCAGCTTGTTGGTGGGGTGATGGCCTACCAAGGCGACGACGGGTAGCCGGCCTGAGAGGGTGTCCGGCCACACTGGGACTGAGATACGGCCCAGACTCCTACGGGAGGCAGCAGTGGGGAATATTGCACAATGGGCGCAAGCCTGATGCAGCGACGCCGCGTGGGGGATGACGGCCTTCGGGTTGTAAACCTCTTTCACCATCGACGAAGGCTCACTTCGTGAGTTGACGGTAGGTGGAGAAGAAGCACCGGCCAACTACGTGCCAGCAGCCGCGGTAATACGTAGGGTGCGAGCGTTGTCCGGAATTACTGGGCGTAAAGAGCTCGTAGGTGGTTTGTCGCGTTGTTCGTGAAATCTCACGGCTTAACTGTGAGCGTGCGGGCGATACGGGCAGACTAGAGTACTGCAGGGGAGACTGGAATTCCTGGTGTAGCGGTGGAATGCGCAGATATCAGGAGGAACACCGGTGGCGAAGGCGGGTCTCTGGGCAGTAACTGACGCTGAGGAGCGAAAGCGTGGGGAGCGAACAGGATTAGATACCCTGGTAGTCCACGCCGTAAACGGTGGGTACTAGGTGTGGGTTTCCTTCCTTGGGATCCGTGCCGTAGCTAACGCATTAAGTACCCCGCCTGGGGAGTACGGCCGCAAGGCTAAAACTCAAAGGAATTGACGGGGGCCCGCACAAGCGGCGGAGCATGTGGATTAATTCGATGCAACGCGAAGAACCTTACCTGGGTTTGACATGCACAGGACGCGTCTAGAGATAGGCGTTCCCTTGTGGCCTGTGTGCAGGTGGTGCATGGCTGTCGTCAGCTCGTGTCGTGAGATGTTGGGTTAAGTCCCGCAACGAGCGCAACCCTTGTCTCATGTTGCCAGCGGGTAATGCCGGGGACTCGTGAGAGACTGCCGGGGTCAACTCGGAGGAAGGTGGGGATGACGTCAAGTCATCATGCCCCTTATGTCCAGGGCTTCACACATGCTACAATGGCCGGTACAAAGGGCTGCGATGCCGCAAGGTTAAGCGAATCCTTTTAAAGCCGGTCTCAGTTCGGATCGGGGTCTGCAACTCGACCCCGTGAAGTCGGAGTCGCTAGTAATCGCAGATCAGCAACGCTGCGGTGAATACGTTCCCGGGCCTTGTACACACCGCCCGTCACGTCATGAAAGTCGGTAACACCCGAAGCCAGTGGCCTAACCCTTGGGAGGGAGCTGTCGAAGGTGGGATCGGCGATTGGGACGAAGTCGTAACAAGGTAGCCGTACCGGAAGGTGCGGCTGGATCACCTCCTTTCTAAGGAGCACCACGAAAAACACCCCAATTGGTGGGGTGTAAGCCGTGCGGGGTTCTCACCTGTAGTGGGTGAGGGCCGGGTGCACAACAGCAAATGATTGCCAGACACACTATTGGGCCCTGAGACAACACTCGGCCAGTCCGTGTGGTGTCCCTCCATCTTGGTGGTGGGGTGTGGTGTTTGAGTATTGGATAGTGGTTGCGAGCATCTAAACGGATGCGTTGCCGGCAACGGTCGCGTGTTCGTTAAAATGTGTAATTTCTTTTTGATTTTTGTGTGTATGTAAGTGTCTAAGGGCGCATGGTGGATGCCTTGGCATCGAGAGCCGATGAAGGACGTGGGAGGCTGCGATATGCCTCGGGGAGCTGTCAACCTAGCTTTGATCCGAGGATTTCCGAATGGGGAAACCCAGCACGAGTGATGTCGTGTTACCCGTATCTGAATATATAGGGTGCGGGAGGTAACGCGGGGAAGTGAAACATCTCAGTACCCGTAGGAGAAGAAAACAATTGTGATTCCGTCAGTAGTGGCGAGCGAACGCGGAACAGGCTAAACCGCACGCATGTGTAACCGGGTAGGGGTTGTGTGTGCGGGGTAGTGGGATTGATATGTCTCAGCTCTACCTGGCTGAGGGGTAGTCAGAAAGTGTCGTGGTTAGCGGAAGTGGCCTGGGACGGCCCGCCGTAGACGGTGAAAGCCCGGTACGCGAAAACCCGGCACCTACCTTGTATCAACTCCCGAGTAGCAGCGGGCCCGTGGAATCTGCTGTGAATCTGCCGGGACCACCCGGTAAGCCTAAATACTTCTCGATGACCGATAGCGGATTAGTACCGTGAGGGAATGGTGAAAAGTACCCCGGGAGGGGAGTGAAAGAGTACCTGAAACCGTGTGCCTACAATCCGTCAGAGCCTCCTTGTGGGGTGATGGCGTGCCTTTTGAAGAATGAGCCTGCGAGTCAGGGACACGTCGCGAGGTTAACCCGTGCGGGGTAGCCGCAGCGAAAGCGAGTCTGAATAGGGCGCATCCCCTTTGGGGTGTAGTGGCGTGTTCTGGACCCGAAGCGGAGTGATCTACCCATGGCCAGGGTGAAGCGCGGGTAAGACCGCGTGGAGGCCCGAACCCACTTAGGTTGAAGACTGAGGGGATGAGCTGTGGGTAGGGGTGAAAGGCCAATCAAACTCCGTGATAGCTGGTTCTCCCCGAAATGCATTTAGGTGCAGCGTTACGTGTTTCACCACGGAGGTAGAGCTACTGGATGGCCGATGGGCCCTACTAGGTTACTGACGTCAGCCAAACTCCGAATGCCGTGGTGTATAGCGTGGCAGTGAGACGGCGGGGGATAAGCTCCGTACGTCGAGAGGGAAACAGCCCAGATCGCCGGCTAAGGCCCCTAAGCGTGTGCTAAGTGGAAAAGGATGTGCAGTCGCAGAGACAACCAGGAGGTTGGCTTAGAAGCAGCCACCCTTGAAAGAGTGCGTAATAGCTCACTGGTCAAGTGATTGTGCGCCGATAATGTAGCGGGGCTCAAGCACACCGCCGAAGCCGCGGCAACCGCAAGGTTGGGTAGGGGAGCGTCCCCCATGCAGCGAAGCTACCGGGTAACCGGTGGTGGAGTTTGGGGGAGTGAGAATGCAGGCATGAGTAGCGATAAGGCAAGTGAGAACCTTGCCCGCCGTAAGACCAAGGGTTCCTGGGCCAGGCCAGTCCGCCCAGGGTGAGTCGGGACCTAAGGCGAGGCCGACAGGCGTAGTCGATGGACAACGGGTTGATATTCCCGTACCCGTGTGTGGGCGTCCCTGACGAATCAGCGGTACTAACCACCCAAATGGTGGTCTATCAATCCCTTCGGGGTGCGAGGATCGCCGGCTGCGTGGGACCTTCGCTGGTAGTAGTCAAGCAATGGGGTGACGCAGGAAGGTAGCCGTACCAGTCAGTGGTAATACTGGGGCAAGCCTGTAGGGAGAGCGATAGGCAAATCCGTCGCTCATTAATCCTGAGAGGTGATGCATAGCCGATTGAGGCGAATT
The DNA here is from genome assembly GCF_025822865.1 of Mycobacterium paraffinicum. NCBI lineage: Bacteria > Bacillati > Actinomycetota > Actinomycetes > Mycobacteriales > Mycobacteriaceae > Mycobacterium > Mycobacterium paraffinicum. Next base: position 162,489 of record NZ_JACKUR010000027.1, on the reverse strand, counting down.
CGGTGATCCTCTGCTGCCAAGAAAAGCCTCTAGCGAGCACACACACGGCCCGTACCCCAAACCGACACAGGTGGTCAGGTAGAGCATACCAAGGCGTACGAGATAACTATGGTTAAGGAACTCGGCAAAATGCCCCCGTAACTTCGGGAGAAGGGGGGCCGGAATACCGTGAACACCCTTGCGGTGGGAGCGGGATTCGGCCGCAGAAACCAGTGGGTAGCGACTGTTTACTAAAAACACAGGTCCGTGCGAAGTCGCAAGACGATGTATACGGACTGACGCCTGCCCGGTGCTGGAAGGTTAAGAGGACCCGTTAACCGTAAGGTGAAGCGGAGAATTTAAGCCCCAGTAAACGGCGGTGGTAACTATAACCATCCTAAGGTAGCGAAATTCCTTGTCGGGTAAGTTCCGACCTGCACGAATGGCGTAACGACTTCCCAACTGTCTCAACCATAGACTCGGCGAAATTGCACTACGAGTAAAGATGCTCGTTACGCGCGGCAGGACGAAAAGACCCCGGGACCTTCACTACAACTTGGTATTGGTGTTCGGTACGGTTTGTGTAGGATAGGTGGGAGACTGTGAAACCTCAACGCCAGTTGGGGCGGAGTCGTTGTTGAAATACCACTCTGATCGTATTGGACACCTAACGTCGAACCCTTATCGGGTTCACGGACAGTGCCTGGCGGGTAGTTTAACTGGGGCGGTTGCCTCCTAAAATGTAACGGAGGCGCCCAAAGGTTCCCTCAACCTGGACGGCAATCAGGTGTTGAGTGTAAGTGCACAAGGGAGCTTGACTGCGAGACTTACAAGTCAAGCAGGGACGAAAGTCGGGACTAGTGATCCGGCACCCCCGAGTGGAAGGGGTGTCGCTCAACGGATAAAAGGTACCCCGGGGATAACAGGCTGATCTTCCCCAAGAGTCCATATCGACGGGATGGTTTGGCACCTCGATGTCGGCTCGTCGCATCCTGGGGCTGGAGCAGGTCCCAAGGGTTGGGCTGTTCGCCCATTAAAGCGGCACGCGAGCTGGGTTTAGAACGTCGTGAGACAGTTCGGTCTCTATCCGCCGCGCGCGTCAGAAACTTGAGGAAACCTGTCCCTAGTACGAGAGGACCGGGACGGACGAACCTCTGGTATACCAGTTGTCCCACCAGGGGCACCGCTGGATAGCCACGTTCGGACAGGATAACCGCTGAAAGCATCTAAGCGGGAAACCTTCTCCAAGATCAGGTTTCTCACCCTTTTAGAGGGATAAGGCCCCCCGCAGACCACGGGATCGATAGGTCAGACCTGGAAGCCCAGTAATGGGTGTAGGGAACTGGCACTAACCGGCCGAAAACTTACCAACACACAATCGCAACCACTTTTCAGTTCCAGCGACTATTAGTCGCGGGACGCTCTGACGCCACACCCCCCACCGAAACCAAATTTAAATAGAGTTACGGCGGCCACAGCGACAGGGAAACGCCCGGTCCCATTCCGAACCCGGAAGCTAAGCCTGTCAGCGCCGATGATACTGCCCATCCGGGTGGAAAAGTAGGACACCGCCGAACATACACAAAAACACCCCCGGCAACGGGGGTGTTTTTGCATTCGCGGATGCCGGCGCTTTGCTAGTCGAAAAGTGTCAGAGCCGAATTCGCCGACACGCGTTTCTTCTCCAATGCGAGCAGCGTTCGCTTTCGGTCGAGGCCGCCGCCGTAGCCGGTGAGGCTGCCGTTGGCACCGATGACGCGGTGGCAGGGGACGACAATCGCGATCGGGTTGTGGCCATTGGCCAATCCCACGGCGCGTGCGGAGCCGATAGCGCCGATCTGTTCCGCGATTTGTCCGTACGATCTGGTTTCGCCATAGGGGATAGCCCTAAGGGCCTCCCACACTCGCCGCTGAAATGCAGAGCCGCGCAGCTCGAATTCGAAATCGAACTCCGTGAGTTCGCCCTCGAAATAAGCGTTGAGTTGCTCGGTGGCCTCGTTGAATGCCCCCGGATTCGGGACCCAGCCGGTGCGGATCGGCTCGTAGGTCTGGTCGACCATCCGAAGCATGGTCAGAACCGAGTCCTGGCCGGCTAGGGTCAGCGGCCCGATCGGGCTGTTGATGGTGCGGTACTCGATCATGCAACCTCCTGTGGTGGCCATTGGTTAACCGGATGCTCGAGGGTGGTCCAGAGGTACTGGGTGGCGTAGGAACGCCAAGGGCGCCACTGGATGCCATGAGCGACCAGGGCCCGTTCGCCAATCGGTAAGCCCAACTGCTTGGCGGCCAGGCGAAGGCCAAGATCGGTGGCGGGGAACGCGTCCGGGTCACCGAGGCCGCGCATCGCGATCACCTCTGCGGTCCACGGGCCTACTCCGGGCACGTCCAGTAATTGCGTGCGGGCGGTTTCCCAGTCGCTCCCGCTGTCCAGGACGATACTGCCGTCGGCGAGGCCGGCGACCAGTGCGTTGAGGGTTCGCCGCCGCGCTTTGGGGACCGCCAAGTGGACGGGGTCGATCTCCGCGAGCTGCTCCGCTGACGGGAAGGTGTGGGTCAATCCGCCGTCGGGGTCCGCGACCGGCTCACCGTATGCCGCGACCAGGCGACCGGCGTGGGTGCTGGCCGCCTTGGTCGACACCTGTTGACCGAGGACCGCGCGCACGGCCAACTCGGCCTCGTCGACGGTGCGCGGAACGCGTTGGCCGGGCGCCTTGGCCACCACGGGGGCCAGGTACGGGTCACCGGCCAGCGCGTCGTCCACCGCCTCGGGGTCGGCGTCGAGATCCAGCAGCCGCCGACAGCGGGCGATCGCCGTCGTCAGGTCACGGAAGTCGTCGAGCGTGAGCACACAGCGGACGTGGTCGACAGCGGGCGTCAGTGCGACCACGGCGCTGCCGAACGGAAGGCGCAGGCTGCGTCGGTACGCACCGTCGCGGACCTCCTCGCACCCGGGCACCGTTCCGGCGGCGAGATGACCGAAGACGCCCTCGTAGGCGAATGGCGTGCGCACCGGCAACCGCAGGCTGACCGTCCCCGCCGAAGCAGCTCGGAGTTTTCCGGCCCCCGATGGATCCGCGGCGCGCCGGCGCAGCTTCGTCGGCGCATTGTCGAAGACGGAGCGCACCGTGTCGTTGAACTGGCGAATGCTGGAAAACCCCGAAGCGAACGCGATGTCGCCGAACGGCAGGTTTGTGGTCTCGACGAGCAGGCGGGCGGTCTGCGCTCGCTGAGCGCGGGCCAGCGCGAGCGGGCCGGCGCCGACCTCGGCCTGCAGCAGCCGCTCCAGCTGGCGGGTGGTGTAACCGAGATGGGCCGCCAGGCCACCGACACCTTCACGGTCCACCGTGCCGTCGGCAATGAGCCGCATCGTCCGTGCGACGACGTCACCGCGCACATTCCATTCCGGCGACCCCGGAGATGCGTCGGGACGGCACCGCTTACATGCCCGGAACCCCGCGCGCTGAGCAGCGGCAGCGGTCGGGTAGAACCGGACGTTGCGGGCGAAAGGCGGCCGCACCGGGCAACTGGGCCGGCAATAGATGCCGGTTGTCAGCACCGCCGTGACGAACCAGCCGTCGAACCGGGCGTCCTTGGACTGGACGGCGCGGTAGCAGCGTTCGAAGTCTTCGTGCACGCTTCAAGACTTACACCCGCCCGCCGACAAAACTGGCGGAAAAACGACATCGTAGTGCGGACGGGGCAGGAGCCCTGACGGACGGCGGCCGCGCACCAAACGGCGCGTCGTCGCAGCCACGGCTACCGGCCGGTCACCGGCCGGTCGCCGCAGCTGGAGGGTTACGGGCTGGGAGGGGTCCCCACGCAAACTCCGCCGGCGCAGGCGCCCGCGCCGCCGGGTCCAGCGGAAGCCCCGGCGCCCGGCACACCCGCACTCGCCCCGCCGGGACCAGCGCCTGCGCCGGAACCACCCGGTCCGGCGGTCGTGGCACCACCGGGTCCGGTCTCGGGGCCGCCGCCGCCCGGTCCGGCGGGAGTCGTTGCCGCCGGTGCCGTCGTGGTGACGCTCGCCGGCGTCGTGACGGTGGTGGTGACGGTCGAAGTCGTCGGGTTCTTGTTGTTGTTGTTCGAGCTGCATCCCGCGGTGAGCGAACTCAGGGCAATTGCCGCGGCGATGCCCGCGGCCACGGAAACACGGCGGACAGTTCCACTTCCGGTCATGTCAACACCAATCTCTTGAGGGGCAATGTCCTTAAATCCCTTACCCACTCGGGTCCGAAATCAATCGCCCCGGCGGGTCGGTGGGCATAGCGAGCCGGGTGGGTTGCTCGTGGCCGCGGAGGGTCACGGTCTCCCCCAAAGTCCAACGGGCGCGCTCTTTCTCGCTGACACCTTCCAGCGCGTCGGCCGCGGCAAGCAGTAGGCCCGGATACGACTTGGCGAGTTCGCACAGGCGGGCCGCCTCGTTGACCGGTCCGCCGATCACGGTGTATTCGAAACGTTCCCTGGCGCCGACGTTCCCGGCCACGACTTGCCCCGCCGCCACACCGATACCGGCCCGGCACTGCGAGATTTCGTTGTTCAGCCGCTCGGCGATGGCGCGCGCGGCGGCCAGCGCCTGCTCCTCGGGACAGTCCAGATGATTGGGCGCCCCGAACACGGCCAGCGTCGCGTCGCCCTCAAACTTGTTGACCAGCCCGCAGTGTCGGTCCACTTCCTCGACGACGATCCCGAAGAATTGGTTGAGCAACTGGACGATCTCCGCCGCGGGCCGGCTCGTCACCAGCTTGGTCGACCCGACGATGTCGATGAATACGACCGCCACATGGCGTTCTTCGCCGCCGAGTTTCGGTCGCTCACGTTCGGCGGCCAGGGCGACCTCGCGCCCGACGTGCCGGCCGAACAGGTCGCGAACTCGTTCGCGCTCGCGCAGCCCGTCGACCATTGCGTTGAATCCGCGTTGTAGCTCACCGAGTTCGGTCCCGTCGAACACCACGAGGTCGCCCCGCAGATCACCGCGCTCGACACGCCTGAGCGCCGCGCGGACCACACGCACTGGAGTTGCGGTGAGCCAAGCCAGGATCCACATCAAGAGGCAACCGAAGATGAGCGTCGCGATCGACACGATCAGCACGCCGACGGCGAATTGCGTTTCGGTCAGATTGCGCATCAGGGCCTGAAAGCCCGCCAGGAAGGCGATACCGAGAACGGGCAGGCCCGAGCCGAGGAACCAGACCACCATCGTCCGGCCCATGATCCCCGAGGCGAATCGCCGCGGCGGTGGCCCCGCTTCGAGTGCCTGAGCCGCCGCCGGGCGCAGCGCGAACTCGGCGAGCAGGTAACTGCCGGTCGCCACCAAGATGCCGCAGATGCCCACCGCGATCAGGAAGCGCGGGATGAACAGCGTGTTGACCAGGCCATAGAGCGTCGTCAGGACCGTCGCGCCGACACCCCACAGGATGAGGTCGAAGCGGGCAATGCGCCATGGGGCCAGGAAGGTGTTCCGCTCGTCATCCCGGTTCGGCGTGCGCTCCTCGATCGCCCAGCGCAGCGATACCACGGTCCTGCGGGTGATCCAGTAGGTGCCCACCGCCAGTGCCAGCGCGATGTAGGCCGGTGATGCCGCGAAGGTGATCCACCACGGCGCATCGAACACGCTCGGCTGCGGAATGGCGATGGTCACCAGGAGCAGGGCGACGGCGATGCCGATCAGGTTGGCGCCCAAGACCATCGCGGTCAGGATGACCTGGATGCGGATGCGGCGCCGTCGCTGGCTTTCGGAAACCCGTCCCAGCAGCAGCGAGCCATACGCCGGGGTCTCCGGTAGCCGTCCGCTCTGCCGGGTGACCCTCTCGAGCACCCGGCCGATGCGTTTTGCCAAGCTCTGGTTGGCCGACATGGTGGCGTCAGCCTAATTTGTCGGCCACGCTCTAAGGTGAGTCGGGTGCGTCTAGTGATCGCCCAGTGCACTGTGGACTATGTCGGCCGGCTCACCGCGCATCTTCCGTCGGCCCGCAGGTTGTTGCTGTTCAAGGCCGACGGATCGGTCAGCGTGCACGCCGACGACCGCGCCTATAAGCCGCTGAACTGGATGAGTCCGCCTTGCTGGCTCACCGAGGAGCCCGGTGATCAGGTGCCCGTGTGGGTCGTCCAGAACAAGGCCGGGGAACAGCTGCGCATCACCGTCGAGGAGGTCGAGCACGACTCCAGCCACGACCTGGGCGTTGACCCCGGACTGGTCAAGGACGGCGTCGAAGCCCATTTGCAGGCGTTGCTCGCCGAGCACGTGCAACTGCTCGGCGACGGCTACACGCTGGTGCGTCGCGAATACATGACCGCCATCGGGCCCGTCGATTTGCTCTGTCGCGATGAGCAGGGCGGTTCCGTCGCGGTGGAAATCAAGCGGCGCGGCGAGATCGACGGCGTCGAGCAGCTCACCCGCTACCTCGAGTTGCTCAATCGCGACAGCGTGCTCGCGCCGGTGAAGGGGGTGTTCGCCGCCCAGCAGATCAAGCCGCAAGCGCGCACGCTGGCCACTGACCGCGGGATCCGTTGCATCACACTGGATTACGACAAGATGCGCGGGATGGACAGCGACGAGTACCGGCTGTTCTGAACCCCGCTAGGCTGGTGGAATGGCTAGGCGCCGCACACCGCCACGTCGGCAGCGGCCGTCACTGCCGCCCCTGGCGCCGCGCCGGGTGGAGATCGGGCCCGACGGCCACGAGTACGAAGTCCGTCCCGTCGCCGCGGACCGTGCGGTCAAGACGTACCGCTGTCCCGGCTGTGACCACGAAATACGCGCCGGCACCGCACATCTGGTGGCGTGGCCGACCGACTCGACGCTCGGGGGAGGCCCAGGGCTGGTCGAAGATCGGCGGCATTGGCATTCCCCGTGCTGGAGCCACCGCGCCACGCGGGGCCCGACCCGGAAGTGGTCCTGATCGGAGGGGCTCAGGCGGCCGGTTCGACCAGTTCGATGAGAACGCCGCCGGCGTCCTTGGGGTGGATGAAGTTGATCCGCGAGTTTGCCGTGCCGCGACGCGGCGCGTCGTAGATGAGCCGGATCCCCTGGGAGCGCAGATGCTCGATCACGCCGTCGAGGTCGCTCACGCGAACCGCCATCTGCTGGATGCCGGGCCCGCGCTTGTCGAGGAACTTCGCGATTGTCGAGGAGTCGTCGAACGGGGCCATCAGCTGGATCTGCGCGGTACCGGCCGGCGCGTCGCGCACGGCCAGCATGGCCTCGCGGATTCCCTGCTCCTCGTTGACTTCCTCGTGCACCAGGCTCATGCCGAGGTGGTCGTGATACCAGGCGATCGCCGCGTCCAGGTCGGCGACTGCGATGCCGACGTGATCGATCGCCGTCACCAGGCCGGTGGCCAGGATCTGACGGGCGTCAACTTGATCGGTCGTCATCACATAAAGGTAACCTGACGGCAAAGATTGCGCTTCTCCGGGAGGCCGAACCGGCCGTCCACGGACCCCTAGGAGGTTTTCATGACGACGTCGGTGATCGTTGCTGGAGCGCGCACGCCGATCGGCAAGTTGATGGGTTCGCTGAAGGATTTTTCGGCCAGCGACCTGGGTGGCATCGCGATCGCCGGCGCGCTGGAGAAGGCCAACGTGCCTGCTTCGGCGGTCGAGTACGTGATCATGGGGCAGGTGCTGACGGCCGGGGCCGGCCAGATGCCCGCGCGCCAGGCGGCCGTTGCCGCCGGCATCGGCTGGGACGTTCCGGCGCTGACCATCAACAAGATGTGCCTGTCCGGCATCGACTCCATCGCGCTCGCTGACCAGCTCATTCGAGCCGGGGAGTTCGACGTGGTGGTGGCCGGGGGGCAGGAGTCCATGACCAAAGCACCTCATTTGCTGATGGACAGCCGGGCGGGCTACAAGTACGGCGATGTCACGGTCCTTGACCACATGGCCTACGACGGTCTGCACGACGTGTTCACCGACCAGCCGATGGGCGCGCTCACCGAGCAGCGCAACGACGTGGACAAATTCACCCGCCAGGAGCAGGACGAGTTCGCTGCGCGGTCGCATCAGAAGGCGGCCGCCGCATGGAAGGACGGCGTCTTCGCCGACGAAGTCGTGCCGGTCAACATCCCGCAGCGCAAGGGTGATTCGCTGCAGTTCACCGAGGACGAGGGGATTCGCGCCAACACCACCGCCGAGTCCCTGGCCGGCCTCAAACCGGCCTTCCGTCGCGACGGCACCATCACCGCCGGTTCGGCGTCTCAGATCTCCGACGGGGCGGCGGCCGTGGTCGTGATGAACAAGGCCAAGGCGCAGGAGCTGGGGCTGACCTGGCTGGTCGAAATCGGCGCCCACGGTGTGGTGGCCGGGCCGGACTCCACCCTGCAGTCGCAGCCCGCCAACGCGATCAAGAAAGCCCTCAGCCGCGAGGGCATCTCCGTCGACCAGCTGGACGTCGTGGAAATCAACGAGGCGTTCTCGGCGGTCGCGCTGGCCTCGACCCGCGAACTCGGCCTGGATCCCGAGATCGTCAACGTCAACGGCGGTGCGATCGCCGTCGGGCATCCCATCGGCATGTCGGGCGCACGGATCACGCTGCATGCGGCCCTGGAACTGGCCCGCCGCGGCTCCGGCTACGCCGTCGCGGCACTGTGCGGCGCGGGTGGCCAGGGCGACGCGCTGATTCTGCGGGCAAAGTAGCTCGACGGGGCCGCGGGCGCCCTCGCCGACGTTGCTGGCTCTACACGTACGGAAATTTTTGTGATCTTCGTCATACGTCCCGGTCGAGGGCCGTTTGGCGCGGCTCCCAGGCCTGCACGGCGGCGCCGGGACGTGCTCGCCACCGGGTGGATAGGTCGCCGATGCGCATGACAAACTTGACGACGTGACGCGTCCGCGACCCTCGATAGGCCCGGCCATGGCCGGTGCGGTCGACTTGTCCGGCCTCAAGCAGCGGGCCCAGCAACAGCCGCCGTCCGGCGGGACGGGTGCCGGCGCAACGTCGGCCGCTGAGGCCGGTCCCGGAGTTACCTCGATCACCGAGGCCAACTTCGAAACCGAAGTACTGCTCCGATCCGAGGAAGTGCCGGTCGTGGTGCTGCTCTGGTCGCCGCGCAGCGATGCGTGCGTCCAGCTCGTCGACATCATGTCCGGCCTGGCCGCCGAGGACAACGGCAAGTGGTCCCTGGCGACGGTCAACGTCGACGTGGCGCCAAGGGTGGCCCAGATATTCGGCGTAGATGCGGTGCCGACCGTCGTGGCTCTGGCCGCCGGACAGCCGCTGTCCAGCTTCCAGGGGATGCAGCCGCCCGACCAGTTGCGGGGCTGGGTGGACTCGCTTCTCTCGGCGACGGCCGGAAAGCTCAAAGGCTCAAGCGGTTCCGCGGATGCCGACGAGGCCGACCCCGAGCTGACGGCGGCCCGCGAACAGCTCGAGACGGGTGATTTCGAGGCGGCCAGAGCGTCTTATCAAGCGATCCTGGACGCCAATCCGGGCAGCGTCGAAGCCAAGGGTGCGATCCGGCAGATCGACTTCCTCACGCGCGCAACCACCCACTCGCCGGATGCTCTCGCGGCTGCCGACGCGGCGCCGAGCGACATCGATGCGGCCTTCGCCGCCGCCGACTTGCAAATCCTCAACCAGGAAGTGAGTCCGGCGTTCGATCGCCTGATTGCCTTGGTGCGCAGCACGTCCGGGGATGAGCGCACCCGGGTACGCACCCGGTTGATCGAGCTTTTCGAACTTTTCGATCCTGCCGACCCCGAGGTCGTCGCCGGACGGCGCAACCTCGCCAACGCGCTCTACTGACGGCCTACGCGGGCTCCAGCCATAAAGCCGAGTTGGGCGGCAGCACCAACACCGCCGATGCGGGTCGCCCGTGCCATGGGTCCTCGGTGGCATCGACACCGCCCATGTTGCCGATGCCGGTGCCGTTGTAGTCGGTGGCGTCGGTGTTGAGCACCTCCCGCCAGCGGCCGGCGGACGGCAGGCCGAGCCGGTATCCGCTGTGCTCGTTACCCGCGAAGTTGAACACGCAGGCCATGACCGAGCCGTCACTGCCGTACCGCAGGAAGCTCAACACGTTGTTGGCCGAGTCGTTGGCGTCGATCCAGGAGTAACCGTCGGGAACGGTGTCCTGGCTCCACAGCGCGGGGTGGTTGCGGTAGATGTCATTGATGTCGCGGACGAAGCGCAGGACGCCGTTCGAGAATCCTTGCTCGTCGAGCTGCCACCAATCCAGGCCGCGTTCCTCGGACCACTCGGCGCGCTGGCCGAATTCCTGCCCCATGAACAGCAATTGCTTGCCGGGATGCGCCCACTGGTAGGCGAGCAGGCTGCGCAGCCCGGCGGCCTTGACGTGGTTGTTGCCCGGCATGCGCCCCCACAGCGTGCCTTTGCCGTGCACCACCTCATCGTGGCTGATCGGCAGCACGTAGTTCTCGCTGAATGCGTAGAGCATCGAGAACGTCATCTCGTGGTGGTGGTAATTGCGGTAAATCGGGTCGCGGCTGATGTAGTCGAGCGTGTCGTGCATCCAGCCCATGTTCCACTTCATCGAAAAGCCCAGGCCGCCAAGGTTTGTCGGGCGGGTAACGCCGGGCCATGATGTCGACTCCTCGGCGATGGTGACGATGCCCGGGGCCGACTTGTGCACCGTGGCGTTCATCTCCTGCAGGAATTGCACGGCTTCCAGGTTTTCCCGCCCACCGTAGATGTTCGGCGTCCAGCCGCCCTCGGGGCGTGAGTAGTCCAGATACAGCATGGAGGCAACGGCGTCGACCCGTAGCCCGTCGACGTGGTACTCCTCGAGCCAATACAGCGCGTTGGCCACCAGGAAGTTACGCACCTCGGCGCGCCCGAAGTCGAAAACGTAAGTGCCCCAGTCGAGTTGCTCACCGCGCTTGGGATCGGCGTGTTCGTAGAGCGCGGTGCCGTCAAATCGTCCCAGCGCCCACGCATCCTTCGGGAAGTGCGCCGGCACCCAGTCGACGATGACGCCGATGCCGGCGTGGTGCAGCGCATCGACCAACGCCCGGAATTCGTCGGGCGTGCCGAATCGCGACGTCGGCGCGTAATACGACGTGACCTGGTAGCCCCACGACCCGGCGAAGGGGTGCTCGGCGACCGGAAGCAACTCGACGTGGGTGAACCCGTGCTCGACCACATAGTTGGTCAACTCCTCGGCCAGTTGCCGGTAACCGAGTCCGGGGCGCCACGAGCCGAGGTGGACTTCGTAGGTGCTCATCGGCTCGAACACCGGATTGCGCTGTGCCCGCCGTTCCATCCATTCGGCGTCCTGCCACGTGTATTCGCTACGCGTCACGCGGGACGCGGTGTGCGGCGGCACTTCGGTGGCGAACGCCATGGGGTCGGCCCGGTCGGTTACGACGCCGTCAGCGCCGTGCACGCGAAACTTGTACAGGCCGTTGGCGGGGAAGTCGGGCCAGAACAGCTCCCACACGCCCGAGGAGCCCAGCGACCGCATCGGGGCATCGCTGCCCGTCCAGCCGTTGAACTCGCCGATCAGGCTGACGCCCTTGGCGTTGGGCGCCCACACCGCGAACGACACGCCGTTGACGACGCCGTCCGCCGTGGTGAACGAACGGGGGTGCGCGCCAAGGACTTCCCAGAGTCGCTCGTGACGGCCCTCCCCGAACAAGAAGAGGTCGATCTCGCCCAAAGTGGGCAGGAAGCGGTACGCGTCGGCGACGGTGTACGGGTCGGAACCCTCGTATTTCACCTGTAGCCGGTAGTCGATCAGGTTGACGAAGGGAAGCGCCACGGCGAACAGGCCGGACTCGACGTGCTCCAACGGAAAACGGTCGTCTCCGACGAGCGCGACGACCTCAACCGCGTGCGGGCGGAAGGCCCGGATGACGGTGTGGTCGGTGTACTCGTGGGCGCCCAGGATGCCATGCGGGTTGTGATGTGTGCCGGCCAGCAGGCGCGACAGGTCGGCGGGGTCGGGCGCCAGGTGCGTCCTGGCGAGTTGGTCGGCTTGGCTCATGTCACAATCCCTCCGGTCCTTTTGGTGGCCTGCGGAGCAGCGTCATTCGGGACTCCTGCGGGATGAGTGGCATGTTGATGACATGCGCGACCGCTCGCGCAGGGTCGATGCGAACGTAGTTTGCTTGCCCCCATTGGAATTCCTGGCCGGTGATTTCGTCGCGCACCCAGAAACGCTCATAGGGCTCCATACCCAAAGCCGCCATATCCAAAAACAGCGTGGCTTCCTCGGCCCCGAACGCGTTGAGCGTCACGACCACCAACACACAGTCGCCGGTCGCCGGGTCGAATTTGCTGTAGGCAAGCAGCGCATCGTTGTCCACGGAATGGAAATGGATGGTGCGCAACTGCTGCAGCGCCGGATGTAGCCGACGGATGGAGTTGAGCCGCGTGATGAACGGTTCGAGCGACCGCCCTTCGGCCAGGGCGCCCGCGAAATCACGGGGCCGCAGTTCGTACTTCTCGGAGTTCAGGTAGTCCTCGCTGCCTTCCCGCACGGCGCGGTGCTCGAAGAGCTCGTAACCCGAATACACGCCCCAGGCCGGGCCCATGGTCGCCGCCAGCACCGCCCGGATCGCGAACATGCCAGGGCCGTTGTGCTGCAGGATGGCGTGCAGGATGTCGGGGGTGTTCACGAACAGGTTCGGGCGCCGAAAATCCGCGGCGGCGGCGATGGCGTCGCCGAACTCGGTGAGTTCCTGCTTGGCCGTGCGCCAGGTGAAGTAGCTGTAGGACTGCGTGAACCCGAGCTTGGCCAGTCCGTACTGACGGGCCGGGGGCGTGAAGGCCTCTGAGAGGAACAGCACATCGGGGTCGATGCTCTTCGCCTGGGCGATCAGCCATGCCCAGAAGTTCGGCGGCTTGGTGTGCGGGTTGTCGACCCGAAAGAACTTGACGCCGTGGTCCATCCAGTGCCGGACGACACGCAGCACCTCGTCGTACAGGCCCGCCGGGTCGTTGTCGAAGTTGAGCGGATAGATGTCTTGGTATTTCTTGGGCGGGTTCTCCGCGTAGGCGATGGTGCCGTCGGGCAGCTCGGTGAACCACTCGCGGTGATCGCGCGCCCACGGATGGTCGGGGGCGCACTGCAACGCCAGGTCCAGCGACACCTCCATGCCCAACTCGCGCGCCGCGGCGACGAATGCGTCGAAGTCTTCGATGGTGCCCAGGTCCGGGTGGACGGCGTCGTGGCCGCCCTCGTCGCTGCCGATTGCCCAGGGAGAACCAACATCTCCGGGAGCGGCGGTGGGAGAGTTGTTGCGGCCCTTGCGGTGCACCTTGCCGATCGGGTGGATCGGCGGCAGGTACACCACGTCGAATCCCATTGCGGCGATGCGCGGAAGCTCGGCGGCCGCGGTGGCGAAGGTGCCGTGCACGGGCTTGCCCGCGGCGTCCCACCCGCCGGTCGAGCGGGGGAACATCTCGTACCAGGAGCCGAAGCGGGCAAGCGGCCGGTCCACCCAGACCCCGTACTGGTCGCCGCGGGTGACCAGATCGCGCAACGGATACTCGGACAGGATCTCGTCGATTTCCGGCCCCAGGGCCAACGCGGTGCGGGTGATCGGGTCCCCCGGGCTTCGCAACGCCGTGGCGGCCGCGATCAGTGGTTCGCGCCGCGCGCGAGGCACCCCCGTGGCGGCGCGCTCGAACAGCGCGGCCCCGACCAAGAGGTCGTTGGACAGTTCCGTCTCGCCCTGCCCGGCCTCGAGCTTGGCAACCAGGCCATGCCTCCAGGAGTGGATGGGGTCGCCCCAGCCGTCGACCCTGAAGGTCCACAGGCCCACCCGGTCGGGCGTGAATTGGCCGTGGAAGACATAGGGCTCGAGGCCCAACGTCATCGGCAGCAGCAGCGGCTTGATCCGTTGTTGATCCACCGCCCCGTCGACTTCCGCCGCGGCCTTCACCGGGGCCTGGACCGCTTTGATCCGGCGGGTTTCGCTTACCTGCGGATAACGCGGTCCGACGTACCGCACGACTAGCGTCGCCGCGACGGCCTCGTGGCCCTCCCGCCATACCGCCGCGCTGACCGGGATGGTCTCACCGACCACCGCCTTGGCGGGATATGCGCCGCAGGAGACGACGGGTTGTACGTTATCGATCTCGACACGACCAGGCACAACACTCCGTTCCGATTTGCCAGCTCCTCTTCGGCCCGCTTCGCGGACCGCATCGTGGCCGGCAGTGTTCCGACTAGCCGACTCCTCCTCGGTCCGCCTTCTCGGACCGCATCGTCGTCGACTGGTTCCGATTGTGTGCGGCCAAACCGCGGTGTGCTCCGTCCCGGAATGCCTCTCGTCTGGCGAAACTTCCTGTCGTGGGGACACTTCCTCTGTGGGGAAGCACCGTTGCGGCCCCAATAACTAACCGATACCCAGCCTAGTGTCCGGTCACACCCTCGGCGGGAAAAGCCGTCTCTAGCGCCGCCGTGCGTGGGACGAAATCCTCAGTAAGGTAAGGACGCGTGAAAGCCCTCCGCCGCTTTACCGTCCGCGCTCACCTTCCCGAACGGCTGGCCGCGCTGGATCAGCTGTCGACCAACTTGCGATGGTCATGGGACAAGCCGACCCAGGACTTGTTCGCGACCATCGACGCCGGCCTGTGGGAGCGGTGCGGCTCTGATCCGGTGGCGTTGCTGGGCGCGGTGAATCCGGCACGACTCGATGAGCTGGCGCTCGACGAAACGTTCCTCGGCCGGCTCGATCAGCTGGCCGCCGACCTGAACGAGTACCTGAGCCGTCCGCTGTGGTACCAGCAGCAGCAAGCCGAAGGCGTGGCGATGCCGACCGCCATCGCCTACTTCTCGATGGAGTTCGGCGTCGCCGAGGTGCTGCCCAACTACTCGGGCGGCTTGGGCATCCTCGCCGGCGACCACCTGAAGTCGGCCTCCGATCTGGGGGTGCCGCTGGTGGCGGTGGGCCTCTACTACCGTTCCGGCTACTTCCGCCAGTCGCTGACCGCGGACGGCTGGCAGAACGAGACCTACCCGTCGCTGGACCCGCAGGGGCTGCCGCTGCGGCTACTCACCGATGCCGCCGGCGATCCCGTTCTGGTCGAGCTGACGCTTCCCGAGTCCGCCCAGCTGCACGCGCGGGTCTGGGTTGCCCAGGTGGGCCGGGTACCGCTGCTTCTGCTCGATTCCGATGTCCCCGAGAACGAGCATGAGCTGCGCGGCATCACCGACCGGCTGTACGGCGGTGACCAGGAACACCGGATGAGGCAGGAGCTGCTGGCCGGCATCGGCGGGGTGCGGGCGATCCGCGCGTTCACCGCCATCGAAGGCCTGCCCGCGCCCGAGGTGTTCCACATGAATGAGGGGCACGCGGGTTTCCTCGGAGCGGAACGCATCCGTGAGTTGATGACCGATGCCGGGTTGGACTTCGACACCGCGCTGGCCGTCGTGCGATCCAGCACCGTGTTCACCACTCACACTCCGGTGCCCGCCGGTATCGACCGCTTCCCGATCGACATGGTGCGGCTCTACTTCGACGGCCACGTCGAGGACGATCCCGGCAAGAAGAAAGCCGGTTCCAAAAGTGCGCCCGCGTTGTTGCCGGGCGTACCGACGGCCCGGATTCTCGCGCTCGGCGCCGAGGACGATCCGACCAAATTCAACATGGCGCATATGGGTCTGCGGCTGGCGCAGCGGGCCAACGGAGTCTCGTTGCTGCACGGTGAGGTGAGTCGGGCCATGTTCAGCGAGCTGTGGTCCGGGTTCGACGCGGGTGAGGTGCCGATCGGGTCGATCACCAACGGAGTTCATGCGCGCACCTGGGCGGCGCCGCAATGGTTGCAGTTGGGGCGGGAGCTGGCCGGTTCGGATTCGTTCGGCGATCCGGGCGTCTGGCTTCGACTGAACCAGGTTGACGCGGGCCACCTCTGGTGGATCCGCTCGCAATTGCGGTCGCTGCTGGTCGAGGATGTCCGGCAGCGGCTACGCAAATCCTGGTTGGAACGGGGCGCATCGGACGCCGAATTGGGCTGGATAGCAACGGCATTCGATCCGAATGTGCTCACCATCGGGTTCGCCCGGCGGGTGCCCACGTACAAGCGGCTGACGCTGATGCTGCGCGACCCGGAGCGGCTTGAACGCCTGCTGCTCGATGAGGACAGGCCGATTCAGCTGATCGTCGCCGGGAAGTCGCACCCGGCCGACGACGGGGGCAAGGCGTTGATCCAGCAGGTGGTGCGCTTCGCCGACCGGCCGGAGGTGCGCCACCGCATCGCGTTTTTGCCCGACTACGACATGTCCATGGCCCGGCACTTGTACTGGGGGTGCGACGTCTGGCTGAACAACCCCCTGCGGCCGCTGGAGGCCTGCGGCACCTCCGGGATGAAGAGCGCGCTCAACGGTGGGCTGAATCTGTCCATCCGCGACGGTTGGTGGGACGAGTGGTACGACGGCGAAAACGGTTGGGAGATACCGTCTGCCGACGGCGTGGCCGACGAGGCTCGCCGCGACGACCTGGAGGCCAGCGCGCTCTACGACCTGCTGGAGCAGGCCGTGGCGCCCAAGTTCTACGAACGTGACGACCACGGGGTGCCGCCGCGGTGGATCGAGATGGTGCGGCACACACTGCAGACGCTCGGCCCGAAGGTGCTGGCCTCGCGCATGGTGCGCGACTACGTGGAGCGGTACTACACGCACGCGGCGCAGTCGCTGCGCAGGACCGTCGGTCCCGCCGAGGACGGTGCGGACGGCGCCGAGTTCGGCGCGGCCCGCGAGCTGGCCGCCTACCGTCGGCGCGCCGAGGAGGCCTGGCCCAAGATCACCATCACCGATGTGGACAGCACCGGGCTGCCCGACACGCCGGTGCTCGGCTCCAAGCTGACCCTGACCGCCACCGTGGCGCTGGCCGGGCTGGCGCCCGACGAGGTCACGGTCCAAGGCGTGGTGGGCAGGGTCGACGCCAGCGACGCGCTGCTGGACCCGGTCACCGTCGAGATGGCGTATACCGGGACCGCCGAGGGCGGCAACCAGGTGTTCTCGACGACGCTGTCGTTACCGCTGGCCGGCGCAGTCGGGTACACCGTTCGCGTGCTGCCCCACCACCCGATGCTTGCCGCCGCCACCGAGCTGGGTCTGGTCACGCTGGCCCGCTGACCTCACGCCGGAAGACCCTCCGACGCGGTGCGCAGCCGCTCCAGCGCGGCGCGGACCTGTGCCGGATTCGTGGTCTGCCAGAACGGCGGCAGCGAGGCACGCAGGTAGCCGCCATAGCCGGCGGTGACCATCCGCGAGTCCAGCAGCGCGACCACTCCGCGGTCGGTGATGCGGCGCAACAGCCGACCCGAGCCCTGCGCCAACAGCAACCCGGCGTGGCTGGCGGCGACCGCCATGAAGCCGTTGCCGCCGCGCGCGGCCACCGCTCGCTGGCGGGCGCCCAGCAGCGGATCGTCCGGCCGCGGAAACGGGATGCGGTCGATGAGCACCAGGGACAGGGACGGCCCCGGGACGTCGACGCCCTGCCAGAGCGACAGAGTGCCGAACAACGAGGTCTGCTCGTCGGCGCTGAACTGCTCCACCAGCGCGGAGGTGCTGTCGTCGCCCTGACACAGCACCGGCGTCGAGAGCCGTTGGCGCATGGCTTCCGCGGCGGCCCGCGCGGCTCGCATCGACGAGAACAGTCCCAGCGTGCGCCCGCCCGCCGCGGTGATGAGCTCGGCGATCTCGGTCAGCTGCTCGGCCGACCCGGTGCCGTCCCGGCCAGGGGGCGGTAGGTGCGCGGCGACATAGAGGATTCCGGCCTTGGCGTGCTCGAACGGCGAGCCGACGTCGACACCGCGCCAGGGCATTTCGGTATCGGCCGCGGTCAGCCCCCACGCCGCGGCCATCGCGTCGAAAGACCCGCCGATGGTCAGGGTCGCCGACGTCAACACGGTGGTGGAACGGGCGAACACCCGGTCGCGCAGGAGGCCCGCGACCGACAGCGGCGCAACCCGCAACACCGGGCGCAGCGCGCCCCGGTTGTCCTCGTGGTCCAGCCACACCACCTCGGTGCGATCCGGAATGGCAGGAGTGAACGACGACAGGACCCGCGCGGCGGTATCGGAAATCTCGCTCAGCGCCGCTATCGCCTCGGCGCGTGCGGCGGCCGCTTTCGCGTCGCTCGTGGTGTCGATCGCCGAGCGTGCCGCGCCGGCCGCGTCGCGCAGGGCGGTCACGTACGTCGCCAGCTCCTCGTCGAGGCGGTCGATGCGGCCCGGCGTGCCGTCGTGGATCGCCGCGGCGAAGTTGGCCGTCGCCGCCTCCAGCCGCTGGGTCAGTTCGGGGTTCACCAACCGGGCGATACGCCGCGCCGCGACGCCCAGGGCGGCCGGCGTCAGCTCCGCGGTGGCCACCGACGTCACTCGGTCGACCAACTCGTGGGCCTCGTCCACGACCAGCAGCGCATGTTCGGGCAGCACCGCAGACTCGGCGACGGCGTCGATGGCGAGCAGCGCATGGTTGGTGACCACGATGTCGGCGCCCCCGGCCCGGCCCCGCGCCCGTTCGGAGAAGCATTCGGAGCCAAAGGGACAGCGGGCCACGCCCACGCATTCCCGTGCCGAAACGCTGACCTGGGACCAGGATCGATCCGGCACACCGGGCTTCAGGTCATCGCGGTCACCGGATTCGGTCGTCGAGGCCCACGTGGTGAGCCGTTGGACGTCACGCCCCAGGGCGGTGGCCGCCATGGGATCGAAGAGCTCCTCCTGCGGCCGGTCGCCGGTCCCTTCCTCGGCGTCGGCGCCGCCATTGTGGATCTTGTTCAGGCACAAATAGTTTCGGCGTCCCTTGAGCAACGCGAACTGCGGGCGGCGCGGAAGGGCGTCGGCGATCGAATCGATCAACCTGGGCAGGTCCCGATCGACGAGCTGCCGCTGCAGCGCGATGGTGGCCGTGGACACCACGACCGGCGAGTCGTCATCGATGGCGCGGACGATCGCGGGCACGAGGTAGGCCAGCGACTTTCCGGTGCCGGTACCGGCCTGCACGACGAGATGCTCGCCGGTGGCGAACGCCCGCGCGACGGCGTCGGCCATCTCGAGCTGGCCGCTGCGCTCACTGCCGCCGAGCGCGGCCACGGCGATGGCCAGCAACTCGGGCACGGACACTTCGGACGTGGTCAGCCTCTTTTGCTCTGCGGTGCTACCGGCGGCCGGCGGGGATCTGAGTCGTCGGGATCGCGGGTTCGCCGTGGGAGAGGTTCAGCCCTTCCCACGGCAGACTGCGCAGCCCGGAAGCTACCAGCTCGCGCGCCGCGGCCACATTCGGTTTGGATACCACGTCGCCACCGCGGACCAGTGGGACGGTCAACACCCGGGACGGCTCGGTGACCGGGGGCCGGCTGCCGGCCGGATACACCAGCTCCTCGGTGACGGTGCCGGTCGTGCGCGTCAGGCGCAGCGCCTCTTTGCGGCCGCCGCGGGATTCCTTGTGGCTGCTGCGCTTTTGTACCGGCATTCCGTCGACCTCGACCAGCTTGTAGACCATGTTCGCCGTCGGCGCGCCCGAACCCGTCACGAGCGACGTGCCGACGCCGTAACTGTCCACCGGTTCGGCACCCAGGGCGGCAATCGAGAACTCGTCGAGGTCGCCGGAGACCACGATGCGGGTTCCGGTGGCTCCCAGACCGTCGAGCTGCTCGCGGACCTGGCGGGCCAGCACGCCCAACTCCCCGGAGTCGATACGGACCGCGCCGAGCGACTCCCCGGCGGCCGCCACGGCGTTGGCCACGCCGGTCGTCACGTCGTAGGTGTCCACCAGCAGCGTGGTGTCGACGCCCAGCGCGTCGACCTGCGCGCGGAAAGCGGCCAGTTCGGTCACTTCGGCGGGCTCTCCGCTCGCATGCAGCATGGTGAACGCGTGCGCCGACGTGCCCTGCGCGGGGATTCCGTATCGGCGCTGGGCCTCGAGGTTGGACGACGCGGCGAAGCCGGCGATATAGGCCGCCCGCGCCGCGGCGACCGCGGCATGCTCATGGGTGCGCCGTGACCCCATCTCGATCAGCGGACGGTCCCTGGCCGCGCTCACCATTCGCGCCGCCGCGGACGCGACCGCCGTGTCGTGGTTGAAGATCGACAACGCCAGCGTCTCGAGCACCACGCATTCGGCGAACGTGCCGGTCACCGACAAGACGGGCGAGCCGGGGAAGTACAGCTCGCCTTCGGCGTAGCCGTCGATATCGCCGCGGAACCGGAAATCGCGCAAGTAGCGCAACGCATCTGGATCGAGGAATTGCGCCAGCAGCTGACACGCCTCGTCGTCGAAACCGAACTGCGGCAACGCTTCGAGCAGGCGGCCGGTCCCACAGACCACGCCGTAGCGGCGCCCCTCGGGGAGTCGGCGCGCGAACAATTCGAAGGTCGTCGGCCGACCGGCGGTACCGTCTCGCAGCGCCGCCGCCAGCATCGTCAACTCGTACTTGTCGGTAAGCAGCCCAGTTACGACCGGGTCGTTCATTCCATAACGGTATCGGCTGCCGTCGGGGGCTCGGAAACCTCGCCGGTCGCTCGGTATCGTGGAGGCCATGGTTGTTATGTCAGCGCCCACTAAGCCGGGCACTACAGGACAACGCGAGTCCGCTCCGGTAGACGTCACGGCGAGTCCGTGGGTCACGATCGTGTGGGATGACCCGGTCAATCTGATGACCTACGTGACGTATGTGTTCCAGAAGTTGTTCGGCTACAGCGAGCCGCACGCCACCAAGCTGATGCTGCAGGTGCACAACGAAGGCAGGGCGGTGGTGTCGGCCGGCAGCCGGGAATCCATGGAAGTCGACGTGTCCAAGCTGCATGCGGCCGGGTTGTGGGCGACGCTGCAGCAGGACCGCTGATACTCGAGGCCGCGGCGATTACCTGTGCGCAAGTGGAAGCGCGTCGAGACCGCGGACGGTCCCCGTTTTCGGTCCGCCCTGGCGTCGCACGAGGCCGCCCTGCTGAAGAACTTGGCAACCGCCATGGTCGGGTTGCTCGATGAGCGTGAATCATCCTCGCCCGCAGACGAACTGGAACAGATCACCGGCATAAAGACCGGAAACAGCGATCCGCCGAAGGACCCGACCCTGCGCCGGTTGCTGCCCGACTTCTTCCATCCCGATGACGATGACCCATCGGCTTCCGACGCCGCCGAGACCCTCAACGCCGCGCTGCGCAGCCTGCACGAGCCCGAGATCATCGACGCCAAACGCCTTGCGGCGCAGCGGATGTTAGACACCGTTCCCGCAGAAGGCGGCCGGTTCGACCTGACCGAGGAGGACGCGAACGCCTGGGTGGCGGCGGTCAACGACATCCGGTTGACGCTGGGAGTGATGCTCGAGGTCGGGCCCGAAGGGCCGGAGCGGCTGCCCGCCGACCACCCGCTGGCGGTGCACTTCGACGTGTACCAGTGGTTGACCGTCTTGCAGGAATACCTCGTCCTGGTGCTCATGGGGTCCCGATGAGCCCCGATCGCGGTCCGATGGACGCCATCACCGACGTCGGGGGTATCCGCGTCGGTCACCATCATCGCCTCGACCCGGACGCGTCCATGGGCGCGGGATGGGCCCGCGGCGTCACCGTCGTGCTGACCCCGCCTGGGACCGTCGGGGCCGTCGACTGCCGCGGCGGCGCGCCCGGTACCCGGGAGACCGACCTGCTGGACCCGGCCAACACCGTGCGTTACGTCGACGCGGTGTTGCTCGCCGGCGGCAGCGCCTACGGTCTGGCCGCCGCTGACGGCGTGATGGGCTGGCTGGAAGAACGCGAACGCGGGGTGGCGATGAATGGCGGCGTGGTGCCCATCGTGCCCGGCGCCGTGATCTTCGATCTGCCGGTCGGCGGGTGGGATCGCCGCCCGACGGCGGAGTTCGGCTACCTGGCCTGTGAAGCCGCCGCGAGTGGCGAGGGTGCGCCGGCGGTCGGCAACGTCGGTGCCGGCGTCGGGGCGCGTGCCGGGGTGTTCAAGGGCGGCGTCGGGACGGCTTCCACGACGCTGCCGTGCGGGGTAACCGTCGGCGCGGTGGTCGTGGTGAACTCGGCCGGCGACGTCGCCGACCGGGCCACCGGCCTGCCGTGGATGGCGGACCTCATTCAGGAGTTCGCGCTGCGGCCACCGCCGCCGGAGGAGATCGACGCGTTCGCGCAGTTGCCGACCGCGTCGAGCCCGCTGGACAACCCGCTCAACACCGTCATCGGGGTCGTGGCGACCGACGCGGCGCTGAGCCCGGCCGCGTGCCGGCGCGTCGCCGTGGCCGCGCAGGACGGCCTGGCCCGTACCGTACGGCCGGCGCACACCCCGTACGACGGCGACACCGTGTTCGCACTGGCCACCGGGGCGGTGGAGGTACCGCTCCCACCCGACGCGCCCGCCTCGTTTTCGCCGGAGATGCGGCTGGCCGCGGAGGTCGGTGCCGCCGCGGCCGACTGCCTGGCGCGCGCGGTGCTGGTGGGCGTGTTCGCCGCGGATTCGGTGGCCGGCATACCCGCCTACCACGACGTGTTGCCCGGAGCGTTTGCCCGATGAGAAGTTCCCCGCCGTTCGCGCCGGTAACCTGCAGCTATGGGTAAGACCAAGGGCCGCCCTGGCACACCGGCGACGTCGGCAAAACGGCCCGCGTGGGTGGTCGGCGGGGCCACGATCCTCACCTTCGTCGCGCTGCTCTACCTGATTGAGCTGATCGACCAGCTGACCCGGCACTCCCTGGACGAGAACGGCATCAGACCGCTTGAGGCCGACGGGCTGTGGGGGATCGTCTTTTCCCCGGTATTGCACGCCAGTTGGCAGCATCTGATGGCCAACACGATCCCGCTGTTGGTGCTCGGGTTTCTCATGACGCTCGCCGGCCTGAGCCGGTTCGTCTGGGCCACCGCGATCGTGTGGATCCTCGGCGGCTTCGGCACTTGGCTCATCGGGGACGTGGGCAGCTCCTGCGGGCCGACCGACCACATCGGGGCCTCCGGCCTGATCTTCGGCTGGCTGGCCTTCCTGCTCGTGTTCGGGATATTCGTGCGCAGGTTCACCGACATCGCGATCGGGCTGGTGGTGTTGTTCGCCTACGGCGGAGTGTTGCTGGGTGCCATGCCGGTGCTCGGCAGATGCGGTGGCGTGTCGTGGCAGGGTCACCTGTGCGGTGCGATCGCCGGCGTCGTCGCCGCGTATTGGTTGTCCGCGCCGGAACGCAAAGCCCGCGCGAAGAGAAAAGCCGGCGCCGCCACGCCGCGCCCCAAGACATGACCTCGCCGTTGGCGCCCGTCGGGATCTTCGACTCCGGTGTCGGGGGACTGACCGTCGCGCGGGCCATCATCGACCAATTGCCCGACGAGGACATCGTCTACGTGGGCGACACGGGCAACGGGCCATACGGTCCGCTGACCATTCCCGAGGTCCGCGCGCACGCGTTGGCCATCGGGGACGACCTTGTCGGGCGCGGAGTGAAGGCATTGGTGATTGCGTGCAACACCGCGTCCGCGGCTTGCCTGCGGGACGCCCGCGAGCGGTATGACGTACCGGTCGTCGAGGTGATCCTGCCGGCGGTGCGTCGTGCCGTCGCCACCACGCGCAATGGGCGCATCGGTGTCATCGGCACTCAGGCGACCATCAACTCGCACGCCTACCAGGACGCATTCGCCGCCGCCCGCGACACCGAGATCACCGCCGTGGCCTGCCCGCGCTTCGTCGACTTCGTCGAGCGCGGCGTGACCAGTGGCCGTCAGGTGCTCGGGCTGGCCGAGGGCTACCTCGAGCCGCTGCAGCGCGCCCAGGTCGACACCCTGGTTCTCGGGTGCACGCACTACCCACTGCTGTCCGGGCTGATCCAGCTGGCGATGGGCGAGCAGGTGACGCTGGTGTCGAGCGCCGAGGAAACCGCCAAGGAGGTACTCCGCGTGCTCACCGAGCGCGACCTGCTGCGTCCGCATGACGCGCCGCCCGCGACCCGGGTCTTCGAAGCCACCGGCGACCCCGAGGCATTCACCACGTTGGCCGCGCGATTCCTGGGTCCCGCGGTCACCGGCGTGCAGCCCGTTCACCACGTGCGGATCGACTAGTGCCGATGGTCGAGATCCGCTTCATCCGGCTTCGCCGCACTCGCGATCCCCACTGGTGCGGGACGAGATTCTCATCACACCAATGCGGCGATGTTTTCGTCACGGTCCTATCGGGCATGGCACAGTAGTGTCCGTGCGAATAACCGTGCTCGGCTGCTCGGGCAGCGTGGTAGGGCCGGATTCGCCCGCGTCGGGATATCTGCTCCGGGCACCGGACACACCGCCGATGGTCATCGACTTCGGCGGCGGCGTGCTAGGCGCGCTTCAGCGCTACGCCGATCCCGCCTCCGTGCACGTGCTCCTATCCCATCTGCACGCGGACCACTGCCTGGATTTGCCCGGCCTGTTCGTGTGGCGGCGCTACCATCCGTCGCGGCCGGACGGTAAGGCGTTGTTGTACGGCCCCGGCGACACCTGGTCCCGGCTGGGGGCGGCCTCATCACCGTACGGCGGTGAAATCGACGACTGCTCAGACATTTTCGACGTCCGGCATTGGGTCGACGGCGAACCGGTCACGCTCGGCTCCCTCACGGTGACGCCGCGGGTGGTCGCCCACCCGACCGAGTCGTACGGCCTGCGGATCACCGATTCGACCGGCGCCTCGTTCGTCTACAGCGGTGACACCGGCGTCTGTGACCAGCTCGTCGAGCTGGCGCGCGACGCCGACGTCTTTCTCTGCGAAGCTTCCTGGACGCACTCCCCGGACCGCCCGCCCGCACTGCATTTGTCGGGCACCGAGGCCGGCCGGATCGCGGCGCAGGCCGGCGTCCGCGAACTGTTGTTGACCCACATCCCGCCGTGGACGTCGCGCGAGGACGTGATCAGCGAGGCGAAGGCGGAGTTCGACGGCCCCGTGCATGCGGTGGTGTGCGGCGAATCTTTCGATATCCGCCGCTCTGAAAGGGTCTGAGCATCCCACGTTAGGGTTGGCGTCGTGACCAGACGAGAAGACGGCCGCCTTGACGACGAGCTTCGCCAGGTAGTCATCACCCGCGGATTCACCGACCACCCGGCGGGGTCGGTACTCATCGAATTCGGCCACACCAAGGTGATGTGCACCGCCAGCGTCACCGATGGTGTGCCGCGCTGGCGCAAGGGGTCGGGGCTGGGGTGGCTGACCGCCGAGTACGCGATGTTGCCGTCGGCAACCCATACGCGCTCCGATCGCGAATCGGTGAAGGGACGGCTTTCCGGGCGCACCCAGGAGATCAGCCGACTGATCGGCCGGTCGCTGCGGGCCTGCATCGACCTGGCGGCGTTGGGGGAGAACACCATTGCGGTCGATTGCGACGTGCTGCAGGCCGACGGGGGCACCCGCACCGCCGCCATCACGGGCGCCTTCGTGGCCCTGGCCGACGCCGTCACTTACCTGGCGGCGGCGGGCAAGCTGTCCGATCCGCGACCGTTGTCGTGTGCCATCGCGGCGATCAGCGTCGGGGTGGTTGACGGCAGGATCCGGGTGGACCTGCCCTATGAGGAAGACGCGCGGGCCGAGGTCGACATGAACGTCGTCGCCACCGACACCGGCACACTCGTGGAGGTGCAGGGAACCGGCGAGGGCGCGACGTTCCCGCGTTCGACGCTGGACAAATTACTCGACGTGGCGCTGGCCGCCTGCGACAAGTTGTTCGCCGCTCAGCGCGAGGCGCTGGCCCTGCCGTATCCGGGTGAGCTGCCCGAGGGCTCTGCGCCGCCGAAGGCGTTCGGCAGCTGACGCGTCTGCTGGTCGCCAGCCTGACCTTGGCCTAACTGTCCCGCGGTTTACCACCGCCGACACCGCGGCCAAGACGAGACAACTTCCGGTCGGTCATGACTCGTCCTTCTGCAGCTCGAATATTGGGATGGTGCGTGTGGTTTTCGACTGGTAGTTCGCGAACGCGAACGCGGGTACGGTCGCGTTGATCTTGGGGATGATCGCCTGACGTTCGGACGAGTCGAGCTCGTGCGCGACGACGTCGAACGACTCGGTGGCGACTTCAACGCGCGCCCGCGGGTTGGCCCGCAGGTTGTGCACCCACCCCGGGTTGACGTCGGCGCCACCGTAACCCGCGACGATCAGCAGCTTGCCGTCGATACGGAAGACCACCAGCGGCGCGACGCGCGGCTCGCCGGACTTCGCGCCGTTCGTAGTGAGTAGCAACAGCTCGTTGCCCTCGAATCGTCCGCCGACCTTGCCGGCGTTGGCGCGAAACTCGTCGGTGATGTTGTTATTGAGCGCCTTGAGCGTCTCGCTATCGGGTTTCTGACTCACTCTGGACGAAGCTGATTCGTCGCCCTGTGTATTCCTTGCGGAACCTGTCGCGTGTATGCCGTGTCGGCACTGCCTATGCGATTGGCCGGGGTGTATCGGCAACGGCCCAGACGCGTGTTCAGGACTAGATGATGACCCGCCTGCTGGTCGCCAGCCGCTTGGGGCGCGCCCGTCAAGGCCTGCTCAGAGGCCCCCGCACTGCGCTGGGCCGCTGAAGATCGTGGCCCAGGGAGGGCAACTGGGGTCACGTGGCGCCGGGCCCGTTTCTGCCTGCATGTGCGGCCCGGGTGGGTAGTTCTCATCGGAAAAGTGATAGTCGTGGCAGGCGTTCATGTCCCAAGCGCCTACTACATTGCCGCCTGCCGGCAGGCGTTGCCCTGGGCACCAACATGCCGAATATTGACTGCAGCCCGGGGGGTTGGCCTGAGCGGCACCGGCGCCCAGCGCCAGACAGGCCAGCCCCGAGCCGCCGGAGATGATCAAGGTCGCTGCCCACCCCGCGGTGAGTCGCTTCATAAACTCGAATTGTCCGCGCTTCGATGCGGCGTGTACAGGGGCTTTCCGGTGCCATCAATACGGGCACGGCCGCACAAGGGGACCCGACGCCCACCCGCGCATCGCCGAGCGATGTACTTAGGCATGTTCGCCATCGTCCCGAGCCCGTGATGAACCCGCCTTGCCGTCACGAGATGCATTGGAGTGATTGGTGACCCGGCTCCTGGTCGCCAGCCGCAACCCCAAAAAGCTGGCCGAATTGCGCCGGGTGCTCGACGCCGCCGGCCTTACCGGGCTGACACTGGTCTCTTTGCATGACGTGCCGCCCTTCGCCGAGGCGCCCGAAACGGGCGCGACCTTCGAGGACAACGCATTGGCCAAAGCGCGGGATGCGTTCGCCGCGACGGGTCTGGCCTCGGTGGCCGACGACTCCGGCCTGGAGGTGGTCGCTTTGAACGCCATGCCCGGCGTGCTGTCGGCGCGCTGGTCGGGTGATCACGGCGACGACGCCGCCAACACCGCGCTGCTGTTGGCGCAGTTGCGCGACGTGCCCGACGAACGGCGCGGCGCGGCGTTCGTGTCGGCCTGCGCCTTCGCCGGGCCTTCCGGCGAAGTCGTCGTCCGCGGGGAGTGGCCCGGCAGCATCGCTCGGGAACCGCGGGGGGACGGCGGCTTCGGGTATGACCCGGTCTTCATTCCAGAGGGTTCCGACCGCACCGCGGCCGAGCTCAGCCCCGAGGAGAAGGATGCGGTCTCCCATCGCGGTCGCGCTCTCGCGTTGCTAGTGCCGGCGCTGCGCGACTTGCTGCCCTAGGCTCCTGCCGAGTGTGAAGCTGGCCGCACGTTCGGCCTTGAGTGTGAAGCCAGCCGCACACTCGAGCCCTACAGGCCGAAGCGGGCCTTCACGTCCCTGGTCTGAACCTGCTCGACGATGATGCCGACCAGCGGGATGGTCCCGGCAAGGAGCACACCGATCGTCTTGGGAATCGGCCACCGCACCTTGACCGCCAGATTGAAGGCGGTCAGGACATAGATGAAGTAGACCCAGCCGTGCACCACCTCGATCCAGCGGATCTCGTGGTGCAACACCAGGTGCGAGACGATCTCGTAGCACAGCGCGATCAGCCAAAGACCCGTCGTCCACGCCATGATCCGGTAGCCGAGCAACGCGGTGCGGATCTTCTCGACGGGGAATGCCGACGCTGATCTCTCCGGTGTGGTCATGCGGTGGTCCTGTTCTGTTTTTCGGTGTCTTGTTTGGCAAGCTCGGCCAGATAGGCGTTGTACTCCGCCAGCGCGGGGTCATCGGACGGTTGTTGCATCGGCTTGGGGCGCTCGGGCAGCAGGCCGGCGGGTATCTCGGTGACGGCGACGTCCCGCCGAGGCTCCGGCGGCATCTCTTCGTAACGCACGTATTTGCGGTATGCGTACACGCAGAACCAGGCGAACAGCGGCCACTGCAGCGCGTAGCCGAGGTTCTGGAATGTGCCCGAGACCGACTGGAACCTGGTCCACTGCCACCAGCCCAGCGCCAGGCAACCGCAGGCCGCGACGATCACCAAGGCGATCAGCGCGGGCCTGCGACGATGAGTAGTGGACACCCCTTGAAGGTACCGCTCACGATTTGGGTCCGACGAATTCGTCGAGGCGCGCCGTCGTCAGGTCCGTCCGCGAACTGAGCGGTACGATCGGCACGCTGCGGGCGTGGCGAAATGGCATACGCGCCGGCTTTAGGTGCCGGTGCTCGAAAGAGCGTGAGGGTTCGAGTCCCTCCGCCCGCACCGTTATTTCGCGATCGCGAAGCGTCAAACGCGCTGTGCTGGGTACATGGACGGCACGGACACGAGGAGACGCCATGGCCACCGGAAATCAGCCACGCGAGGAAGTTCTTAGCGCGAAAGATGCGGAACTCGCCGAACGCAGAGCCGCCGAGGCTCGCGAACGCGCCGCGCATGCCGGGCTCTCGGCCGCTCGCAGCTTCGAGGAATCGGCCCGCAAACACGAACAGGTGGCACGGATGCAAGACCGGACCGTCGAGCTAGGGGTGTCCCATGTGCTTGAACACCGCGACTCGGCCGCCCAGCATCGCCTGTTCGCCGCAGAAGACCGCAAGCTCGCGGAGCTGAAGCGCAAAGAGTCCGAGGCCGATCTGGCTATCGACTAGGCGTCCAGGAAGCGCGCGCGAACCTCCGGCGGCGGCAGCGGACACGTGTCGTACTTGCCGAAGATGCGGTAGCGGACGTCGGCGACCCTGTCGTAGAGCCAGTCGCGCAGGGGAGTGGGGATGATGCGGGCAGCCTCGAGCAGCTTCCACGGCCCGCCGAGGTAATCAACCACCCGCAGCGCGGCTGCGGATCGCACGGCGACGCGTTCTCCCGGCTGGTCGGGCTCGTCGACGAACACCACGGAGTCCACGTCTTTGATGGATGGATGCCGGGCCAAGACCGCCTGGGCAAAGTCGCTGTCCAGGGCCGCAAAGCGCAGGGTGCCGCGGTGATCGAACCGAAGTATCGTGCGTACCGCCGCGTTGCAGACGCCACAGACCCCGTCGTAGAGCAACACGGGCGGCACCGTTTCGCTGTGCACGCCCCCACGCTACCGGCTATCAGCCCCACCGACCACGAATTGACCTTTGGTAAGGCAACCCTTAGTTTGGGCGGTAACTTGTCGAGTGAAGGGTCCGCCGGGCCGTTCGGTGAAGTCGTCGCGGAGTTGAGCGCCGCAGGAAAGGACCGCTGATGGCGCGGGGGTTCTCCGGTGTGATGTTGCGAAGCTTCGGCGCACGTGACCACGCCGCCACCGTGATCGAAACCGTCCAGATTGCACCGCATTTCGTGCGGGTGCGCATGACATCACCGACGTTGTTCGAAGACGTGGACGCCGAGCCCGCCGCATGGCTACGGTTCTGGTTTCCTGACCCGGACGGATCCAACACCGAGTTCCAGCGCGCCTACACGATCTCCGAGGCCGACGTCCCCAGCGGCCGCTTCGCGGTCGACATCGTGCTGCACGAGCCCTCCGGCCCGGCGTCGAAGTGGGCCCGCACCGTGCAGCCCGGCGCCACGATCGCCGTCATGGCCTTGATGGGCTCGTCGCGATTCGACGTGCCCGACGAACAGCCGGCCGGCTACCTGCTGATCGGCGACTCGGCGTCCATCCCGGGCATGAACGGAATCATCGGGGTCGTCCCCGACGACGTCCCGATCGAGATGTATCTCGAGCAGCACGACGACAACGACGTCTTGATCCCGATCGCCCACCACCCTCGCCTGCGCGTGCACTGGGTCGCGCGGTGCGACGAGAAATCCCTTGCCGCGGCGATTGATAACCGCGACTGGTCCAACTGGTACGCCTGGGCCACGCCCGAGGCGACGGTGCTCAAGCACGTGCGGGCCCGGCTGCGCGACGAGTTCGGTTTCCCCAAGTCGGTAATACACGCCCAGGCGTATTGGAGCGCCGGGCGTGCGATGGGAACCCGCCGCGGCGACGAGGCGGAGTCCGTGAGCAACGTTGCGCCCGAACAGGTTACGGCGTCGGCCGACAAGACGCCTGCCCCGGCGGCCCGCGGAAGTTGGCGCGCCCAGGGCGCCGGCCGGTTGCTCACGCCGCTGCGCTCGGCGCTGATCCTCTCCGGCGTGTTGCAGGCCGTCATCACGGTGGTGCAGCTGGCGCCTTTCGTGCTGCTGGTCGAACTGGCCCGGCTGCTGGTAGCCGGGGCGCCCGCATCGCGACTTTGGGACGTCGGGATCGCCGCGGTCGCGCTGCTCGGAACGGGAACCGTGCTCGGTGCGGCCCTCACGCTGTGGCTGCACGTCATCGACGCGCGGTTCGCCGCCGACCTGCGATCGCGGTTGTTGCGCAAGCTATCTCGGTTACCGCTGGGCTGGTTTACCGCGCGCGGATCGGGCTCGATCAAGCAGCTGCTGCAGGACGACACGCTCTCGCTGCACTATCTGGTCACCCACGCCATCCCCGACGCGATCGCGGCGATCGTCGCGCCGGTCGCCGTGCTGGTCTACCTGCTCGTCGTCGACTGGCGGGTGGCGCTCGTGCTCTTCCTGCCCGTCCTGGTGTACTTGGTGTTGACGTCGTCGCTCACCATTCAGTCGGGCCCGCGCATCCCGCAATCGCAGCGCTGGGCCGAGACGATGAGCGGCGAGGCCGGCGCCTACCTGGAAGGCCAGCCGGTGATCCGCGTCTTCGGCGGCGCGGCCGCGTCCAGCTTCCGGCGCCGCCTGGACGAGTACGTCGAATTCCTGGTCTCCTGGCAGCGCCCGCTGGCCGGCAAGAAGACGCTCATGGACCTGGTTACCCGGCCGTCGACGTTCCTGTGGCTGATCGCGCTCACGGGCACCCTGCTCACCGTCACCGGACGAATGGACCCGGTGAACCTCCTGCCGTTCCTGTGGCTGGGCACCACCTTCGGCGCGCGACTGCTGGGGATCGCCTATGGGGTCGGCGGTATCAGCGCCGGCATGCTTGCCGCCCGGCGCCTGCAGAGCGCCCTTGACGAGCCCGAGCTGGACGTTCGAGAGCAGGACCGGTCCGCAGATTCGTCGGCGACGGTGGTTTTCGACGACGTCACTTTCGGCTACCGCCCGGGTGTTCCGATCATCCAGGACGTCTCGCTGACGCTGCGACCCGGCACGGTCACCGCCCTCGTGGGCCCGTCGGGGTCCGGCAAGTCGACGCTGGCCGCCCTGCTGGCCCGCTTTCACGATGTCGGCCAGGGCGTGATACGTGTTGGGGGACAGGACATCCGGGCGATGACCGCCGACGAACTCTACGCAATGGTCGGGTTCGTCCTGCAGGAGACCCAGCTGGTGCACGGCACCGTCGCGGAGAACGTCGCGCTGGCCGTCCCCGATGCCACCGCGGCCCAGATCGAGGAAGCGGCGCGTCAGGCCCAGATCCACGACCGGATCATGCGATTGCCCGACGGCTACGACACCGTGCTGGGCGCGGGAAGCGGCCTTTCGGGCGGCGAACGGCAGCGGCTGACCATCGCCCGGGCGATCCTGGCGGATACCCCGGTGCTGATCCTGGACGAGGCCACCGCGTTCGCCGATCCGGAATCGGAATACCTTGTCCAGCAGGCGCTTAACCGGTTGACCCAGGATCGCACGGTTTTGGTGATCGCGCATCGATTGCACACCATCACCGGAGCCGACCAGATCGTCGTCCTCGACCACGGCCGGATCGCCGAACGCGGCACGCACGACGAGCTTTTCGCCGCCGCCGGTCGGTATCGACGGCTGTGGGAGCGTGGCCGTCGAGACCCGGTTGCGGCCACCACGGTTCAGCAGGGGGCGCGATGATCCGCACGTGGTTGGGCCTGGTGCCCGCGGATCGCCGCACCAAGGTGATCGCCTACGCCGCGCTCGCGGTGCTCTCCGTGGTGCTGCGGGCGGCGGCCACCGTCCTGCTGGTGCCCCTGGTGGGCGCCCTGTTCAGCGATCCGCACCGCGCGCTGGTGTGGCTGGGCTGGCTCTCCGCCGCCACCGTCATCGGATGGGCGATCGACACCGCGACTGCGCGCATCGGCTTTGGCCTCGGCTTTGCCGTGCTCGACCACAGCCAGCACGACGTAGCGGACCGATTGCCCGTCGTCCGGATGGACTGGTTCACCGCCGAGCACACCGCGACCGCACGACAGGCGATTGCCGCCACGGGACCCGAACT
Source organism: Mycobacterium paraffinicum (assembly GCF_025822865.1). Lineage (NCBI taxonomy): Bacteria > Bacillati > Actinomycetota > Actinomycetes > Mycobacteriales > Mycobacteriaceae > Mycobacterium > Mycobacterium paraffinicum. The sequence goes on along the minus strand of NZ_JACKUR010000027.1, from coordinate 130,132 downwards.
GGTCGGCCTCGTCGTCAACCTGCTGACCCCGCTGATCTCCGCCATCCTGCTGCCCGCGGCCATAGGGCTGGCCTTACTCCCGATCTCATGGCAGCTCGGCGCGGCCGCGCTGGGCGGCGTGCCCCTGCTGCTGGGGGCGCTGTGGGCGTCAGCGCGGTTGACGCGGCGAGCCGACGCCGCGGCCGACGAAGCCAATGGCGCGCTCACCGAGCGGATCATCGAATTCGCCCGCACCCAGCAGGCGTTGCGGGCGGCGCGGCGGGTCGAGCCCGCGCGCAGCCTGGTCGGGGATGCGCTGGCCGCGCAGCACGGCGCGACCATGCGGCTGCTGTCCATGCAGATCCCGGGTCAGCTGCTGTTCAGCCTTGCCAGCCAGCTCTCCCTGATCCTGCTGGCGGGGGCGACCGCTGCGCTGACGGTGAACAAGACGGTCACGATCCCGGAAGCCATCGCCCTGATCGTCGTGATCGTGCGCTATCTGGAGCCGTTCACCACGATCAGCGAGCTGGCACCGGCGTTGGAGAGCACCCGCGCCACGCTCGACCGCATCCGCTCGGTCCTCACCGCGCCGCTGATGAACGCCGGGGCGGCCACGTTGCCCGATGCCGCCGCGGCGCCGCGCATCGAGTTCGACGACGTCACTTTCCGGTATGACGGAGCGACCGTGCCGGTGCTCGACGGGGTGAGCTTCTCATTGGCGCCGGGGAGCACCACGGCGATCGTCGGACCGTCCGGATCGGGCAAGAGCACCATCCTGGCGCTGATAGCGGGGCTGCACGAGCCCACCCGCGGCCGGGTCCTGATCGACGGCGTCGACGCGGCGACGCTGGACGCCGAAGCCCGCCGGGCGGCGAGCAGCGTGGTGTTCCAACATCCCTACCTGTTCCACGGGTCGATCTCCGACAACGTGTTCGCCGGGGATCCCGGCGCCGGCGATGACCAGTTCAAACGGGCCGTCGCCCTCGCCCGCGTCGACGAACTCATCGGTCGGCTTCCCGACGGCGCCGACACGGTCGTCGGCGAGGCCGGTTCCGCGCTGTCCGGTGGTGAACGCCAACGGGTCAGCATCGCGCGGGCACTGCTCAAGCCGGCGCCGATACTGCTGGTCGACGAGGCGACCAGCGCCCTGGACACCGAGAACGAGGCCGCGGTGGTCGACGCGCTCACCCTCGATCCCCGCTCACGCACCCAGGTGATCGTCGCCCACCGGTTGGCCAGCATCGGTCACGCCGACCGTGTCCTGTTCCTGGACGACGGCCGGGTGATCGAGGACGGGACGGTCGACGAATTGCTCGCGGCGGGTGGACGTTTCGACGAGTTCTGGCGCCAGCAGCATGAGGCCGCCGACTGGCGGATTCTCGCCGATTAGGTCACCGTAGTTGACCGCAGCACTTGCGGTATGCCTTACAGTTTGTCAGTCGGACGGAGCTGTCCGGGTACAGGAGGCATGCTGTTCATGAGTGCTTTGGTGTCGATTCCGCGGTATCCCGGCGACGTGACCCCGCAATGGCTGTCGGCCGCGCTGAGCGGGCGTGGCGCCGCCGTCGAGGTCGCCGACGTCGACGTGGTCGCGATCGGCACCGGGCAGACCGGTGCCACCTACCGGATATGCGCCCGGTACGCGACGGACCCCGGTGACCTGCCGCAGACCTTCGTCATCAAGCTCCCGGCCCAGGACGACACCGTGCGCGACCGGGTCGTCATCGGATATCGCAGCGAATGCGCGTTCTACTCATCGGTGGCGGACCGGGTGCAGGTACCGACGCCGCAATGCTTCTACTCCGAGATCACCGAGGACGCAATGGATTTTGCGTTGCTCCTCGCCGACCAGGCGCCGGCGGTGCAGGGCGATCAGCTGGCCGGGTGTGGGGAGGCCGAAGCGCGCCTCGCGGTTACCGCGCTGGCCGGGCTGCACGCGCCCAGCTGGTGTGATCCCGTCTGGCTCGACTTCCCGGGCATCGCGTTCGCCAGGCCGGACGAGGCCGGCGCCGGCGGCATGGGCGAAGTGGCGAAGATGAGCGCCGATATCACGCTGGACAAGCTGGGCGACCGGATGAGCGCCGCGGACCGCGAGACGTTCAGCGCGGCAATGGGTTTGGTCACGCCATGGCTGCTTTCCGACTATGACCGGTTCGCGCTGCTGCACGGCGACTATCGCCTGGATAACCTGCTCTTCGATCCGGATCGGACCCGGGTCAGCGTGGTCGACTGGCAGACGCTCGGCGTCGGTTTGCCGGCCAGGGATCTCGCCTACTTCACCGCGACGAGTCTCAATTCCCAGCTGCGCGCGAGCATCGAAGAACGGCTCGTCGCCGACTATCACCGCGCCTTGGTGGCGTGCGGGGTCACCGGCTATGACCGCGAAACATGTTGGCATGATTACCGGCTCGGTGTGCTGCAGGCGCCGCTGATCTCGGCGCTGGGTTTTGCTTTCGCCGCCGCCACCGACCGCGGCGACGACATGGTGCTTGCCATGCTCAGCCGCGGCTGTCAGGCGATCCGCGAGCTGGGGACGCTGGAACTAATCGGCTGACACCCCTACAGGTCGCCGGTGAAATCCGCGCTGAGCCAGCGGTCGGGGCGGATCGTGAACAACACCTCTTCCACACCCTCCATGCTGCGGATGAACGCGCGGCCGCCTTCCTCGCCGAGGTAGCGGATGGCGACGGCCTCCTGCACGTCGGCTGGGGCGGGCTTGGTGGTCTCGACGATCGTGCCCTCGACGACCACGTATTGGTAGGGGGGCTCCTCGCGCTGGACCACCAGCGTCACCTTGCCTGCCCGCTCGATGAGCCGCGCCTTGCGGCTGGCCGCCCCGGTCATGATCCGGACGTCGCCACCGGGGGTGTAGTCGTACCAGATCGGGACGCTGGCGGGCGGTCGGCCGTCGCCGGCGTCGACGGACAGCACGGCCACGTGCTTGGCGGCCAGAAACTCCTGACGTTCGCTCTCGGTGAAAGCTTTCATGTGCCCTGCAAGCGCCGACCCCGTCGAATATATTCCCGGATCGGGCGGCAGCTCAGTATTGCGTCGAGCCCTGATCGACCGGGATGCGGGCGGCGGTGACCTTGCGGGACTCATCGCTGGCCAGCCAGCACACCGTATCGGCGATCTCCTCCGGCTCGGCAACCCAGTCGGGCAGGAACGGGGTGAGGACATTGGACAGCTGGGGGTTGGTCTCCATGGCCTTGCCCACCGCCGCGACCATGTCGCCCGTTCCCATCGGAGTGTTCACCGGCCCGGGATGAACGCTGTTCACGCGGATCGAATGCTTGCCCAGCTCGGCGGCGAAAGCCCGCGCCATTCCGGTGACGGCATGCTTGCTTGCCGTGTAGTGAATCATGAACGGCTGCATCTTCATGCCGGCCGCGGAACTGATCAGAATGATGGAGCCACCGCGGCCCCCCGCGATGATCTTGTCCGCGCCGGCCATCACGGTGTTCCAGGTGCCAGTCACGTTGATGTCCATGACGTCGCGGAAGTTTTCCGGCGTGATGTCGTTCCAGGCCTGCGGGGCCGCGACCCCGGCGTTGGCGACGATGATGTCGAGCCGCCCGAGGGCGGCGACACCGTCGTCGACCGCCTTGCGCAGCCCCTCGAAGTCCCGGGTGTCCACCACCGAGGCGATGATCCGGCGATTCGTTTCCTCAACCAGGCGAACGGTCTCGCTCAGATCGTCGGGAGTCGCCGGGTCGTAGGGGACGCAGGACGGCAGCTTGCCGGCGATGTCGACGGCGATGATGTCGGCGCCCTCCCGCGCCAGACGAACGGCGTGCGCACGGCCCTGCCCGCGCGCGGCTCCGGTGATGAATGCCACCCTGCCCGCAAGCTTTCCGCTCATAGTTTGCTCCCCTAGTGGTACGGCCGCTCTTATCGCTGAGCCGCCTTGACGAGGTTCGATCCGATGATCAAACGCTGAATCTCGCTGGTGCCTTCGTATAGTCGCAGCAGACGCACGTCGCGGTAGATGCGCTCGACGGCGACGCCACGCATGTAGCCGCTGCCGCCGTGGATTTGAACCGCGAGATCCGCGACGTTGCCCGCCATTTCGGTGCAGAAGAGTTTGGCCGCCGACGGGGCGATTCTGCGATCCTGGCCTGCGACCCACTGCCGGGCGGCATCGCGCACCAGTGCCCGGCCGGCCATCACCGCGGTCTGCTGATCGGCGAGCATCGCCTGCACCAACTGGAAGTTTCCGATCGGCGTTCCGCCCTGGGTCGCGGTGGCGGCATACGAGACCGATTCGTCGAGCGCGCGTTGAGCGGCGCCCACCGCGAGGGCGGCGATGTGCACCCGCCCCCGGGCCAGCGAGGTCATCGCCGCTCGATATCCGATGTCTTCGCTGCCGCCGATCAGCGCGTCGGATCCGACGCGGACGTCGTCGAAGCTGACGTCGGCCGTCCAGGCACCTTCCTGTCCCATCTTGGCGTCCTTGGCCCCCACCTCGACGCCCGCGGCATCCGCGGGCACCAGGAAGACGGCGATTCCGGGGCCCTGGTCGTCGGCCGGCCGGGTCCGCGCGAACACGACGAACAGATTGGCGACGGGCGCATTCGTGATGAAACGCTTCTGCCCGGAGATCACCCAATCGTCTTCGTCGCGAACGGCTTTGGTGCGCAGACCGGCCGGATTGGATCCGGCGCCCGGTTCGGTCAGCGCGAAGGAGGCGACGACGTCGCCCGTGGCAATCGATTCCAGCCAGCGGGATTTCTGCTCATCGGTGCCGAAGCCCACCAGGACCTGTCCGGCGATGCCGTTGTTGGTGCCGAACATCGAACGCAGTGCCAGGGATGTGTAGCCCAACTCCATCGCGAGCTCGACGTCTTGCACGAGGTTCAGGCCCAGGCCGCCCCACTCCTGCGGAATCGCGTAGCCGAACAGGCCCATCTTCTTGGCCTCGTCGCGGAGGTCGTCCGGAACGCGGTCCTGTTCGAGGATCTCCTGCTCGCGGGGCACGACGGCGCTGCGGACGAATTGCCTTGTCTGAGCGAGGATCTCTCGGAAATCGTCGTCCGAGACTTCGGCGAATTCGGCGGTGGCCATCGGCTCCACGCTCCTCTCCTGGCCCGGGGCACCCCGGTTCAGAGCAGGATCCTATATCAAATATGATATTTGCCTTGAGGGTGTCCGATGGTGGAGACAACAGTGAAGGATGTGACCAGGTGTCGTTGTTGGCAGGTCAGACCGCGGTAATCACGGGCGGAGCGCAAGGACTGGGGCTTGCCATCGCGGAGCGCTTTGTCGCCGAGGGCGCCCGGGTTGTGCTCGGCGACGTCAACCTCGAGGAAACCCAGGTCGTGGCCAAGCAATTGGGCGGTGATGACGTAGCGGTCGCGGTCCGCTGTGATGTCACTCAGGCGTCCGACGTCGAAACCCTGATCCAAACCGCGGTTGATCGCTTCGGCACCCTGGACATCATGGTCAACAACGCCGGCATCACCCGCGATGCGACCATGCGCAAGATGACCGAGGAGCAGTTCGATCAGGTCATCGCCGTGCATTTGAAGGGGACCTGGAACGGCACTCGGCTCGCGGCGGCGGTCATGCGCGAAAACAAGCGTGGCGCGATCATCAACATGTCCTCGGTGTCGGGCAAGGTCGGCATGGTCGGGCAGACCAACTACTCGGCGGCTAAGGCGGGCATCGTCGGCATGACCAAAGCCGCGGCCAAAGAGCTGGCTTACCTGGGCGTCCGGGTAAACGCGATCGCGCCCGGTTTGATCCGCTCCGCCATGACAGAGGCTATGCCGCAGCGCATTTGGGATTCAAAGGTTGCCGAGGTGCCGATGGGGCGGGCCGGCGAGCCCAGCGAAGTCGCCAGCGTGGCGCTGTTTTTGGCGTCCGACCTGTCGTCGTACATGACCGGCACCGTCATGGAAATCACGGGCGGCCGACACCTATGAGTGCGGTCCGTGAAGCCGTTGTCTGTGAACCCGTCAGGACGCCGATCGGGCGCTACGGCGGAATGTTCAAGGCGCTGACCGCGGTCGACCTCGGCGTCGCCGCCCTGAAGGGGCTATTGGAGCGGACCGGGCTGGCGCCCGAGGCCGTGCAAGACGTCGTCCTGGGCCACTGCTATCCCAGTAGCGAGGCGCCGGCGATCGGGCGTGTCGTGGCGCTGGACTCGGGCCTGCCGGTGACGGTTCCCGGTATGCAGGTCGACCGGCGCTGCGGCTCGGGTTTGCAGGCGGTCATCCAGGCGTGTCTGCAAGTGGGCAGCGGCAACAACGATCTCGTCATCGCCGGCGGCTGCGAAAGCATGAGCAACGTCGCCTTCTACTCCACCGACATGCGCTGGGGCGGCGCCCGTAGCGGCGTCCGGGTGCACGACGGGCTGGCCCGTGGACGCACCACCGCCGGTGGCCGGCACTACCCGGTGCCCGGCGGCATGCTGGAAACTGCCGAGAATCTGCGCCGCCAGTACGACATCTCGCGCCAGGAGCAAGACGAGCTGGCGGTGTGGTCGCACCAGCGCGCGGTGGCCGCGCAGAAGGACGGCATCCTGTCCGAGGAGATCATTCCCGTTGCGGTGCCCGGCCGCCACGGCGAGGAACTGATCGACACCGACGAGCATCCGCGCGCCGACGCATCGGTCGAGTCGTTGAGCAAGCTGAAACCCGTCCTGCGGAATGAGGATTCGGAGGCCACCGTCACCGCCGGCAACGCCAGCGGGCAGAACGACGCGGCGTCGATGTGCGTGGTGACCACACCCGAGAAGGCCGCCGAGTACGGTCTGAAGCCCCTGGTGCGCCTGGTGTCGTGGGCGGTGGCGGGGGTCGCGCCCAACATCATGGGAATCGGGCCGGTGCCGGCGACCGAGGACGCGCTGGCCAAGGCCGGCCTGCGGCTGTCCGACATCGATCTCATCGAACTCAACGAAGCCTTCGCCGCGCAAGCGCTCGCTGTCATGCGGGAATGGAATTTCGGTGCCGCCGACCACGAGCGCACCAACGTGCACGGCTCCGGCATCTCCCTCGGCCACCCGGTCGGTGCGACGGGTGGGCGGATGCTGGCCAGCCTGGCGCGCGAGCTCAACCGCCGCGAGGCGCGCTACGGGTTGGAGACCATGTGCATCGGCGGCGGTCAGGGACTGGCCGCGGTGTTCGAGCGGGTCGCCCCGACGTGACCGGGCCCCTGAGCGGCCTCACCGTCGTCGAGGTGTCCAGCTTCGTCGCCGCCCCGCTGTGCGGCATGACGCTCAATCAGCTTGGCGCGGAGGTGATCCGCATCGATCCGATCGGTGGCGCGTCCGACGTGCACCGTTGGCCGCTTGCGCCGGACGGCACATCGATCTACTGGACCGGGCTGAACAAGGGAAAGCGCTCGGCCACCATCGATTTGCGGTCCCCCGAAGGGCAGGAGCTGGTCCAGCGGCTCATCGTCGAGGGGGACGGCGTGGTGGTGACCAACGCCGCCGGCCTGTCCTGGCTCAGCCACGACGTGTTGACGAACAAGCGGCCCGACGTCATCCACGTGCAGCTGCTCGGACGTGGCGATGGTTCCACCGGAGTGGATTACACAATCAACGCCGGCATCGGATTCCCGCTCGTCACCGGCCCCGCCGAGCACGCCGGCCCGATCAACCACGTGCTGCCGGCGTGGGACGTGTGCTGCGGCCTGTACGCGGCGCTGGCCGTCGTCACCGCCGTCCGCCGCCGCGACGAAAGCGGTGCGGGCGCGCGGATCAGCGTGGCGCTCGAGGATGTCGCGCTGGCCACCGCCGGAAACCTGGGACTGCTGACCGAGCCCCAAGTCACCGGCACGCAACGGCAGCGCCTGGGCAACGCCATCTACGGACAGTACGGACAGGACTTCACCAGCCGCGACGGCGCCCGGTTCATGGTTGTCACCCTGACCCGCAGGCACTTTCGCGACCTGGTTGACGTGACGGGCACCGGTACCGCGGTAGACGCTCTCGCTGAGGCGCTGGGTGTCGACTTCGGCTCCGAGGGTGACCGCTACCGATACCGCGACGTGCTGTCCGGCCTCTTCGGCACCTGGTTCGCCGACCACACCGCCGAGGAGACCACCGCCGCGCTGTCGGCCACCACGGTGCTCTACGAGCGGTACCGGACCTTCGCAGAGGTCGCGGCGGGCCCGAAAGTGACTGCCAACCCACTGTTTTCCCTCCTGCGCCAGGAAGGCCTGGGCGACTACTTCGCCCCCGGCCTGCCGGTCGCGTTCGACGGTGCCCACCCCGCCGGCACGTCCGCGCCGGCCTTGGGGCAAGACACCGCCGACGTCCTCGAGCGGCGTTTGGGATTGACCAGGGCCGACATCGGACGCTTGACAGACGCGAAGACAATCGCTTGCTGAGCAAGCCAATACGGAAAGACAGCGCATGACCAAACTCGCCCAGACCCTGGGGTTGACCGAATTCCAGACCGAAATCATCGCCACCGTACGGCAATTCGTCGACAAGGAAGTCATCCCCAATGCCGCGGAACTCGACCGCGGGGACACCTACCCGCAGGACATCGTCGACCGGATGCGCGACATGGGCCTGTTCGGGCTGATGATTCCGGAGGAGTACGGCGGTTTGGGGGAGTCGCTGTTGACGTACGCGCTGTGCGTCGAAGAGCTGGCGCGCGGTTGGATGAGCGTGTCCGGGGTGCTCAACACGCATTTCATCGTGGCCTACATGCTGCGCCAGCACGGCACTGATGCGCAGAAGCAACGGTTCCTGCCGCGCATGGCGACCGGCGAGACGCGGGGGTCCTTCTCGATGTCGGAGCCAGAGCTGGGCTCCGACGTCGCCGCCATCCGGACTCGGGCGGTGCGCAATCCGAACGGCGACTACACCATCAACGGCCAAAAGATGTGGCTGACCAACGGCGGGAGCTCGACGCTGATCGCGGTGCTGGTTCGCACCGATGAAGGGGCCGACAAGCCGCACCGGAACCTGACCACCTTCCTGGTCGAGAAGCCAACGGGTTTCGGCGAAGTCGTGCCGGGCCTGGTCATACCCGGCAAGATCGACAAGCTGGGCTACAAGGGAATCGACACCACCGAACTCATCTTCGACGGCTACCAGGCGAGCGCCGACGACATTCTCGGCGGTGGCCCCGGCCAGGGCTTCTTCCAGATGATGGACGGCATCGAAGTCGGCAGGGTCAACGTGTCGGCCCGAGCGTGCGGTGTCGGCGTCCGGGCCTTCGAGCTCGCGGTTCGCTACGCCCAGCAGCGCCACACCTTCGGCAAGCCCATCGCCGAGCACCAGGCCATCGCGTTCCAGCTGGCCGAGATGGCCACCAAGATCGAAGCGGCACACCTGATGATGGTCAATGCGGCCCGGCTGAAAGACTCGGGGGAGCGCAACGACGTCGCCGCGGGGATGGCCAAATACCTGTGCAGCGAGTATTGCACCGAGGTCACCCAACAGAGTTTCCGGATCCACGGCGGCTACGGCTATTCCAAGGAATACGAGGTCGAGCGGCTGATGCGTGACGCTCCGTTCCTGCTGATCGGCGAGGGGACCAGCGAAATCCAGAAGAACATCATCAGCAAGCGACTACTCGCCGAATACCAGGTGTAGCGATGACGACCCCGGATTTCGCCGCGCGACCGCAACTTTCGGACGATGTCGCGCGCTTCATCCGCCGGAGAATCTTCGATGGCACCTACGTTGCGGGGTCCTACGTCCGCCTGGACCAATTGGCCGCCGAGTTGGGAATCAGCGTCACACCGGTGCGGGAGGCGCTCTTCGCCCTGCGCGCGGAAGGCCTGATCGCGCAACAGCCCCGACGGGGCTTCATGGTGCTGCCGGTGACGGGCCGCGACGTCACCGACGTCGCGAACCTGCAGGCCCACGTCGGTGGCGAACTCGCGGCGCGGGCCGCGATCAACATCACCGATGACCAACTCCGCGAACTCAAACAGATCCAGGCGGAACTCGAAGACGCGTACGCCGGCGATGACGACGAGCGGACGGTGGGTCTCAACCACCAATTCCACCGCGCCATCAACGTTGCCGCGGACTCGCCAAAGCTCGCCCAGCTGATGTCGCAGATCACCCGCTACGCACCGGAATCGGTGTTCCCCGCCATCCAAGGTTGGCCCGAGCAGTCGATGCGGGACCATCGGCGGATTCTGTCCGCGCTGAAGAAGCGCGACGAGGAGCTCGCCCGCGCGGCGATGTCGCAACATCTTGCCGCGGGCGCCGTTCCGTTGATCGATCACCTCACCGCGCGCGGCGTCGTCGTCGACTGCGCCTCGGCGGACTGATGGTTGTTCCCCCGCGCGCCTCGGCATAGGCTGCCTGGCAGGGGGCAACAACTTAAGCGAGGAAAAGTGCCCCGAACGATTACCGCGGCGTGCCTGTTCGTTTCGGTCGTGACGGCCGTCGCCCTAGCACCGCCGGCGCTGGCCGATCCGCTCGACCCCATCCCCGGCAACGGTGTCTTTGTCGTAGGCCCTGACATCGCGCCCGGCCTCTACCACACCGGCGGGTCCGGATCGGCCTTCGGTGTCTGGATCAACAACGTGCCCACTCAGGACTCGATGTGCTCCTGGTTCACCTACAGCACACCCGACGCGAACAAGGACCATGTGCTGCAGACGAATACGTCGATCGGTCCGATGTACGCGAACATCAACACCTCGGTCAAGGCCTTCGAGTCGCAGAACTGCCAGCCCTGGACCCGGGTCTCCTAACGCTGGTCCGCGCGGGGTTCTGATCGCGAAAAGCGTTGCGGTAGCTCTGCGGTGGCACTCCCACCAATCGGCGGAACTGCTCGCGAAAATTCGTCGCCGACGCGAATCCGACCAGCCGCGAGATGTTTTCGACACTGTCTGAGCTCGTCTCCAGCAGCTCCTCGGCGTGCCGGATCCGAATGCCGTTCAGCCACTGCATCGGCGTTTGACCTGTTTCGGTTTTGAACCGCCGGTTCAGGGTTCGTTCGCTGGTGGCGGCCTGACGGGCGATCTCGCCGAGGGTCAGCGGGAGGTGCGCATTGCTCTCCAGCCAGACCAGTAAACCGTCGAGCTCGGTGTGGGACTTCCCGCGATTGCGGATGACGAATTGAGCTTGGTCCCCGGTGCGGTGCAGGGGCGTGACGGCCAACCGGGCGGCGTCGGCGGCCACCGCGGAGCCGTAGTCGCGCGCGACCATGTGCAGGCATAAGTCGAGCCCCGCGGATGCCCCGGCCGAAGTGAGAATCTGGCCTTCGTCGACGTATAGCGCCGCGGCGTCGAGTTTGACCCCTGGATATCGGGCCGCGAACAAGTCGGCGGCCACCCAATGGGTGGTCGCACGTTTGCCGTCCAGGATTCCCGCGGCGGCGACGGTGAAGCTACCGCTGCAGATGGACGCGATCCGAATCCCCTTGTCGTACGCCGACTTCAGCGCCACGACGACGTCCTCGCACACCGGCACGGTGACGTCATTGCGTCCGGGCACCACGATGGTGTCCGCGTCGTCGAGCACTTCCAGGCCGTAGTCGGTGGCGATCCGGATCGGTCCGGCCGGCACGACGGGCTCGCACCCACATACCCGCACGCCATACCCGGGCGCGCCGGTGGCGAGGTTGACGCGACTGAAAACCTCGATCGCGATGGCGAGGTCGAACGCGATGACGTCCGCCTCGGCCAGAATCGCAACGGAATGCATGCTTGGCAATATACCGGTGCATAGTGTCAATCCAGCCACTGGTGCGGTTGGCCCAAATCCAGTGACTATGACGGAGTGCATGCGCAAATCGTGTTGTACGACGGTTTCGATCCGCTCGACGTGATTGCGCCGTTCGAGGTGCTGGCGGCGGGCAGTGAGTGTGCGGGAGGCGACCTTTGGGTTGAGTTGGTGTCGGCCGAAGGGCCGCGCAGCGTCACCAGCGGCACTCGCGGTTTGACGCTGAGCGCCACCGCCGCGCTCGACCCATCGGTGCCCGGTTGCGTGATCGTGCCGGGCGCCAGCGGACGCGTAGCCGGCGACCCGGACGACGGTGTCGAGACCATCCCGGTGCTGCTGGCCCGAGCGGCTCAGACGGAGCTGACACCGCTGTTAGGGAAGGCGTTTGGCAATCCGGAGATGACCGTGGCCGGTGTCTGCGGCGGGTCGGTGGTGATGGCGATGTCGGGGTTGATCGAGGGGCGCCACGCGGTGACCCATCACTTGGGGTTGGACTTGCTCGACGCCGCCGGCGTGCGTGCGGTCGCCGCACGGGTGGTCGACGACGGGGACCTGGTCACCGCCGGCGGGGTGACGTCCGGGCTGGATCTGGGCCTGTACTTGCTGGATCGGTGGTACGGCCCACGGATCGCGCACGCCGTCGAGAAGCTTTTCGAATACGAGCGTCGGGGCACCGTGTGGCGCGCGGCGGGACGAGAACCGGTGGAGGCTTAGATTGGGCATCGAGGGTGAGTGGGACGTGAAGATCAAGACGCCGATCGGCACGCTCGCGGTCCGGTACGTGTTCACCGACCTGGGCGACGGACTGGCCGGCACGGCCACCTACAAGAATGAGACAGTCTCGTTGCAGGACTTGACGTCCAGCGCAGCCGCGGACGGGACCCGGGTGACTGGCGGCAATCCGTGACCAAGCCCATGCGGCTCAATTTGGCCTTCGACGTCGTGGTCGACGGAGAGTCGATGAGTGGACATTCGCGGGCGGGGCGGCTGCCCCGGTCGGCGGTCTCCGGCATCCGGCTCTGATGGACCGGCGGTCAGCCCGCCAACGTCTCGGCCAACATCTCGCGCAGTCGTCCGGTGTCGACCTTGCCGGTGCCGCCGAGCGGAACGTCGTCGGCCGATGCCAACAGCAGCCACACCGTCGGTACCTTGAAGGCGCTCAGCAGCTTTCGTGCGTCCCGACCCAGCCGCTCGGTGGACACCGCGCCGTCGCACACCACGGCCGCGCCGACCCGGTCGCCCGCCGCTCCGGGCACGCTGGTGACGAAGGCGCAATGGACCCCGTCGATGGTGCGCAGCGCGCGTTCCACCTCGCTGGGGTACACAGTGGCCCCGCTGACCTTGAACATGTCGTCGGAACGCCCGCGGTAGAACAGGAATCCCTCCTCGTCGAAGTAGCCCAGGTCGCCGGTGGGGTAGAAGCCGTCGGCGGTGAACAGTTCTTCCCGGCCGCGACCGCAGATGCCGCGCAGCGTGTGCGGTCCCCGAATCTGGATCATGCCCACCGATCCGGCCGGCACTGGCTCGCCGCTGCCCGGAGCCACGACGCGAACCTCCATGCCGCCGAACGGTTTTCCGCAGCTGACCCATGCCGTCTTGGGCATGTCGGTATCGGCGGAATAGCCGCAGTATGGACCGAACGCCTCGGTCATGCCGAACAACGTGGCCCGAGCCCCGGGCTGGGCCCGCTGGTCGGGCGGGAGCAGCGCCTGCAGGCTCCCAGGCCGCAGGGCCGACAGATCGGCGCCGACCGTGGCGGCATGCCTGGCCAACGTCTCCGCCTGGTCCGGCCAGCCGCGAAACAGCGTCACCCGCTCGGCTTCCAGCAGGCGCAGCGTGGTCTCCGGCCGCGGGATCTCCTCCGTCACCAGGGTCGCGCCGGCCAACAGCGTGGACAGGATTCCGCTGCCGAAGCCGCCCACCCAGAAGAACGGCATGGGTAGATACAGCCGGGTGTCGGTGGTGATGCAGCGCGCGGCCAGGCCCGACCGTACGGCCCCCAGCGCACTGCCGTGAGAATGCAGGACCCCCTTGTGGGCCCCACTGCTGCCGGAGGTGAACATGATGACCAACGGGTCTGCGGCCGTGACAGTCTCAGTCATGGCATCCACGATTCGGCGGACCGGCTCGGCGGCGGTGGCGTCGGCGAGCCGGTCGGTCGTCCAGACCTGACGCAAGGCAGGAAGTTCGGGCTGCAGGTCGGCAAGCTCCTCGAGATAGCGATGGCCGCGAAATTCGTCCACGCTGATCAGGAACTGCACGGCCGCGACACGCAACTGCGCGGCGAGCTCTACTGCCTGCAGCAGCGTGCTCAGCGGTACCAGCACGGCACCGATTCGCGTCAGCGCGACAGCGACCTGCACCCAGCGAGCACAATTGGGCATGATCAGGCCCACCCGAGTGCCCTTGCCCACACCGGCTTCGATGAACACCGCGGCCAATTCGCCTGTGGTGAAGTCGAGTTCGCGATAGCTGATCCGCGATATAGGGTCGATGACCATCGGTGTGTCGCCGTCGTGGTCGGAGCGGAACCGTACCAGTCCGTCGATGGTGTCAGGCATCGAAGAGCTCTCTCAGTCCCCGTGTGTCGACCTTGCCGCTGGAGAGCAACGGCAGTTGGGAGCGCGACACGGCGAGAAGCCGCCGCGGGATCTTGTACGCCGACAATTCCGCCTTCAGGCCGTCGCGCAGCGCCGCCTCGTCGAGCGCGGCGCCGTCCGGGACCACCACGGCCGCCGCGACCAGTTGTCCGCGCTGGGCATCGGGGACACCCACGACGTGGGCCGTCAACCCGCCGGTGACCCTGCCGATGGCCCGCTCCACCTCGTCGGCGGAGACGTTGGCGCCCGCCGTTTTGATCATCGTGGTGAGCCGGCCGAGGTAGTAGAAGAATCCGTCGGCGTCGGCGCGCACCAAATCGCCGGTGTGGAACCAGCCGTCGGCGTCGAAGCATTCCTCGCGACTGCGTCGGTAGTAGCCCTGCATCACATACGGTCCGCGGATGCACAGTTCTCCGGCCTCACCGACGCCGACCCGAAGGCCGGTTTCGGTGTCGATGACTTTGGTGTCGAAGCCGGGTGCCGGCTTGCCGAACGATCCGCGCCGGTTCTCGGGCTGATCGGTTTCGTCGTCGCTGATCAGCACGACGCTGCCGGCTTCGGTCATGCCCAGCATGTTGTGCCGTAGTTCCGGGTCGGCCGGTCGGACGCCGGGCGCCATGATGGCGTACAGGTTGCCCCGCCGCAGCGATGACAGATCCCGTCGCGGGAAGCTCGGATGATCGGCCAGGTGTGCGATGCCGGCGCTGAAACCATTAGTCATGCTGGGTCTTTCGGCTTCGAGCAAGTCGAGCGTCTCAGCGGGATCGGTGGCATTGGAGCACACCAGCGTCGACCCGGCAACCAGAGTGGCGAGTAGCCCGAACGCGAAACCGCCGATCCAGAAGAAGGGCGAATTGCAGAACAGCTTGTCCTCGGCCGTCAAACCGCGGATCGTGTTGAGATTCCGTTGGTGTCCGAGCAGCGCCGCGTGGGTGTGCACGACCCCCTTGGGGGCACTGGTGGAGCCCGACGTGTACACGATGGCCACGGGATCGCAACCGTGGACATCGCCTTGCGTCGCCGCGAGCAGCTCGGGGGCCACGGTCTCGGCCAGCCCGTAGAACCGTTCGATGTCGCGGACGCGGCGCGGCGCCCCCGGGCGGTAGCCGATGCCGACCTGCCGCAGTTGAGGCGCGGTTGGGGAGAACAAGCGCCGGTCGGATTGGAACTCAGGGTCCGACAGCACCTGTTCGAGCCGTTGAACATAGTCGTGGGTACGGAAAGTCGCTGCAATCAAGAGGATTTCGACGTCGCTGTCGAGGAGCTGCTCGCCCATCTCGCGACCGGTGACGAACGTGGAAAAGGGCACCACCACGGCACCGATCCGCGCCGCCGCCAGCATTGCGACGACGAACTCGGGCCCGTTGGGGTAGAGCAGGCCGACATGGGAGCCCTTGCCGGCCCCGATGGCGAGCAGCCCGCGGGCAAGCTTTGCCGAGCGGACCTCGGCCTCCCGGTAACTGGTGCGCTCACCGTCGCAGACGAGTAGCGAATGGTCACCACGCGAGTGGGCCTGGTGGGCCAGGACCCCGGCGACCGTCGTGGTGTCACCGCGCATGGTCGCTGTGGGCGGGTGCACTGAAAAATTGCTGGACCGCACCGAGATCGGCTTTACCCGACGGTGTCCGCGGAATGGCGTCGACGATCGCGATCTTGGTGGGGATCTCATAGCGCGCCAGCCGCGTTCGCAGATAGTCCACCAGTGCGTCGCATTCGACGCCGGCGGGCTCGCGCAGTTCCACCATGGCGGCCGGCGTCGCGCCGAGGCGTTCGTCGGGCCGTCCGACCACCGCCGCTGCGGCCACCGCGGGGTGGCTCTCCAGGGCGGTGCGCACGTCGTCGGGCATCACCTTGAATCCGCCGCGGATGATCGCCTGGTCGGCCCGGCCGACGATCCAGACGAAGCCGTCCGCGTCGATGCGTGCCATGTCCGTGGTCCGCATCCACTGAGCGGACGGCCCCAGTTGTCCCGGCTTGACTTCGAGCAGACCGACCTGGTCAGGGTCGAGCGGCGTGCCGTCATCGGCGACCACCCGGAGCTGCGTGCCGGGGTTGGCGCGGCCGACGCTACCCTGTTTGGTGGGCCAATATCGCTGGTAATCGGGCAGCGTCCAGCCGGCCACGCCGCCGCCGAACTCGGTCGCGGCGTATGAGGTCAACACCGGGATGCCGTACTTGTCGGTGAAGGCATCGGCGTCGTCGGCCGTCAGCGGGGCCGTGCCGCAGGTGACCGCGCGGATGCTCTCCAGGTCGGATCTCGGCACGTCGGAGTGCAACACCGTCCGCAGGGCCGCGGGTACCAGCGATACGGTGCGCGGCCGGTGCCTGCGCACGGCCTCTGCCCACGCAGTCAGCTCGAATCGCTCGAGCAGCGCGAACGACCTCCCCTCGACGATGCATTGCAGCACGCGGAAAACACCGCCGATGTGCACCAGCGGCGAGTTGACGATCGCGACGCTGCGCCGCAGCTCGATGGGCGCCGGGGCGCGGCCGGCCTCGGCGCCCATCACGCTGCGGGCCAGCGTGTCGTAGCCGAGGTCGATGCGTTTGGGCGGACCCGTCGTGCCGCTGGTCAACATGCGCACCGCGACGCCCGGGCGTGCGTCGCTCTCGCGTGCCGGCGGAACCGTCAGGCAGGCAGCCTGGGGCTCGTCCAATCGACCCGAGATCGCCACGGTCCTCGCGTCGATCGTCGGGGGCACCAATGTCGTCAGGTCGTCGTGTTCCCCGATGATCAGCGGCAGCCGCAGCCTGGCGATGTCGGCCCGTGTGCGCTCGTCACCGCGAGACGGGTTGATAACGACGACGGTGCCGCCGCCCAGCAGCACCCCGAGAAAGGCCGCCACCTGACCGGGGCGGTTGCGCAGCAGCATCCCGACTTCGCCACCAGCGGTGAGGGCGGCGATGCGCTGTGCCATGGCGCGAACCCTCGCCCACGAAATCCATTGGCCGTCAAACTCGATCGCGCGCGCGTCCGGATCCAGGTCGAGGACGTCGGCGATGCGCTGACTGAGCGGGTTAGGAGGCATCAGCGGATTTTCGGGGTGCGGGTGGGGTCTTCGCCGCCGGAATTCCGCTGGGCGGCAAGTTCCGCCGCCCCGAGCGGGTTGCCCAATCGGGTATAGATCAGTCCCTGCTCCATGGCTGCGCGATACGGCTTGTCGAGCGACTCCCAAATCGCCTTCACCGTGCCCTGAGTCGCGGTCGGCGGCTTGGCGGCGATCGTCGCGGCAATCTCGTACGCGCGGCCCCACAGCTCCTCGGCGGGGACGACTTCCGACACCAGTCCGATCCGTAGCGCGGTGTCGGCGCTGACCCGCTCGTCGTTGCCCATCAGGGCGATGCGTAGCGTCTCGCCGAGGCCGATGCGCCTCATCAGGCCGATCGGCTCCAGCGCGCAGACCAGGCCGGCGGATACGTGCGAGTCGAAAAACGTCGCATCCTGCGAGCAGATGACCACGTCGGATTCGTTGATGAAGTAGAACGCGCCCGCGGTGCACATGCCCCGAACTGCGCACACGACCGGCTTCCACATCTTCTGCCACTTGGGGCTGAGAGCCTCGCCGGGATCCTCGTGATTCCAGATGTTTTCGGGCTGCCCGTAGGGGGTTTTGATGTCCAGCCCCGCGCTGAACGCGCGATCACCGGCGGCCCGCAGCACGACCGCGTTGACCGAGTCGTCGAGTTTGACCAGCTGCCAGGCGCGGGCCATCTCCTCACACATGGTGCGGTTGAACGCGTTCAGCTGCGTGGGCCGGTTCAGCGTGATGGTCGCGACCCGGTCGGTCTCGTCGACCTCGAGCAGGATGGTCTCGAACGTCATCGACACTGCCAATCGGGCTTGCGTTTCTCGACGAAGGCCTTGGGCCCTTCGGCCGCGTCCTCGGTGCGCAACACGCGCTCGCGGAACGTTTCGGCCATGATCTCGGCTTCGTGCAGCGGCACATTGAGACCCTTAAGGATGGCCAGACGAGTTCCCCGAACCGCCAGCGGAGCATTGGAGTTGACGATGCCGGCGATCTCGTGCGCCCGCTCGAGAAGCCGGTCTTGCTCGACGATTTCGCTGATCAGACCCAGTTCGTAGGCGCGTTGTGCGCTCATCCGCTCGTGCTTGCCCATCAACGCCATTCGCAGGGCAATGGAGCGGGGCAGCACGCGCGACACCCGCACCATCTCGCGTCCGGCCACCAGCCCGATGCTGACGTGCGGATCGAAGAAAGTTGCTTGCTCCGAGGCGATCACGATGTCCGATGTGGTGACCCAGTCCATTCCGGCCCCGCAGCACAACCCATTGACCGCGGCGAGCACCGGCTTGGCGGCCGTGCGAAATGGGGGGGTGCCCTCCTGCGGTGCCTCCCATTGGTCGTAGGTCGACAGGTAGGGGCGCTCGTAGATCACCTTGCCGTCTTCGGGAATGGCGTTGACGTCGGCGCCCGTGCAGAACGCGCGGCCGGTGCCGGTCACGATGGTCAGCCAGACCTTGTCGTCGTTCTCGGCCTCGTCGTAGGCGGCCCGCAGCTCGGTGATCATGTGCGGGCTGAGGGCGTTGAGGGCGTCCGGACGGTTCAGCGTGATGGTGGCGGTATGCCCGTCGACGTCGTAGTTGATGGTGTCGAACGAGTCAGTAGGCATCCTGCTCCCTCATCGGCCCTGAAATTTCGGCGTCCGTCGCTGCCGGAAGGCTTCCAGGCCTTCCTTGAAATCGGCTGTCCGGCAGGACAGCTCGAGATTGAACAGCTCCTGGGTCATGGCTTGGCTCAGCGTGGCCTGTTGGCCGAAGCTCAGGGCCTGCTTGGTAAGCCCGATCGCCGCGGTCGGACCGCAAACCAGCCGCTCGAGCAATTCCTCGGCGGCACCATCGAGCTCGGCAGGGTCGACCGCTTGGTGGATCAATCCCCAGTCGGCCGCATCCTTCGCACTGACCTTCTCGCCGAGCAGCAGCATTCGTCTGGCCCGCGCCAGGCCGACCAGCCGGGGCAGCAGCCAGGTGGCTCCCGAGTCGGGGCTGAAGCCCCGGTCCACGAAGGGCTCCCAGAACACCGCATCGGTGGCGGCGACGGTGAAGTCGGCTGCCAGTGCGAGATTGCAGCCGAACCCCGCGGCCCATCCTCGCACGCTACAGAGCACCGGCAGCTGGATGCTCGCCACCAGCTCGATCACGCGATGAGCGGCATGGGGGATCCGCCGCACGAGATCGCCGGTGCGGGGGCGCTCCCGGTCGTTGGCGGCGACCCAGTCCACTCCGGCGCAGAAGTCGTCGCCGCCACGGATGTGAACCGCGCGCAACGAATCGTCGGCGGCGGCATCGGTCAACGCCTCGACCATGGAACCAATCATTGCCTGGTTCAACGAGTTACGCCGGGATGGACGATCCAGCGTCAGCCGCAACACAGCGCCGTCCCGGCGCACTGTCACCGCACCGTCGGCACCGGCCGTGTCGGCCTCCTGACTCACCGTCGAATCCGGCCTTTCTGCCGATACGGTTACCCATACAGTAGGCAATACGATTGATACGCTGTATAAGTTAGCAGGGTACGCCGCCGCCGGAAATAGCCGGGCCGGAACCCGAGCGAAAAGAGACAAGCATGGCCTTGCAGGAGGGGCGAGCGGAGGGGCGGGCCGCACCAGAGTCGCCGGGCACCGGCGACGCCAAATTCGGCGAGCGGCCCCTCGCCCAGACCGTGGCCGCCGCCGGCGCCATGCGGCGCCTGAGTTCGCTGCTGCTGTCACTCGAACATCCGCATCCGACGGTCGACACCATGGTGGAGAAGTTCGCCCAGTGGGAGCGCGAGCTCGCGGCCGCAGCTCCGGTGGACAACGCACCCCGGATCGGCGACTTCCCCGACGACCCCCGGCGCGTCTATCTCAACCACGCGACGGACATTGGCGCCTACAACCCGTGCTTTCCGGAGTATCTGTTCGACCACCTCGATTCCGAGCAGGCGACCGGGCGGGTCAACTTCCCGCTGGTCTACGAGGGCCCGCCGGGATTGGTGCACGGCGGCTTCCTGGGGGTCTTCTTCGACTGCGTCATCCAACACCACAACTGCGTCGCAGGTCTCTCGGGCAAGACGCGGTCATTGGTGGTGACGTTCCGCCGTCCCACGCCCGCGTTGACCGAGCTGCGGTTCGACATCGCTCGCTCGCAGAACGAGCGCGGTGTCGCCTCGACAGCGCGGCTGCTGCTCGACGGCGAAGTGCTTTGCACCGGCGAGGTGAGCACGTTGGCGTCACCACCGGAAAAGCTGGCCGGGTTTCAATTCGGCAGGCGGCGAAAGGAGTCCGACAGATGACTGCCCCGGGCGCTCAGGACGATCGTGTGCTGTTCGAGGTCGACCGCGACCGCCGCATCGCGACGATCACGCTGAACAATCCCGCGCAACACAACTCCTACGACGCCGCCATGCGCGAGGCCGTCGCCCGCTGTTTGGATCGGGTGGCCGAGGACGACGACCTCACGGTGGTGCTGTTGCGTGGAGCCGGTGGCGTCTTCTCCACCGGGGCCGACATGAACAACGCGTACGGCTGGTACGGCAAGAAGGGCAAGGCGGGCGACGACGCGTCGGCCAAGCGCCGCCCCAGCCAGCGCCGGCGACTCGCCGTGGACCGCAAGTCTTTTGGCTTCTACCACAACTTCATGGGCTTTCCCAAGGTCACGGTGGGTGAGATCGCCGGGTATGCGCTCGGCGGCGGGTTCGAGATGGCACTGATGACCGACATCTCCGTGATAGCGCGTGACACCAAGATCGGCATGCCGGCGACCCGCTTCCTCGGCCCGGCGCTCGGCAGCCTGCACATGTTCTTCCACCGGCTGGGCCCGGTGCTGGCCCGGCGCCTACTGCTCACCGGCGACGTCATCGAGGCCGGCGAGCTCGAGCATCTCGGAATTTTCACCGACACATGCGATTCAGCCGCCGTTCCGGCGCGTGCGCGGTACTGGGCCGAGAAGGCGGCGAAGATGCCCGCCGACGGAGTGGTGATCGCCAAGGAAGCGTTCCGTCTCGTCGAACAGAGCCAGGCGTACCAGGGTGAGGAAGTCGCCAGCTATCTCTTCCACGCCTTCGGCACCAACCTGCAATTCGGGCCGGACGAGTTCAACTTCGTCAAAACCCGCGCACAGCACGGAACAAAGGAAGCGTTCCGGCTCCGCGATGAATATTTCGAGGTACCGAAACCCGAAGCGTGATAACCCGATACGTGGTTGGCTAGCGTGCGGCCGGAGCTTTGGTGCGCGCCCGCGAGCCGGGCGACTTGGCCGCCTTGCGTTGCCGCGACGGCGCCGGCTTGCCGGCTTTCGATCCCTTGCCCTCCTCGATCAACCGGCTGGCGTGATCGAGGATGCAACCGAGGCCATATTCGAAATTGGTTTCGTCGGGTGCGCCGATGCGGTGACCGATCCGGCTTACTTGCGCGAGTAGGGGGGTTTTCTCGGGATCGATGGCGACGGCGTCCTCGATGGCGCGCGCACCCTCGTCGGAGGATTGGTTTTTTTCGTACAGCCGCTGCAGCACCACCGACCCGCGAACGTGCACCGAAACCGCCGAGTACGTATCGAAGGCATCCTCCGGCGTCAGGCCGGCCTCAACCAGATTGGCGATCGCCTTCTCCATCTCCTCGGCGCCCAACCGCGCCGCCTTCGGGCTGAGCGCGGCCCGAATCAGAATCAGGTCGCACAGAATTGGGTTGCCCATGAACGTCTTACGCATCAGGCGCGCGTGGTTGCGCAGCGTCTCGCGCCAGTCGCTGGCCTCGACGTAGGGGGTGGCGAACACATACTTGCTCAACGCGCGATCTGTCATCGCGTTGAGCAGGTCGTCCTTCTTGCGGAAGTACCAGTAGATACTGGTCACCCCGACACCGAGATGTTTGCCGAGCAGCGGCATGCTCAAGTTGTCGATCGATACTCGCTCCGCGAGTTCGAATGCGCCACTGATGATGTCATCGGGATTGATGGATCCGCGTTCGCGTCGTTGACGCTTATCGGCGGTAGCCTGCTTTGCCACTACGGGCACCTCCATCACGATGTATCCTGTGCATACGGTCGGAGAGCTGTGCAAGCTCACCTGCGCATACGCTGGCGTTTCGCCGCTCGACGATGACCGTCAACCCGGCTTTTCTGCGCTTTTCCATCTGCTACTGTAATACCTATCGTAGGCTTTTTGGTAACGAAGGCTGGACGGGCGAAGATGACCGGGCACAGGCCATTGATCGAGTCCCCCGCTGAGCCACGGGAATTGCCATGGGCTTAGGTCTGGCGCACGCCGCCCTTGCGTCGCGGCGCAACTCGTACATGACCGGGGCGAACATCAACGTCGATGGTGGTTCGGACTTCACCTAACCACCCGGAGGGAAGAGTTCGGCCGACGAGAAGGAGTCGATTGTGGCGACGGCGAGTGAGGCGCGCGCCTGGGCGCGCGGGGCGTTGCGGGGAATCGGCGACTCTCTGTATACCCCGTTCTGCGGCCCGGACGGTGACGACATCGACTGGGAGGCATACCGCACACTGGTGCGGTATTGCGTCGGCGACCTCGGACACCCGATGTTGTGGTGCACCAGTGGCCTCGCCGAATTCTGGTCCCTGACTCTCGACGAGCGAAAACGCTTGCTGGAGGTGGCGATCGAAGAAGCCCGCGCCGTCAACCCCGATGTCGTAGTGCAAGCTTGCACGGCGGCCATGGCGGCGAAGGACTGCCTGGACTTGACGCTGCACGCCCAAGAGGCCGGCGCCGACATCGCCTACATCCAAACGCCGATGATGGAGGCGCACGGGGGCGAGGGTGTGCTGCGATTCTTCACATACATCGCTGCCCGCACCGACATCGCCCTGGGCATGTTCAACTCACCGTCGTCCGGTTACGTGCTGACCGCGGCCGAGAGCGCACGGATCTACGACGAGGTGCCCGCGGTGTGCGCCACGAAGGAGGGCGCCTTCCGGCCGGCGAACAGCCGGATGCTGCACCAAATGGCGCCCGGCCTGGTTCTGTGGGAATGCGACAAAACGGTCTATCGCGCGGGATGGCTGCGCGACGGGATCGTCTGTCCGGCGCAACTGGGCACCGCGGGCTACCTGTTCGAGACGCCGCAGCGGCGACTGTTCTCCCATTACTGGGATCTGGTGCAAAGCGACAAGCTGATCGAGGCAATGGATTTCGGTCGTGAGTCGGGACTGGACCAGTTCGACCTCGACGTCGGATCCTGGTGGACCTGTTACCCGGGGCGGCCGGATTACTTCACTCATTGGGGTGGCGCGTTCAAATACGCCGCGTCGCTGCTGGGCTTGCCGATAGGCGAGTATCCGAATTCGCGGCCACCGCAAGCGGAGTTGCCTCCCGAGGCTAAGGCGCAGATCGAAGAGGCTTACCGCCGGCTCGGGCTGATCGGAACATAGCCGCCCCGGAATGCCTGCACCGCAAGATAACTCGAAGGCGACGGCCCGGTCACCGCGAAGATGACCGGGCCGTCTATCACCCGATTACTGTTCGGCCTTCTGCCGCGCCTCTGCGGTCTTGGCCTTGCCCCGGGCCTTCTCGGCCGCGGCTTCCTTCTTCGCCGCGCTGCGCTGAGCGTCGGCCTTGTCCTGCTGGGCCTGGCCCTCGTTAACCAGATCGTTGCGGCCGATGATCGTGCCGATGATCTCCTTGGCCTTGCCGAAGATCGCCTCGACGATGCCCTGGACCGCCTCGATCGGGCCGCTCTTGATGTCCACCATGGCGTTTCCCCTCCCTGTTAGTGGGTATCTTTGTTCGCTTTCCCGAATTGGTGGTCGAAGAAAACGTGATGGGGACGTGTTGCTCGCCACAGTGGCCGGATACGGGCCGATCCGCGGGTCCATATCCCGCGGTCGACGCCTCGGTTCAGTAAGCAGAAACGCGCTGTTCGGCCGGGGTTCCCAGGGGTGTGGCGGCGGTTGTGGAAAACGGTACCGATAGGTATACAGTATGCGTACAAACGTCGCGGAATTCATACGCGATCGCGAGGAGGTATGGGGGTAGATGTCCCGCAGCGACGGCGCTTCCGAGGACGCAGTGCTCTACGAGGCCACCGACAGCGGCGTCGCCATTGTGACCTTCAACCGTCCTGACCGTCTCAACGCATGGGGACCGGACATCGCCGCCGGGTTCTACTCCGCGATCGACCGCGCCGAACAGGACCCGGCCATCCGGGTGATCGTGGTGACGGGGCGGGGCAGGGGTTTCTGTGCTGGCGCGTATCTGGGCGCGCCGAGTTCCGCGCCCACCTACGGCGACACGATGGAGAAGGCGAGCCAGACCAACCTCGCCGACTTGGTTGGCGATCGGCCACCGCATTTCGTGACCACGCTGCGCAAGCCCGTCATCGCGGCGATCAACGGTGCCTGCGTCGGCATCGGCCTGACCCAGGCGCTCATGTGCGACGTCCGGTTCGCGGCCGCCGGCGCCAAGTTCGCCGCGGTCTTCGCCCGGCGCGGACTGATCGCCGAGTTCGGCATCTCCTGGATCCTGCCGCGCCTCACCACGTGGGGCGTCGCATTGGATCTGTTGCTGAGTGGCCGCACCTTCCTCGCCGAAGAGGCGGCCGAACTCGGCCTGGTCAAGGAAGTGGTCCCGCCCGAAAATTTGATGAAGCGTGCGCTGGACTACGCGGAGGACATCGCCCGCAACTGCTCGCCGGCTTCCATGGAAGTGATCAAACGGCAGGTGTACGGCGACGCCACTCGCGACGTCGTCGACGCCACGTCGCGCGCCGAGGTGTTGCTGCACGAGGCGATGCCGCGGCCGGACGTTGTCGAAGGCATCACCAGCTTCCTCGAGAAGCGGCCCCCGCAGTTCCCCTCGCTCAACTCGACCGACGCTTAGCGCTCGCCGGTAATGCCGAAAGGAAGAATCATGGCCGACTTGGGTTACAAGGCGATTGACGTCGACAACCACTACTACGAGCCGCTGGACGCCTTCACTCGCCACCTGGACCGGGCGTTCAAGAGTCGCGGCGTGCAGATGGTCACTCAGGGTAAGCGCACTTTGGCCGTGATCGGGGGCCGGGTCAATCATTTCGTTCCCAACCCCACCTTCGACCCGATCATCGTGCCGGGCTGCCTGGATCTGTTGTTTCGCGGTGAGATTCCCGAAGGCGTCGATCCGGCGTCGCTGATGAAGGTCGAGCGGCTCGCCGAGCACCCGGAGTACCAGAACCGCGATGCCCGTGTCGCGGTGATGGACACCCAGGAAATCGAAACGGCCTTCATGCTGCCGACTTTCGCATGCGGGGTCGAGGAGGCGCTCAAGCATGACATCGAAGCGACCATGGCGTCGCTGCACGCATTCAACCTGTGGCTCGATGAGGACTGGGGCTTCGACCGGCCCGATCGCCGGATCATAGCCGCGCCGATCATTTCGCTGGCCGATCCTGCCAAGGCGCTCGACGAGGTGGAGTTCGTGTTGGGACGCGGCGCCAAGCTGGTGCTGGTGCGCCCGGCGCCGGTGCCCGGCCTGGTCAAGCCGCGCTCGTTGGGTGATCCCAGCCATGACCCGGTGTGGGCCCGGCTGGCCGAGGCGGGAGTTCCGGTCGGATTCCACCTCAGCGACAGCGGTTATCTGCACATCGCGGCGGCGTGGGGCGGCAAGGCGACGTTCGAGGGGTTCGGCGCGAAGGATCCGCTGGACAATGTTCTCCTCGACGACCGCGCGATCCACGACACGATGGCCTCGATGATCGTGCACGGCGTGTTCACCCGGTATCCGAAGCTCAAGGCGGTCAGCATCGAGAACGGCTCGTACTTCGTCCATCGGCTGGTCAAGCGGTTGAAGAAGGCGGCCAACACCCAGCCCCGCGACTTCCCCGAGGATCCGGTGGAGCAATTGCGCAGCAACGTGTGGATCGCTCCGTACTACGAGGACGATCTGCCCGAGCTGGCCGACGTCATCGGCATCGATAAGATCCTGTTCGGTTCCGACTGGCCGCACGGCGAAGGCCTCGAATCACCGGTGTCGTTCGCCGAGGAGCTCAACGGCTTCAGCGAATCCGACATCCGGAAAGTGATGCGCGACAACGCCCGCGATCTACTCGGCGTTCCGGTCGCCTCGGCCGTCTAGCCGCCCGCACTATGAGTGAATGGACTGTGGGCGCGGTTCTCGACGCCATCGCCGACGTGGTGCCCGACCGCCTGATGACGGTGTGCGGGGACCGCAAGAGCACGTTCGCCGAATCCGCGCGCCGGACCAATCGATTGGCGAACTACCTCGAGGGCAAGGGGTTCGGCGTCTACGCGGCGCGTGACGAACTGCAGCGCTGGGAGTGCGGCCAGGACCGCGTCGCACTGATCATGTACAACGACCTGTACCCCGACATGGTGATCGGATGCCTCAAGGCGCGCACCGTCCCGGTCAACGTGAACCACCACTACTCGCCCCGGGAAATCCGCGACCTGCTCGACTACATCCGACCGCGGGCCATCATCTACCACCGCTCACTCGGCGCCCGGTTCGCCGACGTGCTGCCCCCGACCGGCACCGAATTGCTGATCTCCATCGACGACGGCAGCACGGTTCCCCAACTACCGAAAGCCATCTCGCTCGACGACGCCCTGTCCGTTGCCGGCGCCGAGCGCGAAGACGCGGGGTCACCGGATGACCTGATCATGATGTGCACCGGCGGGACGACGGGACGGCCGAAGGGTGTGCTGTGGCGGCAGAGCGACATGTACGTGTCGTCAATGGTGGGCGCCGACCACGCCAGCGTCACCGAGATCCACGACAAGGTCGCCGGGGGAGGGCAGCCGTGGTTCGCCGTTTCTCCGCTCATGCACGCCGCCGGCATGTGGACCGCCTTCGCCGCGCTCTGCGCCGGACTGCCCGTGGTCCTCTACGACGACCGCAACAAGCTGGACGTACGGTCGGTGTGGGAAACCGCCGAGCGCGAGAAGGTGGGCATGATGACCATGGTGGGCGACGCCTACGCCGGGCCGCTGATCGCCGAGCTGCGCGCGCGCTCCTACGACCTGTCTTCGCTGAACGCGATCGGCACCGGAGGCGCCGCGACGAACGCGAAACACAAACGCGCACTGATGGAATGCTTGCCGCACATCACCATCATCGAGGGCTACGGATCGTCCGAGAGCGGCAACATGGCATTCGGGCACAGCCGCGAAGGGAACGCCAGCGAGACCTTCCAGCCCAGGGAGGGGGCAACCGTGGTGTCGGCCGACCGGAGCCGGTTCCTGCGGCCCGGTGAGCAGGAGGTCGGCTGGGCCGCCCGGACAGGCCGGATCCCGCTCGGCTACTTCGGCGACGCCGAGGCCACGCAACGAACCTTTCCGGAGATTGAGGGACAGCGGGTGGTGATCCCCGGCGACCGGGCATCCCTCGAACCCGACGGCACCATTCGCCTGCTGGGCCGCGATTCGCTGGTCGTGAACACCGGTGGCGAAAAGGTATTCGTCGAAGAAGTCGAGGAGGTGCTGCGAGCACAGCCGGGCGTCGTCGATGCCCTTGTCGTAGGGCGCCCGAGCGAGCGGTGGGGACAAGAGGTCGTCGCGCTCGTCGCGACGCACGCCGATGCCCACCTCACCCAGGACGCACTCTACGGCGCGTGCATCGCGCAGCTGGCGCATTTCAAGGCGCCCAAAGCCTTCATCTTCGTCGAGCAGATCGAACGCCTCGGGAACGGCAAGCCCAATTACCGCTGGGCCAGAGAGCAAGCCACTCAACACGTTCCGGCGATCGCGCTGGTCCCGTCCGAGCCCGAAGGAAAGTCATGAACACCAAAGCGATTGACTGCCTGGTGAACGTCCACTTCGGGGAAGCCGAATCTCAGCCGACGTGGATGCTCAAGGTCAGGGACGACTACTTCAAGGGCCCTAAGTCGATGTTCGGCGCGGTCGACCTCTCCGAGTTGCTCGCCGAGATGGACGAACAGGGCGTGCAGAAGGCGATCCTGATGGACTCGCTTGTTAACCCGTCCACTACCGCGCGCAAATTCGTTGAAGCCAGGCCGGACCGGTTCGCGCTGGCCATGGGCGGGGTCAACCTGCTGCGGCCGGTGCGGTCGCTGCGCGAACTGACCGCCATCTCGGGCGAGTTGCCCGTCGCGTATGCCGTAGTCGGACCGAGCTTTTGGGGCGACGGCCAGTATCCGCCGAGCGACGCCGTGTACTACCCGCTCTACGCCAAGTGCGCGGAACTGGACCTTCCGCTCTGCATCAACACCGGTATTCCGGGACCACCGATACCCGGGGAGGTTCAGCACCCGATGCACCTGGACCGCGTGTGCGTGCGATTCCCCGAACTACGGCTGTGCATGATTCACGGCGCCGACCCGTGGTGGGACGTCGCGATCCGGTTGCTGTTGAAGTACGCCAACCTGCGCCTCATGACGTCGGCGTGGTCGCCCAAGCGGCTGCCCGAGAGCCTGCTGCACTACATGCGCACGCGTGGCCCCAACAAGGTGATCTACGCGTCCGACTGGCCGGTGTTGCCGATGCGTCGCGTGATACCCGAGGCCCGTGCCCTTGACCTGCCCGCCGAGGTGCTGGACAACTACCTTTACAACAACGCGCGAGACTTCTTCTTCGGGAAGGACGAGTAACGATGGACCGCTTCGAACTCCGCCGGCTGGACTACAGCCTGTCCGACGACCATGTGGCCCTGCAGGAAGCCTACAAACAGTTCTTCAAGACCCACTGCTCGATCGAAACCGTCCGGGCCGCAGAGCCATCCGGCTTCGACAAGAACCTCTGGGAGATGTTGTGCGGGATGGGCGCGACGACGATGGCGCTGCCGGAGTCATGCGGCGGTGACGGCGCCACCTTGGTCGATCTCACCTTGGTGGCCGAAGAGCTCGGCCGGTCGCTGGCACCCGTTCCGTGGATCGACCATGTGTGCACGGCTCGCCTGCTGGGGCGTCTCGGCGCGCTAGGGGCGGAAGCCGCCGGCGTGGCGGATGGCGAACAGCTGGCCGCGCTCGACCCGCGCCTCGACGCCGGACGCGGTCCGCGGTTGATTCCCTCTGGCTCGATCGCCGACCACATCATCGTCCGCGACGGCGACGAAGTCGTGCGGCTGACCTTCGCCAGCCGCCCCGCGAAGGTCGACAACATCGGCAGGCTGCCGATGGCATGGGTGGACCCGGCCGCGACCGACACCCGTACGGTCGTCGCCGAAGGACCCGACGCGCTGGCGACGTACCGGCTGGCGCTCGACGAATGGCGGCTGCTCACCGCGGCGGCGCTCGTCGGGCTGGTGGAGGAGACCATGACGATCGCGGCCGAGTTCGCCAAGACCCGCTACACGCTGGGCGTGCCCATCTCCACGCTGCAAGCGATCTCGCACCCCCTCGCGAACATGGTCATCACCGTCCAGGGTGGACGGAATCTGGCGCGACGCGCCGCCTGGTTCTTGGACAACGAACCCGACGAGCGGCCCGAATTGGCGCCCTCCGCCTTCGTTTTCATGGCAGAGGAGGCCGCCAAGGCGGCGACCATGGCGGTTCACATCCAGGGCGGACTCGGGGTTTCGTCCGAAGCCGCCGCGACGGCGTATCTGGTGCGCGCCCGGGGATGGCCACTGGCCGGTGGTGATCCGGGCGCCACGGCGCAACGGGTCGCCGAGATCGTGACCGCCCGCGAGGGCGCGGCGCAGCCGGCCTAGGAAGGGGCGACATCATGGATTTCTCTCCCGTCGAATTGTCGGACGAGGACAAGGCATTCCGCGACGAAGCGCGCAGTTTCCTCGATACGCATATGACCGAGGAGATCAGGCGTCGGGACCGCGAAACGGGTGACAATTTCGACGAAGGTCTGCACCTGAAGTTCGGCGCGGCAGGCTATCTGGAAGCCGAGTGGAAACCGGAATCCGAAGGAGGGTTCACCCGGGTGCGGCGGCGCATCTGGGAGCTGGAGAAGCGGCGTGCACACGTGCCCTGGGTGACCTGGGGAACGACCGCGATGGTGGCCCGATCGGTGAACAAATTCGGTTCGCCGCAACTGCGCGACGAGGTACTACCGAAAGTCTTCAGCGGCGAAGTCCGGTTGTGCCTCGGCTACACCGAGCCCGAGGGCGGCTCCGATATCGCCACCTGTAAGACCCGCGCCGTGCGGGAGGCGGATGGATCGAGCTGGGTCATCAACGGCTCCAAGATGTTCACGACCGGTGCCCATAACTGTCAGTACGTCTTCCTGATCACCAACACAGCCCCGGACGCGCCAAAGCACAAGAGCCTGACCATGTTCCTGGTGCCACTGGATTCGCCGGGGATCGAAATCCAGGGAATTCGCACGGTGGATGGCGATCGGACCAACATCGTCTACTACAGCGACGTGCGGGTCGACGACAAGTATCGGCTGGGCGAGGTGAACGGTGGCTGGACCGTGCTGCGCGAGCCGCTCAACGTCGAGCACGGCGCTGTCGCCGCCGCCCCCGACGGACTGCAAGACACCTCAATCATGATGCACCAGGCCGGTTTTCTATCGCAGGCGGTGGATAAGGCCGCGGCGAGCCTGACGCGGGCCGACGACGACGGGCGCCGGCTCATCGACGACAAGTCGGTGGCATACCGGCTGGGCCGCTGCGTCGCCCGACTGGAGACGGCGCTGGCCACCCCGAGCATCTTCGGCCGGGTCGCGATCGCGCAAACAATGCGGGACATCTCTCCGGAACTGATGGACATCCTCGGGACCGCCTCCACGCTGCCGTACGGAACCGAAGCGGCAGCCGACGACGGCAGCGCCGAATACGCCTACCGATTCGCCCCGCTGGTGGGAATCTACGGCGGCACGCTGGAGGTGTTCCGCAACATGATCGCGCAGTACATGCTCGGTCTCGGCAAGCCGGCTTACGCGTCGCCGGTCAAGAAGGTGTCTTGAATCTGCTCGGCCGGGTCGATGCCTCTCGGACCCGGGCGCTCCTCAGCCGTGCCCGTAGATGATCCGCAGCATCTTGAGATTGATACGGATGAAACGTCCGAATTGCACAAAGAGGTTCTGACGCGTCCGCAGTGTTGCCGTGGTGGGCAGCGGTGCATCGGCGATGCGCTCGGCCGTCAGCGCGTTCACGTCCGAGTAGGAGGTTTCGTCGTCCATCGGCGTGCCTTTCATTCGGGGATCAGCCACCAGAACGGGCGGGCTTTAGCCTTGTAAATGAAGAGATAATGCAGCAGCAGCTTGATCCAGTGGCCGGCCAATCCGAGCTCACCGGAGGTGCCGGCGATGTCGCGACCCGTTTGCGGGTACTTCACCGGATCGGGTACCACCGGGAACATCGTCATGGCGGCGGCCGAGCCTTTGCGCAAACCGGTGCCTGCGGAGGCGACGCATGCGGCGCCCATGCTCGACATCGACGCGCGGTGCGCAACAGCGGCCGTTCCCTTGGTGATTCGGTCGCGGATGGTTTCAGCAACTGTCTTGGCCATAATGCCCGACGGCATTCCGGTGCGCGGCGGACTGGGCGTGATAACGGTCCCTTTGGGACTCGTGCGCGGACGGGAGATGGGATGCGGGGGCGCGAACGCGATGCCCGGGGCGAAGATGTTCGGGTAGGCCGGGGCCTCGTAGGTGTATGGCCAATCCTCGGCGGACCATTCGTCATAGGGTTTGCCCGAGTAGTCCGCGTCGACCTTCATAAAGCCTGACGGCGCGAACAGAACGGAGCTGATGTCGTTGCCGTCCTTGTCGTACGCCGCCAGTTCGGCTCCCCTGAACGGTGGTAAAAGCATGGCGAAGTCGAAGTCCAACTCGTGCTCTCTGCCGTCCAGTTGCTCGTAGCGCAGCTTGCCGTCCATCACCTCGTGGACGGCCGCTTGCGTGATCGCTTTGACGCCGCGTTCACGGAACAGCGACTCGGTCCACAGCCGGCTAGACTGCACGAAGCCCTTTTCGACGAAACTCATGCCGCCGACGCCAAAGTCGCCCAGTTCATACTCGTTGGTGAGGTAGACGACCTCGGCCAGGTCTCGCACGCCGGCGGCTCGCAACGTGTGCTCGACGTTGAAGGCGTACTCGAAGGCCGCGCCCTCGCAGGTGCAGGTGCCGTGTCCGACGCCGATGACCAGGCGCTGCTTCTCGCCGGCCTCCAGCCTGGCGATGACCCGATCGAGTGCCTTGGCCGCCTCGACGGCGTGAGCCGCGGTGCACACCGAGTATGAGTGGCCGGCGGGGCCGAGTCCGGGGGTGGCCGCGAAGTTCAGGCGCGGTCCTGTGGCATTGATGAGGTAGTCATACGTAATGGCGCCGCTCTGGCCGCCGTGTTCCTCATCGGTGTAGGTGAAGTCCACCGATGGCGCCGGCTGATTTATGGTGCCCTCCGGATGGATCGTGGTGGCAAGTGCTTGGTGAAACACGATGCCCTTGCGGCGGTAGATGGGGTCGAGCGGAATGAGAACCTTGGCGGGGTCCATGCGGCCCACGCCGACCCAGATGTTGGACGGGATCCAGTTCCAGTCGGCGTTGGGAGAAATCACGACGACTTCGTGACTGCGGCCTAGCCATCGGCGAAGGTGTAGCGCGGCGGTATGCCCGGCGATACCAGCGCCGAGAATGACGACTCGTGCCATTGATGCTCCTCTATGTCGTGCGCCGACATCGCCGCACGACATGGTTACCGCTGCGCGGGAACGCCGGGCGCTCCGAGGCCAGATTGCGCTCCGCGATGACGCGTTTCTAGGGCCAATGGACTCTATTGGGGGAGGCATGCGTGCGCCGAAAGGAAAAGCAGTCGCAATCTGAGGAATACCCCTACCCGTATAGGTATTGTATCTCTCATGACCGAACACAACCACTACCAAGAGGTGCTGGACGACCTCAACCCTCAGCACCGTGCCCTGCGCAAGATGATCCCCGACGTGTACCGGGGTTTCGCCGAGATGAGCAACGGCGCACTGACCTCGGGAGCCTTGGACAAGAAGTTCAAGGAGCTGATCGCGATGGCGATCGGGGTCGTCGCCGGATGCGACGGCTGCATCGCCTCCCACGCTCAGGGGGCGGCCCGTGCCGGAGCATCCAAGGAAGAGGCCGCCGAGGCGATCGGCGTCAGCATTCTCATGCACGGTGGTCCGGCGACGATCTACGGTGCGCGCGCGTACAGCGCATTTTGCGAATTCGCTGACAGGACGGCGGACGGCGCTGGACCGGCGCAATAAACGGGCACTATTGCGTTCGGTCCGTAATCAGCCCAGCTTGCTGCACCAGCTCAGGCCTGGATCCGATCCTCACCTGAAACTCTCGGAAAGGAGCAATTATGACCGTCAAGTCACTGACCGCTGCCGATTTCGAGCCGACGGTACTCGCAAGTCCGATTGTGCTCGTTGACTTTTGGGCCCCATGGTGTGGGCCGTGCCGGGCTTTCACACCCGTGTTCGAACGGTCCTCGCAGACCCACCCGGATATCGTGTACGCCAAGGTGGACACCGACGCCGAGCGCGAACTGGCCGCGACGGTAGGCATCCGCTCAGTGCCCACGATCATGGCGTTCCGCGATGGAATCCTCGTCTACAGTCAGCCGGGAGCGATGTCACCTGCCGTGCTCGACGATTTGATCGATCAGGTCAAGCGTCTTGACATGGCGCAGGTCCGCGCCACGATCGCCGAGCGAAAAGCTGCTGTGAAGGCGTAGTGGCGCAATCGGTTCGCGCTGAACGGTAGGAAGCAACCATGTGTTACCCCGTGAGCTGCGGGCGCTGCGGCAAGATCACCTGGGCGGGATGTGGGGCGCACGCCGAGAGCGTGATGAAACGGGTGCCCGCTGATCAACGATGCGCCTGCCGCCAGAGTGTCGCCAGATAGTGTCCGGGCCCCGTCCCGGGGTCAGCGAAAGGTCAGGTCGTCAGGATGGTCGCCGCGGCGGTGCCCGGTGCGCCGTATAGCTGAGCAAAGCCCACGCGCGGCTCACCCGGTACCTGGCGATCGCCGGCCTGGCCGCGAAGTTGTCGCACCAGTTCGTGGATCTGCCGCAGGCCCGACGCCCCGATCGGCTCGCCGTTCGCGATGAGCCCGCCGTCGGTGTTGACCGGCATCGATCCGCTGATTTCGGTTGCGCCGTCGGCCAATAGCTTTTCCTGCTCGCCGTCGGCGCAGAACCCGCATTCGGCCATGTGAATGATCTCCGCGCCGGCGTCGGTGTCCTGCAGCTGGATGACGTCGACGTCCTGCGGCGCCACGCCCGCTTTCTCGAACGCGGCGCGCGACGCGTACACGGTCGGGGAGACGTCCTCGTGGACCGGCGCGAAGGTGGTGTTGACCTCGTAGGCGCCATACCGACGGGTGCGCACCTCGACCGCCCGCAGGAAAATCGGCGTCGCGGTATGGCGGTGCGCGATGTCCGCGCGGCACATCACGACGGCCGCGGCCCCCTCGTCGGGTGCACAGAACATGTACTGCGTGAGTGGGTAGTTCAGCATCGCGGAGTTGAGGATGTCGTCTTCGGCGATCGGCTTGCGGCGAAACGCATTGGGGTTCAACGCCCCATTGCGAAAGTTCTTCGCGGCCACCTTAGCCAGTGTCTGCTGCGAGATGCCGTGATCGTGCAAATAGCGGTTGGCCTTCATGCCGAAGAACTTTGTCGTCAGGTACTGGCCGTTCTCGGCGTACCACCGCGGCATCCCCACCAGGGCCGGGTCCTCGGTGAAGGCGCCGCGCGGGTGCTTGTCCAGACCGATGGCGATCCCGATGTCGTAGTCGCCCAGCCGGATGCCGTCGGCGCACGCCTTGGCGGCACTGGCGGCGGTCGCGCACGCGTTGAACACATTAGTGAACGGGATGCCCGATAGTCCGACCATGGCGACGATCGCGTCGGGATTGGCCACGGTCCAGCTGCCCCCCGTGGCGGCTTGGATGTCCTTCCACTCGATGCCCGCGTCGGCGACCGCGAGATGGATGGCGTCGGCGGCCATCTCCATCGCGGACTTGCCCTCGAAGCGGCCGAACGGGTGCAGGCCGACACCGATGACCGCGACGTCATTCACGCAATGGCTCCCGAATCCTTCAGTTCCTCGATGCGGTCCCAATCCATGCCGAGCTCCATCAGCACGATCTCGGTGTGTTCGGAAGCCTGGGGTGCCCGGGTAGTCACCAGCGGTTCGTGGTTGAACTGCACCGGGCCGCGCACGACGCGGAAAGGCTTTCCGCCGCTGGCGAGCTCGACCTCGCTGATCATGTCGTTGGCGAGGGCCTGCTCGTCGTCCACCAGGTCGAGCAGGCTCTGGAACGGCGCCCACTGACCTTTCATGGTTTTCAAATGCTCCCGCCAGTAGTCGAATGGCCTACCGGCGAACGCCTTCGCGATCAGTTCGGCGGCCGCGCTGGCGTTCTGGATCAAGGGCAGCACGTCGGAGAAGCGGGGATCGTCGGCCGCCTCGGGGATGCCGAGATGCTCGAAAGTGTCGCGGATCAGGCCGGTCGGGCTGATGATGCACAGGTTGATGGTGCCGCCGTCGGAGGTTTCGTAGTTGCCCATGAAGGGATTCACCGACATGGCGGTCGCGGAGCCCGGCATCGGAGTGCGCATCACCTGTCCGGTCTCCATGCCCTGCGTCACGCTCGCTCCCGCCGCCCACCAGGCCGTGCTCAGCAACGACACGTCGAGCTCGAGGGCTTCGCCGGTGCGTTCGCGATGCAGCAGTGCCGCCGAGATGCCGCCGGCGATGAACATGCCGCCGATGGAGTCACCGAACGCTGGAATACCTTGCCCCAGTGCGCCACCCAGCTCCTCGGGCGTCAGTGCGTACCCGATGCCGCTGCGCGTCCAGAACGCCGTTCCGTCATAGCCACCCACGTCACGCTCGGCGCCCTTGTCGCCGTACGCCGAACCGCGCGCGTAGACGATGTTCGGGTTCACCGCGCGAATGTGTTCCACGTCGAACTTGTGCTTCTGCCGCTGGGCCGGCATGTAGTTGGTGAGGAACACGTCGGAGGTCTTGGCCAGTTCGTAAATCACCTCCTGACCGCCCGGTGTGGACACGTCAATCCCGACGCTGCGCTTGCCCCGGTTGGGATGCTCCATCAGCGGGTGCCGCTCCGGATCGAGCTGGATGCCACCCATGTTGATGAAGCCGCGTTGGGTGTCGCCGCGCAGCGGGTGTTCGACCTTGATGACGTCCGCGCCCCAGTCGGCCAGGATGGCGCCCGCCGCCGGGACGAAGGTGAATTGCGCAAGTTCCAGGACCCGGAAGCCCGACATGACTTTGACCATTTCCGGACCCTACTTCGCCTTGAACGTCACGGGAAGCGCCGTCGGGGAACGGAAAGGCTGGCCGTGGATGTGTGGGTCGTCGTCGGTGAGCAGCCTGACGTCGGTCACCCGGTCCAGCAGGCATTCGACGGCGACGCGGGTTTCCAGCCGCGCCAGGTGCAGACCCAGGCACGTGTGCTCACCGGCGGCGAAGGAGATGTGCGGTTGGTGCTTGCGAAAGATGTCGAACTCTTCCGAACGATCCCAGCGTTGTTCGTCGCGGTTCGCGGACCCGATGCACACGCCCACCACCGCACGTGCCGGTATCTCGACACCTTCCAGCTCGGTGTCCTCGGTGGTGAATCGCTGCACGGTGGTGAGCGGCGTCTCGAAGCGCAGCCCTTCCTCGATCGCTTGCGGCAAGAGTTCGCGATCGGCCTGCACCGCGGCGAACTGGTCCGGGTGGGTGAGTAGCAGGTACAGCAGGTTGCCCGACGACCGGTACGTGGTTTCCAAGCCGGCCGGCAGCAGCAGTCGCAGAAAGGAGTAAATGGCTTCGTCGCTTAGCTTTTCGCCGTCGATCTCCGCGGTGACCAGATCGCCGATGATGTCCTCGGTGGGCTGGGATTTGCGCTGTTCGATCTGGTCGACGAAGTAATCCTTGAGCGCCGCCGACGCCTCGAACGCGCTCTCGTAGTCGACGTGGTAGCTGATCAATTGCACGGCGCGCTTGCGGAACATCGGCAAGTCGTCGGCCGGCAGCCCCAGCAGCTGGGCGATGACGCGGGTGGGGAATTCGAAGGTGAAGTTTCGAACCAGGTCTGCTGCACCGCTGGCGATGAATTCGTCGATCAGCGCGTTGCAGATCGGCCGCACAACGGTGTTCTCCCAGCGGGCCAGCGCCTTGGACTTGAATGCCGCGGACACCAGGTTGCGATGATCGCGATGTTTCTTTCCCTCCATCGCCAGGATGGTCGGCCCCATGAAGAGGCCGATCGTCTTGTCGTACGGTGCGGAGCTGAACACTCGGCCGTCCCGGAACACCGTGTTCACCGCATCGAAGGACACCGCGGAGTACTCGCGCTTGGGCATGAGCGACTCCGGCGTCTTGGAGTAGTCCATGACCGTCCCGCGGAACACCCCGGCTTCGCGGCGCTTTCGGGCGAAGAACGGGTAGGGATCACGCAGGCTGACGGCCCGGCCGTCGGCACCGGCGGCGTGAACGTTGGTCGTCACCTTGGCTCTCCAGCATCTTCTGCGTGAACGGCATGCCCTTGCGTAAGATCGTACTGTAATTCTTACAGTAGACAATATGGGCATGCCCGCCGGTCAGCCGTTTACCGCCTGCTCGCGCGCCCACCGGTAGTCGGCCTTGCCCGACGGGCTGCGCTCGATTGCCGCGCGGAACACGATCGCCTTGGGAAGTTTGTAGCGGGCCAGCGATTGCCCGGCGTGGGCGACCAACTCCTCGGCATCGGCGCGGGCACCTTCGGCCAGTGCGACGACGGCCACGACCTCCTGGCCCCACCGCTCACTGGGGCGCCCGGCGACCACCACGTCGGCCACCGCGGGGTGGGACGCGATGGCGGTCTCGACCTCCTCGACGAAGATCTTTTCGCCGCCCGAGTTGATCGTCACGGAATCGCGGCCCAGCAGTTCGACGGTGCCATCGGCGCGGTGGCGGGCCCGGTCGCCCGGGATCGCATACCGGACCCCGTCGATGACGGGAAATGTCTTGGCGGTCTTGGCCGCATCGCCCTTGTAGCCGAGCGGAACGTACCCGCGCTGCGCGAGCCAGCCCATTCCGTCGTGACCCGGTTCCAGGATCGAGGCCAGGTCCTCGGCCGCCACGAACGTGTCCGGCCCCGCGTTGAAGGTGCCGGTCGACACCGCTCCCGACATCGACATGTGGTGCATCTGCGCGCCGGTTTCCGAAGATCCGACACCGTCGACGACGACGGCATCAGGCAGGACTTCGATCAACCGCTGCTTGACGAACGGGGTGAGCAACGCGCCCCCGTTGGCGACCACGGCCAACGACGACACGTCCGCGATCCCTTTCTCGATGGCGGCGACCAACGGGCGGGCCATCGCATCACCGACCACCGTCACCACGCTCACCCGCTCGCGCTCGATGGTGCGGACGACCTCTTCGGCGTCCAGCCGGTCAACGACCGACGGGAAGACGACGGATTGCCCGGTCGTGATCGCCGTCATCACGCTCCACTGAGCCGCGCCGTGCATCAGCGGCGGCAGGATCATCAGCTTGGTGCCGGGGCCCGCGGCGACCCCCGCCGCGATTTCGTCGACGGATCCGAACGGCTCTCCGGTCATCAGGTTGCGCCCGCCAAAGGACGTCATGAAGATGTCGTGCTGGCGCCACAGCACGCCTTTCGGCATCCCCGTCGTGCCGCCCGTGTACAGGACGTAGAGGTCGTCCGGTGAATGGCGCACCGGTGGTGGCTCGGGTGCGCAGGACGCAACGGCGCTCTCGTAATCCACTGCGCCGTAGATCAAGTCGTTGCCGGAGTCGTCGGCGATCTGTATCAGCACCCGCAGCTGCGGGAGGTCCGGCAGGATTTCGGCCACCCGCGGGGCGAACGTGGCGTGGTAGATCAGCGCGGTCGCCCCGGAATCCGCCAGAAGATACTGCAGCTCGCTCTTGACGTAGCGGAAGTTGACGTTGAACGGGGCGACTCGGGCCTGGAACGAGCCGAGCAACGCCTCTACGAATTCGTTTCCGTTGTAGGCGTAGACACCGAGTAGGTCCTGGCCGGGCTCATGGCCGGGAAGAGCGGAGCGCTCGGTGTGACACCCGAGCCCACGGGAATGCAGGTACGCGGCGAGGCGGTGCGACCGCTCGATCACCTGTGCATAGCTGTACCGCCGTTCACCCTGGATCAGCAGCTCCCGATCGGGAATCGCGGCCGCAACGGCCGTCGCGACGGCTGGTACCGTGAATTGTGTTGCTGTCTCAGACATTAGGCCTCTCAAGGCTGGTGGGGGAGCAGTCGGACCATCAGGCCGTTGGCTTCGGTGAGCAGCGTGCCATCAGCGGCCGTCATCGTAGCCGAGATGAATATCTTCCGGCCGTCGATATCGGTGATGCGACCGCGGGCGGTCAACGGCTCGTCGATCGGGGTGATGTTGCGGTAATCGACGTGCAGATAGGCCGTGCGGGTCGGCCGGATGTCCGCGGTGGACACGACCATGCCGAGCAGCCAGTCGTAAAAGAGCGGGATCATTCCGCCGTGCACGGCCCGGTTCCCGCCTATGTGTGAGGCGGTGAAATGACCCGCCATGCTCACACCGTCGGGGTCAAATTCGGTCACCATCCACGGCGGCATCAAGGGATGGGCCAACCCGGGCAGGCTCAGCACTCGGCCGGCTACCGACTCGGTCTCCGGAACCTGGTGGCCGTCCAGTAGAGCGCAAGCGTTCTCCAGGTGCGCGGTCGCGGCTGCCCAAAGCGCGGGGTCCGGCTTGGTGGACACGGTCAGGTCCTGCAGGCGGCGCAGCGCCGCGACGAAGGGGCCCAGTTCTTCGGGGGCGTCCTCGACGGGTTTGACGTCGGGGAACCCGCCGCGAACTCCGGGTGCGGTGTCGGTCATCGCTGCGCCCACACGTCGAGCAGATCTTCGGTGCTGGTAATGGTCGCAAGCAGGGACAGCGTGTTGGCGATGATGGCCTCTCCATATTCAGTGGGTATGCCGGCGACCGCATCGCGGGGCACGATGACGCGGTAGGCGGCGTTGACGGCGTCCATGACGACGTTGGGGATGGCGATGTTGAGCGACACTCCGACGACAACGATGGTGGAGACACCCAGGTTGCGCAGTATCGCGTCCAGGTCCGTGCCGCCCATCGGCCCGACGCCGTGCCAGCGGCTCAGCACCAGATCGTCCGGCTCCGGGCCCAATTCGGGGAGCAGGGCCGCGCCTTGGGTGCCCGGGGTGATGTCGACCTGACCGTCCCCCATGGCGAAGATCCTGGCGTTGTGGTTGGAGCCGAGCCCGTCGGGCCGCCGCTGCACCAAGCAGTGCACGACGCGTGCCCCGGCCGCCCGGGCCGCCGGCAACAGCCGCACGATGTTGGGCAGGGCAACCCGTCGTGCTTCCTCGGCCAGCATCGCCAGTCCGGCGTCCGGGCCGATGACGGCGCCCTGGCATTCCTGCGTGACGATCGCGGTGTGCTCGGGCGCCGCGATTTCGGCAAGTTTCGTCGTCATGCCGAGGCGGACACTTCGGCCGGGACGTCATAGAACTGCTTCGCCCACTTCCGCAGTGCCATATACCCTTTCGCGTCGACCTTGGAAAGCGCCGGATTTTCCACGTACTTCTGGTAGCGCCAGATTCGCAGATCGTCGAAGACGGTGGACAGGAATTGTTGTTCGATCACGTCGCGCAGCTTGCCCTGCGGTACGTCGGATGTGTCGCCGGGGACGCGTGGCCACCAGATCGAGTAGAAGAGGTCCGAACACTCGTCGTCGACCGGCGTGCAGGTGAAGATCAGCCGATGGTTCTGCGCCCCCTCAAAGACGCTGATCGCTCCGCCCAGGCCGAACAGGTGGCTGTGGAACCGCGGCGCGAGGTCGTCGGGGTTGTCGCTGCGCGCGTCTGGCCACCCCGCGACGAACTGCCACTCGCGGTCGACGATCTTCCAGTCCAGCACCCGCGGCGTCACGGTGGCGTGGTGTACGTACTCGAAATGTGCGCTGTCGGGGGCATTCTCCGCAACGATCTGCGGATGCACCGGCTCGCGTTCGGCGCGTCGAGAGAACTCCGGGTACGCGCGGTAGTACGCCGCCGGGTCGGTTTCGAATTGCGGGAATTTCCGGAAGATGTCCGGCATGTCCCACTGCGGCTCCTTGCCTTCCGGCTGGTGCCAGATGAACACGCAGTCGTACTGCTCGCGCACCGGGTACAGCCGCAGACGGAGCGCGCGGTTGGGCCGGTCGGGTTGATAGGGGATGTACCGGTTGGTGCCGTCCGGGCCCCAGCGCCAGCCATGGAAGGGGCATTCGACGCAGTCGCCGAGCACCTTTCCGCCGTGGCCGATGTGCGCGCCGAGGTGTTTGCAGTGCGCTTCCAGGACGTGTAGCTCGCCGGACTCGTCGCGGTAGGCGACCAGATCCTCGCCGAAGTAGTGCAGCGGCCGCACCTCGCCGACCGGGAATTCGGGCGACCACCCGACCATGAACCACCCGGTGACCTTCCAGGTGAATGGCACCTTCACACCGAACCCTCCGATTGCCTGATACTAAGTCCGTTACAGTATAGATTTCAGCAGTCCGGCCTGTGCACGGCAAGGAGCGAAATGACGGAGGCTTCCCGAATCTGTTCACCATCCAGGGCCCGGGGAGTCCCAGCGCCGCCACGAACTTCGTCGCCGCGCTAGAACAACACGTGGAGTGGATCGGCGATTGCATCGCACACCTGCGGGCCCGCGGAATCCACACCATCGAGGCCTTGGCCACCGCGCAGCAGGAGTGGATCGACCACGCCACTTCGCTCGTTGCGCCGACGGTGCTGGTCCATCCATCGTGTAATTCGTGGTACAACGGCGGAAACGTGCCGGGGAAGAAACGGATGTACATGGGTTACACCGGCGGGATCCCCGAATACCGGCGCCGCTGCGACGAAATCGCGGCCGGCGGATACGCCGGATTCAAACTGACTTAGGTGATTGAAATGTCGAAGGTAACGCAAGGCCTGGGTCTCGCCCGGGACGTGGCTCGTGAACTTGGCATGTTGGTGCCCCGTACGGTGACCGGCCTGAACCAATCGACCCGCTGGGCTCCAGGGTCGCCACGCGGGCTCCGCCAGTTCGGCGAGGTGATGCTGGACGAACTTGTCCTAAGCGGGTTTTCGTTGCTGGGTGGGAATCCCACGGGCATGCGGTCGCTCGATGGCTGCACCGCCGCTGCCGAAGAACTATCCGTCCTGGGCATCGATCGTGCGCACGCCGAGCCGAGGCCGTTGCGGGCGACCTCGGTGCGGCGGTGGCGCATCGGCAACCTTTCGTATGAACGGATGACATTCGAACATGACCCGGCCTTGCCGGAAACGCTTGCGGCCGAGGGGCTGGGCGGGCCGGCGCGAGCGGTGGTGCACCTGTGCCGGCACCGCGATGGCCCCCGGCCGTGGCTGATCTGGGTGCACGGCGCCGGTCAGGGCGGCACCGAAGACCTACTACTGAGTCGCATCGGCCGAATACACCACAAACTCGGGTTCAACGTCGCACTGCCCGTGCAGCCCGGCCACGGCTGCCGACGCCGAGAGTGGCCCGCCTACCCTGACATGGACCCATTGGGCAACGTCGCCGGCATGATGCGTTCGGTGTCCGAGATTCGCGCGGTGGTGCGCTGGGTGCAGCCGCAGGCCGGTGCCGTTGTGATAGCTGGGATTTCAATGGGAACTCCCGTCGCCGCGCTGGTTTCCCACC
Organism: Mycobacterium paraffinicum; assembly: GCF_025822865.1. NCBI lineage: Bacteria > Bacillati > Actinomycetota > Actinomycetes > Mycobacteriales > Mycobacteriaceae > Mycobacterium > Mycobacterium paraffinicum. The sequence goes on along the minus strand of NZ_JACKUR010000027.1, from coordinate 87,332 downwards.
TGGAGAGGCAGGTCGATGCGGTCGCGCTGTACACGCCGATCTTGGGCCTCAACGCGATGATCGCCCGGCACTTGGGGCGCTGGGGGTCGTCCCGCGACGGCTTCCGCGACCTGCTGGCGTCCCCGGAGGTGGCGAAGCTGACCTCGGTGATCGATCCGCTGCGGGTCGACCCGGCGCCGCCGCCGCATCGCCGACTCATCGTCGGCGCCTGGCACGACCGGATGGCAATGCGCGATCCCGCGGTCGAGTTGCAGGAGCGCTGGGGCGGCCAACTGTACTGGTACGACGGCAGCCACGTCGGGCACATTTTCTCCCGGCGCGTGCAGCGGGTGACCGATCGATTCCTGAGCGAGGTCGCCGGCTGATGGCGGCCCCGCGCACAGCCCGCGAAGTCGTCGAGCTCTATAACCTCGTCGTCTGGAACGAGCACAACCTGAAGCTGGCCGAGGAGTTGTTCGCGGACACCGTGATCCGGCACGGGGTCGGTGAGGCGCATACCCTGACCCGCGACCAGGCGGTCAGCCGGGTCAAAGACGTCTGGGCGATGTTCGACAAGTTGAGGTTCGATCTCAACGTCGTCGCCGCCGGAGACGACGGCGAGCACGTCGCGATCGTTTACGACTCGTCGATGACCACCAAGGACGGCGCCGAAAGCAACGTCGCCAGCATCGAGGTTTTCCGCGTCGTCGACGGGAAGATCACCGAAGTCTGGAATTGCGGCTATCAGCAAGGAGTTTGGAGTTGACCGATCGCACGCTTGATGAATTGGGTTACTACCTGCTGGCGGGTGCCGGCGGGGAAGGCCCGGCAACGCTGGTCGACGAGGCCCGCCGCGGCGAGGAGCTGAGTCTCGGCACCGCTTTCATCTCCGAGCGCTGGAACGTCAAGGAGGCGTCGTCGTTGACGGGGGCCGCGTGCGCCGTGACGACCCGTATGCAGATCGCCACCGCCGCAACCAATCACAACACCCGACATCCGCTGATCACCGGGTCGTGGGCCACCACCATGCACCGGCTCTCCGGCGGGCGCTTTACGCTGGGGATCGGCCGGGGCATCGCGGCGATCTACGGGGCGTTCGGCATACCTGCGGTCACGACCGCCCAGATGGAGGACTGGGCCCAGGTCATGCGGCGCCTGTGGCGCGGCGAGCTGATCTTCAACCACGACGGGCCGATGGGCAAATACCCGATCCTGTTCCTCGACCCCGACTTCAACGAGGACATCCGGTTGGCGCTGGTGGCTTTCGGGCCCAAGACGCTCGAACTCGGGGGGCGCGTGTTCGATGACGTCATACTGCACACCTATTTCACCCCGGAGACGCTGCAGCGCTGTGTCAAGACGGTGAAGGCCGCGGCCGAAAAGGCCGGCCGCGACCCGGACAGCGTGCGGGTGTGGTCGTGCTTTGCGACCGTCGGCGACCACCTTCCCGAGGAGCTGCGGCTGAAGAAGACGGTCGCGCGCCTGGCCACCTATCTGCAGGGCTACGGCGACCTGATGGTGCGGACGAACAGTTGGGATCCGGCTGTGCTGCAGCGCTTCCGAGACGACCCTGTGGTGACGTCGATCGCCGGCGGGATCGACCACAAGGCCACGGCCGAGCAGATCGAGCACATCGCGACGTTGATCCCCGAGGAGTGGCTGGAGCCGTCGGCCACCGGGTCTGCCCGGCAATGTGCGGATCGCGTCCGCAAGGAATTCGACTACGGGGCCGACGCCGTGATCATGCACGGCGCGACACCGGACGAACTCGAGCCCGTGATCGCGGCCTATCGGGGGAGCGTTTAGCCCGTTAAGGCATGATGACGGTCCGGCTCACCGGTTCGGCGGCGGCCTGCCTGCTGGACAGTCCACGAAGCAACGAACTGAGTAAGGCATCACGGGTTTCGCGGGGATCGATGAGTTCATCGAATCCCAGATGCTCGGCCGAGCGATAGGACGCCTGCAACTCGGCGTCGCGCAGCTTCGCGGTGATGTCCTCACCGGCATGCGTCGCCCGGCCCAGCGCCGCCGCGCTCATCGCGCCCATGGTGGCGCCCGGGTAAGCGAAGGTCGCGCTCTGGTGATCGAAACCCAAGAGCGACATGACCATCGAGCCAAATCCGTATGCCTTGCGCAATGTGACGTGCAACTTGACCGTGGTTGCCGCCGTCTGCGCGGCGAACATCCGCGCACCGGCGCGCAGCACGCCGCTGCGCTCGGAACGACTACCGGGCAGCATGCCGGGGTTGTCGGCAAGGAACACGATGGGCAGGTGGAACGAGTCGGCCACCATGATGAAATGTGCCGCCTTGTCCGCCGCGTCGGCGTCAATGGAGCCCGCGAGCACGTTGGGCTGATTCGCGACGACCGCGACCGGGTGGCCCCCGAGATGGGCCAACGCGCAGATGATCGCCTTGCCGTACTGCGGCTGGACTTCGAACCAGTCGGGTCGGTCGAAGACCACGTCCAGCACGGCGCGCATGTCGTAGATGCGGCGGTTGTCGCGAGAGACGATGTCGAGCAGTTCGGGTGTCGCACGGGGCTCGCTGTCCCCGTCCGGCGGCAGCTGCGCCGGGTACGACCACGCGCTCGGCGGGAAATACGACAGGTACCGCCGAATATCGGCGATCACGGCTTCGTCGTCTTCGGCGACGTTGTGGATCACCCCGCTCGGCAAGGCGGTACCGGGTCCGCCGAGGTTCTCCTTCGAGATCTCCTCTCCGGTGGACTCTTTGACGACCGGTGGTCCGGCGGTGAAGATGGCGCCCTGGGCGCTCATGATGCGGAAGTCGCAGACGGGGGCGACGAGGGCACCATGTCCGGCCGACGGCCCGAGCACGGCGGCAACGGTCGGTACCCGGCCCGAGCATTGCGCCTGCGCGAGCAGGTCGGTCGGGGTGCGGCCGTAATGTCCGCCGCCAGGGCGAAAGCCGGCGCCTTCGAGGAGCATCACCAGGGGAACCTTGTCGCGCAGCGCGAGTTCGGCGATGCGGTAGCGCTTCGAGTTGCCGCCGGGTCCGATGCTGCCGGCCATGGTCGTGAAGTCTTCCGAGCCCAACATCACCGGTGAACCATTGATCGATCCGGAGCCGACGACCAGACCGTCGGCCGCGATGTCGCCGCCGACCAGCGTGCCGATTTCGCGGAAGGTCCCCGGGTCGAGGAGGCGGTCGATGCGCGCACGGGCGTCGAGCTTGCCCTTGCCGCGGTGCTTGTCGAGGCGTTCGGGGCCACCCATACCCCACGCGCGCTGACGGCGCCGCCCGAGATCGTCGAGCGTTTCTCCCCAGTCCTGGGCTTTCGGCATGCCTATGTCCTACCTCATGGAACTTTCGTCTGGCGAGCGCCACGATCCGATAGTGGCGACCGGCCGCGCCCGACTAGCCGCGCTTGCGATCGCCACGACTGCAGGGTCACATACTGGATTGCTTACCGTAAAGTTACCCGCATGGTCGACGCCGCCCGCCTCAAGGTCGACGGGGGTATCCCCAATCAACTCGCACGGGTGACGGAGGCGGCGGTCGCCCTGGAACGAGACGGGTATGACGGGGGCTGGACGGCGGAGACCAGCCATGACCCATTCCTGCCGCTGCTGCTGGCCGCCGAGCACACCTCGCGGCTCGAACTCGGCACCAACATCGCGGTGGCCTTCGCCCGCAATCCGATGATCGTCGCCAACATCGGCTGGGACCTGCAGGCGTACTCCAAGGGCCGGTTCATCCTCGGCCTCGGCACCCAGATCCAGCCACATATCGAGAAGCGGTTCAGCATGCCGTGGAGCCATCCCGCGCGCCGGATGAGAGAGTTCGTCTCCGCCCTGCATGCCATCTGGTCGGTGTGGAGAGATGGCGGCAGGCTGCGCTTCGAGGGAGATTTCTACACGCACAAGATCATGACCCCGATGTTCACCCCCGAGCAGCACCCCTATTCCACGCCCAAGGTCTTCATCGCGGCCGTGGGCGAAGCGATGACCGAGATGTGCGGCGAGGTGGCCGACGGCCATCTCGGACACCCGATGGTGTCCAAACGCTACCTAGACGAGGTCACATCGCCGGCGCTACTGCGCGGCATGCAGCGAGTCGGACGGTCCCGCAGCGACTTTGAGGTGTCCAGCGAGGTGATGATCGCAACCGGCGAGAACGAGGAGGAATTGGCTGCCGCCACCGCCGCCGTGCGCAAGCAGATCGCCTTTTACGGGTCGACGCCCGCCTACCGCAAAGTTTTGGAGCTGCACGGCTGGGGAGACCTGCAGACCGAACTGCACCGTCTGTCGCTCGCGGGCGAGTGGGACGCCATGGGCTCGCTGATCGACGACGAGGCTCTCTCGGCCTTCGCAGTAGTCGGCCCGGTGGACACCATCGCCGCCGCCCTCAGGGACCGCTGCCAGGGCGCGGTCGACCGGATTCTGCCCATCTTCCTAAACGCCTCCCAGTCCTGTATTACGGCCGCACTGAAGGAGTTTCGCGAGTGAGCACTACCACGGTAGACGAGTCCGCCAAGCTGCTGGCGGATCCTTTGGCATACACCGATGAGCGGCGATTGCATGCGGCGCTGACCCACCTGCGCGCCAGCGCGCCGGTGTCGTGGGTCGACGTGCCGGACTACGGGCCGTTCTGGGCGATCACCAAGCACGCCGACATCATGGACATCGAACGTGAAAACATGCTGTTCACCAACTGGCCACGCCCCGTCCTGACGACTGTTGAGGGCGACGAGATGCAAGCCGCGGCGGGCGTGCGCACGCTGATCCACCTGGACGATCCGCAGCACAGGGTGGTGCGCGCGATCGGCTCCGACTGGTTTCGTCCGAAGGCGATGCGGGCGTTGAAGGTTCGCGTCGACCAACTCGCCAGGATCTATGTCGACAAGATGATGGCCGCCAGCCCGGAGTGCGACTTCGTCCAGGAGGTGGCGGTCAATTACCCGCTCTACGTGATCATGTCGCTGCTGGGCCTGCCGGAGGCGGACTTCCCGCGGATGCTCAAGTTGACCCAGGAATTGTTCGGCAGCGATGATTCCGAATTCAAGCGGGGCACCACCAACGAGGATCAGCTGCCCGCCCTGTTCGACATGTTCCAGTACTTCAACGGGGTGACCGAGTCCCGCCGCGAGCACCCTACCGAGGATCTGGCGTCCGCCATCGCCAACGCCCGCGTCGATGGCGAGCCGCTGTCGGACATCGACACCGTGTCGTATTACCTCATCGTCGCCACCGCCGGGCACGACACCACCAGTGCGACCATTTCGGGTGGCCTGCAGGCGCTCATCGAAAATCCCGACCAGCTCGAGCGCCTGCGCGACAACCTCGATCTGATGCCACTGGCCACCGAGGAAATGATTCGCTGGGTCACCCCGGTCAAGGAATTCATGCGCACCGCTACCGAGGACACCACCGTGCGTGGAGTGCCCATCGCGGCGGGGGATTCGGTGCTGCTGTCCTACGTCTCGGCCAACCGCGACGAGGATGTCTTCGTCGACCCGTTCCGCTTCGACGTCGGGCGCGACCCCAACAAGCACCTCGCCTTCGGCTACGGGGTGCACTTCTGCATGGGCGCGGCGCTGGCTCGCATGGAGGTCAACAGCTTCTTCACCGAGCTGCTGCCCAGGCTCAAATCCATTGAACTGACCGGTGACCCGGAGTTGGTCGCCACCACGTTCGTCGGCGGCCTCAAGCACCTGCCGGTGCGCTACACGTTGGCTTGACCCGGAAGCCCTCCCGCCCTGGTTAGACTCCCCGTGAAGGCGAGGCAATGACGCGTAGGACGATCGTCATCACGGGCGCCAGTGACGGAATCGGCGCCGCGGCGGCCCGCCGGCTACACCGCAGCGGCGCGAACGTTGTACTGGTCGGACGGACGCAAAGCAAGATTGCCGCCATTGCCGCTGAGCTGGACGCCGCACATTTCTCCGCCGACTTCGCGGACCTGTGCCAAGTGCGGGCCCTGGCGGACAAAATCCGCTCGGAATACCCGCGCATCGACGTACTGGGCAACAACGCCGGTGGTGTGTTCAGCAAGTTGCGCGAGACCGCAGACGGCCACGAGATCACTCTTCAGGTCAACTACCTGGCGCCCTTTCTGCTCACCACCATGTTGCTCGACGTGCTCGTCGCGTCGCACGCCATCATCGTCAACACGTCGAGCTCGTCGCAGCGGCTGCTCCGCCACGTCACCCTCGGCGATTTCGAAACGACCGCCGGGCGCACACCGAGCACCGCCTACGCACTGGCGAAACTGGCAAACATCTTGTTCACCAGGGAATTACATCGGCGCTACCACGCCGACGGGCTTTCGGCCGCCGTGGTGCATCCGGGCTTCGTCAACACCAACATCGGTCAATCGTCGGGTTCACGTTTCCTGACGACCATGCAGCGCACCCCGGTCAGCCGCCTCATCAAAACCCCGGACCAGGGTGCCGACCAGCTGGTGTGGTTGGCCTCCAGCACCCCCGGCGTCGACTGGGCATCCGGCGAGTACTACTCGAAGGGCAAAGTTGCGAGGGCCAACCGCGCGGCCGACGATCCCGTGCTCGCGCGCGAGCTGTGGGATCGCACCTTGGCCAAGGTCACCTAGCCGCGGCCACAGACCGCCGAGCGTCACGCCAGCGTGGCGTCGGGCGCCGAGCGTCACGCCAGCGTGACTGCGGGCGGCCGGCGATGCCGTGGAGCCAGGCCAGCCTCGCACCCTTCTTCTCGATACCAGTTGGTATCCAATCGATACTGAGGAGTATGCTGCTGGTCATGTCGCCCGTCAAGCCGCTCCGAACCCGCCCCACTCGCGACGAGGTCCGCGACCGGATCCTGGACGCGGCGTCGAAGGTATTCGCCGCCGAAGGGTTCGCCGGTGCAACTATCGATGCGATCGGGCAGGCCGCGGGCTTCACCAAGGGTGCGGTCTATTCGAATTTTGAATCCAAGGACGAGCTGGTCTTGGCTCTCCTCGACCGCCAGTTCGAGCTTCGTGGCGAGCAGATTGCGACAGCGCTGGACCGCAGCGGCGGCGACATCGTCGCGGCCGCACGCGAATTGAGTAGATCGGTACTTGACACTGTTCGCGACCATTCCGACTATTACGTGTTGTTCGTCGAATACTGGCTGCGCGCCCAGCGTGACCCCCAACTACGCGAGCGCCTCATCGAACGCCGCCGCGCCGCCGCCGCCGACCAAGCGCTGCACATCGTCAGATCGACCCCCTCCGTGGCGTCGGATCGCGAGCTGGCCGACGTCGCCCAGCTCGTCGTCACGATCAACCTCGGCATCGCGATGGAAGAAATCCTGCGTCCTGGGGCCATGAACCCCGACCTGCTCGCGGAGCTCATCACCGTGGCGCTGGAATCGGTCCTGGTTTCCGCCGATCGGGGAGAGGCCCACCATGGATACAAATGACGTGCCGGAAGCTGCGGCGCCGGTGATCACGGCCCGCGGTTTAGGCGTCGACGGCGAGCACGGCCCCCTCTTCTCGGATATCGATCTCGCGCTCACCCCGGGTTTTCACGCGATTCAGATGCCCGGCGGACCTGGCCAGACCACGCTGCTGCTGACGCTCGCGGGACGTTTCAAGCCAAGCCGCGGCACGCTGACCGTCCTCGGCGAAACAACCGCGCACGCGATCCGTCGGCACTGCTCGATCGCGGCCTTCGAAGACATTGACGACCTGGAGGAGTCGGTGACCGTGGGGACCGTGCTCGCCGAGCAACGCCGGTGGTTGGCGCCGTGGTATTCATCGGTGCCGCTGCAAGCGGGTCCGGCCGAGCTGACCGAGGTTTTCGGTGAAGTACCTCCACCGTCCCACGACACCTACATCGTGGAATTGTCGGACCTGGAACTGTTTTTGATGCGAATCACGCTGGCGTTGCTGTCGCATCGTCCGATCCTGGTGGTCGGCGATCTCGAACAGGTTCGTGACAATTCCCGGCGAGCGATCGCGGCCGACAGGCTCGGCGTGATCGCCAAGCAGCGCACCGTCGTCGTCGGGGTGACCAACCCGCTCGGTGGGGACGCACCCGACCACGAACTACACGATCACCGCATCGTGACCGGAGAGGACTGAAGATGCTGGCTGGACTCGCCTTCGGCTCGGAGATCAAACGTTTCGGCCGTAGCCGATTGACGCGCGTTGCCATCGTCGTGCTGATGCTGCTGCCCCTGGTGTATGGGGCGCTATACCTGTGGGCGTTCTGGGATCCCTTCGGCCACACCAACAAGATGCCGGTGGCGCTGGTCAACTCCGACCGTGGCGCCGTCGTGTCCGGGCAGCAGTTCAACGCGGGGGCGGAGATCGCCAAAAGCCTCACCGCGGACGGCGGTTTGGACTGGCACGTCGTGGACTTGCCGGAGGCACGCAACGGAGTCGACCACGGCAAGTACTACTTCATGGTCGAGTTGCCGCCGGACTTCAGCGCGGCGATCGCGTCACCGGTGACCGGGCAACCCAAGAAGGCCAACCTGATCGCCGTCTACAACGACGCCAACAACTACATCTCGACGAGCATCGGTCGCACCGCCATCGGGCAGGTACTCAACGCCGTGTCCAGCCGGATCTCCGGACAAGCCGTCAATCAGGTGCTGTCGGTGGTGGTTTCGTCGGGATCGGGTATCAAGCAGGCCGCCGACGGGGCCGCTCAACTCGATGACGGCGCCGGTCAGCTGGTGGCCGGTCTGGACACCGCCCGGTCCGGCTCGGCAACGCTTGCCGCTGGAGCCAAGCAACTCTCAGACGGAATCAACCAGGCCACCGACCCGCTGCTCGCGGTGACCAAGGCGGTCTCGCAAATCGGCGGCAGCACGCAACAACTGCAACAGGGCGCATCCGCGCTTCAGCAGGCCAACGACCAGATCGGTGCGATCGCCACGGCGCAGGATGCTGCCGCAAACTCGCTCTCATCGGTGATCGATCAGCTCTCCGCACGACAGGATCCGCTGGCAAACAACCTGCGGGGCATCCAAGATCAGCTCCGGGGCCACCAGTTCACGCCCCAGATCCGCCAACAGCTCGCCGATGCGCAGAACGCGGCGATCGCCTTGACATCGGGGTTGCGTACCCCGGGCAGTCCGCTCGGTTCGGCGCTCGACCAGGTCGGCAGCAAGGGGCAGGACCTGACGAACAGGCTCACCCAGCTGCGCGACGGAGCCCAGCAGGTTGCCACCGGCAACGCCGAATTGGCCGGCGGCATCGCCAAACTCGACGACGGCGCACGACAACTCAAGACGGGATCGGCCGAGCTGGCGACCAAACTCGCCGACGGGGCCAAACAGGTGCCCAACTGGACAACCCAGCAAAAGGATGCGGTCGCCGACACCATCGGTGGTCCGGTAAAACTCGAGGCCTCACATGAGAACGCCGCGCCCAACTTCGGCACCGGCATGGCCCCGTTCTTCCTCACGCTCGCCTTGTTCTTCGGCGCCTTGGTGCTGTGGATGGTGCTGCGCCCCTTGCAGAGTCGCGCCATCGCAGCGGAGGTGCTCGCGATCCGCGTGGTGCTGGCCAGCTACCTGCCTGCGGCCGCGATCGCGGTATTCCAAGCCATCATCCTTTACTGCGTGGTCCGATTCGCCCTCGGTGTGCACGCCGTGCACCCGGCGGCGATGCTGGGGTTCATGATGCTGATCTCCGGTGCATTCGTGGCCGCGACCCAGGCGATCAACGCGCTTGTCGGTCCGGCGGTGGGCCGGGTGCTGATCATGGCCCTGCTCATGTTGCAGCTCGTCAGCGCGGGCGGCATGTATCCCGTGGAAACCACGTCACGGCCTTTCCAGATCTTGCACCGCTTCGACCCGATGACCTATGGCGTCAACGGACTCCGGCAGCTCATACTCGGCGGGATCGACGCCCGACTATGGCAGGCGATCATCGTCCTGATTGGGATAACGGCTGTCGCACTGGCGATCTCCTGCCTGTGCGCGCGAAGAGACCGGGTCTGGAATCTCAGCAGGTTGATCCCCGCGATCAAGATGTAGCCAAACGTTCCGCGTCAACAATCGACGTTGCATGATGGTGGACAAGCTCTGCAATCGAGAGGAAGCCGATGTTGGGTGTTCACCATGCCGCGATCTGTACCGCCGACGTCGAGCGCTCGAAGCGGTTCTGGCGTGACGGCCTAGGACTCGCCGAACTTTTCGACCACACGTTCACCGGGAATTGGCCAGAACTGTTCGGCGCCAAGACCGACCGGTTGCAATCGATATTCCTGGGCGATCCCCAGGCATCCGATGCCGGCATCGTCGAACTGGTCGTCTTCGACGGCGCCGACGAGGCGGTTGTGCCGCCCCAGTGTCCGCGGCACGGCTTCTTTCTGCTCTCCCTACAGCGCGACGTCGACGAAACGCTCGCCAGGCTCGCCGAATTGGGGTTCGCCGACGGTGTTCATCGAATCACCATGCCGGCTCTGGGCGGAAAGACGGTGCCGATGGCCGTCATCACCGCGCCCGACGGCGTACTGGTCGAGCTGATCGGGCCGGCGCAATGACGGCGCTGGTCACCGGCGGCGGATCCGGAATCGGGCGTGAAGTTGCCGGACGGCTGCGCGATGCGGGCCATGACGTAGTGGTGTGGGATCTGGTCGGTGGCGACATCGCCTGCGACGTCAGCGATCCCGACGCGGTGTCGGCCGCCATGGAGCAAACCGTGCGCGACCACGGCGCGCCCGCGCGAATCGTCACCTGCGCCGGAGTCGGCGCGTCGGGCCTGTTACTCGAGCAGTCACCCGCGGACTGGAATCGGGTGTTGGGGGTCAACCTCACGGGCACCTGGCTGACGATTCGCGCCGGGGCGCGGGCACTGGTCGACGCCGGGGTCGGCGGCTCGATCGTTGCCGTCTCCAGCATCAGCGGCACCGTCGCCGATCGGGACATGGGTGCCTACTGCGTGTCCAAGGCCGGGGTGGACATGTTGGTGAAGGTCGCCGCCTCGGAGTGGGGCGCGCACGGCATCCGGGTGAACGCGGTCGGGCCGGGCGTCACGCGCACGCCGATGCTGGCGAAACCCGAACAGTTACCAGGCTGGGTGGAAGGCCTGTCCGAACGGACGCCGCTGGGCGGGCTGGGGGACGCCGCCGACGTGGCGGGCGCGATCATGGGTGTCCTCGAGTTGCCCTGGGTGACGGGCCAAGTCGTCCACGCGGACGGCGGCCTTGCGCTGCACAGTCCGATCGACGCCTACGGTCAACTGCAACGGGTGTTGGGCCGGAAAGGGCTCAGCTGAGCCCGAAATCGATGATGCCCCGAATGATCTTGCCGTTGCGGAGGTCGTCGTAGGCATCGTTGATCTCATCGAGGCGATAGCGGCGGGTGATCATCTCGTCAAGCTGGAGCTGCCCGGTTTGATAGAGCTTTGCCAGCCGGGCGATGTCCGCCCTCGGGTTGCACGAGCCGAAGAGTGTCCCCGCCAGCGTCTTGTTCATCAGGATGAAGTCCTGCAGGTCGATCTTTACCGACCGGGTCAACTGCGATGTCATGCCGGTGAGCACACACGTCCCGCCCTTGCGGGTCAGCTGCAGCGCATCGCGGACGTCACCGGCGGTGATCAACGAAGGGGAGACCACGACGGCATCGGCCATGACGCCATATGTCAAGTCCCGCAGCATTTCCTGCGCTTCGGCGATCGTTCCAGCGCTGTGGGTCGCGCCGAACCGCAGCGCCGATTTCTGCTTGAAGTCCACCGGGTCCACGGCAATGATCTGCGCGGCGCCGCTGATCCGTGCGCCCTGGATCGCACCCGTGCCGATTCCGCCCGCGCCGATGACGACGACCGTGTCACCGCCGCGCACTCCGGCGCGATTGGCGGCCGAACCGTAACCGGTCGGAATCGCACACGACAGCAGCGCGGTCGGCGCCAGCGCCAGGTTCGGGTCGATCTTCACCAGTGAATTCGTCGACACCACAGTGTGTTCGGCGAACGCCCCGACCTTGGCCAGATGGCCCAGCGGCCGGCCGTCGGCGGTGTGATGGCGAAAGGTCCCGTCGGTGGGCATTCCGGGGGTGAGGGTGAAAGCGCCGACGTCACAGATGTATTCCATACCTGTCGCGCACCAGCGGCACTGTCCACATACCGCGACGAACGACATCACCACGTGATCGCCGGGGGCGAAATCCGTTACACCATCGCCGACTTGGCGCACGATGCCGGATCCCTCGTGACCTCCGATCGTCGGGAACATGGTCGGCAGGCCGAGGGATCGCATCACCTCGTTGGGCGCCGACATGTCACCTTTGAGGATGTGGTCGTCGGAGTGACATAGGCCGGCCGCCGCCATCTCGACCAGGACTTCGCCGGCGCGGGGCGGATCGAGTTCGAATTCCTCGACGGACCAGGGCCCGCCGACGTCGTGCAGGAGCGCCGCGCGGCTTTTCATGTGGCCGGGGCGAACGTGACCGGAAGCTTGTTGGGGGAACGGAACGTAAGCCCGACGATCTTCGATTCCTGGCCGGTTCCGTCATCGGCCACGAAGGCCAGATCTTTGACGCGGTCGAAGAGGCTGTTCAGCATGACCCGGGTCTCGAGCCGGGCCAGATGCATGCCGAGGCACATGTGGATACCGCCGGCGAACGCGATGTGCGCTTGGCGCGGCCGGCGGATGTCGAAGGTGTTGGGGTCGGTCCACCGGGTCTCGTCGCGGTTGGCCGAGCCCATGCACATGTCGATCTGCGCGTCGGACGGGATTGTCTTGCCGCCGATTTCGACGTCTTGGGTGGTGGTCCGCATGACCATGGTCAGTGGGGTTTCGAAGCGCAGGCCCTCTTCGATCGCCATCGGTATCAGCGACCGGTCCCGGTAGACGAGCTCGAGCTGCTCGGGGTGGGTCAGCAGCAGGTAGAGCAGGTTGCCCGACGACCGGTAGGTGGTTTCCAGCCCGGCGGGGAGCAGCAGGCGCAGGAACGCGATGATCGCCTCGTCGGTGAGCTTCTCGCCGTCGATCTCGGCGGCCACCAGATCGCCGATGATGTCGTCGGTGTGTTTGCGCCGCCGCTGTTCGACCTGTTCGAGGAAGTAGCCGTGCAGCTCCGCGGCCGCGTTGAGCCCGGCCATGATGTCGGTCGGGATGGAGATGAGGTCCAGGGACAACCGCCGGAAGAAGTCGAGGTCCTCAGGGGGCAGGCCGAGCAGCGTGGAAATGATGCGGGTGGGGAATTCGAACGTCACCGCCTTGACCAGGTCCGCGTGGCCGTCGTTTTTGATCTCGTCGACCAATTGATCGCACGCCGGTCCAATGACCGACGGCTCCCAGCGTTCCAGGGCGGTGGCGCGGAAGGCCTTGGCCACTAGGTTGCGATGATCGTGGTGCTCCTTGCCGCCCATCGCCAGAATGGTGTGGCCCATCACCAAACCGATGGTCTCGTCGTACTTGTGAGAGCTGAAGATGCGGTCGTCGCGGAACGCCTGGAACACCGGGTCGTAACCGAACAGCACCCACTCGTCGTTCGGCCGCAGCTCTTCTGGCATCTGCGAGTGGTCCGTCAGCGCGCCGTGCCAAACCGGGTCAGTGCGCCTCATGTATTCGAAGAACGGGTAGGGGCTCGTTTCGCCGGTGAGGTCGAGTGTGACGGGCTGGTTGGCGGGGTCGGTGCTGAGCGTCATTCAGCGCTCCTCCTGGGCAGCCGGTAAGCGGATTGGTATGCGGGATCATCGCTATCATAGTATAGATAGCAACTAAGCCCAACGGCTTGTCGTGGTTACCGTAACGGGCACAGTATTGATGCTGCGTGGCGTCGGAGGCGGTGATGGAAGTGGCCGAGCGGCGATTCGTGTGCTCGCTGGACGATCTGCCGCCCGGCGGAATGAAGCTGGTCGACGTCGGGAAGTTCGGCGTCGGCGTGTACAACGTGCGCGGCCAGTTCTACGCGATCGTGAACTATTGCTCGCACGAAGGCGCCCCGCTGTGCCTGGGTCTTCTCGGCGGGACGAACGAGTTCGCCCCCGACGAACCCGGCGGGCTGCGGCGCGTCCGCGACGGTCAAATCGTCCGGTGCCCTTGGCACAACTGGGAATTCGACATCACCACCGGTCAAAATCTCGCCGATCCGACGCGGCGTATCCGCACCTACCAGGTCGATGTCGCCGACGGGGAGGTGTACCTGACCGCATGATCAACCAGGTCATAGATGCCAACGTGCAGCCGCACTTCCGCTCCAACGCGGAGATCCGGCGCTACCTGCCCGCCGCCCACCAGCTGCGGTCGATCCCCGACGTCGAACAGCAGTGGTACTCCGCGCCCGGCGGCGATTACCGGCAGGACCTCTACGGGGAGCACTACCCGGGGTCCGACCCGGAGACGGTCAGTCGCGACCTGTTCGCGCAGGGCGTCGAGTACGCCATCCTCAACCCGCTGACCCGCGGCAACATCGCCGACTACCTACTCAACAGCAGAATCTGCGCAGCGGTCAACGACTGGCTGCTCGACCGCTGGATCGAGCCCGACAACACCGATCGATTCCGGGGCACCATCCGCGTCAATCCGGAAGACCCCAAGGGGGCGGTCGCGGAGATCGAGCGCCTGGGCGATCACCCGAAGCTGGTCCAGGTCGGTGTCCCGATGCAGTCACGCGAGCCCTACGGCAAACCGATGTTCGAGCCGATCTGGGAGGCCGCGGCCGCCCACGGGTTGCCAGTGGCGGTGCACATCAACGGCGGGAACGGCGTCGACTACCCGCCCACCTTCGCGGGGCACGCTCATACCTATCCGGGATATGCCGCGTTCATGCCGCTGAACTACTTCGTACATCTGGCCACCCTCATCGTCGAGGGCATGTTCGGCAGGCACCCTGGCCTCAAATTCGTCTTCGCCGACGGCGGCTACGACATCCTCACCCCGTTGATCTGGCGGCTGGACACCTTCTGGGTGTCGATGCGCGACCAGACACCGTGGGTCGACCGCTACCCGAGCGAATACCTGCCTGGCCACGTCAGGTTCTGCTCGTCGGCGTTCGACGGGCCGACCGACGCCGGCGACGCGCAGCGCTGGTTGGAGTTCAGCGGCAAGTCCGACCTGCTGATGTACGGGTCGGCGTATCCCCATTGGTCCACTACTCCGCCGCAGACCATTGCCGAGGGCCTCGATCCCGCCCAACGCGACAAGGTGCTGTGGCGAAACGCCAGCGAGCTGTACGGGTTGAAGGAGCGTGTCCGATGACCACGATCGAACGGGTCGATTCGCCGACCGGTCATGACGACGAAATTGCGGTGAGCATCGTGGACACCGACGTGCACCCCTTGCCCGTCTCGACCGACGTGCTCAAGTCGTACGCGCCGCCCGAATGGGTGGACAAGATATGGCCGACCGGAAACGCCGTCACCCCGGTGCCGCATTTCTACGACACACCGGATTCGTACAAGACCATGTCGCTGCGCATGGATGCCGCCCCGCCGGGTGGCGGGTTCGCGGGCAGCGACCCGGAGTTCGCCGCCAAGCAGTTGCTGCTCGACGCCGGCGTCAGCATTGCGACGCTGGAACCGATGTGTGACGCCCAGCTGCCACAGGCCGAACACGTTCTGAAGTCCGCCTACAACGACTGGCTTGCCGACGTCTGGCTCGACACGAACAACGAGCACGGCCGCTGGCGCGGATCGATCAGCGTCAGCGCGCAGACGCCCGAACAGGCGGCGCGCGAGGTCGAACGGTGGGCGGGACACCCATACATGGCCCAGGTGCTGATGACACCGCAGACTCGTGGGATCCCCTTCGGCAACCCACATTTCGACCCGCTCTATGAAGCCGCGGCGCGCAACGGTTTCCCGGTCGCCACGCACCTGATGGGGCAGACACCGTTCGAGCTGATCCCGCTTTATCCCGTCGGCAACCCCGCGCACTGGCACGACTTCTTCGCGTCCTGGCCACTGCTATATGTCTCGCACCTGATGAGCCTGGTCTTCGACGGCGCCTTCGACCGCCACCCCGACCTGCGGGTGGTGTTCGTCGAAGGTGGCTTTACGTGGGCGATGCCGGTGATGTCGCGGATGGACCGCATCTGGGAAGCCCGCCGCGGCGACCTGCCCCACGTGCGTCGCCGTCCGTCGGAGTATGTGCGCGAACATGTTCGGTTCACCACCCAGCCGCTGGAAGATGCTGACACCGTGCAGTTCCGCGAGTACCTCGAGATGATGGACCTGGGCGACAACCTGATGTTCTCGACGGACTACCCGCACTGGAGCTACGACTCGCCAACCTATGCGATCAACCGATTCCCGGCCGACCAGCGCGAGCGGATCATGCGCGGCAACGCGACCGCTCTCTACGGGCTGCCGGCGACGGTCAAGGCGCTTCCCGGCGAACGGTGAATTCCGCCCGAGCTGAAGCGATACGCACCTCGTCTTTCAACACCCGGAATCGCAGGTCTACCTTGAAGAAGGTTTCCGGCACGGCCCCGCGCCCGGACCGGACGAGCCCGCATGACGAGCCCCGGAAGACGAGAAGGTATGACACAAACGAATCTGACGCGGCCACAGGGCCTTAACCGGATCGACCCGGTGCTCCGGGAGGCCGCCACCGCATTGGGCGTCGTCGAATTCCGCGCCGAGACACTGCCCGCCGAACGGGAGCACGCCAACCGGCTCGCAGCCGAGCGCGCCGCCGCGGTCGGCACCGTCGATGTGGCCGTCGAAACGCGCAGCATCGCCGGGCCGGGCGGCCATGAGCTGAAGCTCCGCTTCTACCGGGGTCCCGACCTCGATCGAGCCGGGTCAGGTGCACCCATTGTCCTGTACGCCCACGGCGGGGGATTCGTGACCGGCAACCTGGACACCGATCATGCACCGTGCGTAGAGCTGGCCAAAGAAGGCGGATGCCTGGTGGTATCGGTTGACTACCGGCTCGCGCCGGAACACCCGTGCCCGGCTGCGTTGGACGATGTCGAGGCCGGCCTCTACTACGCCATCCGCAATTGCGCCGAGCTGAAGGTTGACGTAAACCGCATCGCGGTGATGGGCCGCGACGCGGGCGCGGCGCTGGTCGCGGGCCTGAGTCAGCGCATGTTCGATGACGAAGGCCCACAGATTCTGGTGCAGATCCTGCACCAGCCGATGCTCGATTCCGACGCCACCCAATCCCGGCGCGAGTTCCAGCGCACGCCGGGCCTCAATGGGCCGGCCGTGAGCCGGGCGTGGGGTCATTACCTCGGTCACGCGAGCGCCAACGGCCAGCACGTCCCCGCGCACCGCGCGAACCTCGAGGGCCTGCCGCCGACGTTTATCAGCTGCGCGGAGATCGATCCGTGCCGCGACGAAGCCATCGACTACGCGAACAGGCTGTTGCACGCCTACGTGCACACCGAATTGCACGTCATCGCAGCGGCATTCAACGGTTTCGATGCGTTGGTTCCCGATTGGGTGGTTTCTCAGGAGAACCGGGCGCTGCACGCGCGGTCGCTGCGCCGCGTGTTCGCCATGTGAACGCTGAGCAGTGCTATCGACGGAACTCCGGTATCTCTTACCGTAGAGCTCGTTGCTACCATCGAAAACGCCGGAGAACTCTCCACGAGAGGCAGCATGACCACACTCGACTCTCCCGAAAAGACGCTGTTCACCTCGACCACTCAGGCGTTTCTGGAAAAGGAAGCGCCGCTGCGGCGCGTGCGGGAGTTGCACGCCGCCGGGGTGTCGTTTGATCCGGCCTGGTGGCGGCGCGCCGCGGAGCTCGGCTGGACGGGCCTCTTGGTACCGGAGGAATTGGGCGGCGGCAGCGTTTCGGACAGCGGTTTGGCGGATCTGGCCATGGTCGCCGAACAGCTCGGCAAGACCGTGGCGCCCGGGCCGCTGTATCCGGTCAGCGTCGTACTGTCCGCACTCGTCGAGTGTGCGGACTGGCAACCGCACACGGCCATCATCGAGGCGCTGGTGTCCGGTGAAACCGTGGCATCGTGGGCGGTTTCGGAGCCGGGCCGGGGGTGGGCGCCGCTGAATCCGTCGGTGACGGCCACCCCGACCGATTCGGGCTACCGCATCGACGGCACCAAGGACCGGGTCGAGGCCGGCGCGCAGAGCGCGGTGCTGCTGGTGGTGGCTCGCAGCGGTGAGGAGCTCCGCCAGTTTTTGGTACCCACGGACGCGCCCGGCGTCACGATCGAGCCCCAGCAGTCGGTCGACCTGGTCAAGCAATATGCCCGGGCGCATTTCGTCGGCGTGATGGTGGATCGATCGGCGGCGGTCGGCACCGCCGCCGAGACCGCCACGCTGATCGACCGGCAGAGCCGAATCGCCCAGATCCTGCAGTGCGCCGAGGTGGTCGGCGTCTTGCAGACGGTGTTCGACCTGACCGTCCAGTGGGCGTTGGACCGGCACACCTTCGGGCGCCCGCTGGCGTCCTACCAGGCCCTCAAGCACAAGTTCGCCGACATGAAGCTGTGGCTGGAAGCCTGCCGAGCCACCACGGCCGCGGCGGTCGCCGACGTCGCCGCCAACTCACCCGGGGCGGGCCTGTCGGCCAGCATCGCCAAGTCCTACGTGGGCGAGATGGCCGGCCAGATCGTCCAGGCCTGCGTGCAGATGCACGGGGGCATCGGCGTCACCTGGGAACACGACCTGCACCTCTACCTGCGCCGAATCACGTTGTACCGCTCCATGTTCGGAACACCGGAGGAACACAACCTACGCGTGTATGAACACGAGAAGTTGGGTCGTTCCAACAAATGACGCCGACCGAATCCGTTGCCGAGTTCGCGGCCCGGGCCAGGGAATGGCTGGCGGGCAACATGCCCCGCATCGATCCCGAGTGCCCACCGCCCGCCCCGCGCGACGACGAACGATCCTGGCTGCGGGCAAGGGAGCTGCAAAAGCGGCTGTACGAAGGCGGATTCGCCGGGATCTGTTTCCCGCGCGAGTACGGCGGCCTCGGCCTGGACTACGAGTACCAGAAGGCATTTGACGCGGAGACCATCGACTACGAGATGCCGCTGATCCTCAACACCCCGACGTTCACCATCTGCTGCGCCACGCTGCTCGACACCGGCAGTGAGGATCAGAAGAAGCAACACATCGCGGCGGCGCTGCGCGGCGACGAGGTGCTGGTGCAGCTGCTGTCCGAGCCAAGCGGCGGATCCGACCTGGCCGGCGTCCTGACCCGCGCCGAGCGCCGGGGCGACCGCTGGGTACTCAATGGCGCCAAGACATGGAGCACCAGCGCGTTCGCCGCCGACTACGGACTGTGTCTGGCTCGCACCAACTGGGATGTGCCCAAGCACGAGGGCTTGACGATGTTCCTGGTGCCCATCGCTCATCCGGGAATTACGTTGCGGCGCATCACCATGCTGAGCGGTTCCACCGAATTCTGCGAGGAGTTCCTCGATGGGGTGGACGTCGGCGACGACGCCGTCGTAGGGGAGGTCGATAATGGCTGGGCGGTGGCGTCGCGGCAGCTGTACCACGAGCGCCGGGCGGTGGGGCAGGGCTCCGAGTTCGCCAGTGGCGCAGGCCACGAGGGTGGCCACACGACGCCGATCGACTATGCCGACCTTGCCGAGAAGACGGGCCAGGCCGACAACGAACGGGTGCGCGAGCTGGCCGGGCGGGTGCTGGTGCATCGCGCGGTGGCCGAGCAGCTGATCGACCATGTGTACCGCAACGTCAGGGATGGTGTCCTGCCTCCTGAGGCGGGCACGCTCATCAGGCTCTTCCACTCCGAAACAGTGACCCTCGAGATGGACACCGCGCTCGCGATCGCGGGTGCGGCCGGCGTCGTGGGACAAATCGGCGAAGGACTGGAGGCGGGGCTGCGGTATCTGTCGCGGCAGAATGTCGCCATCGGCGGCGGCACCACGGAGATGGCGCGCAACGTCATCGGCGAGCGGGTGCTTGGCTTTCCGCGGGAATACGCAGCCGACCGGGGCGTGCCGTTCAAGCAGGTGCGGCACGGCCGGCGATCCGACCGGCCCTAGCCCTCGGCGACGAGATTCTCGGCGAGCCCGCCGGCCACCGGGAGTTGTACCAGCGACAAGACATGGTGCGCCGGGCTTCCCGGCGGGGCCACCAGCACGTACTCACTGCCCTGTCGTTGTGCGCGGTCGCGCGCGGCCGCCAGCGCGCTGACGCCGGCCGACCCGAGCTGGGTAACGGCGCTCAGATCGATGGTCAACGGCGCTACGCCGGAACGGCTTTCGACCGCGATCTGGCGATCCAGTGTGGAGGCGGTGGTGGAGTCGACGTCGCCGCTGACGACAATGCGGCCCGGTTCGGTGACCACGGAGACGAATTCGGAGTTCGTCGACCGCTGCTGCCGATCGGCCCGGCTGACGAGTGTATCTGTGACGAAATTGGCGGGCCGCGACAGGCGGTGCGTCAACCTGGCGGTGGTTCCGCCGGGCCCGTGAGTGACCTGGGCACTGGATACCAGGGCTTCGGCCATGGCAAGCCCGCGGCCACGACCCTGCTCGCCTTCGCGATGATCCTTCCACTGCCCGTGGTCGATGACCGACGCGTACAGGTTGCCGTCCCCGGCCAGCGACGCCTCCACGACGACCCCGTCGGAAACCTCTGTGGCGTAGCCGTGTTCGACCGCATTCTCGACGAACTCCGAGATCGCGTGCACGATGTCGGAAATGTCATCGGGCGCGGCGCCGACCTCGGAGAGCCACTGACGCAGGCGCGAGCGAACCGCGCGCGCGGCATGAATCGTGGCATCCAGCGTCATCTGGAGCGGTGGTGGCGGCGTACGCCGTTGCGCCGCAAGCAGTGTGATGTCGTCGCTGTAGCCGGTCGACCGCAGCAGCAGTTCCAGCGTCTCCGAACAGATGCGGTCGATGGGCCGCCCCGAGGACTCGATCACGAACCCGCCCTGGCCACGCGCGATGGTGGCCGCCAAGTCGGCGAATTCGGCGGTGCTGGCCACCAGCGGCCGGCCGGGACGTTCGATAAGACCGTCGGTGTAGAGCATGACCGCGTCGCCCACGTCCAGGAATTCGGTGCGCACCGGGAAACCCGTGCCGCTGCCCAGCGGCCCGGCGCCGGACGGCTCAAGGTAACGCGAATCGCTCTCCGAACCGACGAGCAACGGTGGCGGGTGCCCGGCCGTGCAGTACTGGAATTCGCCCGTGCCGAAGTCGAGCGACCCCACGCACACGGTGGCCGACCTCGAGCCGGGCACATGTTCGTGGAAGCGGTCGACCGCCGCCAGCGCCTCGGCGAGCGGGTACCCCGCCACAATCTGCATCCGCAGCGCCGTGCGCAATTGCGACATCACCGCGGCCGCCTCGACGCCATGGCCGACGACGTCGCCGACGATGAGCACCAGCCGATCCCCAAGGGGGATCGCGTCAAACCAGTCGCCACCGGCGGCCGTGTCCTCCGCGGCGACGAGGTATTCGGCGGCCACGTCGGCGCCCGGAACGACGGGTACCGACGGCGCCAGCAGTGCCTGCTGCATGACCGTGGCCGAGTCGCGCACGTTGCGGTACCGCTCGGACAACTCCTTCATGCGCGACTCGGCGGCCAGCCGTGCCCGCACCCGGTCGGTCACGTCGACGAACGCGAGCTGTACCCCCTCGATCGAGCCGTCGTCGCCGCGCCGCGCCGTGACGATGAAGTCGAAGAAGTGCTCTTGTGCCGTCCCCGAGCCCTCGAAGTCGGCTTGCACCCGCCACTCGGTTCCCGATTGCGGTTCGCCCGTCTCGTAGACCCGGTCGAACATCGGCAAGATCTGCTGGCTCTCCAGCTCGGGGTAGACCTCCCGCACCAGGAGCCCGATGCTGTCGATCGGCGGACTGAGCGCTCGGTAAGCGGCGTTGACCGCGACGAATCGGTGGTCGGGCCCTTCGAGGCCAACCAACAGCGCGGGGACGTTCTCGAAAATGCGGCGGACGTCGTCGGCCGCGCCCACGGTCTTGTCCCAGTTTCTTTCGGCCGCCATTGACCGTTCCTCCTACGGACCCCTTCTCGGGCTGAGTCCCGCAAGCTGGTCACAAAGCGCTGAGCACTCGCCAGGCACAGTCAGTAAGCGTATCAATGGCAGCCGCATGCTCAATGCAACAGTTTTCCCAGCGTGGCGCGCGGGCCGGCTCGAGCCCGGCAATTTAACCAGGACGGTTTGTAAGTAATCAGCGTGGGTACCACGCTCGCATGGTCAATGTCGGCCCGCGCCGGTTGATCTCGATTTGGCGCAGCATCGTGACCTCGCCGGTGCTCACCCTGAACGGCTGGGTTGCGTTCAACCTGCCGCGAACAGTGACCGCGTTGGGCGGCTCGCTGTTGGTGGGCCTGGTGGCGGTGCATGCCTACGTATGGATCAGGGAACCCGGCGTTCCCTGGTACTTCGCCGTCTACTCGGCGTTGCTGGCGGTGTGTAGCCTGACGGCCGCGGCCGCGATGGTGTTCGCCTTCAAACCGCGTGTGCCACAGGCGGGGTGGTATCTCGGCAGCTTGGTCTGCCTGGCCTTCCTCGTGGTCTACCTGGTCAGCCGCTGGGTCAGCCCGCCGGGGCTGGAGTCGCTGACCGGCCGATGGGATCTGGCGCCGGGCACGTTCGCTTTGGTGTTCGCCGCCGCGTTCATCTCGGTGCACACGACGGTGCTGTCCGGCGTCAACGTGGCCTACCCGCAACGGCAGCAGTGGTACGACTGACTGGAGCCCAGGCATGACGACACTCGACTACCCGGCGTGGCTGCGAGTGGACCATTGGCTCAACGTTCTGTTCGTCACCCTGATCATCCGCAGCGGCATCGAGATCCTCGGCACCCACCCGAAGTTGTATTGGCACGACGACAGCAAACCCGGCAGCGAATGGGCGCGCTTCACCCGCAAGGTCATGCCGCGCAACCGGTTATACGACACCCTCGACGAAGAAGAGTCCTACAGCTCGCTCGTCGCGCTGCCCGGTCACAAGAAATTGGGTATGGGTCGGCATTGGCACTTCTTCACGGTGATCTGCTGGATTCTGCTCGGGTCGTCCTACTACGTCCTGCTATTCGCGACCGGCCAATGGCATCGATACTGGCCTTATTCGTGGTCGATCTTTCCCGAGGCTGCCAACGACATCGTCACCTACATGTCGTTCAACCTGCCGCCGCTGCTCCCCGGCGAGCCGATGGACGCCATTCAGAAGCTGACCTATGCGGGGGTCGTGTTCATCCTCGCGCCATTTCAGATCCTGACTGGGGCCGCGCAGTCGCCGGCGATCGAGGCGCGCTTTCCCTGGTATGTGCGGATGTGGGGCGGCCGGCAGTGGGCTCGAAGCCTGCATTTCCTGGGGTTGGTGGCCTTTGTCGTGTTCATCGCGATCCACCTGTCGATGATCTTCTTCTGGGGCTGGGGTCAACTGACGGCGTCGATGATCTTCGGCTCCGTGCGCAACATCCATTGGGCGACGGCGTTGTCGCTGATGATCATCGGAGCGATCGTCGCCGTCCACATCGCCGCCACCAAATGGAGCCTCCGCCATCCCGTGCAGGTGCGCCGCATACTCGGCGCCGTGGTTACCGGTGCCCGGCTGCTCTTGCTGCGTCCGCTGAACTCCCGGCAGGACTATCCTGTTCGCAAGTTGACCGAAGATCACCGGGTGAACGGAAAGCCGCCCGCGAGTACGGAATACAAAGTGATGGCGGTCCACAACTTCGTCGACTGGCGGCTACCGGTCGGTGGGCTCGTCGAAAATCCGGTGACGTTGGACTTGGCCGCGCTGCGAGCGCTGGCCGAGCGGCAGACGCAGCGGACGATGCACAACTGCGTGCAAGGCTGGACCAGTATCGGCGAGTGGAGCGGAATTCTGCTGGCCCAGCTGGCGGATGTGGTGCGGCCCTTGCCGCAAGCCAAATACATCTGCTTCCTCAGCATGCAGGAGACCGGGCGTGACGAACCCGCGGCAGAGAGACCGGGGGGCCAGTTCTACGAGGTGGTGGACCTCGAACTCGCCTACAAGCCGCAGACGCTGCTGGCGTATGAGATGAACGGGCGGCCGTTGCCCATCAAACATGGTGCGCCGCTGCGATTGCGGGTGGAGACGCAGGTTGGATTCAAGATGGTCAAGTGGATCAACGGGATTGAGTTCATCAACGATTATTCCGGCATCGGTAAAGGTCTGGGTGGCTGGCGTGAGGACCATGTCCACTACGACAAAGACGTGGAGATTTGACATGACCGATGGCGATCCGATGGTGCGGCCGGAACTCATCGCCCTGAATTCCGCCGCGCGGCACCGTGTTATGGAAAACGTTTCCGCCAAGGGCGGTCACTGCGAGGCGTGCGGAGGAACGGAGTTCGAGGTCGGGCACGCCTTGTATTTGGGATTTCTATTCCTCAACGAGGACGATGACGCTTACATGGTGGCGCTGACGTGCCGCAATCCGGATTGTCCAAAGCCGCGCACTGCAATCGTGTTGCCGGAGAGGGACTTTCTCAGCCTGGGGACCTCGGCTTCGGAGAACGCGACCGCATCCTGAAGCGGCGTCCCGTTGCCTGCGCGATCGGATCGCCGGGCAGCGCCGGGCGCGGCAGCCCGAGCTTTTCGGCGAGACCGGAAACCCCGCGGAGATCCTCACATAGCGACTGGAACCGGTGCTCGTTCGTGTCGTCTAGCAGACCGAGCGAGCTGTAGTGCACCAGGCGGGGTAGTCGCCCCGCCAGTGCCGCGCCCCAACGTACGCTGAAGTCGTAAACTTCGCCGTCGTCGACCGAATCCTTTCGGCCCAAAGCCTTCAGGGCCGCAACTTCCTCGGCGAGAAACTCGACGTCGGCGTCGATGCTGACCGGTGCCCGGCCTTCCGATGCCACGCTCATCTGTCCTCCCGTCCCTCTGATCACGCAAGGGCGGGTACCCAGTTTCGTAGGCGCCATCCCGCTCAGCCCGCCGGGAGGGAAATGTGGCGCTGCAGGGTGTGCGCCGAACAGCTCAGGCCGAGACGGGCTTCTTCGCCGGCGCCGACACCTTCATCAGCTTCATCAGGTTGCCGCCCATGATCTTTGCGACGTCCGCCTCGTCGAAGTCGGTGAGCTCGTCGACGAAGGAGATGGGGTCCTTCAGGCCTTCGGGATGCGGCCAGTCCGAGCCGAACAGCACTCGGTCGGTACCCACCATCTTGACGATCTCCGTGAAACGGTCCTCCCAGAAGGGCGTGATGTAGACGCAGCGCTTGAACGCCTCGATTGGGTCCTCGCTGAACGACTGGGGCATCTTCTTGTAGACGCCCTTGAGGCCCTTGAACAAGTCGGGCACCCAGTCGGCGCCATTCTCGATGGACAGGATCCGCAGCTCGGGGTTGCGGGAGAGCGCGCCGTGGCACACCAGCGCACCCATCGCGTCCAGGATCGGCCGGTGGCCCATCGCAAAGCTGCGGAAGGGGGTCGGCTTGAACGGCAGGAACTCATCGCCGGGCTCCCACACGTTCGCGAATTCCGAATAGCCGCTGTCCGAGGCGTGCATCGAGACCGGGATCTCGGCCTTGATGCAGGCCTGCCAGAACGGGTCGAATTCCTCGAGGCCGAACGATCGGCTGCCCTTGAAGCCGGGCACCGGCGCCGGCCGGACCAGCACCGTGCGGGCGCCGCGCTCCAGGACCCATTCGAGTTCTTCGAGAGCACGCTCGACGATGGGCAGCGTGATCACCGGGGTGGCGAAGATGCGGTCCTGGTAGTTGAACGACCACTGCTCGTACATCCATTCGTTGAGCGCGTGGATGACGTCGTGGGTCATCTCCGGGTCATCCTTCATGCGCTCCTCGACCAGGCTGGCCAGGGTCGGGAACATCAGGGCGTAGTCGATGCCCAGCTCGTCCATGACCTCCAGCCGCGCGCCCGGTTCGCGGAAGGCGGGGATGGCCTTCATCGGCTCGCCGAGGATCTCCCGGTAGCTCTTGCCCTGCGCGCCGTTGCGGAAGTAGTCCTCCTGGGCGCCCGGCTTGGCGACCTTCTCGAAGGTCGGGTTCGGGATGTACTCGCTGATGTGGCCGCGCACCACGATCTTGGTGCGACCGCGCACCTGCACGTAGTCGATGACGTTCTTGCGCTTCTCGGGGAGGTACTTGGTCAGCGCCTCCTGCGGCTCGTACATGTGGTTGTCCGCGTCGAACACGGGGAAGGAAAGTTCGCGAGACGGCATGGCGATCTCCTTGCGGAAGTACTCGGGTTCTCGGTAGGTGGTAATGACGTTACCACTTTGGGCCCGTCGCGTGTAGCGCCGCCAGTCGGGTCGGTCGCCGCGCTGGACGTCACGCTGGCGTGACGTTCGTCGCCAGCTGCCGCGCTGGCGTGACGTGCGTCGTCGGCGGCTAAGCGTCCGGCCAGTTGGGGAGCTTCGGCGTCGCCCCGTCAATGACGGCGAAATTCACCGTCGCGGTCGCGGCGAGCTCATCGTCGGCCTCGCCGTAGATGTCCACTTGCATCACCATCGCCCGTCGCCCGGACCGCAGCATCCGGGGCACGGCGAATGCGGAGCCCTGCCGGATCGGGCGCAGGTAACGAATGAAGAGGTCCGCCGTCGTCATCGTGGTGTCCGGCTGCAGGTAGTCCAGCCCGAATTGTCCGCCCGCCACGTCGACGAGTGTCGCGATCAGGCCGCCCTGCAGCGCGCCGGAAGTGTTGACGACGGCCGGACTGACCGGCATCGTCATCGCGAATTCGCCATCTCGGGTTCCCGGCCGCATGCCGATTTGGGCGAACAGTTCGCTCAGCGACGGCGTGGGCGAATCTTCTTCGCCGTCCCGGATACCCAGGGCGCGACTGCAGAAGTCATACAGTTGACCGACGTCGACCGGAGCTCCGTTCAATTCCGTTCCCAGCCAATGCAATCGCTGTGCCCCCATCACCGTCTGCATGACGATGGCGGCCGCCGCCCCGACGTCCACTCCCGGGTTGAAGACGCCCTCGGTGATGCCCTGACCCACGATGTCGCGAATGAGTCGATGCAAGGGCGAGAGCACCCGGGCGTAGTCGCGGGGACGGGTCTCGGCCAGATGTTGGTTATAGAGGGTCAACGCGCGATTGAGGCTGTCTTGGGTGGTCGACTCCGGTTGCTGGCTGATGCGATCGATCACCAGCTTCAGCGCCGCGGTGCTGTCCAGCCCGTCGGTCTCGGCGCGCCACGTCTGAACCGATTGCGCGATGGTCCGGTCGAACAGCGCGAGCAGCAGCTCGTCTTTGCTGCTGAAATGCTGGTAAAAGGCGCGCAGCGATGTCTTGGACCGGGCGACGACCTCTTGCACGGTGAAGTCGGTGCGTCCCGTCTCGCCCAATATCTCGACGGCCGTCTTGATGAAGCGGTCGCCGCGCGTCACTTCGACGTCGTCGCCAAGGTCGGTCATGAGCGATTCGTCCCCTTCCTCGGCGCGGTGCGCGCTATGAGAATGAGGTTACCGTGGGCACCCGGCGTATCCGAGAAACCGTGGTTTCCGTCCCGTTCGTGGTTCCCGGCCGGCGCGCGTCATCTCGGCGGCTTTGCTGTCATGATCCGCTCTACCAGCCGCGATTCAGGGATTAGGCTGCTGGAATGGCAGCGAGCGTGTCCGGGAAGGTTGCATTCGTCACCGGCGGCGCGTCCGGCATCGGCGCGGCGTTGAGCACCGCACTGGTCGACGGGGGTGCCGAGGTCTGGATCGCCGATCGGCAGATCGGCCCTGCGCGGGAGTTCGCACAACGCCTCAACAGCGGCGGTGGTAAGGCGCACGCGATCGAGCTCGATGTGCGCGACTACCCGTCGTTTGAGCGCGCCGTCGCCGAGGCGGTGCAGGAGTCCGGGCGGATCGACTACCTGTTCAACAATGCCGGCATCGGAGTCGCGGGTGAGGTCGACAAGTACACGCTCGACGACTGGAACGACGTCTTCGACGTGAACCTGCGCGGTGTCGTGCACGGTATCCAAGCGGTGTATCCGATCATGATCCGGCAGCACTCCGGGCATATCGTGAACACGGCCTCGATGGCCGGTCTCATGACCACCGCGGGTCAGGCAAGCTATACCGCCACCAAACACGCCGTCGTCGCGTTGTCGAAATCGCTACGGCTAGAGGCCGAGCGCCACGGAGTGCACGTCTCGGTGCTCTGCCCCGGCGTGATCCGGACCCCGATACTTACCGGCGGCAAGTACGGACGGACCGATATGGCGGGAATCAGCAACCAGGAAATCCTCGATATGTGGGAGCGGCTGCACCCGCTGGCGCCTGAAAAGTTTGCCGAGCGCGCGCTTCGCGCCGTGTTACGTGGAGACGCGATCATCGTGGTGCCCGCGTGGTGGAAAGCGTTTTGGTACCTCGAGCGGCTCTCGCCCGCCTTGTCGATGCGAGCGGCAAAAGTAATGCTCAAGCGCGTTCGCGCAATGGAGCAGGCCTCGGCGCCGTCGGCGGGTTGACGATCGGCCTGGCGCGGCAATGAACTTCCGCGGTGCCGATGTGCGATCCCCAAACTTGAGGTGCGCGTGACGATTACGACGAAATCGCGATGGACTTGGGTTCCAGGTAGCTGTCGATTCCCTCGGGTCCCAGTTCTCGACCGTAGCCGCTGCCCTTCACACCGCCGAACGGAGCGAACGGGTCCATGGTGTAGCCCTGGTTGATCCCGAGGGTGCCGGTGCGCACCCGGGCGGCAATCGACAGAGCCCGGTCGGTGTCAGCGCTCCATACCGATCCGGCCAGGCCGTAGTCGGAGTCGTTGGCGATTGCGACCGCGTCGTCTTCGTCGCGATAGGGGATGACGGTGAGCACGGGGCCGAAGATCTCTTCGCGGGCGATGCGCATGCCGTTATCGGCGGAGGCGAACAGGGTCGGCGCGACGTACCAGCCGCGGTCGAGCCCTTCGGGCATCTCGGTCCCGCCGGTGACGACTTGCGCGCCTTCTTCCTGGCCGATCCGGATGTAATCGCGGACGCGAGTCTGTTGGCGGCGGGACACCAGCGGGCCCAGCTGGGTGCCCGGGTCGCTGGGATCACCCACCCGCAGACTGGTCATCTCCGCGGCGAGTGCGTCGACATACTCGTCGTGTCGGTGCTGAGGGACCAGCAGGCGGGTCAGGGCATTGCAGATCTGCCCGCTGTTCGACAGGCTGGCCGATCGCACTCCGGTGGCGACCGCCTCGGGTGCGGCGTCATCGAGGACGATGGCGGCCGATTTGCCGCCGAGTTCCAGACCGACCTTCGTGAGGTTCGCCGCGCACGCGGCCGCCACGGCCCGCCCCGCGGCCGTCGATCCGGTGAACGACACCTTGTCCACCCCGGGGTGCGATACCAGGAGTTCGCCGACGGCGCTGTCGCCGGGCAGGACGCTGACCACACCGGGCGGCAGGTCGATTTCATCGAGAATCTGCGCCAAAAGTAGTGCGTCCAAGGGTGATTCGGGCGCCGGCTTCAGCAGGACCGCGCAGCCGGCGAGCAGCGCGGGCACCAGTTTGGTGGCGATGAGGAATTGGGGCATGTTCCACGGCACGATCGCGGCGACGACGCCAACGGGTTCCTTGTGCACGTGCACGTCTGCACCGAAGAAGCCGCGGCGGGTCTCTTTCCAGGCGTGGCGCTCGGCGAGGTCGCAGAATGCGCGCATCATCATCGCGGGCAGGCCAACCTGGGCGCGCTGGGCGAAGGAGCTGGGAGCACCGATCTCGGCCGTGATGATGCCGGCCATTTCCGCGCGCCGCTGGTCGTAGGCGTCGGCGAGCCGCCGGATCGCGGCGATCCGCTCGGCGGGGATGGTGCGGCTCCAGGCCCCCGAGTCGAGCGCGGCGCGTGCGGCCTGGACCGCCGCCGCCACGTCCGCGGCTTCGGCAGCGGCCACCTCGGCGATGGGTTCCTCGGTGTGTGGGGATATGACCTCGAATACCTCACCGTGCGACAGCACCGAGCGGCCCGGAGCGATCCGCAACCCAAGGTCTTGCTCCATCGAAAGACTCCCATCGGCAATATCAACTACTTGCGATTATGTCGTGGAGCATATACCGTCGGCCCCGACGGGGTCCTGCGGAATCGCCGAAACCGATGGCCGCGCGGCCATTCGGAGTGCACCGGCCGTCGGGCGGCCCGTGTGACGTCGGATCGGATAGGAGCGTTCATGGCTCGATTCCCCAAGCCGCCGGAGGGCAGCTGGACACAGCACTATCCCGAGCTGGGAACCGGACCTGTCTCGTACGAGGACTCCATCAGCCCGGAAATCCACGAGCTGGAACGAGAGGCCATCTTCAAGCGCGCCTGGCTCAATGTTGGCCGTGTCGAGCAACTTTCGCGTACGGGTAGTTACTTCACCAAGGAACTCAAGGCCGTCAACACCTCGATCATCCTGGTGCGCACGAAATCCGGGGAGATCAAGGCCTACCACAACGTGTGCCGTCATCGGGGCAACAAGTTGGTGTGGAATGACATGCCGCTAGAGGAGACCAGCGGCGTGTGCCGCCAATTCACCTGCAAATACCACGCCTGGCGGTACGACCTGGACGGCAACCTGACGTTCGTGCAGCAGGAGGAGGAGTTCTTCGACCTCGACAAGAGCCGCTACGGGTTGGTGCCGGTGCATTGCGAGGTCTGGGAAGGCTTCATCTTCGTCAACTTCGCCAAGCAGCCCGAACAGTCGTTGCGGGAGTTCCTCGGGCCGATGGTCACCGCGCTGGAGGGGTATCCGTTCGACCGGATGACCTCGCGCTGGCACTACCGCTCGGAGGTCAAGGCGAACTGGAAGCTCTACATGGACGCGTTCCAGGAGTTCTATCACGCCCCCGTGCTACACGCGAACCAGTCGCCAACCGCGTACTCGAAAGCGGCTGCCGAGGCCGGTTTTGAGGCCCCGCATTACCGACTGGAAGGCCCGCATCGGCTGGTCAGCACGTCGGGAGTGCGTGCGTGGGAGATGGCGGCGGAGATGCGCAAGCCGATCGAGGACATCTGCCAGAGCGGCCTGTTCGGTCCATGGGACAAGCCGGATCTTGGGAAGCTGCCCGCCGGGCTCAACCCGGCGAAATGCGATCCATGGGGGCTGGACTCCTTCCAGCTCTTCCCCAACTTCGTGATCCTGTTCTGGGGCCAGGGTTGGTATCTGACGTACCACTACTGGCCAACCTCCTACAACTCCCACCTCTTCGAGGGCACGTTGTATTTCCCGCAGCCGCGCACTCCGCGCGAACGCGTCGCCCAGGAACTCGCGGCCGTTTCGTTCAAGGAATACGGCCTGCAGGACGCGAATACGCTGGAGGCGACTCAGAGCATGATCGAATCCCAGGTCCTCGACCGGTTCCTGCTC
Source organism: Mycobacterium paraffinicum (assembly GCF_025822865.1). Lineage (NCBI taxonomy): Bacteria > Bacillati > Actinomycetota > Actinomycetes > Mycobacteriales > Mycobacteriaceae > Mycobacterium > Mycobacterium paraffinicum. The sequence continues at coordinate 56,239 of NZ_JACKUR010000027.1, read as the reverse complement.
TGCGACCAGGAGATCCTGATCCGGCATCTGCACAAGGAGACCGCGGCGTGGATCGATCGGTATCGTCGCACCGCTACGGCGGGGGTGTGACCGCGATGTCTCCCATGCTGCCAAGCGAATTCGCCGACCTGGAGCAATTCGCGGACTGGTGTCTGCCTTCCGAACCGGAGCGCTACGCCAAGAGGCTGGCGAGCACGATGACGGAGATGAAGGCCTTTTACGACGCGATCACGCCACGCGCGGAAGAGGCCCTCGCGTATTGCGACAAGTTCTCCCTCGACGACCTCCCGGATGACGTGCTGAATCTCATGCACCTGCTGTATTCGATGATCATGGTGTCGTTTCCGGTGGAGTGCTGGAAGCAACCCCGGGTACCCGACTCCGGTGCGTCCACGCTGGATTGCGTGTCCGAGCCCGTTCCATGACCACCGTCCTGCGGGCGGCGCGGTGGGGCGACGTGGTCGACGGCCAGGTTCGCTCACCCGCGGTCGTGGTGGTAGAGGGTGAGCGCATCGCCGCCATCAATCCCGAAGGCGGCGTGCCGGATTGGGCGACGGTCATCGACCTGGGCGACGTGACGCTGCTGCCGGGCCTGATGGATATGGAACTCAACCTGCTGATCGGCGGCCCCGGTGGGCCGGAGGGCTTGCCGTCGCCGATGCACGGTGTCCAGGACGATCCGGCCTATCGCACTTTGCGTGGCGCGGTCAATGCGCGCACCACCCTGGAGGCGGGTTTCACCACCGTGCGCAACCTGGGGTTGATGGTGAAGACCGGTGGTTACCTGCTTGACGTTGCGCTGCAGCGCGCCATCGATCAGGGTTGGCACGCCGGGCCCCGCATCTATCCCGCCGGCCACGCCGTCACCCCTTACGGCGGGCACCTGGATCCGACGGTTTTCCAGCGGCTCGCGCCCGGCGTCATGCCGCTGTCGGTGGCCGAGGGCATCGCCAACGGTGTCCCGGACGTGATCGCTTGTGTCCGTTACCAGATTCGCCACGGGGCGAAGCTGATCAAGGTGTCGGCCTCCGGCGGGGTCATGTCCCACAGCACGGCACCGGGAGCCCAGCAGTACTCCGACGCCGAGTTCGCCGCGATCGCCGACGAAGCCCACCGGGCCGGCGTGCGGGTGGCGGCGCACGCCGTCGGCGACGGCGCGATCCAGGCGTGCATCCGGGCCGGCATCGATTGCATCGAACACGGATTCCTGGCCAGCGACGAGACGATACAGCTGATGGTCGACCACGGCACCTTCCTGGTCTCCACCACGTATCTGACCGAGGCGATGGCGGTCGACCGGATCGCACCGGAGCTGCACAAGAAAGCCGAAGAGGTGTTCCCGCGGGCGAAAGCCATGTTGCCCAAGGCGATTGCCGCCGGAGTACGGATCGCGTGCGGTACCGACGCGCCGGCGATTCCGCACGGCCACAACGCCAAGGAGCTGGGCGCGCTGGTGAAGCGCGGCATGACGCCGATGCAGGCGATCCGGGCGGCCACGGTCGTGGCCGCGGAGCTCATCGATGCCGACGACGAACTGGGCCGACTGGCGCCCGGCTACCTCGCCGACATCATCGCGGTGCCCGGCGATCCCGCGCAGGACATCGACGCCACGCTCGACGTGCCGTTTGTCATGAAGGGCGGCGAGGTTTTCAAACAGGGAGGCAACCATGGAACTCACCGATAACATCCTGTGGTTGCTCAAGCAGGCTTTCTATTACTCGCTGACCACCATCAACGACGCGATGCGAGTGCACGGTGTCAGCACTGCCCAGATCGGTGTGTTACGCCAACTCGCCAATGAGCCCGGCCTTTCCGGCGCCGAACTGGCCCGCCGCCTGTTGATCAGCCCGCAAGGGGTTCAGCTCGCGCTGACCGCGCTGGAGCGCCGCGGCCTGGTGGAAAGAAAGCGCGATCCCCAGCACGGCCGCATTCTGCAGGCGTACCTCACGGGGGAGGGGCGCAAAGTCGCCGCAACGGTCGTCAACAACGCGATCGCCGCTCACGAAGAGGTGTTCGGTGTCCTCAGCGAGCAGGAGCAGCAAACCCTGCGTGAACTGCTGGGCCGGGTGGTCGAAAAGGGCACCGGCCACGAGCTTTTCAATGACCGCGTGGAGAACTGAAGACCAGTATCTAGTACTTGATATTAATCGCAAGTAGTTGATACTGTTTGGGAGATGCCAGAGCCCAGAGCGACCGCCGCGTCAGGGTCGCACGATGGCGACGGGGTCGTGACCGAGGAAGTGACCATAGAGCTGGACCGGCGCGCCACGACGGTGGCCTACTGTGCGGGCGATACCTTGCTGCAGACCGCCCGCATGGCGGGCTTGGCCGCACCGTCCTCGTGCGAAACCGGCTCCTGCGCAACCTGCATGGCGCGGCTGACGCAGGGCAGCGCCCGAATGCTCAACAACGACGCACTCGATGACGACGAGGTGGACGACGGGTGGGTCCTGACCTGCCAGGCGTTGCCGACCAGCCGGACCGTGCGCGTGGTCTACGAGTGAAGGGGAGAACAACCGCAATGGGGCGCAGTCGATGAGCCGGGTGGCCGTGGTGACGGGCGGCGCCTCGGGCATGGGCGAAGCCACCTGCCACGAATTGGGCCGGCGGGGACACAAGGTCGCGGTCCTGGACGTCAACGAGCAAGCGGCGCAGCGTGTCACCGATGACCTGCGTGCCGAGGGCGTCACCGCGATCGGAGTGGGTGCCGATGTCACCGACCGGCCCGCGCTCGAGCAGGCATTCGCCAAGGTCCGCAGCGAGTTGGGCCCGGTCACCGTGTTGGTGACCAGCGCCGGGCTGTTCGGCTTTTCGGCCTTCGCCGACATCACCGCCGAATCGTGGGCGCGGATCATCGACGTCAATCTGACCGGGACGTTTCATTGCTGCCAACTCGCGCTCCCGGACATGGTCGATGCGAATTGGGGCAGGATCGTCATGATCTCGTCGTCAAGCGCTCAACGTGGCTCACCGTTCGCCGCCCATTACGCGGCATCCAAAGGCGGTGTGATCACCCTGACCAAATCGCTTGCACGCGAATACGCCTCGCACGGGATCACCGTTAACAACATCCCGCCGTCGGGCATCGAAACCCCGATGCAGCATCAGGGGCAGGCGGCCGGTTACCTGCCGTCCAACGATCAGATCGCCGCCAACATCCCGTTGGGCTATCTGGGCACCGGGACCGACGTCGCCGCGGCGGTGGGATTCCTGTGTTCGGAGGAGGCCAGATTCATCACCGGCCAGGTTTTGGGCGTCAACGGCGGAGCGGTGTTGTGACATCGATCAGGAGGTTCAGATGACGCGATCGGGCAGGCCACCGGAGGGATCCTGGACCGAGCACTATCCCGAACTGGGCACCGGCCCGGTGTCATTCGGCGACTCCACGTCGCCGGAGTTCTACGAGCTCGAACGCGAAGCGATCTTCAAACGCGCCTGGCTCAACGTCGCCAGGGTCGAGGAGTTGCCCCGCGTCGGCAGCTACCTCACCAAAGAGCTCGAGGTGGTCCGGACTTCGATCATTCTGGTGAAAGCGCGAGACGAACGCATCCGCGCCTTCTACAACGTCTGTCGCCACCGGGGAAACAAGCTGGTGTGGAACGACTTTCCCGCTCAGGAGACCCGAGGCACCTGTCGGCAATTCACCTGCAAGTACCACGGGTGGCGCTACGACCTCGAGGGGGCGTTGACATTCGTGCAGCAGGAATCCGAATTCTTCGACCTCGACCCGTCCGACTACGGGCTGCGACCCGTGCGCTGTGACGTCTGGAATGGGTTCGTCTTCATCAACTTCGATGCCCAACCGCGACAGAACCTGCGCGAATTCCTCGGGCCCATGGTCGCGGGTCTCGACGGGTACCCCTTCGACAAATTGACAGAACGCTACGAGTGGGTGGCGCACAACAACAGCAACTGGAAAATCTTCGCCGACGCGTTCCAGGAGTACTACCACGTACCTTCGCTGCATCCGCAACAAGTGCCTCCCGACGTACGCGACCCCAACACTGGATTCACCTGTGGGCACTTCCAGCTCGACGGTCCGCACCGGCTGGTGTCGACCGCCGGGCGGCGACGGTGGCTGCTGCCTCCCGAGTACATGTATCCGATCGAGCGGGCCACCCAGAGCGGGCTGGTCGGCCCGTGGCGCACACCGGATATCGGTGCGCTACCGCCTGGCCTCAACCCGGGTGGCATCGAGCCATGGGGCATCAGCAATTTCCAGATCTTCCCCAACATCGAAATATTGATCTACGGCGGCTGGTATCTGCTCTACCGGTATTGGCCGACCTCACACAACACGCATCGCTTCGAGGCCTATACCTATTTCCCCCCGGCCCGCAGCGTGCGCGAACGCATCGAACACGAAGTGGCGGCGGTGGTGCTCAAGGAGTTCGCGCTGCAGGACGCCGGAATGCTCGGTGGCACGCAGGCGGCACTCGAATACGGCGTCGTCGATGAGTTTCCACTCAACGACCAAGAGATCCTGGTGCGTCACCTGCACAAGGTCGTCACGGACTGGGTCGACGCGTACCAGCGCGAATCCGCTTCGGCGCCGGCAGGAGTGTGACCCATGTCAGACGCCCTGCTGCCCAGCGCGTTCGCCGAATTGGAGAAGTACGCCCAACAGTGGTGCCTGGCAACCGAAACCGAACGCTGGAATGCCCGTATCGCCAGCACGATGCCCGAGATGCGCGAGTTCTACGACGCGTTCTTCCCACGGCTTGAAGAGGCCATCGAATACTGCGACAAGTTCCCGCTCGACAACGTGCCCGACGATGCGCTCAACCTGCTGCACATGATCTATTCGTTGATCATGGTCGCGATGGCGGTGGAGATCATGAACCAGCCCGCACCCGTCAGCGCCGCCGACGCGGTCATGATCCGCACCGTCGAGCCGTCGCCCTGAGGCGGGCATTGATCAGGAAGGACAGGCCATGAGTCTGCTCACCATCAACAAGCTCACCGCGTCCGTCGGCGCGGAGGTCAGCGGGCTCGATCCAGGCCGCCTGGCTTCCGGCGACCCGGTCGGCGAGGCGGTCCTGGATGCTTTGGAGGACAACGGAGTTCTGGTCTTCCGCGGTTTGCAGCTCGATCCAGAGGCCCAGGTGAGTTTTTGTCGTCTACTGGGCGAGGTCGATCACTCCGCCGACGGCCACCACCCGGTCGCCGGCATCTACCCCATCTCACTGAACCCGGCCAAGAACTCCTCGGCGGAAATCTTGAAGGCCACGTTCGACTGGCACATCGATGGATGCACGCCGCTCGACGACGAGTGCCCGCAGAAGGCCACCGTCCTGTCGGCGGTGCAGGTGGCCGAGTGGGGTGGCGAAACCGAATTCGCCAACTCCTATGCCGCCTACCACGAACTGACAGAAGAAGAGAAGGATCGCTACGGGTCGCTGCGCGTCGTGCATTCGCTGGAGGCCTCTCAGCGGCGCGCCCATCCTGACGCCTCGCCAGAACAGGTGGCCCGCTGGCGATCCCGGCGCACCCATGAACACCCGCTGGTGTGGACACATCGCAGCGGCCGCAAATCGCTGGTGCTGGGCGCGTCGGCCGACTACGTGGTGGGCATGGATCTCGATGAGGGCCGAGCGCTGCTTGAGGAGCTGCTCGAGCGCGCCACTGGAACGGACAAGGTGTACAGCCACCACTGGTCGGTGGGCGACACCGTCATCTGGGACAACCGGGGAGTGCTTCACCGCGCGGCCCCCTACGACCCCACCTCGCAGCGCGAGATGCTGCGCACGACCGTGCTCGGTGACGAACCGATTCGATAAATCGGTCCGCGGGTTGCCTCTTTGTGGCACGGTTGGCATGTGTTGAGAAAAGCGCTGACCGCCGCGGCGACCGTACTGGGCGGTGCCGGAACCGTTCTCGCGCCGCAGGCGTTCACGCCGTTGGCCGCCGCCGATCAGGACAACTACGTGGCTTTCCTGTCCCCGTCACGCAACATCAGCTGCGAGATCGACTACCAGCGTCGCGGTCTACCCGACGAAACGTTCTGCTTCACCTTGTCGCCACCGGCGTCCGTACGGATGGACACCGGTGGGGGCCTGTCCCGCTGCGCGGGGGTGAGCTGTCTGGCCAATCCGGCGGAGGGCACTCCGATCCTCGGTTACGGGCAGACGATGGGAGCGGGCCCGTTCACATGCCGGTCGGAGACCGGCGGGGTGACGTGCACCGTCGTTTCGGGTCGCGGCTTCACCATCTCGAGCTCGGGGATCGCACCGGTCGGCTGACCACAGCGTCCGGCCCCGTCAGCCGCCCCGGGCCTCGATCATCGCCGAGCGATTGACCTTGGTCGCCGCGGTGCGGGGAATCGCGTCGACGAATTCGACGGTCTTGGGGGCCTTGTAGTGGGCAAGCCGGCTCTTCGCATACTCGATCACCTGCTCTTCGGTGAGCGTCGCACCGCCGGCGAGCTGCACCACCGCGTGCACCCGGCGTCCCCATTGCGGGTCGGCAAGGCCGATGACGACGACGTCGGCGATGTCGGGATGTCCCGCCAAAGCCGACTCAACTTCCGCCGGAAAGACATTCGCGCCGCCGGTGACGATCATGTCGACTCGGCGGTCGACGATGTAGAGGTAGCCATCCTCGTCCAGGTAGCCGATGTCGCCGGCGGAGCGGAAGCCATCTTCGGTGGACGGTAGCGGCGCCGCGCCCCCCACGTAGCGCGATCCCGCGCTCATCGGTGCGCGCAGGTAGATCTCGCCGTGTTCACCGGGACCAAGCTGTTTCGTTCCGGCGTCGAGGATCCGGATCTCGGTATCCCGGAAGCCGCGGCCGACACTGCCCGGGTGGGCGAGCCACTCGTCGCCGCGTAGGGCCGTGAGCCCAAGGTTTTCGGTCATGCCGTATGCCGACACGATCTGCTGCGGGCTCAGCAGTTCGAACCAGGTATGCATGAGCGACGGCGGCATCACGGCGGCGCCTTGCAGGATGAACACGATGCTGGACAGGTCCCGCTCCCGGACATCCGGCCGGGCCGCGATGCGCGCCAGCATCGTCGGCGTGGCGGTGAAGTTGGTGATCTTGAAGCGTTCGATCACATCCAGAACCAGTGCGGCATCGAACTTTTCCAGCACCACCAAACGGTCGCCGGCCAGCAGGAAGAAGAAGGTGGCGAAGCCGTTCGTGTGATACATCGGCGCGGGCACCATGATGGTCTGTGGCTGAGCGATCGGGGTCCAGTTCGACAGGAACGGCTCGCCGTGCTGGGGGGTCCATAGCGACGGCGCAAGGCTGAGGATCACTTTCGGTACCCCGGTCGAACCGCTGCTGCAGATTCCGTTGACATGGGGGGAGACGGCCTCGGGCAGCGCGTCGGCGGATTCGCCCGCCGCCTGCTCCTCGAGGCGCCACCGACTCACCTCGTCCACGACGACTGCGGGGTTGATCACCTCGCGCACCCTGTCTCGCTCCCACTCGGGTAGGTCCCAGTGCATGGGGACGGGAACGGCGCCGATCTTCCAGCACCCCAGGGTGGCCAGCACCAGGTGAATTGAGTTCGGGATGGCCAGCGCGACAAGGGAACCGGTTTCCGCGCCGTAGGCGGCCAGTGCGCGGCCCCACTGGTTGGCGCGGGCGTCGAGTTCACCGAATGTCAGTGACTGCGCGGTGCCGTCGAGGCCGACGACGGTCACCCCGATGTCGTCGCGACGCTGTTCGGCGAGCTGTTGAAGTTTGGTTCCGAAGGGGATTCCGTCCGCTAACGGGTTGGCCGATTCTTCGGCCGCGGCAGGTTTGGTCACGCCGATACCGGCCCACTGAACAGTGTCTCGAAGGAGCCGTCCGGGACGCCCGGGATGAGGCGCAACGCGAGCGCCTCGCCGCTCAGCGGCAGACGGATCAGCGGCTGGGTATGCCGGTCGAGCACGCTGACATCGGACTCATCGCAGAAGCCCAGCGCGCCGAGCAGTTGGTGCGAGGTGCGTAGCACCTGTCGCGCGGTGTCGGACGCCTTGAGCCGAAGGACCAGCGCGTCCGCCGAACGAACCTCTATGGGTAGCGATTCCGGACGGCAGATGGTGAATTTCGCCAGTTCGTGCAGTCCGCGCACCGCGACCGCGGCCTCCGCCACGGCGAAGCGGACGGCCTGAAAGTCCGCCAGTGGCTTACCGAACTGAATTCGGGCGCGCACATGATCGGTGACGATTTGCAGCGCCTGCTGCACCGATCCCAGAATCCGCCATGATCCCAGCACGAGATGAAGGTTAACGTCGCCGGCCGGAACAGTTCCATCGGGTTCACCGAGGGAAGCGGGCACCAGGAACGGACCGAGCTTGGCGTTGGTCCGCGAAGCCGGCCGCGGCTGATACCGGGTGCCGTCGAGGTCGGCGGCGATCCAGTCACCGGGCAGGTCGCCATGGTCGATGCGCGGCGCATCGGGATCGACCAGGGCAAGGCGGGCGCCGTCGATCGCCAGCAACTCTTCGACGAGGGGATAGGGCAACGCCGTAGCGCCGGCGGCGCGGCACAGCACGGCCGCGGCGAGCAGGTCGTCGGGCGCCGATCGGACATCGAGCTCGAACCCGCCGACCTCGGCCAATGCCATCCGCGCCGCGTCCCGGATGCCGTCGTCGGCTTCGGCGCGCAACGCTGCCTGCGGCCCGCCCAGCCGACCCAACCGCTTGGCCGCGACCGCAGCGAAGTCGCTGATGTCTTGTGGCAGATCAGTTTTCACCGGTGCTCTCCCAACACGTCCCGGGCCACCAACATCTTCTGCACTTCGATGGTGCCCGATGCCACGGTTGCGGCCTGCGCGTAACGCCAATGGTCTTCGATCGCCCCGTGCAGCGCGGCGCCGGCGCCGCTGTCCAGCGCGACCGGGCCCAACACGTCGAAAAGTAGCTCGGCGACCTGCTGGTCGCACGTGGTGGTGGCGATGCGGGCCGCACTGGCCGCCGCGCCCGCCGACGGGTCATCTTGCAGCGACACGGCTCGATAGGCGAGCAGCCGGGCCACCCGTAGATCGACAAGCGCCCGCACCCACCGCGAGCGAAGCGATTCGGGAAGCGCGCCCCAATCGTCGCCGAGCTGGGTCCTCATCCGCTCGAGCAACGATTCGCAGCGCGCGTAGCGGGCGATGCCCACACGCTCGAATGCCAGCGCCTCGCGCATGACCCGCCAGCCGTCGCCCACCTCGCCGAGAACATCACCGGGGAACGCCTGCACGTCGTCGAGGAACATCTCGTTGAGGTGATGCGGCCCCAGCATCGACCCGATAGGCCGGACCGTGAAGCCGGGCCGATCCATCGGAATCAGAAAGAGTGTGAGCCGCCTAGGCTTTGGGGCCTCGGGGTCGGTGCAGGCCGCCAGCACACACCAGGACGCCATCAACGCGTACGACGTCCACACCTTTTGTCCGGTGATGCGCCAGCCGTCTCCGTCCGGCACGGCACGGGTACGCAACGAGGCGAGGTCGGTGCCGGCCTCCGGCTCGGAAAAACCCTGGCACCAGATTACGTCGCCGGCGGCGATGGCGGCCAGGTGCTTGGCCTTCTGTTCGGCGGTTCCGTAGCGCATCAGTGCCGGGCCCACCCAGTTGATCCCCATGTATTGGGGACCGCGGGGCTCGTGCTGGGCCCACATCTCCTCGCGCAGCACCGTCTGCTGCCACACCGAGCCACCGCCGCCGCCATGCTCTTTCGGCCACGCGAGCGCCAGCAGGCCTTCGGCGGCCAACAATTTGCAGAACGTCTCGGTGGTGGCGAGATCCTGCGGGTTCTCGGTACAGGCGCCCAGGAAGTCGGCGGGGATGTGGTTGGATACCAGCTCGCGCAGGTGGTTTCGCAGTTGTGCGGCGTCATCGCCGAGGTCGTAATCCATCGTCGTCATCCCTTCGGCAGCCCGAGCAGCCGCTCGGCGATGATGTTGCGCTGGACCTCCGATGTTCCGCCGTAGATGGTCGCGGCCAGCGCGTCCTGGCGTTCGAAGAGCAGATCCGGGTCGCTGAGCGACTGCGTCCCTTCGGCAACGGCGGCAAGCTCCCAAACACGTTGCAAAGTAATCGATCCCAACAGCTTCATGGTGTCCGCTTCGGGGCTCGGCCGGCCCGCCAATTCGTTGCCCAGGGCGCGGTATCCGGTGGCCCGCAACGCTTCGGCATCGGCCAGCAGGGAACCGAGCTCGGTGCAGATATCCGCGGTCGGCTGTGCCCTGCGTACCGATTCGAGTCCGCGCTTGATCTCGACCCAGTTCATGATCCAGATCATCTGGCGTTCGTGGTGCAACGACGACAGCGCGACGTTCCACCCGCCGTGGAGCGGGCCCAGCAGGTTTTCCATCGGAACTTCGACATCGTCGAGGAAGACCTCGCAGAATGTCTCGTCGGAAATCGACGCCATGCGGATGGGCTCGATGCGGACCCCCGCCGAATGCAGGTCCAGGATCAGGCAGGAAATGCCCCGATGTTTCGGTGCCTCCGGATCGGTGCGGGCATACAGGGTGCACCAGCGCGACTCGTGGGCTTGGGTGGTCCAGATCTTGTGGCCGTTGACCCGAAACACGTCTCCGTCGCGTTCGGCGCGCGTGCGCAGGCCGGCGAAATCGGATCCGGCTTCCGGTTCCGACATTCCCAGCGCCCACCATTCGTCACCGCGCAGCAGGGGAGCCAGCAGGCGGTCGATCTGGGCGGGGGTGCCGAACTGACGGATGCCGGGTGCGGCCACATTGGGGCCCGCGATGTTGGGCAGCTTGGGCGCGGACCGCAGCGCCGCCTCGAGCCGGACCTCCATCGCATCGCGCAGACCCAGCGATCGGCCGCCGTGTTCGCGCGGCCAGGTCGGCTGTATCCATCCGGCCTCGAAGGCCGCGCGCTGGTAATCGCGCCGCAGCTTCAGGTCCCAGCGGTACTCGCGATAATTCTCGTAGTAGTCCTTCGGCAGAAACTCGCTCAACCAGGTGCCGAATTCGTCGATGACCGCGGTCATGCCGCGCCTCCCGCGAAACGGCGGCCCACCTCGTGATAGAGCACGCGGCTGTCGCCCAGCATCGCGGCGGCCTGCCAGGCGTGGCGGACATAGAGGTGGGCGTCGTGCTCCCAGGTCTGCCCGAGCGCTCCGTGCACTTGGACCGCGGTTCTCGCACAATTGGCGGCCGCGTCGCCGGCCGCCGCCTTGGCGAGCGCCGCAGTGGTCCAGGCGTCCGCGGGCGTCGTGGCCGGATCGCCGAGCCGGGCGGCTGCGGCGTAGGTGAGGCTGCGGGCGCGCTCCAGGCCGACGTAGTTGTCGGCGAGCGCGTGCTTGATCCCCTGGAACGCGCCGATCGGGGTGCCGAACTGACGACGCGTCTTGGCATGCTCCACGGCGCGGTGCAAGGCTGCGCTCGCCGTGCCTACCAGGTCGGCTGCCGCGGCCACCAACGGCGCCGTCAACGCGCTTTCGATATCGACAGGCGCGGTAGCCAACGGCTCTGCGTCGACCTCGACCTCTGCCAGCGGGTGCGCGGGATCCGTCGATTCGCCCGCGATCACGGTCACCCCGTCGCCGCAGCGCGCGACCGCCACCACTGTGCCATCAGGGCCGCTGTCGGCGCGCGCCAGCGTGACGAGCAGCTCGGAGCGGGTCAGGTTGGGGACCGCGACCGCGCGGCCGCGCAGGCGCCCGCCGCGCAGGGTCATCGGCACCCCGGGCAGCCGAGATCCCCTGGGGTGCACGGCCAGGGTGGCGACGGCGCCGCCGGCGATGTCGTCGAGAACCGCGTCGAGACCCGTGCCCCGCAGCGCACCGGCGGCCAGGCCGACACTGCTCAACAACGGGATCGGCGCGATGGCGGCACCGCATTCCTCGAGCACTACCGCGAGCTCGACCGGTCCGTAGTCGCCGGCCCCGGGCGCGGCCAGTTCCGTCCAACCGAGATCGACCACCGTCTTCCACAGCGTGCGCCACCGCTCCGGATCCGTCATCGCCTGGCGGGCGGCGTCGGGCGGGCACTCGGTGCGTAGGACGTCGCGCACCGAGTCGCGCAGCGACAACTGCTCCGAATTCAGTCCGACATCCATAAGACCCCTAACATAATAAAAATAGTAAACTAGCGGCCCTGTCGCAATCGCACAGGAACAAGCGCATAGGTGGGTGCATGGTCGAGTGGTATGTGTTCCTGCCGCAGGTGCGGCTGTCGGCGACGGACATCGTGGAGCGGGCACGCCACGCCGAGGCCAGTGGCTTCGACGGCATGGCGTTCATCGATCATCTCGAGGCGCCCGGTCTGCCCGATGAAAGCATTTGGGAGGCAATGGGCATTGCGAGTTGGGTGGCGGCCAAGACGGAGCGGCTGCGCATCGGCCATCTGGTGCTTTGTGATGCCTTCCGCCACCCCGCCGTGCTGGCCAAACAAGCCGTCACCCTGTCGGACGCATCGGAGGGCAGGTTCGACCTGGGCCTCGGTGCGGGGTCCTGGCCCGCGGAGTTCACCAGATTCGCCGTCGGCCAGCAGGACGCGGTCGCCCGGGTCGAGCAGCTGGATCGGCACCTGGCGCTGCTGCGGCAATACTGGGGTGACGATCCGGACGCCGGCTCGGCTCCGCAAGCCCCGCCGAGGTCCCATCCCATACCGCTGGTCCTGGGCGGCACCGGGCGCCGGATGATGGAACTCGTTCGCAGATACGCGGATTGGTGGAACCTGCCGGCGAACCACCTCGACAAGTTGCCCACGCTGGCCCCGGCGGCCGGCACGGCCCGGCTCTCCGTTCAGCAGATGGTGGGATTCGTACGATCGGGTACCGACCCCGACGCGGTGCGCGAGGTCAGCACGCGGCGGTTCGGCAACCTGGGCGCGGGGCTGGTGTGTGGCGATGCCGACGAACTCATCGGCCACTTCACCGGGCTGGCGTCCCAGCGCGTCGAGCGGTTCTACGTGTGGTTCGCCGATTTCGCCGTTCCCGATTCCCTGCACGAGTTCGGCGAAACGGTGATCAAAGCGTTCCCGGCGCCGTAGCCGTCAACCCCGTTGCTCTGCGCGCCGCCGCGCTTCCGTGGGAACGACCGGCGGCCGGGCGAACGGTCCGCGCTGGACCGCGCTGAGCCGGATCTCCGGCAGGTCGACCGACGGGTCGACGGTGTCCAGCCAGGCCACCGCTTCCGCCACATCCGAGACCTGGATGGCGTACATCTCGAAGGGAACGTCGGAAAGCATCTCGGTTTCCACCGGGCCCGGGGTGACGATGTGGACGCTGATGCCGTCACGGTCGACTTCCAGCGCCAAGGCCCGGGCGAAGGCGTTCATCCCGGCTTTGGACGCCGAGTAGGCGGTTCGCGCCATCATCGGTTCGTGCGCCGCCGACGACGAGATGAACACGAACCGCGAACCCGCGCGCATCCGGGGCAGGGCGGCGGCGGTCACCACGAAGCACGAATCCAGATTGGCCGAGATGATGGTCCGCCACTGCTCGAACGTCTGTTTGCGCGCGTACGTTCCACCCAGCGTGCCGGCGGCGTGGACGACCAGGTCGATCGTCTCCAATGCGCTTGTCGCGGCAGCGAATCCGTCCGGATCCGAGGCATCGGCCACGATGTGGCGCGCGCCGATCTCCTCGGCCGCCGCGCGCAACGGGGCCTCGCGACGCGCCGCCAGCACCACGTCGTAACCCAGCTCGGCCAACTTGCGACCGCACCCTTTGCCGATCCCGCCGCTGCCGCCGGTGACCAATGCGGTTCTCACGGGCTGCCTCTCAGGTTTGGCGGAAATCCCGCGTCCGCGACAATGCCTGCGGCGACAGCGCGTGAATTCGTTGATCGTGCCGACCGGAGAGCACGTAGGTCTGGGTGTCGGCGAGATGGCGGCCCGCGATGCGGCGCGCCCGGTCGACGTCGCCCTCCGCTATGGTCTCGGTCAGCTTGACGTGGGTGCTGAGCACCGCGCGGCGCTGGGCCAGCGAGGGGTAGGTGCCTCGTGCCGCGCTCTCGTCCGCCCACTGTTGTTCGTGGCTGGTCCACAGCGTCTCCAAGCTGCCGACCACCGCGATGATGGTGTGGTTTCCACAGCGGCGGACCACGAGATCGTGGAATTCACGGCCGATTTCGGTGAACAGCCCGCCGTCCTCGATGTTCTCGGCCATGGAGTCGTTGACCCGGTTGAGCTCTGGGACCAAGGTGTCCGCCCGGTCCGGCCGGCGGGCGGCCAGCGCGGCGCAGGCGGGCTCGAGTTCCTGCAAGGCCATGCCGAGGTCGGCGACCGCTACGGACTCGCTCTGCAGTAAGAGCCCGAGCATGTACGCGGCGCTGGTCTTCGCCGGGGCGTGCACAACGGCGCCCCCACGATTTCCCCGTCGCACCGAAACGAGGCCCTCGGTTTCCAGAATCCGCAGCGCTTCGCGCAGGGAAACCAGACTCACGTTGAACTGCTCGACGAGCACCTCTTGACGCGGCAAGAGATCGCCGTCGGCGAGGTCACCGTTGATGATCTGGCGGCGCAACTCGTCGGCTACGATTTCTGCGATCCGCGGCGCCGACAATCGGCGACGGGCGTCGCTCCCAATTCCCAAGGCGGTCATCCGATCCTCGATGCATAGCAACTCGTTGGCTTAGCTATTTTAGCAGTACTGGTATAAACAGCTTCTTCGATCGCGTGTCGATCGGGAGGGCGGGTGTAAGTGAGCGAGCGGTCCGACAGCCGGCCCACACCGCTGCACGACCTGCGTGTCGTCGAGATCAGTGACCGGATCGCCGGCAGTTACTGCGGGAAGCTGCTGGTCGACGCCGGGGCGCAGGTGTGCAAAATTGAACCGCCGCAAGGCGATTGGCTCCGCCGGTATTCCGCCACCGGATCGCCGGTGCCGGACGGGGAGAGCTCGCCGTTCTTCGCCTACCTCAATGCCGGCAAGCGCAGCATGACTTACCCGCCCGACGTGGGGCGCTTCTCCGCCGAACTGTCCGCCGCGGACGTGGTGGTGGTCACTGCCGGCCGGGAGCAGGCCGCGGCGTTGGGCGTTGACCCGCAGCGGCTGATGGCAGACTGTCCGCGCGCAATCATCGTCACGATCTCCGACTTCGGCTGGACCGGACCGTACGCCGACCGTGCCGCCAGCGAATTCACCCTGCAGGCCTGGGCGGGCTCGCCCGGCTTCCGCGGCGATCCGGCGGGGCCGCCCATCGCGATCGGCGGCGACCTGGGGGAGTACATGGGCGGCGTCTACGCCGCGTTCGGCGTACTGGCCGTGCGCCGCCGTGTTGAGCGCGGTGGCCCCGGTGAGCACCTCGATCTCTCCATGCTCGAGGCGTTGACCGCGATGCAGAGCAGCGAATGGCTGCACTCCCAGCTGCTGCGGGTGCCCCCGATCCGCCGGACGCTCGAAGTGCCATCGATCGAGCCCGCCAAGGACGGGTACGTCGGGATCACCATGGTCACCGGCCAGCAATGGCTCGACTTCCTTGCCATGGTCGAATGCCCGCAGCTCGAGGAGATCGAACAGCTCCGCTTCCAGATCGGCAGGTGGGCCTATCGTGACCTGATCCGCGAACAGATCGGCCCATGGCTGGCCGAACGCACCGTCGAGGAAATCGTCGAACTCGGCCAACTGTTCCGGCTGCCCATCGCGGCGCTGGGCAACGGCTCGACGATCCGGGAGATGGAATACGTGACCGAGCGCGGGGCGTTCGTCCGCAACCCCGCCGGCTTCCAGCAGCCCCGGCCACCCTGGTTGATGTCAGCTTGCGCGCCCGCCCCGCCACGGGCCGCCCCAGCGCTCGGCGAGGCCTACGACGAGACCGTTTGGCCCCGAAGCGAATCCGCGGCGGCCGCGACGCCGGTCGGGCTACCCCTGGCGGGTGTGCGCATCGTCGACCTGACCGCGTTCTGGGCCGGTCCTGCGGCCACCCACCTGCTGGCCGCGTTCGGCGCCGACGTCATCAAGGTGGAGTCGATACAGCGCCCCGACGGCATTCGATACTCGGGCGGCATGCGCACCGACGTCGACGATTGGTGGGAGTACGGCTGGGTCTTCCACGCCATGAACACCAACAAGCGTTCCGTCACACTGGATTTGGGCTCCGAAGACGGGCGCCGCCTGTTCACCGAGCTGGCCGCCGGCGCCGACGTGGTGATCGAGAACTTCTCCCCGCGCGTGATGGACCAGTTCGGCCTGACGGCCGATGCGCTGCTGAACGTCAACCCCAAGCTCGTCGTCGCCCGGATGCCCGCGTTCGGGCTGGACGGACCGTGGCGGGACCGCGTCGGATTCGCCCCCACCATGGAGCAGATCGCCGGGCTGGCCTGGGTGACCGGGCTGCCCGAGACTCCGCCGGTCACACCGCGCGGGGCTTGCGATCCGCTGGCCGGTGTGCACGCGGCGTTCGCTGTGTTGGCCGCGCTGAATTTCGCCGAACGCACCGGGTCGGGGCTCCAACTCGAGCTGCCGATGCTCGAAACGGTGCTGAACGCCACCGCGATACAGGCGATCGAATCCGAGGTCTTCGGGATAACCCTGACCCGGCGGGGCAACCGCGGTCACGGCGACTCGATCCAAAACATCTACCGGTGTGCGGGCGACGACGACTGGATTGCGGTCACCGTGCGCGACGACCGGCAATGGCGTGCCCTGGTCGAGGTGATGGATCGACCGGCGTGGTGCGACGAGGAGCTGACCACCGTCGCCGGGCGGCGACAGCGGGCCGACGACGTCGATCGCCGGCTGGCGGATTGGTTCGCCCGCCAACCCCTCGACCCGGCGGTGGAGCGGTTGGCCGCCGCCGGCATCCCCGCCGCACCGGTGGTGTCGCCGTCGTTGGTCATCGAGAATCCCCAATTGCGCCATCGGGGATTCTTGGAGACCCTGGATCACCCCAGCACCGGCGCCGGTCTCTATCCGTGCCCGCCGTTCGCCCAGTTGGCCGGCCAGGACAGGTGGTTGCTGCGGCCACCGCCGCGGCTGGGCGAGCACAATGAAGAGATACTGCGCGAGCGGTGCGGGTTGACCGACGAAGAACTGACGCGCCTCGCAACCAGCGGGGTGATCGGGACCCGACCCAAGGGGTTGTGAGAAGTGGAGGGCATCTGATGCGCGTGACGGTTGACGAAAACCTTTGTGAGGCCAACGGCTTCTGCGAATCGCTGGCACCGGAAGTCTTCGAGCTGGGGGACGAGGACGTGGTGCAGATCGCGGACGGGCCCGTGCCGCCGCGGCTGGAGATCGATGTGCGCGCCGCGGTGGACCAGTGCCCCAAGGCCGCGCTGCGGCTGATCGACTGAGGGATCAGCGCCTGACGGCGGGCACGGGGACGGCGCGAGTAAGTCGGGCAATCATGATGTGCGTTCGCCCAGCGAGATCGACATTTCGTCGTAAATCGACATGTTCGTGGTCAGGTTCGGATAAGCCACCTTCGCCGGGCCGAGGGCGATGTTGTCGCACCGCAGCAACAGTTCGTCGAACACGGCGCGCAGTTCCGCGCGCGCCAGCATGGCGCCCAGGCAGTGATGCGGCCCGCCGCCACCGAAGGCCACCTGCGGGTTCGGCTGACGACCGATGTCGAAGGTGAACGGAGATTCGAAGACCTCCTCGTCGCGGTTGGCCGAACGCAGCATCGACACCACCCGCTCGCCCTTCGCGATGCGCTGGCCGTCCATCTCGACGTCCACCTTCGCGGTACGCGTCCAGTATGCGACCGGTGACGCCCAGCGCAATACTTCCTCGATGGCGCTGGGCCGCAGGGCTTCCTGCTCGCGATAGCGATCGATCTGCTCCGGGTTCGCCACGAATGCCTGCAGCCCGATGGCCAGCGCATTCTTGGTGGTGTCGCTGCCGGCGAACGCCAGCACGAAGAAGAAGAATTCGAGTTCGTGAGGCGGCAAGCTGAAGTGATCACCGTCTTCGCCGGTGATCACCGCGGTCGCCAACGTGCTCCAGATGTCGTCGGTGGGATTGCGTCGTTTCTCGGCGGTGAGGTCCATCGCGTACCCGAAGATGTTGGCGTAGAGGTCGGTTTCGTCCTGCCGGCTCAGCTGCACCTCCGGTGAGTTGGCCTTCAATATGCGGTCCAGGCCGTCGAAGATTCGGGGTCGGTCGTCCTCCGGTATGCCGATGATGTCGCCGATGACCGTCATCGGCAGGGCGTCGGCCACGTCCTCGATCCAATCACCGCCGCCCTCGGCGAGCAGGTGGTCGATCAGGCGCGCGGCCCTCGCCCGGATGCCGTCCTCGAGCTTGGCGATCGCCCGCGGATTGAATGCGTTCGAGATCAGCTTGCGGCGCTTGTTCAGCCCGGGCGGGTCCATGTTGATGATGGTGGGGTACGACGAGAACATCCCCACCGGCTGGATGAGCGGGCCGTCGACCGCGGTGAAGGACTCGACATCGCGATGCAGCCGGACCGCGTGCCGGTGCTTGGTGGCCACCCAGAACTGGCGTTGGACCGTCTTGGCGACGCCCGGGGTCAGGTCGTGGCGGAAAAGTGGCCGGTTGCGGCGCAAGTCCGTGAACAATTCGTCGGGAAACCCGTTGCGCCACAGGGCGAAATCGGAAAGGTCCACTGCCGCAGCCGTCATCTGAAACTCCGCTCTGCCCGGGCGCGTCTGCTGCCGCGTTGACGTTCAATGCTTAAGTAGTAAAAATAGACCTCGTCGTCGAACCGCGGTGAGTGAAGGGCGGCCAAGTTGCGCTCGGCTCGCCTTGGTCTGGGCGGGATATGGAGAGTTTGTGACGCACACAATTACTGACCCGGCGTCGGATTCGGCCGGGGATCCATCGGAACGCGAGTTCGGGCAGTCGGGCATTGCCCTGTCGACGTATCGGTTCCCGACGGGCTGGTTCATCGTCGCCTTCGGATCGGACCTGACCGCCGGTCAGGTCAAGCGCGCCCACTACTTCGGTGAGGAACTCGTCATCTTCCGCACCGAGTCCGGCCAGGTGCACGTGATGGACGCCTACTGCCAGCACCTCGGCGCAAACCTCGCCGTCGGCGGCACCGTAGAAGGCGAGAACATCGTCTGTCCGTGGCATGGCTGGCGCTGGCGTGGCGACGGCAGCAATGCGCTGATCCCGTACAGCAAGATCGGGTGCAAGAACAACGTCCGCATCCGCACGTACCCGAGCATGGAGTGGTACGGCTTCGTGCTGGTGTGGCACGAGCGGCACGGGCGGCCGCCGTACTGGCAACCCCCGGTGCTGCCCGAGCTGGAAACGAACGAGTACTACCCACTGCACCCGCACACGCAGATGATCAACCGGGTCAAGGTGCACCCGCAGATGATCATCGAGAACGCCGCGGACCCGTATCACGTGCAATACGTCCACAAGGCCGCCAACCCGGCCACCACCGCGTCGTTCGAGGTGTCCGGTTACCACTTGCACGCGACCGTCAACGCGCATTTCGGCGGCGGCCGCGCGTCGACCTGGCTGACTCCCAATGGGCCGGTCGACGCCAAGATCATCTACGACAACTACTCGCTGGGGCTGGGGGTCGTCCGCTTCCCCAGCGAGCTGGTGGCCACGGTTCAGGTGACCGGGCAGACGCCGGTCGACGAGGACTACACCGATTACTTCTACACGCAGGCGTCCGTCCGCGAGCCCGGCGACACCGGTGACGCGCCGACCGGTCGCGCGGCCAAGTTCCTGGCGCTGCAGCAAGAGGTGATCAAGCAGGACTTCTTCACGTGGGAGAACATGAAGTACCTGGAGAAGCCGAACCTGGCTCCCGAAGAGGCGCACGACTATGCCGCCCTTCGCCGCTGGGCGCACCGCTTCTACCCGGGCACGCAGCCGTCGCCGTCCGACTTCGGGTACACGGCCGACGGTGAGCCCGACCCGGCGGCCGCGAAAGCCTGAGCGAAAGCCCCTGGAAGTCTCATGAGTCCCGACCGGAGCGGACCTCCCGGGCCCGCCGACTTCGGCGTCGAAAGTTTCACGGTCCCGGCCGTGCTCGACCGGCGGGCCGAGCAGTATCCCGACCGGGTGATGATGTCGATCGCCGGCGTTGACGTGACCTTCGAGCAGATGCGGCAGCGCTCCTGCGCAGCCGCGAACATACTCACCGCGTTAGGTGTCGGCCGCGGCGATAGCGTGGCGTTGTTCACCGGAACCTGCCCGGAATGGGTCTACTTCTGGTTGGGAGCGGCGCGCATCGGCGGGGTCAGCGCGGCCGTCAATGCCGCGAACAAAGGGGATTTCCTGCTGCACGCCCTGCGGCTGTCGGAGGCCAAGGTGATCCTGACCGACGCCGGCCGCCGGCCCCGGGTAGACGAGGTTGCCGGGGCGTTAAAGATCGCGCCGACCGTTGTGCTGCAAGGTGATTCACTTGACGCGGAGTTGAGCCGAGGCGGCGCCCCTCCGGTCGCAGACGTCGACGCGGCGGCGGACGACGTGGGCTGTCTCTTCTATACGTCGGGCACCACCGGGTCTTCGAAAGCGGTTGCCACGACCTGGCCTTACCTGTTCACGGTGGCCGCGACGGTCGCGTCGGCCTGGGAATTGCGCGCCGGGGAGGTGCTGTGGACAGCGATGCCGCTGTTTCACCTGAGCGCCGCCCCCAGCGTGCTCGCCCCGATGCTGCTCGGCGCGACGACGGTGCTGGCGCAAGCGTTTCACCCCGCCGAGGTGTGGGACGACATCCGCGCCCGCGGTGCCGTCGGCTTCGCCGGCGCCGGCGCGATGGTGTCGATGTTGCATAACCTGCCCGCGGATCCGCGTGACGCCCAGTTGCCGTTGCGGTTCATCTCGGCGGCTCCGATCGACGCCAAGGCTTATCGCGAGATCGAAAAGCGTTACGGCTGCCGCATCGTCACGATGTACGGGATGACCGAGGCGTTTCCGATCGCCGTCAAGGCCCTGGCCGACGAAGGGGTTCCCGGAACATCGGGCCGGCCCAATCCGAATTTCGACGTGCGGATCGTCGACGCAGGCGGTGACCCGGTGCCCGCCGGCGCGGCAGGGGAAATCGCCTGCCGGCCCCGGTACCCGCACGTGATGAGCGAAGGCTATGTCGCGCAAGGCATGCGGGTCATTTCACACCCGGAATGGTTTCGCACCGGCGACGTCGGCCGGCTCGACGCGGAGGGAAACCTGACATACGTCGACCGCACAAAAGATTCGCTTCGCCGGCGCGGTGAAAACGTCTCCTCGGTCGAGGTGGAAACCGTGGTCACGAGCCATCCCGCCGTGGCGGAAGCCGCCGCGGTCGGGGTGCCCAGCGCGTTGGGTGAAGACGACATTCTGGTGATCGTGACGTTGCGACCCGGGGCCACAGTGGATTACGCCGAGCTGCTCGATTTCTGCTCGGCGCGGATGCCGTACTTCTGCGTGCCCCGATACGTGGAGACCGTCAGCGAACTCCCGAAAACTGTCATCGGGCGGATACGTAAGGACTTGTTGCGCGAGCGGGGGGTGACTCGAGAGGCGTGGGATCGTGAAGCTCAGGGCTATATCGTTAGCCGGTAAGTTACGTTAATGTTACGTGTTAGTCGGCAAGTGACTTTACCGTTGCATCCGTCCGCTCGTTGGCAGTCGTTTCCCGGGAGAGGCTGGAGACCGAAATGACCATGTCCTATCAGGAACAGCAAATGCTGCAGGCCGCCACGGGCCGCGCTGCCATCCTCAATCTGAACGCCCGGCACAACCGGGCGTACTCCGAGGACGACCGCGAGCGCTGGATTGCCACGTTCCGCCACGCCGGCGCCACCTACCAACGTGATGGCGACACGTTCGACGATCTGCGTGCGGCGTTCGACGGCGGCGACGGACAACGGCTGGTGACGGTCGACCACGAGATCCGGGTCGACGGGGTCAACGCCGTCCAGCGTTGCGTCGTCTTGCTTTTCGCCAGCATGTACGGCGACACCACGCTGCGTGCCACGGGGGTATTCCGGGACACACTGATCTACGAGCGTGGTGGCTGGTACTTCACTTCCCGTGCGCTGCAATGGGATTCGGTGCCCAGTCGGCACCCGCTCGTTATGTGAGCCGCGTGGACCCGGACCTCGGTTACCAGCTGGCCTTCGGCACCTATGAAGACGCGCTGCGCATGGTCGGCGCGACGAGCGAGCCGCGCACCGCGGCCACGGCGGTCAGCGGTGCACGCATCCAGTTGTTCGCCGCGATGGTCCACGACGGCAATCGGTCCTACTGGGACGCCGAATTCGCCCACCGGAAATGGGGAGGTCTGCTGGCGCCGCCGGCCTTGCTGATGGGTTGGCTGATCCCTCCGCCGTGGCAGCCGCAGGGCAGGCCGCCGGAGGCGTCGCTGGTGCTGCGAGTGCCGCTGCCGGGCACCACGTTCATCAACGCGGCCAATGATGTCGAGTTCGTGTTGCCCATCGTTGAGGGCGACGTCCTTACCGTCGTCGAGGAGCTGGTGTCGGTGTCGCCGGAGAAGCGGACGCGGCTGGGCGTGGGTCATTTCGTCGAGACGCTGGAGACCTACCGCCGCCAGGACGGAACGCTGGTCGCCACCTGCCGGAACACCTTGTTCCGCTTCACGCCCGGAGCATCCCCGTGACCGGCGACGACCTGGACTTCAACGAGATCACCGTTCCCGTCGACCTGCCCGAGGTGGTTGACCACATCAGTTACCAGCGAGTGGTGGAGAACGCGGGAGCGACGTGGGACTACTTCCCGGGCCACTTCGACCCCGAATACGCGCAGCGCCAGGGCAATCCGACGATCTACGTCAACACGATGCACCTCGCCGGCTTCGCCGACCGCGTCGCGACCGATTGGGCCGGCCCGAGCAGCCGGGTGGTGCGGCGCTCCTTGAGGCTGGCGGGCTCGGTGTATGCCGGCGACACGATGGTCGGCCGGGGACGCGCGGTGGCCAAGCGTCGCGACGACTCGGTGGACCCGCCCCGTTGCCTCGTCGACATCGAGATCCAGGTGACCAATCAGCACGGCGCGCTGTGCTGCCCGGTCGAGCTCACCCTGCAGATGCCAGCAAGTGGCCGATGACGAGGTAGCCGCACTGCATCTCGCGGTCTGCCGACGGTTCGGCGAGGCCGTCCGATCGGCGCATGGCAGGTGGGATCGGCGCTCCCCATGCGAAGAATGGGATGCGCGAGGAGTGCTCGAGCACGTGATCGGTTTCCATGACGTACTTGTGTTGCGTCCCTTGCAATTGAAGCCGGACCGACCGCGAGACGATCCGCAGGCGCGATGGCAACTGACTTACGACGCGCTGAGGGCGGCCTTCGAATCCGGCAGAATGACTCAGCTGGACGCGTACAGGTTGATGCCGAACCTGACGCGCGATGTCCTGGTGCACACGTGGGATCTCGCTCGCGCGGTGGGGCGGACGATCGGCTGGATCCCGCATGGTGCCGGCAGTTCTACGACGGCCTGCCTGCTGACCCGCGGGCCCTGAGCTCGTCGGGGATGTTCAGCGTTCCGGTTGCGGTGCCTGACGAAGGCGATGCGCAGGCAAAGCTTCTCGCGCGTCTCGGCCGTGACCCGTCGTGGCGATCGAAGACCTCATAGCGGCGGGAGCTGCCCTTTGCATACCAGCGTCTGCAGCTCGACGTATTCGTGGAGGCCCTCCGGGCCGAACTCGCGCCCGATGCCCGACTGCTTGAACCCACCGAACGGGGCGCCGATATCAAGCGTGTACATGTTGATGCCGTACGTGCCGGTGCGCACGCCCGCCGCGATTTCCAGGCCGTGTGCGATGTCGGAGGTCCACACCGACCCGGCCAGGCCGTAGTCGCTCTCGTTGGCGATTCGGATGGCGTCGTCCTCATCGCGGTAGCGCAGCACGGTCAGGACCGGACCGAAGATCTCCTCCCGGGCGATGCGCATGTCGTTGGTGGCGTCGGCGAACAGCGTTGGCTGCACATACCAGCCACGTGTTGACGGGCTGTCCTGGCCACCGAGGACCACGCGGGCGCCTTCGGCCTGGCCCGACTTGATGTAGTCCTGGACGCGACGTTGTTGTCGTTGCGCGACAAGGGGTCCGATGTCGGTGGCGTCATCGGCCGGATCGCCGACGTTGAGGGCCGACATCATGTCGGCCAGCGCGTCAACGACCTCGTCGTGGCGCCGATCGCTGACCAGGATGCGGGTCTGGGCGACGCACGCCTGGCCGTTGTTCATCAGGCCGGCGGTCTTCAATCCGGCGACGGTCTTGCCGATGTCGGCGTCGTCGAGAATGATCGCGGCGGACTTGCCGCCGAGTTCCAGGCTCACCCGCTTGAGCTGTTCACCGCACAGCGCCGCGATGCGGCGCCCGACGCCGCTGGAGCCGGTGAACGCGATCTTGTCCACACCGGCATGGCGCACCAGCGCCTCACCGATCTCGGGTCCACCGGGCAACACCGAGACCACCCCCTCGGGCAGGTCCAGCTGCTCGATCATTTCCGCCAACCACAAAGCGTCCAAAGGGGTTTCGGGCGCGGGCTTGATGATGACCGTGCAGCCCGCGATCAACGCCGGGATCAGCTTGGGCATGATCAGGAACTGCGGAACGTTCCACGGAACGATCGCGCCGACCACGCCGACCGGGGCCCTGCGCAGGTGCACTTCGCCGAGCACACCCTGGCGCCGTTCCTCCCACGGAAACTCTCGCGCGGCGGCCAGCGCCAGATGGATGAGCGACGCCGCGGCCGCCGCTTGGCCCATTCGGCTGAAACTGCGCGGCGAGCCCATTTCGTCGGTGATCAGGTCGGCCATCTCCTCGATGTGGCCGGCGTAGATCGCGGCGAGCTGTTCGACCTTGGCCATCCGCTCGGCATGGGTCATCCGCGGCCACGGCCCGCGGTCGAAGGCGTGCCGCGCGGCGGCGACGGCGGCGTCCACGTCCTCGGGGCCGGCCAGCTGGACATGGCCGACCGGTTCTTCGGAATGTGGGGAGATGACGGCGAGCTGTTGGGGGTTGGCGGGCTTGCGCCACTGACCCCCGATGAAGAGTTCGTCATAAGACCGGTGGCCAGAGTTTTCTGTCATCGGGCACTTCCTCGAGGGTTGGGCGCAAGTAGCCAGTGACCGGGATTTCTCTATTGACGCTAACATAGCGAAAAAAGCAGCGAGGGCCGATATGACCAGCGATTGGCGTAGTTACCCGTTCCAGTTGGTGCCCGGCGACAGCCAACTGGATTTCCCCGCCGCCGAGGGCGAACACCCGGATCAGGAGTCGGACACCTGGTTCATCGCCGGGCAGCTCGATGCCGCCGAGACCGACCGGTCGTTTGCCTTCCTGACCATCTTCAACAAGAACCGGCCCGGTGGCACCCTGGTCGCCGATTTCTACACGATGGCGCTCTTCGATCTGGACACCGGCGATTACGGCACCTTCACGGATTACGACATGCCGCCGGCGAACCTCGAACCCGGGGCGCGGCGCAAGCTGACATTGGCCCCGGGCCATCTCGACATCCACTACTCCAGCGCGGCGGGCACCGCGTCGTGGACCGCCTGCCGCGATGGCGACGGAGAGCTGCTGCCCTACACGTACCGCGTCAGCCTGGTCGGCGAGGACCAGTCGGGTCGGCCCATGCGGCTGGACCTGGCCGTGACACCAACGCGTGCACCGACACCGGTGGGTGCGTCGACCTACAACGGGAAGATCTGCTGCTTCGGCCAGACCGAAACCTACTCGTATTTCCAGACCGGCATGGCGATGACGGGCACCCTGCGCTGGGGCGACCTCGTCCAGCAGGTTTCCGGCAGCAGCGGGCACATCGACCGGCAGTGGTTCCCGAAATACGCCGGCGGCGGAGGGACCGGGGGAGACCCGCGGGCCAGATCCCACGAATGGCGCACCATCAATTTCGACAACGGCGTGGACCTGAGCATCTGGCGGCAGTTCGACCGCACCAATGGCAATGCGCTGCAGCCGTTTACGGGTGTGACGACGAGCCATCCGGACCCGGGCATGCCGCCGGAGTGTGCCGAAGACGTCGAAGTGACGGTCAGCAGCTACGTGCGGTGGCCGGACGCGGTGCAGCCATTGGTGCGGCCGCAGGCGGCCGCCCGCTACATGCCGGACCGGCACCGGATCACCTGCCGCACCATGCAACTCGACATCGTCGGGGAGCCGCTGGTGCCCGCCCCCGCGCACGGCCTGCCCATCGAATACATGGAGGGTCCGTATCGCTACCGCGGAACCCTGTGGGGCCAGCCGGTGACCGGCTTCGCGTTCAACGAGCGCTCGCTGGCCCTCTATCGGGACTGGGAGTTGGTCGAGGTGCTGGCCACCACCGTCGCGAACATGGAACCGGCCGACCGGGACCTACAGATGGCGGCGGGACTGCTGGTGCAGCTGCTGGCCCGCGGCCGCCGACGCGAAGCGGTCGGGCTGTTGACCACGGTGCGTGCCGCGCAAACCGACTCGCTGGCAACGCTGTTGGACGACCTCGTGGCGGTGCTATCCGCCGACGCGTCAACCGAGAGCGGCTGACTCGCCAAGCGCTCGGGCCCAGGCGTTGTGGCGATGCTGCAGGCCGGGCTCGTTGCGGCCGAACAGCAGATGGTCGCGGGCGCCGGACTCTAGGTTGGTCTGCAGGCGTTCGACCAGTCGGTAATCCTCGTCGCGCACCGTGGCGTGGGCGTAGTCGAATACGGCCTGCGCGCCGGCGGCGACCGATTCGTCGGAAACGTCCAGCGGTGTCGAGTTCTGGTGCACGGTGATCGATCTCCCGGGCCGGTCGGCGGGGTAGATCCGGAACAGCTCGCCGTTGGCGATAGTCACCGACAACACGATGTTGGGGAACAGTGCGTAGATCACCACCATGTTCTGGAACGGGTCCCACTGCTCTTCGGGGACGTCGTCCAGTGCCAGGATCGTGTTGAGCGGGAAGATCAATCGGTGATGGGGTCCGAACGCGTCGAACACCGTGCAGTTGCTGCGGGCGATGGTGGCAAACGTCTGCTGATGCACGGTGGCGAAATGGTAGTTCTCCGAGAAGGTGTCGACCGCGAGCTTCCAATTGATCGGGCAGTCGAGCACCTTCTCACCCAATGGCGCCCACCGCCCGATGCCCCACGAATCGAGCTCGTCGGCCAGGGGGCCCAGGTGTGCGGCGACATCCAGGCTGGCCCCGGGATCCAGTGCGACCCAGAGGAATCCGGCGAATTCGACGGCGGGCAGTTCGGTCAGGCCGTCGGCCTTGACGGTCACGGTGGTTGGGCGGCGACCCGCTTCGGCCGGCTTCGCCGCCCTTGCGATCGCCGCGCCGCTGAAGCCCTCGCGGCCGGGCAGGCCGACCAACCGGCCGGTGTTGTCGTAGGTCCACGCGTGGTACGGGCAGGTGAACCGCTTCGCGCTGCCGCAGCCGGTTGCGACCTGCGACTGGCGGTGCAGGCAGACGTTGTCGAACGCCTTGACCGATCCATCGGCCGTTCGGGTCAGCAGGATTGACCGGCCCATCACCGTCTTCGTGCAGTAGGCGCCGGGGGCGGGCAGCTCCGAGACGTAGCCGACCAACTGGGGACTGGCCAGGATCATGGCCCGGTCTCGGTCATGGCGCCCGGCCGACGTATAGGACGTCGCTTCGACGCGGTGCTCGGCGGGGGCGAGGTCGGTGGTCCTGTCGCGCGCCAACTTCAAGGCACGGCGGGTGAGGTCGATCAGCTGCTCGCGTTCCATCCGCTCAGTACAGACCTTGCG
The DNA here is from genome assembly GCF_025822865.1 of Mycobacterium paraffinicum. NCBI lineage: Bacteria > Bacillati > Actinomycetota > Actinomycetes > Mycobacteriales > Mycobacteriaceae > Mycobacterium > Mycobacterium paraffinicum. The sequence goes on along the minus strand of NZ_JACKUR010000027.1, from coordinate 28,718 downwards.
ACAGTTGTAAGGTCAAGGAGTGGCTGAGCAGTTGCTGATCGGCGACGTCACGGCCCTGACGGGGATCGCTTCCGGTCGCATCCGTCATTACGAGAAAATCGGTTTGCTGCGCGCCGAGCATCTGTCCAACGGCTACCGGGTCTTCGACGTGGAACAGGTGCTCGACCTGCTGCGCATCGATCTGATGAGAAGTCTCGGCGTGAGCATCAACGACATCCAGCGCTTGATCGCGGGTGGGCGCACCACGTTGGCGGGTGTTCTCGACGAGCACCGAACATTGCTGATGCGCCAGCGGGACCGGTTGGACCAGTTGATCGCGGCCATCGACCAATCCCGCGCCGCCACTGATTGCGCCGGCTCCGACGTCAGCGAGGACATCCTGCGCAGGCTGGCGACCACCCACCGCGACAGCATCGGGGTCATGGGGCGGCTCACCGCGCCGCTGTCCGCGCCCATCGCCACTATGTATGCCGACCTGTTCGACGAGTGGGACTTGCCGGTGCCGGTCTTGTTCGGGCAGATGGTCCTACCGCCGGCGGCCAGCACCCTGCTGGCCCAATTGGCCGAAACCCCGGGGCGTCAGGTGCTGTTCGACCGGTTGCGCAACCTCGCCGGCGACGTGATCGCGCTCGGCGACGACAGGGCGGCCGCAACCGAACTCGCTGAGAGCTGGATCGACCGGCAGCTCGCCGACCCGCTGCCCGACGACGTGGTCAGCGTGCTTCGCGGCGTGCAGCCGTCCTTGGAGCGTGACCCCGTGATCGTGCAGGGGTTCCGTGCTTGGGCGGGATCGATCAACAGCGCGGCCGCCCACTTCCTCGACGAGATCGCTCGTCAGACCGCTCGCCGCGGCCTGGAGGCCGTGAGCGTCATCGTGTTGCCCGGCGCGGAGCGGAGCCAAACCCACGATGCGCCACTGTGATGCAGATGTGACCCGTGTGGTCAATGTGTCAGGTGGTGTTGCTGTCGTACTCTGACGCTTGTGTCATCGGTTTCGCGACGCGACGTACTCAAATTGGCGGCAGCGGCCCCTGCCTTAATGGGCCTGGGCGTTGCCGGTGCGTCGCTGCGTCCGGCACCTGCGTCGGCGTCGCTCGGCACCTTGTTGGACTACGCGGCCGGGGTCATCCCAGCCAGCCAGATCAGGGCCGCAGGCGCCGTGGGCTCGATCAGGTACGTGTCGGACCGGCGCCCCGGCGGCAACTGGATGTTGGGCAAGCCGATCCAGGTCGCCGAGGCGCGTGACCTCAACAGCAATGGACTCAAGATCGTCTCGTGCTACCAGTACGGCAAGGGCAACACCGCCGATTGGCTCGGCGGAGCCAACGCCGGTCTCCAGCACGCGCAGCGCGGAATGCAGCTGCATGCCGCTGCGGGCGGCCCCGCCAGCGCGCCGATCTACGCCTCCATCGACGACGACCCGTCCTATGACCAGTACAAACAGCAGGTAGCTCCCTACCTGCGGTCCTGGGAGTCGGTGATCGGTCATCAGCGCACAGGTGTGTACGCCAATTCGAAGACCATCGACTGGGCGCTGCACGACGGTTTGGGCACTTATTTCTGGCAGCACAACTGGGGTTCACCCAAGGGGTTCGCCCACCCGGCCGCCCATTTACACCAGGTCGAGATCGACAAACGCAGCGTTGGCGGGGTCGGGGTGGACATCAACGAGATCCTCAAGCCGGAATTCGGGCAGTGGGCCTAGCCTCCCCGCGCCCTCTCCGGTCGCCGGCCGGCCGCCACTCTTAGAGATCCCAGCAAACACTCGTTCGCTCATTCTCCGGCACAGCGGTCGCACGGGTCACCTCGATGACGCGACGGAAGCGCGCTCGACGCGACTCCACGGCTCGAAATTTTTACATAACGATTACATAACAAAACTGCTTTGATCAGGGCGGTTATAGCTACTCGACCGTAACCACCTGCATGCAGCAGGTTTGTTCGCGGCGCCCGCGCGGCGGATTAAACCCGGTGTTATCCACGACACGGCTACCCGTGCGTAGAACTCATCAGTAACCGATCACCACACAAAACGGGGGTCCGTCCTTATGACACTCTTAGTACAGCCGATGCAGTCCGCCGCGCCGCTCAACCCACCCGGGGGGGTCCGCCGACAACGCACCAGCCAGACAGATTTTCGGTCGCGATTCGATGCGGAATCGACGGACTCTGTGAGTTCCTGTCCCCTTCGGACCGGCTGAACGCACTGATACGTAAGACGTACATGACGCATTGAGGGAGATACAGACGTGACGATCCACGAGCACGACCGGATGTCCGCTGACCGCGATGGAAAAGGCCCCCACGCGGCAGCCGGTGACACCCACGCTCTGGTCGACCGACTGACGGCCGGCGAGCCGTACGCCGTTGCGTTCGGTGGCCAGGGCAGCGCCTGGCTGGAAACCCTCGAAGAACTCGTGTCGTCCGCCGGCATCGAATCCGACCTGGCAACGCTGGCCGGTGAGGTGGAACTGCTACTCGAGCCGGTCGCCAAAGAGTTGGTGGTGGTACGGCCGATCGGTTTCGAGCCGCTCACCTGGGTGCGCGCGCTGGCGGCCGAGGATCCCATCCCGTCGGACAAGCACCTGACGTCCGCCGCGGTGTCCATCCCGGGCGTGCTGCTCACCCAGATCGCGGCCGTGCGCGCGCTGGGCCGCCAAGGCATGGACCTCAAAGCCACCCCGCCGGTGGCCGTCGCGGGGCATTCGCAAGGGGTGCTCGCGGTCGAGGCGCTCAAGGCCGCGGGCGCCCGCGACGCAGAGCTGCTGGCAATGGCTCAGCTCATCGGCGCGGCCGGGACCCTGGTCGCCCGCAGGCGCGGCATCTCCGTGCTCGGCGACCGCCCGCCCATGGTGTCGGTGACCAACGCCGACCCCGAGCGCATCAGCCGGCTGCTCGACGAGTTCGCGCAAGACGTCCGCACCGTGCTGCCGCCGGTGCTGTCCATCCGCAACGGCCGTCGCTCGGTCGTCATCACCGGCACCCCCGAACAGCTGTCCCGGTTCGAGCTCTACTGCCAGCAGATCTCCGAGAAGGAGGAGGCCGCCCGCAAGAACAAGCTCCGCGGCGGGGACGTGTTCTCGCCGGTCTTCGATCCGGTGCAGGTGGAGGTCGGCTTCCACACGCCCCGGTTGGCCGACGGCATCGACATCGTCGGCGGCTGGGCCGAGAAGGTGGGGCTCGATGTCGCGCTGGCCCGTGAGCTGACCGAAGCGATCCTGGTGCGACGTGTCGACTGGGTCGAAGAGATCAGCCGTGTGCACGAGGCCGGTGCGCGCTGGATCCTCGACCTGGGACCCGGCGACATCCTGACCCGGCTGACCGCGCCGGTGATCCGCGGCCTGGGCGTCGGCATCGTGCCCGCCGCGACCCGCGGCGGGCAGCGCAACCTCTTCACCGTCGGAGCCGTCCCCGAGGTGGCGCGGGCGTGGTCGACCTACGCCCCCAACGTCGTTCGCCTTCCCGACGGCAGGGTCAAGCTCTCGACGAAGTTCACTCGGTTGACGGGACGCTCGCCGATCCTGCTGGCGGGCATGACCCCGACCACCGTCGACGCCAAGATCGTCGCCGCCGCGGCCAACGCCGGGCACTGGGCCGAGCTGGCGGGCGGTGGGCAGGTCACCGAGGAAATCTTCGCCGGTCGCGTCAATGAGCTCGCCACGCTGCTCGAGCCCGGCCGCACGTATCAGTTCAACGCGCTGTTCCTCGACCCGTATCTGTGGAAGCTGCAGGTCGGCGGAAAGCGGTTGGTGCAGAAGGCGCGTCAGTCCGGCGCGGCCATCGACGGCCTGGTGATCAGTGCCGGCATCCCGGATCTCGAGGATGCCGTCGAGCTGATCGAGGAATTGAACGACGTCGGCATCAGTCACGTCGTGTTCAAGCCCGGCACGGTCGAACAGATCCGCTCGGTCATCCGCATCGCGACCGAGGTGCCCACCAAGCCGGTGATCATGCACATCGAGGGTGGCCGCGCCGGTGGTCACCATTCGTGGGAAGATCTCGACGACCTGCTGCTGGCAACGTATTCGGAGTTGCGGTCGCGCCCCAACATCACCGTCTGCGTGGGTGGTGGCATCGGCACGCCCGAGCGGGCGGCCGAGTACTTGTCCGGTCGGTGGGCGCAGGCCTACGGCTTCCCGCTGATGCCGATCGACGGCATCCTGGTCGGTACCGCGGCGATGGCGACCAAGGAGGCCACCACGTCGCCTTCGGTCAAGCGGATGCTGGTCGAGACGCAAGGCACCGAACAGTGGGTCGGCGCCGGAAAAGCCGTGGGCGGCATGGCATCCAGCCGCAGCCAGCTGGGCGCCGACATTCACGAGATCGACAACAGCGCTTCGCGGTGCGGGCGGCTGCTCGACGAGGTCGCCGGTGACGCGGAGGCCGTCGCCGAGCGTCGCGACGAGATCATCGCGGCGATGGCCAACACCGCCAAGCCGTACTTCGGCGACGTCGCCGACATGACGTACTTGCAGTGGTTACAGCGTTACGTCGAGCTGACCATCGGCGAGGGCAACTCCACCGCCGACACCGCCGCACCGGGCAGCCCGTGGCTGGCCGACACCTGGCGCGACCGGTTCCAGCAGATGCTGCAGCGCGCCGAAGCCCGTCTGCACGCAAACGATTCCGGCCCGATCGAGACGCTCTTCGATGACCCGGCGCTACTGGAGAGCCCCCAGCAGGCCATCGCCACGCTGCTTGGGGAATACCCCGACGCCGAGACCGTGCAGCTGCACCCGGCCGACGTCCCGTTCTTCGTCACCCTGTGCAAGACGCTGGGCAAGCCGGTCAACTTCGTGCCGGTCATCGACAAGGACGTGCGGCGCTGGTGGCGCAGCGACTCGCTGTGGCAGGCGCACGATGCCCGCTACGACGCCGACCAGGTGTGCATCATCCCGGGCACCGCGGCCGTGGCCGGCATCACCCGCATGGATGAGCCCGTCGGTGAATTGCTGGACCGCTTCGAGCAGACCGCCATTGACGAGGTGTTGTCCTCCGGCCGCCAGCCGCGGGCCGTCGCGTCGCGTCGGCTGGGTCGCCCCGACGTGACCGGGCCGCTCGCCGTCGTGCTCGACGCTCCCGACGTGCAGTGGGCCGGCCGCACCGCGATCAACCCCGTACACCGAATCGCCGACCCCGCCGACTGGCTCGTGCACGAAGGCTCTGAAGGCCCCGAAAGCCGTCGCGCCACGCACTCGTTCACCGGGGCGCGGCTCGAGGTCGACGGCGACCGAGTGGTGCTGAGTGTCCCGGTGTCGGGCATCTGGATCGACATCCCGTTCACGTTGCCCCCCAACACGATTGATGGTGGCACCCCGGTGGTCTCCACCGAAGACGCCGCGACCGCCATGCGCGCGGTGCTGGCAATCGCCGCCGGAGTCGACGGGCCGGAATTCCTGCCCGCCGTCGTCGACGGGACCACCACCGTGGCGGTGGACTGGGACCCCGAGCGGGTCGCCGACCACACCGGAGTCACCGCCACCTTCGGGGAGCCGTTGGCTCCCGGTCTCACCACCGTGCCCGACGCGCTGGTCGGCCTGTGCTGGCCCGCGGTCTTCGCGGCGATCGGCTCGGCGGTCACCGACGCCGGCGTCCCGGTCGTGGAGGGCCTGCTGAGTCTGGTCCACCTCGACCATGCCGCCCACGTGGTTGGCGCGCTGCCCAAGGTCGCGGCCGAATTGACCGTCACCGCAACGGCTTCGCCGGCCATCGACACGGACATGGGCCGTGTCGTCCGCGTCTCGGTGACGATCGCCGACCCCAACGGCGCAACGATCGCCACCCTCGACGAGCGGTTCGCGATCCTAGGGCGCACGGGTGCGGCCGAACTCACCGAGCCGGTGCGGGCCGGCGGCGCAGTGTCGGAGAACGCGACCGACACCCCGCGTCGCCGCCGCCGCGACGTCCGGTTGACCGCCCCGGTCGACATGCGGCCGTTCGCCGTGGTTTCCGGTGACCACAACCCGATCCACACGGACCGGGCCGCCGCCTTGCTGGCCGGTCTGGAATCGCCCATCGTGCACGGCATGTGGTTGTCGGCCGCCGCGCAGCACGCGGTGACCGCCACCGACGGCCAGGCGCGCCCCCCGGCCCGGCTGGTCGGCTGGACCGCGCGGTTCCTGGGCATGGTGCGCCCCGGCGATGAGGTCGACTTCCGCGTCGAGCGGGTCGGAATCGACCAGGGCGCAGAGGTTTTGGATGTCTCCGCCCGCATAGGCTCAGACCTGGTGATGTCGGCGACGGCCCGACTGGCCGCCCCGCACACGGTTTATGCCTTCCCCGGCCAGGGGATTCAGCACAAGGGCATGGGCATGGATGTGCGCGCCCGGTCCAAGGCCGCCCGCAAGGTGTGGGACAAAGCGGACAAGTTCACCCGCGACACGCTGGGCTTCTCGGTGCTGCACGTGGTGCGCGACAACCCGACCAGCATCATCGCCAGCGGCGTGCACTACAACCACCCCGAGGGCGTGCTGTACCTGACGCAGTTCACCCAGGTCGCGATGGCGACCGTGGCGGCGGCGCAGGTCGCCGAGATGCGTGAGCAGGGCGCGTTCGTGGAAGATGCCATTGCCTGCGGCCACTCCGTCGGGGAGTACACCGCGCTGGCCTGCGTCACCGGCATCTACGAGCTGGAAGCGTTGCTGGAGACGGTGTTCCACCGCGGCTCCAAGATGCACGACATCGTGCCGCGCGACGAGCTGGGCCGCTCCAACTACCGGCTGGCGGCGATCCGGCCCTCGCAGATCGACCTGCCAGATGATGAGGTGCCCGCGTTCGTCGCCGAAATCGCCGACCGCACCGGTGAATTCCTGGAGATCGTGAACTTCAACCTGCGTGGTTCGCAGTATGCGATCGCCGGCACGGTCCGCGGTCTGGAGGAGCTGGAAGCCGAGGTCGAGCGCCGTCGTGAGCTCACCGGCGGCAAGCGGTCGTTCATCCTGGTGCCCGGCATCGACGTGCCGTTCCACTCGCGGGTGCTGCGCGTCGGGGTGGCCGAATTCCGCCGCTCGCTGGAACGCGTCATGCCGCGGGACAAGAATCCCGACGTCATCATCGGGCGCTACATCCCCAACCTGGTGCCGCGCCCGTTCACCCTGGACCGCGATTTCATCCAGGAGATCCGGGACCTGGTGCCCGCCGAGCCGCTCGACGAGATCCTCGCCGACTACGACACCTGGCTCGCAGAACGCCGAAACGACATGGCGCGCATCGTCTTGATCGAGCTGCTGGCATGGCAGTTCGCCAGCCCGGTGCGCTGGATCGAGACCCAGGACCTGCTGTTCACCGAAGAGGCCGCGGGCGGCCTGGGCGTGGAACGGTTCGTCGAGATCGGCGTGAAGTCGGCGCCGACCGTCGCCGGGCTGGCCACCAACACCCTGAAGCTGCCCGAATATGCCCACAGCACAGTCGAAGTGCTCAACGCCGAGCGCGACGCCGCGGTGCTGTTCGCCACCGACACCGACCCCGAGCCGGAAGCGGAAGACGTTGCGGAGCCGGTCGCCGAGGGGGCCACACCCGTGGAGGCCGCACCGGCCGCACCGGCGGCCGCGCCGTCAGGTGGCCCCCGACCGGACGACATCGGGTTCGACGCCGCCGACGCCACCCTGGCGTTGATCGCACTGTCGGCCAAGATGCGCATCGACCAGATCGAGGAGCTGGACTCCATCGAGTCCATCACCGACGGTGCCTCGTCTCGGCGCAACCAGCTGCTGGTGGACCTCGGTTCGGAGTTGAACCTGGGCGCCATCGACGGCGCCGCCGAGGCCGACCTCGCGGGGCTGCGGTCGCAGGTGACCAAGCTGGCGCGCACCTACAAGCCCTTCGGCCCAGTGCTTTCCGACGCGATCAACGATCAGCTGCGCACGGTGCTGGGGCCCTCGGGCAAGCGGCCCGGCGCCATTGCCGAGCGGGTCAAGAAGACGTGGGAGCTCGGCGACGGTTGGGCCAAGCACGTCACGGTCGAAGTGGCGCTGGGAACCCGCGAGGGCACCAGCGTGCGCGGCGGCGCCATGGGCCACCTGCACGAGGGTGCGCTGGCCGACGCCGCCTCGGTCGACAAGGTCATCGACGCCGCGGTCACATCCGTCGCCGCGCGCCGCGGCATCTCGGTGGCGCTGCCATCGTCGGGTGGCGGCGGCGGGGCGACCGTTGACGCGGCCGCGTTGAGCGAATTCACCGATCAGATCACCGGTCGCGACGGGGTGCTTGCTTCGGCGGCCCGCCTGATCCTGGGCCAGTTGGGCCACGACGACCCGGTCAGCGCGGCGCCGGCGGCCACCGACGCCGAGCTCATCGACCTGGTCACCGCCGAACTCGGCGCGGACTGGCCACGTCTGGTGGCGCCGACTTTCGACGCCAAGCAGGCCGTCGTGTTCGACGACCGGTGGGCCAGCGCCCGGGAGGACCTGGTCAAGCTCTGGCTGACTGACGAGGGTGACATCGACGCCCAGTGGAAGAGCCTGTCCGAAAGGTTCGAGGGCGCAGGCCATGTCGTCGCGACCCAGGCCACCTGGTGGCAGGGCAAATCGCTGGCCGCCGGTCGCCAGATTCACGCGTCGCTCTACGGCCGCATCGCCGCCGGCGCCGAGAACCCCGATCCCGGCCCCTACAGCAACGAAGTCGCCGTCGTGACAGGCGCTTCGAAGGGCTCGATCGCCGCGTCGGTCGTCGCGCGACTGCTCGACGGCGGCGCCACCGTCATCGCCACCACGTCGAAGCTCGACGACGAGCGGCTGGCCTTCTACCGCGGGCTGTATCGCGACCACGCCCGGTACGGTGCGGCGCTCTGGGTCGTCGCCGCCAACATGGCGTCCTACTCCGATATCGACGCACTGGTCGAATGGATCGGCACGGAGCAGACCGAAAGCCTTGGGCCGCAATCCATTCACATCAAGGACGCGCAGACTCCCACGCTGCTCTTCCCGTTCGCGGCGCCGCGCGTCGCCGGCGACCTCTCGGAGGCCGGCTCTCGCTCCGAGATGGAGATGAAGGTCCTGCTCTGGGCGGTGCAGCGATTGATCGGCGGCCTGTCCAAGATCGGCGCCGAGCGCGACATCGCGTCGCGGCTGCACGTGGTGTTGCCCGGGTCGCCCAACCGCGGAATGTTCGGCGGGGACGGCGCCTACGGCGAGGCCAAGTCGGCCCTGGACGCCCTGGTGAGCCGCTGGCACGCCGAGACCTCCTGGGCCGCAAGGGTCAGCCTCGCGCACGCGCTGATCGGCTGGACCCGCGGCACCGGGCTGATGGGCCACAACGACGCCATCGTCGAGGCCGTCGAGGAGGCCGGCGTCACCACGTATTCCACCGAGCAGATGGCGGCCATGCTGCTGGACCTCTGCGACGTCGAGTCGAAGGTCGCGGCGGCCGGCGCGCCGATCAAGGCGGACCTGACCGGCGGCCTCGCCGAGGCCAACCTCGACATGGCCGAACTGGCCGCCAAGGCGCGCGAGCAGGCCACGTCCGGCGAGCAGGCCACGGACGACGCGGCGGCCGAAGGCACCATCGCCGCTCTGCCGTCGCCGCCGCGCGGCTTCACCCCCGCGCCGCCCCCGGAATGGGACGACCTGGACGTCGACCCCGCCGACCTGGTGGTGATCGTCGGTGGCGCCGAGCTCGGCCCGTACGGTTCGTCGCGCACCCGCTTCGAGATGGAGGTGGACAACGAACTCTCGGCCGCCGGCGTCCTGGAACTGGCCTGGACCACCGGACTGATCCGCTGGGAGGACGACCCCCAACCGGGTTGGTACGACACGGAATCCGGCGATTTGGTGGACGAAGCCGAGCTGGTCGAGCGCTACCACGACACCGTGGTCGAGCGGGTGGGCATTCGCGAGTTCGTCGATGACGGCGCTATCGACCCCGACCACGCGTCGCCGTTGCTGGTGTCGGTGTTCCTGGACAAGGACTTCACCTTCGTCGTCTCGTCGGAGGCCGACGCCCGGGCGTTCGTCGAGTTCGATCCCGAGCACACGGTGGTGCGGCCGGTTCCCGATTCAAGCGACTGGCAGGTGACGCGCAAGGCGGGTACCGAGATTCGGGTGCCGCGCAAGACCAAGTTGTCGCGGGTCGTCGGCGCGCAGATCCCCAGCGGGTTCGATCCGACCGTGTACGGCATCAGCCAGGACATGGCCAGTTCCACCGACCGGGTGGCGCTGTGGAACATCGTCGCCACCGTCGACGCGTTCTTGTCTTCGGGATTCACCCCGTCCGAGTTGATGCGATGGGTGCACCCCGGCCTGGTGGCCAGCACCCAGGGCACCGGCATGGGTGGCATGACCTCGATGCAGACCATGTATCACGGCAACCTGCTCGGCCGGAACAAGCCGAACGACATCCTGCAGGAAGTGCTGCCGAATGTCGTTGCCGCGCACGTCATTCAGAGCTACGTGGGTAGCTATGGCGCGATGATCCACCCGGTCGGCGCGTGCGCCACCGCGGCGGTGTCGGTCGAGGAGGGCGTCGACAAGATCCGCCTCGGCAAGGCCGAACTGGTGGTGGCCGGTGGATTCGACGACCTGACGCTGGAAGCGATCATCGGCTTCGGTGACATGGCGGCCACGGCCGACACTTCCATGATGCGGGGCCGGGGCATTCACGACTCGAAGTTCTCCCGGCCCAACGACCGGCGACGGCTCGGCTTCGTCGAGGCCCAGGGCGGCGGAACCATCCTGCTCGCGCGCGGCGACCTGGCCCTCAAGATGGGTCTGCCGGTGCTGGCCGTGGTGGCCTACGCGCAGTCGTTCGCCGACGGCGTGCACACCTCGATCCCGGCCCCGGGTCTGGGCGCACTGGGCGCCGGCCGCGGCGGCAGGGACTCGGCGCTGGCGCGCTCGCTGGCCAAGCTCGGCGTCGGGGCCGACGACATCGCGGTGATCTCCAAGCACGACACGTCCACGCTGGCCAACGATCCCAACGAAACGGAGCTGCACGAGCGGCTGGCGGACTCGTTGGGCCGTTCCGAGGGCGCCCCGCTGTTCGTGGTGTCGCAGAAGAGCCTCACCGGCCACGCCAAGGGCGGTGCTGCGGTGTTCCAGATGATGGGCCTGTGCCAGATGCTGCGCGACGGGGTGATCCCGCCCAACCGCAGCCTGGATTGTGTCGACGACGAGCTGGCCGGGTCGGCCCACTTCGTCTGGGTGCGCGAGACGCTGCGGCTCGGCGAGAAGTTCCCGCTCAAGGCGGGGATGCTGACCAGCCTCGGGTTCGGCCACGTGTCCGGGCTGGTGGCGCTGGTGCACCCGCAGGCGTTCATCGCCGCACTGGACGCCGATCAGCGCGCCGACTACCAGCGGCGTGCGGAGGCGCGGTTGCTGGCCGGTCAGCGCCGGTTGGCCTCGGCCATCGCCGGCGGCGCGCCGATGTACGAGCGGCCGTCGGGCCGCCGCTTCGACCATGACGCACCGGAGAAGCGCCAGGAGGCGGCGATGCTGCTGAACCCGGCGTCGCGGCTGGGTGAGGGCGACGCCTACGAGGTCTCGGCCGGATGACGTCTTCGACCATCCGTTAGCCTGGCGACCCATGGGAATTGTCGGTGTGGGGATCGACGTCGTCTCCATCCCTGATTTCGCCGAGCAGGTCGACCAGCCGGGAACCGTCTTCTCCGAGACGTTCACACCGGGTGAGCGCCGCGACGCGTCGGACAAGAGCTCTTCGGCGGCTCGGCACCTGGCGGCCCGGTGGGCGGCGAAAGAGGCGGTGATCAAGGCCTGGTCGGGATCCCGCTTCGCGCAGCGGCCCGTGCTGCCCGAGGACATTCACCGCGACATCGAGGTGGTCACCGACATGTGGGGGCGGCCCCGGGTGCGGCTGAGTGGTGACATCGCCAAACATCTTGCCGACGTGACGATTCACGTGTCGCTGACGCACGAGGGGGACACCGCGGCCGCGGTGGCGATCCTGGAGACGACCGCCGACTAGCCTCGAGACCATGAGTGAGCTTGTTGAGCGCGTCCGCGAGGTGTTGCCGTCGGTGCGTCGCGACCTCGAGGACTTGGTGCGCATCGAATCGGTGTGGGCCGACCCCGGCCGGCGCGACGAGGTGCACCGCAGCGCGCAGGCAGTGGCGGATCTTTTGTCGCAGGCCGGTTTTGGCGATGTGAAGATCGTCAGCGAGGACGGCGCGCCGGCCGTCATCGCGCGCCATCCCGCGCCCCCGGGCGCGCCGACCGTGCTGCTCTACGCCCACCATGACGTGCAGCCCGAGGGCGATGCCGGCCAGTGGGCGTCGCCACCGTTCGAGCCCACCGAACGCGCAGGACGGCTGTACGGGCGCGGCAGTGCCGACGACAAGGCCGGCATCGCAACGCATTTGGCGGCGTTCAAGGCGCACGGCGGCCGACCGCCGGTCGGTGTGACCGTCTTCGTCGAGGGCGAGGAGGAATCCGGCTCGCCCTCGTTGGGCCGGCTGCTGGCCGCCCACCGCGATGCGCTGGCCGCCGACGTCATCGTCATCGCCGACTCGGACAACTGGAGCACCGACGTTCCGGCGCTGACGGTTTCGCTGCGGGGCCTGGTCGACTGCGTGGTCGAGGTCGCCACGCTCGACCACGGGCTGCACTCCGGGCTCTGGGGCGGGGTGGTGCCCGACGCGTTGAGCGTGCTGGTGCGACTGCTGGCCAGCCTGCACGACGACGACGGCAACGTAGCCGTCGCCGGCCTTCACGAAAGTAGCGCTGCCGCTGTGGATTACCCGCCCGAGCGGGTGCGCGCCGACTCCGGGCTGCTGGATGGGGTGTCCGAGATCGGCTCGGGTTCGGCGCCTCAGCGGCTATGGGCCAAGCCCGCGATCACGGTGATCGGTATCGACACCACGCCCATCGACAAAGCGTCGAACACGCTGATCCCGCGAGCCCGCGCCAAAATCAGCATGCGTGTGGCGCCGGGCGGTGACGCCGAAGCGCACCTGGACGCGTTGACGTCGCATCTGCAGAAACATGCTCCCTGGGGCGCGCGAGTCAGCATCACCCGCGGCGACATCGGCGAGCCCTACGCCATCGAGGCCAGCGGCCCGGTGTACGACGCCGCGCGGGCGGCCTTCAGGCAGGCGTGGGGAACCGAACCCATCGACATGGGCATGGGCGGCTCCATCCCGTTCATCGCCGAGTTCGCCGACGCGTTCCCGCAAGCCAAGATCCTGGTCACCGGCGTCGAGGACCCCGGCACCCAGGCGCACAGCATCAACGAAAGCCTGCACCTGAGGGTGCTGGAACGCGCCGCTGTCGCCGAGGCGCTGCTACTGGCCAACCTGGGCTGACCGCAGCGGAAGTCTCACGGCCAGGGGAAGCCGGGCGCCGGCGGGGGTACTTGGGCCGGATCAGCTTCTGCGAAGTGATACACCGGGCCCGACGGGCCGTTGTCAACGGTAACGGCGAACCAGTGGCACACGCTCAGGTCGAATCCTGGCGGTATTGGCACCGTGTAGCCCCATTTCTGGCCGGGGCAGTAATGCCAGTAGGACGGCCCTGCCCCGGCGGGTGCGGCTAGGCCCGTAGCAACCACCGCAACGCCGGCGGAAACCAGCGCCGCCCCGATGATCCGACCCAGCGGTGTATTCATCCGGATCCTTTCGCCACTGTCGAGCCGAATGTCACGGCGAACCACTTGCCGAAATTCTTAGCGCTCGCTTGCGGCTACCGATCCCAATCCATGGCGGGGCATCAACGAGAACCTGGGGCGGTGACGCGCGACCTCGGCGTGGTCAGACCGAGAGGTCGCGCCGCAGTTTGGCGACGTGTCCGGTGGCCTTGACGTTGTACTGGGCGACGGCGATCTTGCCCTTCTCGTCGACCACGAAGGTCGAACGGATCACGCCCTGCACGGTCTTGCCGTACATCTGTTTCTCGCCGTAGGCGCCCCAGGCCGTCAGCACCTTGCGATCGGGATCTGACAGCAGTGGGAATGTCAGCTTCTCGGCGTCGCGGAACTTGGCGAGCTTTTCCGGCTTGTCGGGGGAGATGCCGATGACGTCGAGGCCGGCGTCGCTGAGTTCGTGCAGGTTGTCGCGGAAGTCGCAGGCCTGCTTGGTGCAGCCCGGCGTCGAGGCCGCAGGGTAGAAGTACACGATGACGCGCCGCCCCTTGTAATCGGCCAGCGACACTTGGTTGCCGTCGGCGTCGGGCAGGCTGAACGAGGGCGCTTTATCGCCCAGCGCAAGCCGCGTGGTCTCGGCCAATTTCTGGGCCCCTTTCTGTTCACCGGAGCGTTGGGGTTATCACCAGCTGATCTAGGGTAGTGCGTCAGGTGCATCAGGCCGACTGGGAGGACAGACACGTGGCGGACCGGGACCCCGAGGCCATCAAGCGCGACATCGACGTCGCCCGCGACCAGCTGGCGGCCACCGTCGACTCGCTCGCCGTGCGAGCCAACCCGCGCCGCCTCGCCGAGGATCTGAAGGCGAAGGCGGTCGAGTTCGTCAAGAAGCCCGCGGTGGCGGTGTCACTGGCCGGCGTCGGTGTCCTCGTCGTCGTGGTGGTGGTGCACCGGGTGCGCAACCGCTGACGCGTCACGCCATGCCGGCACCCGTGCCGCTCTGCACGTGCACCGGAATGTCGTCGGCCCAGGGCTGCGTCGTGACCATGTCCTCGACATCGACATAGCCGCGCTCGAATTCGCCGGTCGCCGCGTCGACGAGCCGGTACTCCTGCCGCTGGATGTGGATGGGCTGCGCGTCGAGAATGACCACCCGCACGTCGCCGGGCTGGAAATTGCACCGCTCCTGTAGCGCCTCGATGAGGCATTCGTTGTGCATGTGCCCGTCGCCGAAGTTCCACCCGAGCGCCATCGCGCACAGCACCTCGCCCTCGCACAGGTTGTAGTCGTCCTCGTCGTAGCCGGCCAGCGCGCGGTGCACCAGGGTGAACAGCGCGCGCCCGTGGGTGTTCATCCCGCGAAACGCCATGGCCAGGTGAAGGGGGACCAGGGTCTCCTCTTTGGAGCCGTAGAGGCGCTCGAGCTGCAGGTGTTGCATCGGCCCGAGCGCGCGTGAGCCGGTGCGGAACTTCTCGTCGACCGACGGCTTGACGCACCACACGGTGGTGTCCCAGTTGCCCGCGTAGTACCGCATGCCCGGCAGGAAGGACACCTTGCGCGGGTAGAGGTTTCCGACGACGACGATGCCGGCGATGACCACGAACAGGATCGCCACCGGCAACGGGTTGGCCAGGTCGGACAAGCCGAGGGGGGCATGCGCGACGAACAGCGACAGCACCCCGAAGATCATGAACACGTTCCACTCCAACGGCACCCCCATCGGGAAGGCCAGCAGGATGTTCAGGTGGAAGACGATCATCACGAACGCGGCGATCGCCGTCGGCCATCCGCCGTGCGAGAACAGCAGCGCCAGCGGCACCAGGCCTTCGACGGCGGTGGAGAAGTGGGCGATGAAACCCGCCAATGAGCTTGGCCGCAGGTCGTCCGGATAGTGCTTGAACATCGACCGCTTCAGCGGACCAGACGGGATGAATGGGTTGTTCGCCAGCATCGTCGAGATCACGAACGGGAAGTGCCGGTTGAGTTTTGAGGTGGCGGCCCCGAGCCAGATCACCATGAAGACCACCTTGGCCCCGATGATGGAGTCCGCCGGCGAACAGGAAGACGAGCGCCAGCGGCGCGTAGACCTCGCCGCGCGCGGCCAGGAAGATCACCTTGTCGCGCAGGCCGATGATGGCCAGGGCCGCCAGGATCGCGACGGTGTGCCAGGGCGCCAGCACGCCAATCTCGGTGTGCAGGGCGGGGATTGGGCCGGTACCGTCGGACACCAGCGCGATGGCGAGCAACACCAGCAGCGCGCCGTAGAGCGCCGCATCGAGCGGGCTGCGGACGCTGCCCCGGGTCAGCGGCACCCGATCGGGCCAGGGCGGCAACCGGATGGTGCCGGGCCGCAGCCAGTACAGGATCGAGCCCATCGGCGGGAAGTAACGGCCGGCCAGTGGCCCGAAGCAACAACCCAGACCGATGACTTCGAACAGCATCGTGTACAGCACGGCCTTCTCGAACACGATCGGTTCCGACCACCAGGCGGCGACGCCGGTGAAGCTGCCGATGCCCGTCGTGCACCACCCGAACACCCACCCGCCGAGGATGTAGAGCGCGATCTTCACCCCGTACATGACATGCATCACCAGCGGGGTGCCGAACCCGTTCTCGGCGATGTGGCGCACCATCGGAACGATCCGCTGGGCGCGGGGTTGCTTGCTCCATTCGGCCACGTCGACGACGGGCAGATTCGGCTGGATGAACCCCATTGCAGCTCCTTCGACACGGCTCGTTCCGCGGGCACTCGCTGTGAAGGAGAAGCTACCTGCAGGGTCATTCAAGCGGCAGGCGAATTACGCCGAAAAGTCGCGAGGTCCAATTTGCGGGCGAACCGGGACGCCAAAGGCGTCCTGGGATTTTTCGGTGGTGCGCCGTCAGGGTTTCGAACCCCGGACCCGCTGATTAAGAGTCAGCTGCTCTACCAACTGAGCTAACGGCGCTTTCGACGGCCGAGACCGCGTACGCGACAATAACAGGCGTCCGGCCGCGCTGTGAAATCCTCCGATCTTTTCCAGGATAGCGGCGACCGCGCGGGCCGGCCGCTGGTGGCGGGCCGGTCGACGGGAGTGCCGCCGAACTTACGCGGCGAAATGGCCTGCGGCCCTTGAACTCAAGTTTAGAAAAGCGTTCCGCAGTACGGCGCCCGGTCGGTGCCGAAAGCGGCGTCGAGTTCGCGCAGCGCGCCGAGACGCAGTTCGGTGATGCGGTCCGCGCGGAACAGCTCGCGGGCCCGGTAAGCGCCCATGTAAATCGTCGTCAAGTCGGCCAGTGAGATCTTGATGTCGGGGGGCCCGTCGTGCGGCGTGCACTTGCCCGCGCCATCCCGCGTCTGGAGCAGGAACTGCCCTCCCGCGAGGTTGAGCGGGTCGGCGACGTCCAGCACGACGTCGGCATCGGCACTGTACTCACGGGCGCCGAGCACTTCGGGCACGTCGTTGATGCGCGCCCAGAGGAAATCGCTGATCCCTTTGGTGCGAGCGGCGCGCGGATTGCGCAACTTCAGCGGCAGCGGGTCGTCGCGCGGTACCTCGATCTCTATGCGGTCGAACATGTCCAGAAACAGCAACGTCTGAAGCAGTTCAGTATGCGCTTCGTCGGTGATGGGGCAGAAGTCCTCGACGATCACCGTGCCGAAGGGTGGCTGGAAGGTGTGGTGCGGCTGATCGGCGATCCGATAGGTCAGGAAGCCGTCCGGGTGGACCGTGTGATACAGGGCGGACCGGTTGCCGCGCTGCGTCGGCCTGTCCTCCAAATAGTCCTCCCACCAAGCGCTGTTGCGCGCGACGGCGCCGGGGGTGACGTCGCACCAGCGCTCGTAGATTTCCGGGAGGAGACGTCGTGCGTGGGCGGCGTTGACCTCGCGTGCCCGATTGGTACTGGGCGCGGCCCGCAATTTTGCCGCGCGCCGCTCGATCACGTAAGTGTGGCCGTGCGTCGCCACGCCGGCGCCGAAACCGTCGTAAATCGCGGTTTGGGTCGGGACACCGCAGATGATCGGGTAGCCGCGGTCCAGCAGAATTCCCAGTCCCTGTGCGCTGAGCTGGGCCCAAATTCCCTTGCCCTGATGCGTCGATGCGACCGAGATCATCGTCAACCACGCAGCCCGCAGGCTGATGCCGCCCGGAACGGTCAGCCGGGAAGGGTAGATGATGGACGTGCCGACCGGAAATCGATCCTGCGGATCGGAGACGTCTTCCGCAATCAGAATGTCTTCCAGCGAGACTCGGCGTTTCCAGGCTTCGACGGTACGCGAATCCACCGGGTCGCCGAACGTGCGCGCCTGGTTCTCATACAGGGCCAGCCAGTCGTCTTCGGTTGGGTGCCTAATCGCGATGGCATTGTCCGTCGTGTTCATCGCTCATCCAATCCGACACTGGTCCAACCGAACCGGCGCCGTGTATACCGAATTTTCCTAATACGGCGCCACTCCCGACCGATACCCGACGACCGGCACATCAAACACGGTTCTAGATTAGTGGTGGAAGAACGCCTGCACTTATCCGCGGGCGAGTGGCGATGATCACTCGCAGCCGCGACCGTATCCGGAGGCGACACCAATTCGGTGCGGCGGGCGTCAGGCGGCTCCGGGCCGGGTATAGGCATGGGCTGGGACTAGCGCAGAAAGGGCCACAGATGCTGCAGGCAATCACCCGTCTCGCCATCGCCGCCCCGCGGCGCATCATCGGGATCGCCGTCCTGGTGCTAGTCGCAGCCGCGGCCTTCGGTCTGCCGGTGATCAACAGCTTGTCGGGGGGCGGTTTCCAGGACCCCACCTCGGAGTCTTCCCGGGCCACCGAGGTTCTGCGAAACAAGTTCAACGAGACCGACCAGCAGATGCTCATCGTCGTGACCGCCCCGGCCGGCGTGCAGAGCCATCAGGCGCGCGACGTCGGAACCGACATCGCCAACCGCCTGAAAACCTCGCCGTGGGTGCTGAATGTGTCGTCGGCGTGGACGTCGCCGCCGCAAGCGGCCGCCCAGCTGGTCAGCAAGGACCAGAAGTCCGGGATGATCGTCGCCGGCCTGAAAGGCGGGGAGAACGACGCCCAGAAGTACGCCAGCACGTTGACCGACGAACTGGTGCACGACCGCGAGGGTGTGACCGTGCGTGCCGGCGGCATGGCCGTGGCCTACGCCCAGATCAACGACCAGAACGAGCGCGACCTGCTGTTGATGGAGTCGATCGCGATCCCGCTGAGCTTCGCGGTGCTGGTGTGGGTGCTCGGCGGCGTGGTGGCGGCGGCGCTGCCGATCGCGCTGGGCGCCCTGGCCATCGTCTGCACCATGTCGGTGTTGCGGCTGATCACGTTCGCCACCGACGTGTCGACGTACGCGCTGGATCTCAGCATCGCGATGGGCCTAGCTTTGGCGATCGACTACAACCTGCTGATCATCAGCCGTTTCCGCGAGGAGCTGGCGCGCAGCGGCGACCGGGACCGGGCGCTGATCCGCACCATGGCCACCGCCGGCCGCACCGTACTGTTCTCGGCGACCACCGTCGGGCTGTCGATGGCCGTGATGGCCGTCTTCCCGATGTACTTCCTGAAGTCGTCGGCTTACACCATCGTGGCCACCGCGGCCATCGTCGCGGTAGCGGCGGTCGTGGTCACCCCCGCCGCGATCGCGCTGCTGGGCCCGCGGCTGGACGCGATGGACGCCCGTCGCGTGATGCACCGCGTCTTGCACGGGCAGCGGTCGTTCCGTGATCACGCGCACCAGCCGCTCCAAGACCAGTTCTGGTACCGGTCCACCAGGTTCGTGTTGCGCCACGCCCTGCCGGTCGGTCTGAGCGTGGTCGCCTTGCTGTTGTTGTTGGGCGTTCCCTTCCTCGACGTGAAATGGGGCTTCCCCGACGAGCGGGTGCTGCCCCGGTCGGCGTCTTCCCGTCAGGTCGCCGACATGTTGGACAACGACTTCGCCAACGGGTTCGGAACGGGCGTCACCGTCGTGGTTCCCGACGCGCGCGGTGTGACCCCGGCCGACCTCGAGCGCTACGCCGCCGACCTTTCGCGGGTGCCCGACGTGTCCGCCGTCAGCGCTCCGGCAGGAACGTTCGTCGCGGGGAACCGGGTGGGTCCGGCCGCCGCGGCGACGGGGCTGGCCAACGGCGCTGCGTTCCTGTCCGTCACGAGCTCCGCGCCGCTGTACTCGCAGGCCTCCAACACTCAGCTGGACCGATTGCACCAGGTCGCCGGGCCGGCCGGACATCCCGTGGAGATGACCGGGCTGGCGCAGATCAACCGCGACAGTGTCGGCGCCATCACCACGCGGTTGCCCCTGGTCTTCGCGTTGATCGCCCTGGTCACCTTCGCGCTGCTGTTCTTGCTGACCGGCAGCGCGGTGCTGCCGCTGCAGGCGTTGGTGTGCAACGTGCTGTCGTTGACGGCCGCGTTCGGGGCGATGGTGTGGATATTCCAGGACGGCAACCTGGGCGCGCTGGGAACGACGCCGAACGGGACGTTGAACGCCAATATCCCGGTGTTGCTGTTCTGCATCGCATTCGGGTTGGCCATGGATTACGAGGTGTTTCTCGTGTCGCGGATCCACGAATACCGGCTGGCGTCGCAGGCGATCCAGGAGACGCCACCGACCCCGGCCGAGGCGCGCGCGGCCACCGACGAGAGCACCGCCTTGGGCATCGCCGGCATCGGCCGGGTGGTCACCACCGCGGCGGTGGTGATGTCGATCTCGTTCGCCGCGCTGATCCCCGCGCACGTGTCGTTCATGCGGATGCTCGGCGTCGGGCTGACGCTCGCGGTGCTGGCCGACGCCACCCTGGTGCGAATGGTGTTGGTGCCGGCCTTCATTCACGCGCTCGGCCGATGGACCTGGTGGGCGCCCAGACCGTTGGAGTGGCTGCGGAATCGGTCGGACACCGGTGAGGACGCGGCCGCGGAGGTGGGCCGGCGGCGCTGGGCCGCCGACGCGCCCGAGTCGACACGACCGGCGATCAGGAGATGGCCGACCAAAGCGGCGAACCGTGGCTGACGCACGACCTTCGCCGCTGCCTGCCGGCCTTCGCGCCTGACTTCCGACATCGACGGAGAACCTTATGGCTCACACGGGGATCGCCGCAGTGCTCGCGCTCAGTTCGGCGCTGTGCGTCGCGACCGGTGACGTTCTGCAGCAACGGGCGGCGCATTGCATCGAGGACAAGTCGATTGGTCACGTCGGACTGTTCGCTAGCCTGTTGCGGAACGGGCGGTGGTGGTGGGGTGCGGCGCTGCTCGTCATGAGCGTCGGACTGCAGGCCGCCGCTCTGGGCCAGGGTTCGGTGCTCTTGGTGCAGGCGCTGCTCATGTGCTCGCTGCTGTTTGCGCTGCCGATCAACGCCAGGCTGTTTCATCGAAAGATGACCGGCGCGGAGTGGACCTGGGCCGGGTTGCTGACCGTCGCCGTGACCGTGGTCGTCGTCGTCGGCAATCCGCGGACCGGTCATTCGTCCGCGTCCCTGGGAACGTGGGCCTTGGTGGCCGTGGTGCTGGGCCCCCTGCTCGTGGGCTGCGTCGTGGCGGGGCGGATTTGGGGCGGCACCGCGGCCGCGGCGCTGTTCGCCTTCGTTTCCGGTTCCCTGTGGGGCGTCTTCGCGGTGCTCGCCAAGGTGGTCGTCGCTCGACTCCACGACGGCCCTTGGGCCGTTGCCCGCACCCCCGAGCTTTACGCCGCGATCCTCGTCACGGTGGGCGGCGTGGTGTGGAGCCAGGCGGCATTCCGGGCCGGCCCGCTGACCGCGTCGATGCCCACCCTGCAGGTGGCGCAACCGGTCGTGGCGGTGGCGCTCGGCGTCGTCGTCCTGGGCGAGACACTGGACACGGGCAGCGCGAGGACGATCGCCCTGGCGGCGGCCGTGCTGGTGATGGCGGCGGCCATCGTCAAGCTCGCCCGCGTCGAGGCCGTGAATACCAGCGATCGGGTCGAGGCGGAACTCGATGACAGGGTCGACCAACCGGCCTGAGCCCGCCGCCCCGAGGGCGCTGCGTGACACATGATCGCGGACCTGTCAAGGTCGGCATGCGAATGCCACTAAACGCCTTACAATGCATGCACTGTTTGTGGTCAGCGGTGACCAACCAGTTCGGAATCCACGGAAGGTCACTCGATGACGCCTTTGCGCACGCGACGATCGTGGCTGGTCGTCGCGATCGCGTCGGTTGCTGTGTTCGGCGTCGCCTGCGGTGGCAACCCTACCGCGGCACCGGCGAAAGTGATCTTCGACAAGGGCACCCCATTCGCCGACCTGCTCGTTCCGAAGCTGACCTCCACGGTGACCGACGGCGCCGTCGGCGTCACGGTCGACGCTCCCGTGACGGTCAGCGTCGCAGACGGCGTTCTCGCGTCGGTGACCATGGTCAACGAGAACGGCAGGTCCATCAGCGGCCAGCTCAGCCCCGACGGACTGCGCTGGTCGACCACCGAGCAGCTCGGCTACAACAGGCGCTACACCTTGAGCGTGAAGGCGCTGGGCATGGGGGGCGCGGCGATTCGGCAGATGACCTTCCAAACTTCTTCGCCCGCGCACCTGACGATGCCCTACGTCGCCCCGGGCGACGGCGAGGTCGTGGGCATCGGCGAGCCGGTGGCGATCCGGTTCGACGAGAACATCGCGGACCGCGCCGCCGCGCAGAAGGCCATCAAGATCAGCACCAACCCGCCCGTCGAGGGCGCGTTCTACTGGCTCAACAATCGCGAAGTGCGTTGGCGCCCCGAGCATTTCTGGAAATCCGGAACCGCCATCGACGTGGCCGTCAACACCTACGGCGTCGACCTGGGTGACGGAATGTTCGGTGAGGACAACGTCAAGACCCACTTCACCATTGGCGACGAGGTCATTTCGACCGCCGACGACACCACCAAGACCGTGACCGTGCGCGTCAACGGCGAAGTGGTCAAGACCATGCCGACGTCGATGGGTAAGGACAGCACCCCGACGGACAACGGCTTCTACATCATCGGCGGCCGGTTCAAGCACATCATCATGGACTCGTCGACCTACGGCGTTCCGGTCAACTCACCCAACGGATATCGCACCGAAGTGGACTGGGCCACGCAGATGTCCTACAGCGGCGTCTTCGTGCACTCGGCGCCGTGGTCGGTCGGCGCCCAGGGCCACACCAACACCAGCCATGGGTGCCTGAACGTGAGTCCCAGCAACGCCGAGTGGTTCTACGACCACAGCAAGGCCGGCGACGTCGTCGAGGTCATCAACACGGTGGGGCCGACACTGCCGGGCACCGAGGGCCTCGGCGACTGGAACATTCCCTGGCCGCAGTGGAAAGCCGGCAACGCCAACACCTGACGGGCGGTTCAGTCGACCTTGTGCCAGGCCGCACAGTTTCTGGTCATGAATGCGCGATCGGCCGGCAGGATCTGCACCACCTGCGGGCCGTCGTTGACGTTGTTGTCTATGATGTCGTTGGTGTCCAGGCTGCGCAGCCTCGCCCAATAGCACCCGTAATTCCCGGCGCTGCGGTAGGTGCCCGGCGCGATGTCGGTGCCGACCATGAACGTGCCGTCCGACTCGATGGTCGTCTTCGGTCCCGGCGGGGGCGGCGGCGCGGCGGTCACCGTCACCGTCTTGGTCTCTGCGGGCACCGTCGACGTGACGGTGGTCGCCGTGCCATTCGAACCGTCGCAGCCGGCGAGCACGGCAGCGCAGCCCGCGATCGCCGCGGTCAAGGGGAGGCGATGACGCTTTTGCGGCACGGCGCGCTTCCCTCCCGTTTAGGGTGCAATCGCGTTGCGGGGGCCGAAACGACCCGGCGGTCGGGGAAGCAGCCATGGCTTCCGGCCGATTGGGGTGGCTGACGGGGCTCGAACCCGCGACATCCAGGATCACAACCTGGTGCTCTACCAGCTGAACTACAGCCACCATCGCCGCCAGCGGCCTTGAGGCCATCGAGCGGCGACGTCGATACTAGCCGGTCGGTGGCTCGGCGGCCGAATCGATTTGGCCCGGGCCGTTGCCGTCGCCCTCCAGTTCGGCGACCACGGCCTCGATCTCGCTGGTAGGAGGTCCCGGCGGGGAGACGAACGCCGTCCGCCGGTAGAACTGCAGCTCGCGGATCGATTCGTGAATGTCGGCCAGCGCGCGGTGCGCCAGGCCCTTGATCGGCTGGCCGAAGTAGATCCGCGGATACCAGCGCCGGCAGAGTTCCTTGATCGAGCTCACGTCGATCATTCGGTAATGCAGGAACGAATCCAGCGCCGGCATATCGCGGGCGATGAACGCGCGATCGGTGGCGATGGAATTGCCCGCCAGCGGCGCCGTCTTGGGCTGCTTGACGTGCTTGCCGACGTAATCGAGCACCATCGCCTCGGCGGTCGCCAGGTCGACGGTCGACGCGCGCACCTCGTCGATCAGCCCTGAACGCGTGTGCATTTCGGTGACCACCTCGATCATCGACGACAGCGCCGCGTCGTCGGCGTGGATCACCACGTCGACGCCGTCACCCAGAACGTTCAGATCGGCGTCGGTGACCAGGGCCGCGATTTCGATCAACTTGTCCGAGCCGAGGTCCAGCCCCGTCATCTCGCAGTCGATCCACACCAACTCGTCTCGCACAGCGCTCAGACTAGGCCCACTCGGCGCTTGCGCTGGCCATCGCCCCTAATTCCACCGGAGAAGTAGTGTGAGCGTTGCCGGACCGCACGCTCAAACCACTGGGAACGGGAGGCGCAGCACGATGAGCACCGAATCAGCGGAGACACCCGCACGCCGGATCGCCGACGGCTATGCCGTCGACGGACAGGCACTCGAATTGGGCACGGTCGTCGTCGACGGCGCGGCCGACCCGACGGCACAGATCCGCATCCCGCTCGCCACGATCAACCGGCACGGTCTGGTGGCCGGTGCGACCGGAACCGGCAAAACCAAGACGCTGCAGCTGATCGCCGAACAACTCAGCGCGTCGGGCGTTGCGGTGATGATGGCCGACGTCAAGGGCGACCTCTCGGGGCTGGCCCGGCCGGGTGAGGGCAACGACAAGACCGCCGCCCGGGCCAAAGACACCGGCGACGACTGGGCGGCGACCGGATTCCCGGTCGAGTTCCTGTCGCTGGGCACCGGGGGAGTGGGCGTACCGGTACGCGCGACCGTCGCCAGCTTCGGTCCGGTTCTGCTGTCGAAAGTGTTGGGGCTCAACCCTACTCAAGAGTCGACGCTGGGACTGATCTTTCACTGGGCCAACGAGAACAATCGTCCGCTGGTGACGCTGGACGATCTGCGGGGCGTCATCAGCCACCTGGCCAGCGAGGAGGGTAAGGCGGACCTGAAAGACCTGGGCGGGGTGTCGTCGACGACGGCGGGCGTCATTCTGCGGGCACTGGTGAACTTGGGCGGCGAGGGCGGGGACACCTTCTTCGGCGAGCCGAAGCTTGACCCCAACGATCTGCTGCGCGTCGACGGGCAGGGCCGCGGCACCATTTCGTTGCTGGAGTTCAGTGGTCAGTCGTTGCGCCCCGTCATCTTCTCCACCTTCCTGATGTGGCTGCTGACCGACCTGTTCGCGGCGCTGCCGGAGGTCGGTGACGTCGACAAGCCCAAGCTGGTCTTCTTCTTCGACGAGGCCCACCTGTTGTTCGCCGATGCCTCCAAGGCCTTCCTCGAACAGGTCGAACAGACCGTCAAGCTGATCCGCTCCAAGGGTGTGGGGGTGTTCTTCTGCACCCAGCTCCCCACCGACGTGCCCAACGACGTGCTCTCCCAGCTGGGCGCCCGCATCCAGCACGCGCTGCGGGCATTCACCCCGGACGATCAGAGAGCGCTGAGCAAGACCGTCCGCACCTATCCGAAAACCGATGTGTACGACCTGGAGTCGGCGTTGACGTCGCTGGGCATCGGTGAGGCCGTCGTCACCGTGCTGTCCGAGAAGGGCGCGCCGACACCGGTCGCGTGGACCCGGATGCGGGTGCCTCGGTCGCTGATGGCCTCGATCGGTGCCGACGCGATCGCCGCCGCGGCGAAAGCCAGTCCGCTGCAACAGAAATACGGCCAGACGATCGAACGATCGGCCCCGCCGCAGGTCGGCGCGCCTGATCGGCCGACCCAGCCGCCGCAGGCCCAGTCCGACTGTCCGCCGGTCCCGGCGAACGAGCCGCCGCCGCCGATGCCGCAGCCGGCGGAGCCCAAAGGCCCCAGCCTGTTAGCACGGCTGTGGCACGACCGGGAAGTGCAAAGTGCGGTGAACACCGGGATCCGCGAACTCATCAGAGCCAAGTTCGGCACCGGCCGTCGCCGCCGGAAGTAACACCCGCCTTTTGGTCTTAGGTTTGAGCTCGACGTCGACAGGGAGGCCGGCATGGTCGATGTGAGGCTCATCCCGCTCGAAGTGCTGCTGGGCAATGCAGAGCGCGTCGGGGCGAAGATCTCACCGGATGGCAAGCGTCTGTCGTACCTGGCGCCGCTCGACGGCGTGATGAATGTGTTCGTCGGTGACGCCGGTTTGGAAAATGCGCGGCTCCTGACCCGTGACACCGACCGCACCCGGTTCGGCTAGACCCGTTGGCCGTCGCCGGGATTCATGAGTTGTCGCGAACCTTCGCGGTGCGAAGCTCGTCGATGATCATCGCGACGTGCGCGCTCCTGGTGCGTGGCTGCGGCATCGAGCGTCCGGAATTGGCGCTCGATTTTCCCGTCAGCCGGCGGGTGCGTCGTCAGGCGCGGACGGTCCCCGGAATGACTTCCGGGGTCCTGCCCGTGGTGTTCCAGGCTCGGCCCGATTCTACGATCGCCGGTTTTTGCGAGCACGTCGACGCGCGAATGCGAGAGGCACTGCGCCATCAGCGTTTTCCGGTGCACGCTCTCGAGAGCAGGGCGTGGGGCGGCGACACCAGGCCGGTGTCGAATCGCGTTGTCGTCAACATCATTCCGACCGCACATATGGGCGATTTTGCTGGTGCTCCGGCATCGGCGACCCTGACCCATTCGGGGCTGGTGGACCAGTCCGGACTGGTGTTCTTCAAGGACGGCGATCAGCTTTTTCTCAGCGCCCAGGGTGCTGGGCAGTTGTTTCCCAACCGTGGCGACGTCGATTTAGCCAAGCGGCTGGACCGGGTGGTGGCGGCAATGGCCGCGGACGCTACCCGACGCTTGCCGTCGATAGATGCGCTCGACGAGGCCGAGCACGCCCGGTTGGGTGGGTGGGGTAATCGCGCGGCGTTGACCCCGCCCGCGCCCGCGTCGGTCCCGGCGGTGTTTGCCGCGCAGGTGCCCGGAGGCCGCAGTCGGTGGCGGTCGTCTGCGGGGCCCTGTACCTGACCTACCGGGAACTGAATGAATCCGCAAATCGGTTGGCGTACTTGCCATCTGGGCAAGGTATCGGCCCGGGCACGTGCGTGGCGTTGCTGTTGGAGCGCTCGGTTCAGGCTGTCGTCGCCATGCTGGCGGTGCTGAAGGCTGGCGCCGCCTACCTGCGCGCATGTCATGCGCGGCGGGGGCGGTTTCGCCTCGTCGGATTTCGAGCTTGTTCGGCTGAGCCAGCAGGACATCGACGAGCTCGAGCGGCAATACCGGATCGCCGATATTTTGCCGCCGACCCCGCTGCAACAGGGGCTCCACTTTCTCACCAGCACAGCGCACGGCCGCGACGACGTGTACGCGGTGCAGCTGGATATCACGTTGAGCGGTGCCCTCGACCAGCAGCGGCTGTGTGATGCCGTGCGAATGGTCGTCATCCGGCGTCCCAACCTGGCGGCCCGATTCTGTGAGGGGGTTTGGCGAGCCGGTGCAGATACAGACTCCTGGCTCATGGGTAGGAAAGTTCATGTCCCGGTGAGTGGTGTAAGTAGCGGGGGGTGGGGTCTGCTGCACGGATAGGTGACATCTGAGTTGGCTTGCCCTGGTGGGGTGGGCTGGAAGGATGTCGCTGTGCCTAGGCCTTATCCCCGAGAGTTCCGTGACGATGTCGTGCGGGTCGCCCGNGGGGTCTGCTGCACGGATAGGTGACATCTGAGTTGGCTTGCCCTGGTGGGGTGGGCTGGAAGGATGTCGCTGTGCCTAGGCCTTATCCCCGAGAGTTCCGTGACGATGTCGTGCGGGTCGCCCGTAACCGCGAGGACGGGGTGACGATCGAGCAGATCGCCAGCGATTGCGGGATTCATCCGATGACCTTGACGAAGTGGATGCGCCAGGCCGATATCGACGATGGCGCCAAACCCGGCGCCAGCCGCGCCGAATCGGCCGAACTGCGTCATCTGCGCCGACGCAACCGGTTGTTGGAGCAGGAGAACGAGGTGCTGCGCCGGGCCGCGGCGTATCTGTCGCAGGCCACTCTGCCGGGAAAAGGCTCTACCCGCTCGTAAAAGAGCTCGCCGCTGACGGGATCGCCGTGGCGGTGACGTGCCGGGTACTCAAGCTCGCCCGCCAGCCCTACTACCGCTGGCTGGCCGATCCGGTGACCGACGCCGAGTTGGCCGAGGCCTACCGCGCCAACGCCNTGTTCGACGCGCACCGCGATGACCCGGAGTTCGGCTACCGCTACCTGGTCGCCGAGGCTCGCGATGCCGGGACATCAATGGCTGAGCGCACCGCCTGGCGGATCTGTTCTACCAATCAGTGGTGGAGCGTGTTCGGCAANAAGAAACGGGGCAAGAACGGCAAGACAGGGCCGCCCGTGCACGATGATCTCGTCGGCCGCGTCTTCACCGCCCAGGAACCAAACACGTTGTGGCTGGCCGACATTACCGAACATCCGACCGGTGAAGGCAAGCTGTATCTGTGTGCGATCAAGGACCTGTTCTCCAACCGAATCGTCGGCTACTCAATGGACTCGACGATGAAGTCACAGCTGGCAACCCAGGCGTTGGACGGTGCGGTCGCACGCCGCGGCGTGGTCGCGGGCTGTGCTCCACAGCGACCGCGGCAGCCAATTTCGCAGCCGGGAATTCGTCCATGCCCTCGGCCGCCACGACATGGCCGGATCGATGGGCCGCGTCGGGGCCGCCGGCGACAACGCCGCCATGGAGAGCTTCTTTAGCCTGCTGCAAAAAAACGTCCTCGACCGCCGCCGATGGGACACCCGCGAGCAACTGCGCATCGCCATCATCACCTGGATCGAACGCACCTACCACCGACGACGCCGTCAACTCGCCCTGGGCCGGTTGACCCCCGTCGAATTCGAAGCAATCATGACCCCACCGGCCGATCAGGCCGCGTAACTGGACATGTCACCTATTCGTGCAGCAGACCC
>NZ_JACKUR010000026.1:0-117683 GCF_025822865.1 Mycobacterium paraffinicum | reverse complement strand
CGAGCGGGCCACAGACTCAAGAACCTCACGTTGTCCCGCAGACACCAACAGAGCTGGAACAGGTGGTCGCATGCAAGACATCATACCAACCAACAGCCAATTATTTGCGGGACACACCACTAGTACCCAATGTCGCCAACGTCATCGACCCGTTGGCCGATTTGGTCCGGCGCGCACGCGAATCCGACGAGGTGGACCTGGTCTACGTCAACGACAACTACGGCGATTTCGCGGCCCAGTTCTCCGACATCGTCAGCTCCGCGCTCGACGGCGCGCGCCCCGATCTGGTGAAGCCGATCGTGCCGGCCGGGGACTGCCGGGTGATGACCAAGGTCCGGCACAGCGCCTTCTATGCGACCGCGCTGGCTTACCTGCTGAACCGCCTGGAGACCAAGCGGTTGGTCATCGCGGGACAGGTCACAGAGCAGTGCATCCTCTACACCGCGCTCGACGCGTACGTGCGCCACTTTCCCGTCGTGATTCCGACCGACGCCGTCGCCGGCATCGACGCCGAGCTGGCGGCGGCGGCGCTGAAGATGATGGAGAAGAACATGTCGGCGGAGCTCACCACCGCCGCGGAGTGCCTCGGTTAGCCACCTCGGTTAGCCGCTCGTGGCCGTACGCTGGACGGGGTGACCACCCGCCGCGCAGAATCGCCGGAACTGGTCGCGTTGCTGGCCAGCCGCCGGCTGGCGGTGCTGACGGGGGCAGGGCTGTCCACCGACTCCGGCATTCCGGACTACCGGGGTCCTGATTCCCCACCCAGCAATCCCATGACGATCCGCCAGTTCACCTCGGATCCGGCGTTCCGGCAGCGGTACTGGGCGCGCAACCACGTCGGCTGGCGACACATGGACGACACCATGCCCAACGCCGGTCACCGGGCGTTGGCCGCGCTCGAGCGCGCAGCGGTGGTGACCGGGGTGATCACCCAGAACGTCGACCTGCTGCACACCAAGGCCGGCAGTGAGAACGTCGTGAATCTCCACGGCACCTACGCGCGGGTGGTCTGCCTGGGCTGCGGGTACACCATGAGCCGCGCCGCGCTGGCCGAACGACTGGAAGCGCTCAACCCGGGATTCGTCGAGCGCGCCGAAGCGGTCGGCGGCCTCGCGGTGGCCCCCGACGCCGACGCCGTCGTCGCAGATACCACGTCGTTCCGCTATCTGGACTGCCCGCGCTGTGGCGGAATGCTCAAGCCGGACATCGTCTACTTCGGCGAAAGCGTCGCCAAAGAGGTTGTCGACCAAGCATATTCACTGGTGGACGAGGCCGATGCACTGCTGGTCGCCGGCTCGTCGCTGACTGTGTTCTCCGGCTACCGCTTCGTGCGTCACGCCGCCGCACTGGGCAGGCCCATCGCCATCATCAACCGGGGCCGTACCCGCGGGGATGACCTTGCCACCGTCAAGGTCGACGGCGGCTGCTCGGAGCTGCTGACGCTGCTGGCTGACGAATTATCGCCGATAGCAGCGGGTTAGAACGTGCACGGCATGCTGCGCACGGCGTGAATGAAGTTGCCCGCCACGTATGTGGGCTCACCCGCCTGAATGTCCGGCAGCTGCCGCAACAACTCGCCGAAGATGGCCCGCAGCTGCGCCCGGGCCACATGCGCGCCGAGACAGAAGTGCACCCCGCCGCCGCCGAAGCCGACGTGCGGGTTGGGGTTGCGGCTCAGGTCGAAACGCTCCGGATGGTCGAAAGCCTCGGTGTCCCAGTTCCCGGACGGATAGAACATCACCACCTTCTCCCCCGCCCGGATGGTCTGGCCGCCCAGCTCGACATCCGTTGCCGCCGTGCGCCGGAAGGTCATCACCGGTGAGGCCCAGCGGATGAACTCCTCGACCGCCATAGGAATCCGGTTGTCGAAATCCTCGAGGAGCCAGGCGCGCTGATCGGGAAACTCCGTGAGCGCCTTCATCGCATGGCTGGTGGTCTGGCGAGTGGTGTCGTTGGCGGCCACGGCGAGCAGCACGAAGAACGCGGCTACGTCGGCGTCGGAAAGCCGGTCGCCGTCGACCTCCGCGTTCACCAGGCCGCTGAACAGGTCATCGCCCGGCCGCTCGCGGCGCTCGGCGGCCAGCGCGCCAGCAACCTGGTCCAGATACATCTGATTCTCGAGCAGAACCTCCAGCGGATTGCGCCCGCCGAGGTAGACGGGGTCGGCCCATGACACCAGCGCATCGGCGGCCCGTGCCACGTGCTCGCGCTCGGATTCTTCGATCCCCACCATGTCCGAGAGTGTCCGGATGGGCAGCTGCTTGGAACACTGCTCGACGAAATCAACGCCGCTGCCCGCGGCCCGGAGTTCTTCGACGATGGTCTTGGCGTTCGCCTTGATCGAGTCCTCGATGCGGCGGACCTGCCGCGGGGTGAACGCCGCGCTGACCAGCTTGCGCAGCTTGGTGTGCCGCGGTGGGTCCATTGCCAGGAAGGATTGCGACGCCTCGAGCAGTTCCACGGGAACGTTCTCGAAAATGACGCCTTTGCCGGACAGGAACACCTCGTTGTTGCGGCTGACCGAGACGATGTCCGCGCGCCGGGTGACCGCCCAGTAGCCGGGATCGTCGGGATCGGACATCAGGGCGTCTTCGACGGGTGGGTGCCAGCTGACCGGGCGTTCGGCCCGCAGCACCGCGAACGAACGCTCGCGATCGGCCGCGGTGGTTGACCAAAACGCCCGTGAGGACAGGTCGATGGGGTCGTAGGCACGCCCGGGCTTCCCGGTCCCCGACACCCCGGTCATGACGGTCATTGGTGATCCCTCCGTTGCGTATGACGTCGGTCACAGACTCCCCGCGACACTATTCCTAGACATAGTGTCTAGTCAAGACGTCAAACCGCGTTCTATGCTGGGAAGATGCCATCGGTAACCCGGAAGCCGCAGGCCAACCGCGAACAGGAACGTCAGCAGCGGCGGGAGCAGATCGAGCGCCGGCTGCTCGACGCCACCGAGCGGCTGATGCGCGACGGCGCCAGTTTCACCGAGCTCAGCGTGGACCGGCTGTCTGGCGCAGCCGGCATTTCCCGCGCGAGCTTCTACATCTACTTCGAGGACAAAGGGCACCTGCTGCGCCGCCTGGCCAACCAGGTGTTCGCCGACCTCGCCGACAGCGCTGATCGCTGGTGGAGCGTGGCCGGGCGGCACGATCCGGGCGACGTCCGCGCCGCAATGGACGGCATCATCGCCAGCTATCGGCGGCACCAACCGGTGCTGGTCGCCCTCAACGAGATGGCGGGCTATGACCCGCTGGTCGCTGCGACCTACCGCAACCTGTTGACCGCGGTCACCGGGCGGATGACCCGGGTCATCGAGGAGGGGCAGGCCGATGGCTCGATCCGGCCGCAATTGTCCGCGGCCACCACTGCCAACGCGCTGACCTGGATGGTCGAGCGGGCCTGCCAGCAGAACCTCCCGGTGAACCCACCCGACTATGATGCGGAACTGGCCGCCACGTTGACCGAGATCGTCTGGGGCGCACTGTATCTCAAGGCCACCTCGGTGCGCTGATGCGCCCGGGAACGTCGGTGGCCGTCTGTGACGAGAGCAACATAGTTAGGGCGCTAATTATTGGACTATTATGTAAATATGGCGCCGCTGACCGCACTGGAGATCGACCCGCTTTCCCTCGAACAGCAGGTTTGCTTCGCGCTGAGCGTGACCAACCGCGCCGTTTTGGCGGTCTACCGGCCACTGCTGGAACCGTTGGGGCTGACTCACCCACAGTATCTGGTGATGCTGACGCTCTGGGATCACCAGCGGGCGGCAACGGGACAGCGAAAAGCGCTGTCGGTCAAGGAGATCGCGACCACGTTGCAGATGGATCCGGCCACGCTGTCGCCGATGCTCAAGCGCTTGGAGGCACTCGGCCTCATCACCCGGACGCGAAGCACCGTCGACGAGCGCTCCACTGACGTCAAACTCACCGACAGCGGCACCGCCTTGCGTCGCCGTGCGCTTAAGATTCCACCCGCGGTGGTCGCGCGTCTGGGCGTCGACATCGCCGAACTTCAGCACCTGCACCAGGTGCTGACCCGCATCAACGCGGCCGCCTTGGCAGCGGGCGCATTGCAGTCCTGAACCCGCCGCCCATAGGAGCCACTGTGACCGATCCCGAGACCCCCACCAAACCCAACTTCTGGCAGTACATCGCCTACTCGTACGGTCGGTGCCTGCCCAGCTCGATGCGCGACTGGGTCGCCAACGATCTGGCGGGCAAGGGAGCCGTGCGCCGGCACATGATCCGGTGGGCCATCCCACCCCTGTTGGTTCTCGCACCCTTCTGGCTGCTGCCCGCTTCGCTGTATGTGCACACCGAGATGACCGTTCCGCTCTACACCTGGGCCCTGCTGATATCGCTTGCGTTGAACAAGGTCTGGCGTCGGCACCGGCTGGCGCAGCATGGCCTGAACCCGAACCTGGTCGACGTGCTCAAGAACAAGAAGCAAGCGAAGATGCACGAGGACTACGCCCTGCGTTACGGGCCGCGTCCCGAATCAGCGGTGTGGCAGGACAACAGCAACCCGTTCAGCTAGCCCCGCTAAACCGCCACCAGGTCGTCGGCATGCACCGCGGGCCTGCGCAACTCCCCCGGCAACTCGGAGGTCGACCGGCCGATCATGCTCGCCAGCTCGGTCGCGTCGTAGGCGACCACGCCGCGGGCCACCATGGCCGCGTCCGGGCCGCGCAGTTCGACGACGTCTCCGGCGTAGAACCGGCCCGACACCGCGGTGATGCCGGCGGCCAGCAACGAGCGACGCTGGGACACCACCGCACGCACCGCGCCCTCGTCCAGGGTCAGCGCGCCCGCCGCCTCGGCGGCATACCGCACCCAGAACCGGCGGGCCGACATCCGAAGGGGCCGGGCGGCAAACACCGTGCCGACCGAGGCATCGGTCAGGGCGGTCGCGGCGTCGGTCGCGGCGGCCAGCAGGACCGGCACTCCCGCGTCGGCGGCCAGCGATGCGGACGACATCTTGGATACCATCCCCCCGGTACCGAGGTCGCTGCCCGGCCCGGCAACCACACCGGTCAGGTCCGCTGCGCCGGAGACTTCCGCAATGAATCGGGCGCCCTGGGTTTTTCGGGGATCGGAGTCGTACAGGCCGTCGATGTCGGAGAGCAGCACGAGGGCCTCGGCCCCGACCAGGTGAGCCACCAGTGCCGAAAGCCGATCGTTGTCGCCGAACCGAATCTCGTTGGTCGCCACCGTGTCGTTCTCGTTGACGATCGCCACCGCGTGCAGGGCCCGCAGCCGGTCCAGGGTGCGCTGGGCGTTCGTGTGCTGGGCCCGCATGGAGATATCGTGCGCGGTCAGCAGCACCTGCCCCACCGTGCGGCCATACCGCGCGAACGCCGCACTCCACGCGTTCACCAGCGCGACCTGCCCGACGCTGGCCGCGGCCTGCTTGGTCGCCAAATCCTTGGGGCGACGGGTTAATCCGAGCGGTTCGATGCCGGCGGCGATGGCGCCCGAAGAGACGATGACGACGTCGGTGCCCGCCTTCATGCGCGTTTCGATGGCGTCGGCCAACCCGGCCAGCCGGCCCGCGTCGAACACCCCGGACGGCGTGGTCAGCGCGTTGGTCCCGACCTTGACCACCAGGCGGCGCGCGGTCCGGATGGCTTCACGGTGCGTGGTCACGATGCGCCGCTCTCCCCCGCGAGCGGGCGGTGTCCCCACTGCATCGTCGCCGGCGCGCTCACGACTCGTCACCGCGTTCGCGGCGCTGACGGCGGGCCGCCTTGCGCTCCGCGGCCCCGGTGCGCTCGCTGCGTTCCAGCCGCACATCGGTGCCTCGCCCAGACATCGCAACCTGTTGTCCCGCAGGCGTTTGCGGCTCCCAGTCGAATGTCATGTCCCCGATGGTCACGGCGCATCCCGGTTGCGCGCCAAGCCGCAGCAGTTCATCCTCGACACCCAACCGGGCCAGGCGGTCGGCGAGGTAGCCCACGGCTTCGTCGTTGTCGAAGTTGGTCTGCCGGACCCAACGCAGGGGCCGGGCGCCCGTGACCACGAAGCCGCCCTCGCCGTCCGGCTCGACGGTGAAGCCGCTGTCGTCGACGGGAACCGGCCGGATGACCGGCCGACGCGGCACGACCGGCGGTCGGGCGGCGTTGTATTCCGAAATCATCCGCCACAGCCCGAAAATCAACGGCTGCAGGCCTTCCCGCGACACCGTCGACACGAGGAACACCGGCCAGCCGCGTTCGGCGATGTCGTCGCGGACGAATTCGGCGAGTTCCCGCGCCTCGGGCACGTCGATCTTGTTGAGCACCACCGCCCGTGGCCGCTCGGCGAGATCTCCCAGCGCCGAATCGCCTTGCAGGGTGGGCGTATACGCGGCGAGTTCGGCTTCCAGCGCGTCGATGTCGGACACCGGGTCGCGGCCCGGTTCGGCGGTGGCGCAGTCGACGACGTGCACCAGCACGGCGCAGCGCTCGATGTGCCGGAGGAAATCCAGGCCGAGGCCACGGCCCTGCGACGCGCCGGGAATCAGGCCCGGCACATCGGCGACGGTGAAGGTGTGCTCGCCCGCCGACACCACACCGAGGTTGGGCACCAGCGTCGTGAACGGGTAGTCCGCGATCTTCGGTTTGGCCGCCGAGATCGCCGACACCAGTGACGATTTCCCGGCCGACGGAAAACCGATGAGGCCGGCGTCGGCGACGGTCTTGAGCTCGAGCGTCAGGTCCCGCGCTTCGCCCTGCTCACCGAGCAGCGCGAAGCCGGGGGCCTTGCGGGCACGCGACGCGAGTGCGGCGTTGCCCAGGCCGCCACGGCCACCGGCCGCGGCTTCGAAGCGGGTGCCCGCACCCACCAGATCTGCGAGCAGCCGGCCGTTTTCGTCCAAGACCACGGTGCCGTCGGGGACTTTGACTTCCAAGTCCGCGCCTCCCGCACCGTCGCGGTTGTTGCCCATCCCCTGTTTGCCCGACGGCGCGGTGACGTGCGGATGGAAGTGGAAGTCCAGCAAGGTGTGGACCTGCGGATCGACGACGAACACGATGCTGCCGCCCCGGCCGCCATTGCCGCCGTCGGGGCCGCCCAGCGGCTTGAATTTCTCGCGATGGACCGACGCGCAGCCGTTACCGCCGGAACCCGCGCGCGCGTGGATGACGACCCGATCGACAAATCGAGGCATCGAATACCAGCCCTTCGAATGTCACGCCAGGCCGAATACCTCGCGAAGCCGCCGCAACGTTCCCCGCACGGGGGCGGTGCCCCCGGCTCGTGAGGCCTAGACCTGGGGCGTGATGCTGACGGTTTTGCGGCCGCGCTTGATGCCGAACTCGACGGCTCCGGCGGCCTTGGCGAACAACGTGTCGTCACCGCCACGCCCGACGTTCACGCCGGGGTGGAACTTCGTGCCACGCTGGCGAACGATGATCTCGCCCGCCTTGACGATCTGGCCGCCGAACCGCTTCACGCCGAGCCGCTGAGCGGCGGAATCCCGGCCGTTGCGCGAGCTGGAAGCGCCCTTCTTGTGTGCCATGTCTGTCGCCTCCCGCTACTTGATCCCGGTGACCTTCAGGACCGTCAGCTGCTGACGGTGCCCTTGACGCTTGTGGTAGCCGGTCTTGTTCCTGAACTTGTGGATACGGATCTTGGGGCCCTTGGTGTGCTCGAGCACCTCGCCGGTCACCGCCACCTTGGCCAGCGCGGCGGCGTCGGTGGTCACCTTCGCGCCGTCCACGACCAGCGTGACGGGCAGCGACACGTTCGCGCCCGGGTCGGAGTCGAGCTTCTCGACCTTGACCACGTCCCCGACGGCGACCTTGTACTGCTTGCCGCCCGTCTTGACGATTGCGTAGGTCGCCATCGTTGCTCCTGCCTTCTTTCCTGTGCTCAGCCGCTTCTTCGGCTCTTCGCGCGCGAGCCACCGGCGGTGCGCTCGGACAAGCTAAGTGGGTCTGGGTTGCGGGTCTGCGCCGGCTGCCCGGGAGTCCCGCTGTCGCCGGCCAACGTCCACCCGGCCTGACGACAACTGTCCTAGGGTACTTGACCAGCGGCTACAGGGTCAAACCGGTCCAGGTCAATCCGCGTGGATGGGCGGGCCCGCCGGTCTGCCTGCCGCGCGGCGCCGCCGCGGACGTCCAAAGCCCGGTCCGCCGTTGACGGACCCGTCGGAATCCTCGTCGGAATCGGAGTCATCGGAGTCATCGGAATCATCGGAGTCGGAATCGTCCTCGACGTCCAGGTCGTCGTCGTCCATCTCGAGGTCCTCGTCGTCCTCGCCGAGGTCTTCCTCGTCGTCGAGGTCCTCGTCGTCGTCGTCGAGATCGTCCTCGGAGTCCTCGTCGGTGTCTTCGTCGGTGTCTTCGTCAGACTCCTCGAAGTCCTCCTGGTCGGTGTCGTCCACGTCGGACAGGTCCCGTTGCTTCCGCTCGTCGAGCTCGTCGGTCGCTTCCTCGGCGGACTCGTCGGAGTCTTCGTCGTCACGGTCGGACTGCGCGGACCCGCCGGCGGCCATCGCCTTGAACATCGGGTGCTCGCCGGGAGCGTGCGCGGGCACCTTGGCCACCACCGGCTCCTCGGCCCCTTTCTTCTTGGAGCGCCTGCCGCGGCGACCACCGGACTCCGACTTGCGTCCGTTCGAGGGGGCCGAATCCACCGGGTCGGTGTGCAGCACGATCCCCCGGCCGCCGCAGTGGGTGCACGACGTCGAGAAGGCCTCGATCAGTCCGGTACCCAACCGTTTGCGGGTGAGCTGGACCAGACCCAGCGACGTCACCTCGGACACCTGATGGCGGGTGCGGTCGCGGGCCAGCGCCTCGGTGAGCCGCCGCAGCACCAGGTCGCGGTTGGACTCGAGGACCATGTCGATGAAGTCGATGACGACGATGCCGCCGATGTCACGCAGCCGGAGCTGGCGGACGATCTCCTCGGCGGCCTCCAGGTTGTTCTTGGTGACCGTCTGCTCGAGGTTGCCGCCGGACCCGGTGAACTTGCCGGTGTTGACATCGACCACCGTCATGGCCTCGGTCCGGTCGATCACCAGCGTGCCGCCCGAGGGCAGCCAGACCTTGCGCTCCATCGCCTTGGCGAGTTGCTCGTCGATGCGATGCACCGCGAAGACGTCGGGTCCCGGCTGACCGTCGGCGCCGCTGGGCGGTTCGTATTTGTTCAGCTTTGAAACCAGGTCGGGCGCAACGGAATTCACATAGTCGGTGATCGTCGTCCACGCCTCGTCGCCGGAGACGATGAGGCCGGCGAAGTCCTCGTTGAACAGGTCACGGATGACCTTGACCAGCACGTCGGGCTCTTCATAGAGCGCGACCGCCGCGCCGGCGGCCTTCTCGGTGATCTCGGCCGCCTTGGCCTCGATTTGCTTCCAGCGCTCCTGCAGCCGGGTGACGTCGCCGCGGATGTCGTCCTCTTTGACGCCCTCGGACGCGGTGCGGATGATCACCCCGGCATCGGACGGCACCACTTCGCGCAGGATTTCCTTGAGCCGCTGGCGTTCGGTGTCGGGCAGCTTGCGGCTGATCCCGGTCGACGACGCGCCCGGCACGTAGACCAGATACCG
This sequence comes from Mycobacterium paraffinicum, assembly GCF_025822865.1. Classification (NCBI taxonomy): domain Bacteria; kingdom Bacillati; phylum Actinomycetota; class Actinomycetes; order Mycobacteriales; family Mycobacteriaceae; genus Mycobacterium; species Mycobacterium paraffinicum. Next base: position 108,152 of record NZ_JACKUR010000026.1, on the reverse strand, counting down.
GCCGGCGAGCGACACCTGGGTGGTCAGCCGGGCGCCCTTGTGCCCGACGGGGTCCTTGCTGACCTGTACCACGACGTAGTCGCCCGGTTTGAGCGCCTGTTCGATCTTGCGGTCGGACCCGCCCAGGCCGGCGGCTTCCCAGTTGACCTCGCCGGCGTAGAGCACGCCGTTGCGGCCGCGGCCGATGTCGACGAACGCCGCCTCCATCGACGGCAGGACGTTCTGCACGATCCCGAGGTAGATGTTGCCCACCAGCGAGGCGGACGCGGCCGAGGTCACGAAGTGCTCGACGACGATGCCGTCCTCGAGCACGGCGATCTGGGTGTAGCGCGCCCCCTGATGCGGCGGCTCGGTGCGGACCCTGTCCCGCACGACCATGATCCGTTCGACGGCCTCGCGGCGCGCCAGGAACTCCGCTTCGCTCAGTACCGGCGGACGACGCCGTCCGGCGTCGCGGCCGTCACGGCGCCGCTGGCGCTTGGCCTCCAGCCGGGTGGACCCGTCGATGCCTTTGATCTCGGCGTTTGACGAGCCGTTTCCGCCATTGCCGCCGTTCTTCCCGCCGCGGGGCGGCCGCTCGTGCACCACCGTGTTCGGCGGGTCGTCGGAAGATGCGTTTTCATCACCGTCGTCGCCCGAGCCCGACTTGCGTCGCCGGCGCCTGCGGCGGCGGCGATTTCCGCCCTCCGCCGAACCGTCGTCACCGGTGTCGGAGTCATCGGATTCGTCGTCTTCGCCGTCGTCGTCCTCGGCGTCGGAGGAGTCGGCGTCTCCCGCCTTCTGGCCCCGTTGTTGCGGCTCGTCGTCGTCGCCCGAGTCGTTCTGGTTGTCGGGTCCGCCCTGCTCACCCCGGCCGCGGCCGCGCCCGCGACGACCCCGGCGGCGCCGCCGGTTGGCCGGTCGATCGGCCTGCTCGTCGTCTTCGTCGTCGGCGTCGGAATCGTCGGACTCGGCGTCGTCGTCGGCGTTGCCTTCGTCTTCCTCAGCGCTTACCGGCTGCGGCGCGACGAACAGCGGCATGTAATGCGGCCGCTCGACCGCCGTCTCCAACATCAGCCGGGATTCGGGTTCCTCGGCCGCGGCTTGGAGCTTCTCGCCGCCGGCTTCGGCATCCTCGGCGCCCCCCTCGGGCTGGGCGGCCAGCAGATCGCGTACCCGGACCGCGTCGTCACGGTCCACGGTGGAGTGCGCGCTGCGTATCCGTCCGTCCAGGGCGCTGAGCGCATCCAGCACCCGCTTACTGGTCGTTCCCAGCGTTCGGGCCAGCGAATGGACTCTCAGGCGGTCCGGCAGTTCGTCGTGCCGGGTCGGCTCTTCGGATGACTCTGCGGATGGTGCACCGTCTACCACGTATTCTCCTCAAGCCCCCGGGCGCGTCCTTGCGACGCGGCCACGCGAGGGCTTCGCTATGGGCCCGGCCAACTTCCCCCGGGCTTGTGATGGTCTCGCCCCGAGCGGTTCGCGGGGAATGCACTCGGCGCCGTGCTGAATGATGGCCTGACATGCCGCGCATCAACGCCGGGTGGCGATGATCGCGCTTGTCTAAGTCTTCATTCGAGTGTCCGAAGCCGGTCCGGCGACGTTCACCCTCCGTCAGTATCCCACATCACTCGGCGAGCCCCACAAACCCGTGAGCGAACGGCCCGTCAGCGGCGCGGCGCGGCCCCGTTAGCCGGGGCGCTACGCGTCGGGAAACCAGAGCGCGATTTCGCGCTTTGCGGACTCGATCGAATCGGAGCCATGCACGAGGTTGAACTGCGTCTCCAGCCCGAAATCCCCCCGGATCGTGCCGGGCGTGGCCTTCTCCACCGGGTCAGTTCCGCCCGCGAGCTGCCGAAACGCGGCGATCGCCCGCGGTCCTTCGACGATTGCCGCCACCACCGGGCCCGAGGTGATGAACTCCAGCAGCGAGCCGAAGAACGGCTTGCCCTCGTGCTCGGCGTAATGCTCGGCGGCCAGGTCCTCGCTGACGCGCCGGAGCTCCAGCGCGGCGATGACCAGACCCTTCCGCTCGATGCGGCCGATGATTTCCCCTACCAGCTGCCGCTCGACGCCATCCGGCTTGATCAGTACCAGTGTCCGTTCGGTCACGGCGCACAGCGTACAGAACCGGGCGGCGGTCGGTCGGGCGGCGAGTGCGGCGGGGCCCTTAGGGGCCGGCCCTAACGCTGGCGGCGCCGTACCTCAGCCCGGAAGTACGCGATCAACGCCCACAATCCGGTGAACAGCAACCCGATGATCCCGACGCCGGGGTACACGGCGAAGCCGGCGAGCAGGAGGACTTGAACACCCAGGTTCACCCAAATCGCCCAGGGTTTGCGCTGCACCCCGCCCAGCACGATGAGCAGCCCGGCCACGCTGACCAGGTAGCCCAGGGACACCGGCGTCAGTCCACCGCCGACGGCGCTGACCACCGGAATCGCGAGCAGCACCACGATCGCTTCGAGGAGCAGCGTGGCGGCCATCACCGCCCCGAAGCTCTTCCACGGGTCAGGCCGGTTCTGGTCGGTCATTCCGGGTCCCGACCGAACAGGGTCCGTGCCGCCCCCGCGGTGACGACCGAGCCGGTGATGACGATTCCCGCGCCGGAGAAGGCTTCGGGTTCCCCGTCCACCGTCGCGTCGTCGACCAGGGCGGTCGCGGCGTCGATGGCGTCGCGCAGGTTCTCGGCGGAAAACACCCGGTCGGGCCCGAACCGCTCGCCCGCCGCCAGCGCCAGCGACTCGACGTCCAGAGCCCGCGGCGACCCGTTGTGGGTCACCACGACGGCATCCAGAACCGGCTCGAGCGCCGCGAGGATGCCGTTGACGTCCTTATCGGCCAGCACGCTGAGCACACCGACCAGGTAGCGGAAGTCGAATTCGTCGCTCAGGGTCTGCGCCAGCGCGGCCGCACCGGCCGGGTTGTGCGCGGCGTCGATGAAGACGGTGGGCGCGCTGCGCATGCGTTCCAGCCGGCCGGGGCTGGTGACCGCGGCGAACCCGACCCGCACCGCCTCGACATCGAGTTGCCGCTGCGCCCCGGCGCCGAAGAACGCTTCCACCGCCGCCAGTGCCACGGCCGCGTTGTGCGCCTGGTGTTCGCCGTGTAGCGGAAGGTAGATGTCGGAATACACCCCGCCGAGGCCCTGCAGCTGCAGCACCTGCCCGCCGATCGCGACCCGACGCTCCAGAACCGCGAACTCCGAATCCTCGCGGGCCACCGCGGCGTCTGCCCGCACGGTCTGGGCCAGCAGCACTTCCATCGCTTCGGGCGCCTGGCGCGCGATGACGGCGACGGTGTCGGGTGCGCCTTCGGGAGCCTTCGTGATGATGCCGGCCTTCTCGGCGGCGATGCCGGCGAGGTCGTCGCCGAGGTATTCGACGTGGTCGATGCCGACCGGGGTGATCACCGCCACCGGGGCGTTGACGACGTTGGTGGCGTCCCACCGCCCGCCCATGCCGACCTCGATGACCGCGACGTCGACGGGCGCGTCTGCGAACGCGGCGAACGCCATGGCGGTCAGCACCTCGAACTTGCTCATCGCCGGGCCCCCGGCGGCCTGCGACTGCGCGTCGATCATCTGCACGAAGGGCTCGATCTCCCGATACGTCGCGACGTACTGCGCCGGGGTGATCGGCCGACCGTCGATCGCGATCCGCTCAACCGCCGACTGCAGGTGCGGGCTGGTGGTTCGCCCGGTACGACCGTGCAGCGCGGTCACCAGCGCGTCGACCATGCGCGCCACCGAGGTCTTGCCGTTGGTGCCGGCGATGTGGATCGACGGATAGGCCAGTTGCGGTGAGCCCAGCAAGTCCATCAGCGCGCTGATCCGGGTCAGGCTGGGCTCGATCTTCGTCTCCGGCCAGCGTTGGTCCAGCAGGTGTTCGACCTGTAGCAGGGAGGCGATCTCGTCCGGGGTGGGCGCGAGGCTGGTGACCTCGCCGCGCTCGGGCCAGTCGGGGGGCTCGGTCATCGAACACTCATCACAGCCCGGCCAGCCGCGCGTTGATGCGGTCGGTCTCCTCCTGCGCCACCCGCTGGCGGTCGCGGATCTTGTCGACGACCTTCTGCGGGGCCTTGGCCAGGAAGTCCTCGTTGGCCAATTTGGCGGTGGTCGACGCCAATTCCTTTTGCGCCGCGGCGAGGTCTTTCTCCAGTCGGCGGCGCTCGGCGGCGACATCGATGGTGCCCGAGGTGTCGAGCTCGACGACGACCGTGCTGTTCATGCCCGGACCGAGCCGCACCTCCAGCGACACCGACGGCTCGAACGCATCGCCCGGCGCGGTGAGCCAGGCCAGCGATGTCACCGCGGCCACCTGGGTGCTCAAATCGGCGCTGTCCATCCCGTTGAGCCGGGCCGGCACTTTCTGCCGATCGGCCAGGCCTTGATCGCTGCGGAACCGGCGGACCTCGGTGACCAACCTCTGCATGTCGCTGATCCGTTGAGTGGCAACCGGATCCAGGCCGATACCCGACGATTCCGGCCAGTCGGCGATCACCAGCGACTCCTGGTTGGTCAGGGCCTGCCACAACGCCTCGGTGAGGAACGGAATGACGGGGTGCAACAACCGCAGCAGCGTGTCCAGCACGGCGGCCAGCACGGCGGTGGTGTGTGCGTTCCCCTCGGCCAGCTGGGTTTTCGCCAATTCGACGTACCAGTCGCAGAATTCGTCCCACGCGAAGTGGTAGAGCGCCTCGCAGGCGCGGCTGAACTCGTACCCGTCCAGGGCCGAATCGACTTCGGCGCGAACCTCTTCCAGCCGTCCCAGGATCCAGCGGTCGGCATCGGTCAGCTCGTCCTGCGCAGGCAACGGTGCGACGTGCGCACCGTTGAGCAACGCGTAGCGGGTGGCGTTGAACAGCTTGGTACAGAAGTTCCGCGACGCCCGGACGGCGTCCTCGCCGACGGCCAGGTCGCCGCCGGGACTGGCGCCGCGGGCCAGCGTGAACCTCAGCGCGTCGGCCCCGAACGTGTCCAACCAGTCCAGGGGGTCGATGACGTTGCCCTTGGACTTACTCATCTTGCGTCCGAATTCGTCGCGGATCAGCCCATGCAGGAACACATCGCTGAACGGCACCTGTGGGCCGCGGCGACCGTCGAGTGTGATGGTGTCGTCGCCGCCGACGAAGGTGCCGAACATCATCATGCGGGCCACCCAGAAGAACAGGATGTCGTATCCGGTGACCAAGACGCTTGTCGGATAGAACTTTTCCAGCTCGGGGGTCTGTTCCGGCCAGCCCAGCGTGGAGAACGGCCACAAGGCCGAGGAGAACCAGGTGTCCAGCACGTCGGGGTCTTGTTCCCAGCCCTCCGGTGGCGTCTCATCGGCGCCGACGCACACCTGCTCCCCGTTGGGCCCGTACCAGATCGGGATGCGATGGCCCCACCACAGCTGCCGCGAGATGCACCAGTCGTGCATGTCGTCGACCCAGGCGAACCAGCGTGGCTCCAGGCTGGCGGGGTGAATCACGGTGTCCCCGTTGCGAACCGCATCACCGGCGGCCTTGGCCAGCGATTCCACCCGGACCCACCATTGCAGGGACAGCCGAGGCTCGATCGGCTCGCCGCTGCGTTCCGAATGCCCGACGCTGTGCAGGTATGGGCGCTTCTCCGCGACGACACGGCCTTCGGCGGCCAGCGCCTCGCGCACCGCGACCCGGGCCTCGAATCGGTCCATGCCGTCGAATTGCGTTCCGGTGTCGGCGATCCGGCCCTTGGTGTCCATGATCGAGAGCATCGGCAGTTGGTGCCGCAGGCCGATTTCGAAGTCGTTCGGATCGTGGGCGGGCGTGACTTTGACCGCGCCAGTGCCGAATTCGGGGTCCACGTGTTCGTCGGCGACGATGAGGAGCTGCCGGTCGACGAAGGGGTGCGGCAGGGTGGTGCCGACCAAATGGCGGTACCGCTCGTCCCCGGGGTGGACCGCGATGGCGGTGTCGCCGAGCATCGTCTCGACCCGCGTGGTCGCGACCACAATGTGGGGTTGCGAGTCGTCGAGCGAGCCGTAGCGGAACGACACCAGCTCGCCCTCGACCTCTTCGTAGTTGACTTCGATGTCGGAGAGCGCGGTTTCGAGCACGGGCGACCAATTGACCAACCGCTCGGCGCGGTAGATCAGGCCGGCGTCGTAGAGCCGCTTGAAGATGGTGCGCACCGCCCGCGACAGGCCCTCGTCCATGGTGAACCGGTCGCGGCTCCAGGCCACCCCGTCGCCGAGCCGGCGCATCTGGCCGCTGATCGCACCACCGGACTCGCGTTTCCAGTCCCAGACCTTTTCGACGAACAGCTCGCGGCCGAAGTCCTCTTTGGTCTTACCGTCGACCGCAAGCTGCTTTTCCACCACGCTTTGCGTCGCGATACCGGCGTGGTCCATGCCCGGCTGCCACAGCACCTCATAGCCCTGCATCCGTTTGCGGCGGGTCAGGGCATCCATCATGGTGTGTTCAAGCGCGTGGCCCATGTGCAGGCTGCCGGTCACGTTCGGCGGCGGCAGCACGATCGAGTATCCCGGTTTGGCACTCGTCGGGTCGGCCTCGAAGTAGCCCGCGTCGAGCCACTTCTGGTAGATCGCGCTTTCAGCGGCAGCGGGATCCCACGACTTGGGCAGGTCGGTGGCGGGGCTGCGGCTGGCGGTCACCCGTCAATTCTAGGGAGCGCCGTTTACCCCGCTGTAAGTGCCCAAATCGCAGGTGAGTTGGCTCACTATGCCAGTCGGTCGACGTGCAGCGTCACATCCGCGGCGGGGAACCGGGCCAGCAGCGCGTCACCCATGGCGGCCGCGGGAGTCAGGACGCCGCGCAGGTCGGAGAGCTTGTCACGGTCGAAAGCCAGGGCAAGGCCGCACTCGCCCAGCAGCACGGAGGTCGCCTTGTAGCCGGGGTCTCCGCGCTGCTCCATGCGCGCCACGTAGCGGGCGCCGGTGGTTGTCGTGGTGTAGGTCTCGATCTTGTAGTAGCCGCGCTCGCGCGCCGCCGCGCTGGGGCCGGTTCCGGGCTTCGGGATGACGCGCTCCACCAGCCGGCGCGGCAACAACTTGAAATAGCGGCTGCCCAATTCCATGCTCGCGTTGCCCACGCCGCTCAAGACGGCGGATCCCACCGGCGCCAAAGGCGATGACCCCAGGCTCATGCTCTCGGTGTATCGGAACCGCCGACCGTAGGCCCAGTCCAGTAACGCATTGCTGCGCCGGACGATTCGCGTGTTGGCCGGCGCCATCATGAATCCGCCGGTCCACAGCCCGGCCAGTTCGGGTGCGATCTCGCGACCACGACGCCAGGGTAAATCGGGCTGGCGGCCCAACTCTGGTTCGGCGGCGCGATCGCTGGTCAGCGTGTAGGGATCGGTCAACTGGCGACGGATGTCCGGATCCCCCGAGGCGGCTGCGAGAACTTCCAGCAGCGAAGCGATTGTGCCGCCGGACAGTCCACCGGAGAGGGAGCGCACCACGAAATCGGTCTGGGCAAGCTCACCCGCGCCGTCGTCGCGTGCCGCAAGGTACAGCGCATACACCGTGAGATCCGAGGGGACGGAATCGAATCCACACGCGTGCACGATGCGGGCACCGGTATCGGCGGCCTGCTTGTGGTACTGGTCGATGCTGTTGCGGATGAATGGCGGCTCGCCGGTCAGGTCGGCGTAGTCGGTGCCCGCCGCGGCGCACGCGGCGACCAGCGGCAGCCCGTAGCGGGTGTAGGGGCCGACCGTGGTGATGACGACCTGGGTGCGGGCCGCCATCTCATTTAGTGTCGACGGCGACGATGCGTCGGCGGCGACCAGCGGCCAGGCCTGAGCGGACTCACCCAGTGTGTCGCGGACGGCCCGCAAGCGGTCGGTGGATCTGCCGGCGAGCGCCACCCGCGTGCCAGGGGCGGACCGGGCCAGGTATTCGGCGGTCAACTTGCCGACGAAGCCGGTGGCCCCGTACAACACGATGTCGAATTCGCGCGGCGTTGCGCTCACGGGCCCGACGCTACCGGACCCGCAGATAAGTAGTGCCGGGCCTGTGGCCCGGCACTACTTACTACTGCGTTGTAGATCGTCAGCCGCGACGTCCGCAGACCGGCCATGCGCCGATGCCCTGCGAGTGCAGCACGTTCTCGGCCACCCGGATCTGCTCCTCACGGCTGGCGCCGGAGGGGGAACCCGACCCGCCGTTGGCGCGCCAGGTGCTCGGGGTGAACTGCAGGCCCCCGGAGAAGCCGTTACCGGTGCTGATCCCCCAGTTGCCACCCGACTCGCACTGCGCAATGGCGTCCCAGTTCACGCTGTACGCGTGGACCGGCGGAGGCGGCGGCGCCTCCGGGCCAGGAGGCGGCGGCAGGTTGGGGTCGAAGCCCGCGGGTGCCGGCGGCGGGGCGTCGGGTGCCGGGGGCGGCGGGGGCGCGTCCGGAGCCGGCGGGGCGTCCGGAGCCGGGGGCGGCGGGGGCGCGTCCGGAGCCGGGGCGGGCGCCATGTTGGGGTCGAAACCCATCGGCTCCGCAGTCGCGGTGGCCGACGGGATGGTCACGAGGGTGCCCGTGATCGCGGCAAGAACGAGCGTCTTACGGACGTTCTTCAATATCTTTCCTTTCGCGGTGCGCGCGCGCCAAAGCAAGCCCACGGGGGTGGGCTGGCGGTCTCTGGTTGGTGCGGAAACCTGCTTCGGAACGTGCCGACTTTTTTCGGCACGACAGCGGTGGGCTCGAATCGCCCGGCGGACTGCTGCCCGCCGGCCGCGGACTGGTCTTCGCCGTCCGCAGCCCCGCTCACACGCGGGTCCGTGATTCTGTTTTCAGTTACTCTTCCGTAACCCGTTGCGGGCTAACAGGGACCGTACGAGAACCAGCCGCGTTCGTCATCTTGGGTAAACGGCCATCTCGTTTCGGTAACGGGGTGATCACGGCGCAATACCGCCGCCATTTCAGCAGGTCAGCCCCGCGATTTCGAGAAGTACCCAACAATCGTGCGGCCTTTCAAATCGTGAGCCGAATCACGCCCATTTTGTGAAGTGGCGCACGTATTTGCGCTACCGCGTTTTGCCCGATTCGGGTCCCACGGACTCGGGTCCGCTGTCGCGAAGCAGCGCAGCCTACAACAAGTTACGTCGCTTCGCCGGGCGCCACGCCCGACCTCGTGAGCGAATTGTGTTGTGCTGCTGGCTAACTTGCATCATTCGAATAACGGGCGCGGACACCGGCGGGCGCCGCCCCGCCGGATGCGGCAGTAAGCTGAAAAATACACCCGCATAATGCTTTTCGGTCATAACGCGGCCCCGATCGGAGCCACCACCGCAGAGGGCGATCGCGCCGCCGAGCGCCCCCGGCACGCCGTCCAATTCGGCCGTGCCAATTTGCTCATGGGAACTGCGGTTTCGGTCGACGCCAGGTGCATAGACACTGCAGCTTCCGATGAATTTGGCTCGCAATGGACCCGAAACCTGCGGTGTGCCAACAGATCACGATTCGCCGCCATTGCATATTCCGTCAACGGCGAGTCGCTTAGCCGATATCGAAGCGAGGAGGAGCAACTCGTCGTATGTCGAATAGGCTTGCGCATTCTCGGACGTGGTCGGTGAACGAATTTACGCAGAATTTATCCGACGCGATTTCGCCGCGGCCGGCTCGCGAGATTGCCGTCAGCTGCGGGGCTGTGCGAGGGCGCGGAGCTCAGCGTCGGTGTTGACGTTGGTCAGCCACCGCGAATCCGACGTCACCACGCGCTGGGCGTCCGATGAGTCCACCAAAGCGCGCATTTTGCGCTCGCCGGCGGCCACCAACGCCTCGACACGGTCGGCCAGGTCCGTCCGGTACACCGCGGCGAGATAGTGGTCCTGGCCATCCCACGGCAGCACCACTTCCGCACCGGTCTCCAGCGCCCGGCGGGCGAGATCGTCGATGAGTTCGACGGCCAGGAACGGCATGTCGACGGCGCAGACGAAGGCGAGGCGGGCGCCGGCATCGGCGGCCGCGCGCAATGCCCGCCCCGTCGCCGGCAACGGGCCCAGGCCGCGCAGCTCGTCGCGCATGACCCGAGCGTGCAGTTCGGGCAATGGCTGCCCTTGGGCGGCCATGACAAGGACTGGGTCGCAACGCTGTTGGAGAATGCCGACGACGTGTTCGACCATCGTGGTTGCATCGGAGCCGGCGGATCCGGGGACGGGCAGGCTCGCTTTGTCGCGCCCCATCCGCTGTGATGCGCCGCCGGCGAGCACTACGCCGGCCAGTGAACTCGTTTCGCCCACGTCAGTCGACGGTCCAGGTGTCGCGCCCACGCAGCAGCGACTGCAGGGCGGCGTCGTCGAACGGCTTCGCGGCGCGGGCGGCCTGCACCTGCGAGCGCGCCGCGTCGTCGTAAGTGGGCCGGCTGACATCCCGGAAAATCCCGAGCACGGTGTGATCGAGATTCTGATCGGAGAGCCGCGACAGCGCGAAGGCGTAGGCAGAGTCGTCGGTGTGTGCGTCGTGCACCATGATCTCGTCGACGGACACGTCGGCGGTCTTGGCGAATTCGAGGCCGAAGCCGGACTTCACGACGCAGTACTCGCCGTCGGCGCCGAAGGTGATCGGCTCGCCGTGGCGGATGTTGATCACCCGTTCCTCGGCGCCCTCCTTGCGCAGCACGTCGAAGGAGCCGTCGTTGAAAATCGGGCAGTCCTGCAGGATTTCGACCACCGCGGCGCCGCGGTGCTCGGCGGCGGCGCGCAACACCTCGGACAGTCCGTTGCGGTCGGAGTCGAGGGCGCGGCCGACGAACGTCGCCTCGGCACCCAGCGCCAACGACACCGGATTGAACGGGTGGTCCAGCGATCCCATCGGGGTCGACTTGGTGACCTTGCCGACCTCCGACGTCGGCGAGTACTGGCCCTTGGTCAGCCCGTAGATCCGGTTGTTGAACAACAAGATCGTGATATTGACGTTGCGGCGCAGCGCGTGGATCAGGTGGTTGCCGCCGATCGACAACGCGTCGCCGTCGCCGGTGACCACCCACACCGAGAGGTCCTCGCGGGCCAGCGCCAGACCGGTCGCGATGGCCGGCGCACGCCCGTGGATCGAGTGAAATCCGTAGGTCTCCAAGTAATACGGGAACCGGCTCGAGCAACCGATGCCGCTGATGAACACGATGTTCTCGCGACGCAGCCCGAGCTCGGGCAGGAAGTTGCGGATGGTGTTGAGGATGACGTAGTCCCCACACCCGGGGCACCAACGGACCTCTTGGTCACTGGTGAAGTCCTTGCCCTTCTGCGGCTGGTCCGTGGTGGGCACACCGTCGTTCTTCTTCAGCCTCGGGGTCAGCCCAAGGTCGGTGCCCGCCAGATTTCCCATCAGGTCGGTCATTCGATAGCTCCCGCTCCAACCGTTGCTGCCGCCATTCTGGCGACCATCGTCTTGTCTTGCTCGATTTCGGCCAGCGTGCCGCCCTGCGCAGCGCGGATGACACGCCCGATCTCGTCGGCGAGGAACGCGACACCCTGAACCTTGCTGACCGATTGCACGTCGACCAGGTACTTGCCGCGAAGCAACAGGGCGAGCTGGCCCAGGTTCATCTCCGGGCACACCACCATCGGATAACGCCGCAACACATCGCCCAGGTTCGCCGGGAACGGGTTCAGGTAGCGCAGGTGGGCGTGCGCGACCTTGACGCCCTTGCGCCGCGCACGCCGGCAGGCTTCACCGATCGGGCCGTAGGAGCTGCCCCAGCCGATCAGCAGCAGCTCGGCGTCTCCGGTCGGGTCGTCGACCTCGAGATCGGGAACCGCGATGCCGTCAATCTTGGCCTGGCGCAACCGAACCATGAGGTCGTGGTTGACCGGCTCATAGGAGATGGCGCCCGAGCCGTTAGCCGCCTCGAGGCCACCGATCCGATGCTCGAGGCCCGGGGTGCCCGGCACGGCGAATTGGCGCGCGAGCGTCTCCGGATCGCGGTTGTACGGCTGGAACGGCTCGTCCGGCTTGGCGAACGTGTGCTTGATCGGCTGCAGCGTGCCGATGTCCGGAATGCGCCACGGCTCCGAGCCGTTGGCGATCGCGCCGTCGGACAACACGATCACGGGGGTGTGATAGGAGACCGCGATGCGCACCGCCTCGAGCGCGGTTTCGAAGCAGTCGGACGGCGAGCGTGGCGCCAGCACGGCAACCGGCGACTCCCCGTTGCGGCCGTACAACGCCTGCAGCAGGTCGGCCTGCTCGGTCTTGGTCGGCAGGCCGGTCGAGGGCCCGCCCCGCTGAACGTCGATGACCAGCAAGGGCAATTCGGTCATCACCGCGAGACCCAAAGCTTCCGACTTCAGCGAGATCCCGGGTCCCGACGTGCTCGTGACGCCCAGGGCACCGCCGTACGAGGCGCCGATTGCCGCGCAGATGCCGCCGATCTCGTCCTCGGCTTGGAAGGTGATGACGTTGAAGTTCTTGTGCTTGGACAGCTCGTGCAGGATGTCCGACGCCGGCGTGATCGGGTAGCTGCCGAGCACCACGGGAATGTCGGCTAGCTGACCCGCCGCGACGATGCCGTAGGCCATCGCGGTGTTGCCGGAGATCTGCCGGTATTCGCCAGAGGGCAAGGTCGCCCGCGAGACTTCATAGGTGGTGCCGAACGCCTCGGTCGTTTCGCCGTAGTTCCAGCCCGCCTTGAGCGCCAAGACGTTGGCCTCCGCGATGTCGGGCTTGCGGGCGAACTTCTCCCGGATGAACTTCTCGCTGGTCTCGATCGGGCGGCCGTACATCCACGACAGCAGACCCAGCGCGAACATATTCTTGGCGCGCTGGCCGTCCTTCTTCGACGCGCCGATCGCCTCGACGGCGCCCAGCGTCAGCGTGGTCATCGCGACGGAATGCACGACGTAGTCGGCCAACTCGTCGGACTCGAGGGGGTTCGTTACGTAGCCCACCTTGGTCAGGTTGCGCTTGGTGAACTCGTCGGAGTTGGCGATCACCATGCCGCCGCGCGGCAGGTCGCCCAGGTTGGCCTTGAGCGCCGCCGGGTTCATCGCGACGAGCACGTCGGGGCGGTCACCGGCGGTCAGGATGTCGTAGTCGGCGATTTGGATCTGGAAGGACGAGACCCCGGGCAGGGTGCCTGCGGGGGCGCGGATTTCCGCGGGATAGTTCGGCTGGGTCGCCAGGTCGTTTCCGAAAAGCGCTGCCTCCGAGGTGAACCGGTCACCGGTCAGCTGCATGCCGTCGCCGGAGTCGCCGGCGAATCGAATGACGACTTGTTCCAGACGTTGGCGGTCAGACCCGCCACCGGAAGGCGACCCGTTCGAGCCGTTGTGAGAATCAGACCCGGCTCCGCTGCCGTTCGGATCCACGTATCCGCCTTCCATTCGTCATCCGGATAGGCACTTCGCTGAAGCTTCAGGTTACGCGCTGTTCAAGCGAGTCCCGCGCCCTCGCGCTGTGTGTCACTGGTGGTACCAATTATGGCACTTCTTTAAGAGACTCTAAGACGAGAATGGCCGTCTCTAAACCATTACACGCAGCGGTTTTCACCTAAAACCGATGTCAGCCGGGGGACGGTGACGCCGACCAGCAAAAGTGTGGTATTGGTCACTCTTGCGCGGCGGCGGCCAATTCTCTGGGCGCCGTTTCCGGCCGCCGGGGGTGTCAGGCGCTCTTGTCGCGGCGCTCGGTGCGCGACGGCTTGCGGGGCACGATCGTCGGCAGCACGTTGTCCTGCACGGTCTCCTTGGTCACCACGACCTTGGCGACGTCGTCGCGGCTCGGGATGTCATACATCACCGGCAGCAGGACCTCTTCCATGATGGCGCGCAGACCCCGGGCGCCCGTGCCCCGGTGGATGGCCTGGTCAGCGATCGCCTCCAGCGCGTCGTCGGTGAATTCGAGCTCCACGCCGTCCATCTCGAACAGCCGGGTGTATTGCTTGACCAGAGCGTTCTTCGGCTCGGACAGGATCTTGACCAACGACTCCCGGTCCAGGTTGGTCACCGATGCGACCACCGGCAGCCGGCCGATGAACTCGGGAATCAGGCCGAACTTGATCAGGTCCTCGGGCATGACGTCGGAGAAGTGGTCGGTGGTGTCGATTTCGGCCTTCGAGCGGACCTCGGCGCCGAAGCCCAGGCCCCGCTTGCCGACGCGCTCGTAGATGATCTTCTCCAGGCCGGCGAACGCGCCCGCGACGATGAACAGCACGTTGGTGGTGTCGATCTGGATGAACTCTTGGTGCGGGTGCTTGCGGCCGCCCTGCGGGGGAACCGACGCCTGCGTGCCCTCCAGGATTTTCAGCAGCGCCTGCTGAACGCCCTCGCCGGAGACGTCGCGGGTGATCGACGGGTTCTCGCTCTTGCGGGCGATCTTGTCGACCTCGTCGATGTAGATGATTCCGGTCTCGGCGCGCTTGACGTCGTAGTCAGCGGCCTGAATGAGTTTGAGCAGAATGTTCTCGACGTCCTCACCGACGTAACCGGCTTCGGTCAGCGCGGTGGCGTCAGCGATGGCGAACGGCACGTTGAGCATCTTGGCGAGCGTCTGGGCCAGGTAGGTCTTGCCGCAGCCGGTGGGACCGAGCATCAGAATGTTGGACTTGGTCAGCTCAACCGGCTCGTGCCGGGAGTCGCGGCCCTTCTCCCCGGCCTGGATGCGCTTGTAGTGGTTGTAAACGGCGACGGCCAGCGTCCGCTTGGCGGTGTCCTGCCCGATGACGTAGCCCTCCAAGAACTCCCGGATCTCAACCGGCTTGGGGAGTTCATCGAGTTTGACGTCGTCGGCGTCGGCCAGCTCCTCTTCGATGATCTCGTTACAGAGGTCGATGCACTCGTCGCAGATGTACACACCGGGGCCAGCAATGAGCTTCTTGACCTGCTTCTGGCTCTTCCCGCAGAACGAGCACTTCAGCAGGTCACCGCCGTCTCCGATGCGCGCCATGGTGCTGAGGGCCTACTTCCTTTTCGCCGTTCGTCTTGCTGTCCGCATGTATGCCCCGACGCTACCCGCTAGATCGGGCCCGACGCGACCATTAAGGCCGAATCGCGTCGGTGGTATTCATGCTGTCCGTCTGCATGAAACATATAGCCAGACGGCGCCCGTCATTCGCGAAAGACGCGCTTTGCGTGTCTTTGGCGTGTCGCGGTCGTTACCCAACCGAGGCTGGTGCGCCGACCGATCCCCACTTCCGCTGGAGATGCCGACCCCGGTAGAGCACGGGCAGATCCCCAAGAAATCACCCTACAGTGGCCGGGTGGAATTGGCTCTGAACAGCGGGTCGGTCCTGATCAACGATGGCGGCCTGGCCACCGAGCTCGAAGCGCGCGGGCATGACCTTTCGGACCCGTTGTGGTCGGCGAGGTTACTGGCGGACGACCCGCACGAAATCGTCTCCGTTCACGACGCGTTTTATCGCGCCGGTGCCACGATCGCGACGACCGCCAGCTACCAGGCGTCGTTCGAGGGCTTCGCTTCCCGCGGGATCGACCGAGCCGAAACCGCCGGGCTGCTACGTCGCAGCGTCGAACTTGCGAAGACCGCGCGTGACCACGCGGGCGCGGGCGGGCTCGTCGCCGCCTCGGTCGGCCCGTACGGCGCCGCGCTGGCCGACGGATCGGAATACCGCGGACGCTACGGCCTGTCCGTGGCTGCTTTGCGGAGATGGCACCGACCCCGGCTGGAGATCCTGGCCGGCGCCGGCGCCGACGTGCTGGCGTGCGAGACCGTGCCCGACATCGACGAGGCCGAGGCGTTGGTCGATCTGGTCGGTTCGGTCGGCGCGCGGGCCTGGCTGAGCTACACCATCGACGGCAGCAGGACCCGGGCCGGGCAACCGCTGGCCGAGGCGTTCGCCGTCGCCGCCGGGGTGCGCGACATTGTCGCGATCGGCGTCAATTGCTGTGCACCCGGGGACGTGCTGCCGGCGATCGAGATCGCCTCGGCAATCGGCAAGCCGGTGATCGTCTACCCCAACAGCGGCGAGCGCTGGGACGGCCACAGCTGGGCGGGGCGGCGTTCGTTCTCCGCGCGGCTGGCCAGGCAGTGGGTGGCGGCCGGGGCACGCATCGTCGGCGGCTGCTGCCGGGTGGGGCCGGCGGACATCGCCGACGTCGCGGCCGCCTTGCGGACGGCGTGACCGACAGACCTACGCGTTCTGCGCGGAGAGCTTCCGGTATTCCAGGACGGTGTCGATGATCCCGTAGTCCTTTGCCTCTTCGGCGGTCAGGATCTTGTCCCGGTCGGTGTCCTTGCGGACCGTCGCGGCGTCCTTGCCGGTGTGGCGGGCCAACGTGGTCTCCATCAGCGTGCGCATCCGCTCGATCTCGGCGGCCTGGATCTCCAGGTCGGAGAACTGGCCCTGGATCACGCCCTGAAGCGACGGCTGGTGGATCAGCACCCGCGCGTTGGGCAGCGCCATCCGCTTGCCGGGAGTGCCCGCGGCCAGCAACACCGCCGCGGCAGAGGCCGCCTGGCCCAGGCACACCGTCTGGATGTCGGCGCGCACGTACTGCATGGTGTCGTAAATCGCCATCAGCGAGGTGAATCCGCCGCCGGGCGAGTTGATGTACATGGTGATGTCGCGGTCGGGGTCCAGCGACTCCAACACCAGCAGCTGCGCCATGATGTCGTTCGCCGAAGCGTCGTCCACCTGGACGCCGAGGAAGATGATGCGCTCTTCGAACAGCTTGTTGTAGGGGTTCGACTCCTTGACACCGAAGCTGGAGTGCTCGATGAACGACGGCAGGATGTAGCGCGCCTGCGGCTGGGTCTGAGGGTGCTGAGTACTCACTGGGCTTCTCCGTTGGTGATGTGGGCGGCGCGCGTGATGATGTGGTCGACGAACCCGTATTCCAGTGCTTCGGGGGCGGTGAACCAGCGGTCACGATCGGAATCGGCCTCGATGCGTTCGATCGACTGCCCGGTGAATTCCGCGTTCAGCCGGAACATCTCCTTCTTGATGACGTGGAACTGCTCGGCCTGGATGGCGATGTCGGCCGCGCTGCCCGTCACCCCGCCGAGCGGCTGGTGCATCAGGATGCGCGCGTGCGGCAGCGCGTAGCGCTTGCCCTTGGTGCCGGCCGCGAGCAGGAACTCGCCCATCGAGGCCGCCATGCCCATCGCGTAGGTGGCGATGTCGCAGGGTGCCAGCACCATGGTGTCGTAGATGGCCATGCCGGCGCTGATCGATCCGCCCGGTGAGTTGATGTACAGCGAGATGTCCTTGTCGGCATCCTCGGCGGCGAGCAGCAGGATCTGCGCGCACAGCCGGTTGGCGACCTCGTCGTTCACCTCCGAACCCAGGAAGATGATGCGCTCGGAGAGCAAGCGCTCATAGACCGAGTCCGTGAGGTTGAGCCCTTGCGAGGGCGAACGCATGTCAGACACGACTGGGTTACCTGCTTTCTCGAGTTCTTCTATGCACCGACACTAACCAACCGAGCCCACTGTTTCGCGGCCACGCTCCCCCTCAATTGGGCGCTTTCGCTCACAGCGTCAAACCGGTCACTCCGTTTCGTCGCCGGGGGCCTCAGCTTCGCCGGCGTCTTCGGCTTCCTCGGCCTCGCCTGTCGGCTCGGCATCGTCGGCCGACGAACGCTTGCCGAAGAACTCACTGGTGTCGATCGCGTTTCCATCGGTATCGGTGACCGTCGCCGCCCGCACCACCTCGGCGATGGTGAGCCCGCGTCGCACGTCGGCGAACATCGCCGGCAGCTGGTTGTTCTCCTGCAGGTAGCCCAACAGCTGCTGCGGCTCGATGCCGTATTGCCGCGACGTCGCGACCAGTCGTTCGGTCAAGTCGTCCTGGCCGACCTGGACCTCCAGCTCGTCGGCGAGCGCATCCAGCAGCAGCTGCCTCTTGACGTCCGTCTCCGCCGCGGTGCGCGTCTCGGTCTCGAACTCTTCGCGTGTCTTTCCCTGCCCGGCGAGCGCCTCTTCGAGCTTGGCTTCGTCGTGGTCGAGGCTGTGCAGCGCGTCGTGGAGCGAGCTGTCGACCTGCGCCTTGACGATCGCTTCCGGCAGCGGCACGTCGACCTGTTCGAGCAGGGTGTCCAGCGCTGCGTTGCGAATCTGGTCGGCCTGCTGGGCGCGCTTGACCCGCCCCACCTGGTCGCGCAGGCTCGACCGCAGCTCCTCGATGGTGTCGAACTCGCTGGCCAATTGGGCGAACTCGTCATCGGGCTCGGGGAGCTCCCGTTGCTTGATCGACTTGACCGTGACAGTCACCTGCGCGTCCTGCCCGGCGTGTTCACCGGCCGCCATCTGGGCGGTGAACTCCCGGGACTCATCGACGGACAGGCCGACCAGGGCGTCGTCGAGGCCGGCGATGAGCCGGCCCGACCCGACCTCGTGGGACAGTCCCTCCGCGGCGGCCCCCGGCACCTCTTCGCCGTTGATGGTGGCCGACAGGTCGATGGAGACGAAGTCGCCGATGGCCACCGGTCGGTCGACGCCGGTCAGGGTGCCGAACCGGGCGCGCAGCGACTGCAATTCGGCGTCGACGTCCTCGTCGCTGACGTCGATCGGGTCCACGGAGATCTTCAGCGCGCCGAGGTCCGGCAGCTCGATCTTGGGGCGGACGTCGACCTCGGCGGTGAACGCCAGCTCCTCGCCGTACTCCTTCTTCGTGACCTCGATCTCGGGCTGGCCGAGGGGCTGCACTTCCGAATCGACGACCGCCTGCCCGTACCGAGCGGGCAACGCCTCGTTGACGACCTGGTCGAGCAGGGCCTCCCGGCCGAACCGGGCCTCCAGCAACTTCGCCGGCGCCTTGCCCGGCCGGAAACCGGGAAGCCGCACCTGCTTGGCCAGCTCCCGGTAGGCGCGCTGGAAATCGGGCTCGAGTTCGGAGAACGGCACCTCCACATTGATGCGGACCCGGGTGGGGCTCAACTGCTCGACGGTGCTCTTCACGGGGGTGCTCCTCGGTGGTCGTTCCTGGCGTTCGGTGGGCCGTGTGCATGCGGCACGGGGTCGTGCTGGTCGGGGTGACAGGATTTGAACCTGCGGCCTTCCGCTCCCAAAGCGGATGCGCTACCAAGCTGCGCTACACCCCGCGCTGACCTCGATGATCCTAAGGCCCCTCACGTGCGGGTTGGCCACGGGCTTCGCGGCGACCTCGCGGACCCTCACGGAGCGATCACAAGACCGCGTCGATTAGATTTGATCTTCGTCGACAGCTACAGTCACGCTCGACTAGCACATGCGGGCGTAGCTCAATGGTAGAGCCCTAGTCTTCCAAACTAGCTACGCGGGTTCGATTCCCGTCGCCCGCTCGGGGTAAGGATCTGCTCCATAGAGAGGCGCCATGAGCGACGTCAAAATCCATGGCTCATGCGCGTCGGACTTCGTCGGAGTGCGCGACGCGTTCGAGCGCAACTTCACGCTGGGCGATGAAGTTGGCGCGGCCGTCGCTGCGTGGGTGGACGGGTCTCTCGTCGTCAATCTCTGGGGCGGCTGGGCCGACGCCGCCCGTACCCGGCCCTGGCAGCAGAACACCCTGACCACGGTGTTGTCCGGCACCAAAGGCCTGTCGGCCACCTGTGTCCACCAGCTGGCCGACCGCGGCGAGCTGGACCTGCGGGCCCCGGTGGCGCACTACTGGCCCGAGTTCGGGCAGGCGGGCAAACAAGACATCACGCTGGCGATGGTGATGAGCCACCGGTCCGGCGTGATCGGCCCCCGCACGCGGCTGCGCTGGGAAGACGTCGCCGACTGGGACTTCGTCTGCGCACAGCTGGCCGCCGCCGAACCTTACTGGGAGCCGGGCACCGCCCAGGGCTACCACATGACCACCTTCGGTTTCATCCTCGGCGAGGTGTTCCGCCGGGTCACGGGCCGGACGATCGGCCAGTACCTGCGCACCGAGATCGCCGAACCGTTCGGCGCCGACGTCCACATCGGGCTGTCCCTGCCCGATCAACGCCGCTGCGCCGAGCGGGTCAACAAGCCACACGCCCGCGACCTGCTGGCCGACGCGCAGGCGCCCGGCTACCCGGCCAGCCTGGCCGAGCACCCCAAGGCGGGGTTGTCGATCTCCATGGGGTTCGCCCCCGACGACGAGCTGGGCTCCCACGACCTGCAGCTGTGGCGCCAACTCGAGTTCCCCGGCACGAACGGGCAGGTGTCGGCCCTGGGATTGGCGACGTTCTACAACGCGCTCGCCCAGGAGAAGGTGCTCAGCCGCGAGCACATGGACCTGGTGCGGGAGTGCCAGGGCGGCCTGGAGACCGACTTGGTGCTCGGGCCACGGGTCGCCGATCACGGCTGGGGTTTGGGCTACATGCTCAACCAGCGGTGCGTCAACGGGCCCAACCCGCGGATCTTCGGTCACGGTGGCCTGGGCGGCTCTTTCGGGTTCGTCGATCTGGAACACCGGATCGGCTATGCGTATGTGATGAACCGTTTCGACGCCACCAAGGCCAACGCGGACCCGCGCAGCCTCGCCCTGAGCAACGAGGTTTACGCCGCGCTGGGCGTCACCTAGTTCGCCGACGGGCGCGGCGGGTCATTTCTGACAGCTGGGGCACCAGAACACGTTTCGCCCCTCCAACACGGCCGTGCGAATCGAATCTCCGCAGACCCGGCAGGCTTCTCCGGCGCGCCGGTAGACGTACGTCCGGGGCCGCCCGGCCCGGTACGACGGCGCTCCGTGGTCGTGCTCGGGCCGCACCACGATGATCTTGCCGCGGCGCAAGCCGACCTTCATCAGCGCCACCAGATCGGTCCAGGCCGCATCGAACTCCGCCTCGCCGATGTCCCGGCCGGGACGGAACGGGTCGACGCGGTGGCGGTAGAGCAGTTCGTTGCGGTAGACGTTGCCCACGCCGGCGATGATGGTCTGATCCATCAGCAGCGCGCCAATAGGTCTGCGGGACTTCGTGATTCGACTCCACGCCCAGGACGGATCGGCGTCGTTACGCAGCGGATCGGGACCGAGCTTGGCCAGCACGTCAGACACCTGGCCCTCGTCGATCACCTCGCAGACCGTGGGGCCCCGCAAGTCGGTGCCGTAGTCGGCGCCGACCATCCGCATCCGCACCTGCCCGACCGGGTCGGGCAGGACCGCGTCCGCGCGTGGCCATTCGGTGAAGGCACCGTAGAGGCCCAGGTGCACGTGCACGATCGGTCCGCCGTCATAGTGGTGGAACAGGTGTTTGCCCCAAGCGCTGGTGCGGCGCAGCACGCGGCCGTCCACCACGGCCGAATCGGCGAAGCGGCCCTGCGGGCTCGATACCGCGACGGGCGCCCCACCGAAGCGGCGCTGATGCAGCCGGGCCAGCCGGTGCAGGGTATGCCCTTCGGGCATGGGCGTCTCAGCCCTGCGCGCCGGGCACCGGCGGCGCCTGGTGAGTGCGCTCGTACTCGGCGAGGATGTCGATACGCCGTTGGTGGCGTTCGGCTTTCGACCATTGCGCACTCAGGAAGGCATCCACGATGGCCAACGCCTCGGGGACGGTGTGCATGCGACCGCCGATCCCGATCAACTGGGCGTTGTTGTGCTGGCGGGCCAGGGTCGCCGTCTCGACGCTCCACCCGAGCGCGCAACGGGCGCCCGGCACCTTGTTGGCCGCAATCTGTTCGCCGTTGCCCGAACCGCCCAGCACGATGCCCAGGCTGCCGGGGTCGGCCACCGTGCGCGTCGCGGCCGCGATGCAGAACGCCGGATAGTCGTCCTCGGCGTCATAGGTGAAGGCGCCGCAATCGATCGGCTCGTGCCCGGATGCTTTGAGGTGCTCGATGATCTGCTGCTTGAGCTCGAATCCGGCGTGGTCAGAGCCGAGGTAGACGCGCATGCCCGCAATCCTTACACAGCCGCTCGCCGCGGCGATCGCAAGCGCGGCGAAGCCGGGCGCCGCGGGTCGCCGCCCGACGCATCAGTCGGCGATCGCAAGCGCGGCGAAGCCGGGCGCCGCGGGTCGCCGCCCGACTCATCAGTCGAATTCGGGCTTCTCGGTGCGAGTCCGCTTGAGCTCGAAGAAGTGCGGGTAGGACGCGAAGGTCACCGACGCGTCCCACAGCTTGCCGGCCTCCTCGCCGCGGGGAATCTTCGAGAGCACCGGCCCGAAGAACGCCACACCGTTGACGTGAATGGTCGGCGTGCCGACGTCGTCGCCGACGGCGTCCATGCCGGCGTGGTGGCTCTTACGCAGCGCATCGTCGTAGGCCTCGCTGGTCGCGGCCTCGGCGAGCTCGGCGGGCAGGCCGGCGTCGGCCAGCGACAACTTGATGACCTCTTCGAGATTCTTGTTGTCCTCGTTGTGAATCCGGGTGCCCATCGCGGTGTAGAGCGGGTCGAGGACCGCGGCCCCGTGGGCCTGCTCGGCGGCGATCGCCACCCGTACCGGACCCCAGGCGTGCTTCATCATCTCGCGATACTTGTCGGGCAGGCCTTCGCGGTTCTCGTTGAGGATCGCCAGGCTCATCACGTGGAAGTGCACGTCGATGTCGCGGACCTTCTCCACCTCGAGGATCCAGCGCGAAGTGATCCAGCACCACGGACACAGCGGATCGAACCAGAAGTCGGCTTGGTCCTTCTCGGCAGCCTTCTCAGCCATAGTGCAGTCCTCTCGTCGGTCGGTACGCCCTTCAGCACAACCGTAGGCGCCGCGCCCCTGTTCCCGCACTGACCCAGATGCGGGACGGGCACGTAAGTTGGACGCGTGGCCCTTCCTAATCTCACCCGGGACCAGGCCGTCGAACGCGCCTCCCTGATCACCGTCGACAGCTACCAGATCGACCTCGATGTCACCGATGGCTCCGGCGCACCCGGCGAACGGACGTTCCGGTCCACCACCACGGTGGTGTTCGACGCGCTTCCCGGCGCCGAGTCGTACATCGACCTCGCCGCCGAGACGGTGCGCGGCGCCAGCCTCAACGGCCACGACCTGGACGTGTCCGGATACGACGAATCGACGGGCATCGCGTTGCGCGGTCTCGAGAAACGCAACGTCCTCGTGGTCGACGCCGACTGCCGCTACTCCAACACCGGCGAGGGATTGCATCGCTTCGTCGACCCGGTCGACAACGAGACGTACCTGTACTCGCAATTCGAAACCGCCGACGCCAAGCGCATGTTCGCCTGCTTCGACCAACCCGACCTCAAGGCGACGTTCGACCTGCGGGTGACGGCGCCCAAACACTGGAAAGTGGTTTCCAACGGCGCGACGGTGTCCATCGAAGACGGCGTGCACGTCTTCGCCACCACCCCGCGGATGAGCACCTATCTGGTGGCCCTCATCGCCGGCCCGTACGCCGAGTGGAAGGACAGCTACACCGACGAACACGGCGAGATTCCGCTGGGCATCTTCTGCCGGGAATCGTTGGCGCGCCACATGGACGCCGAGCGGCTGTTCACCCGGACCAAGCAGGGATTCGGCTTCTACCACAAGAACTTTGGGATGCCCTACGCGTTCGGAAAATACGACCAGCTGTTCGTGCCCGAATTCAACGCCGGCGCAATGGAAAACGCGGGCGCGGTGACCTTCCTGGAGGACTACGTCTTTCGCAGCAAGGTCACCCGGGCCTCCTACGAGCGGCGCGCCGAAACCGTGCTGCACGAGATGGCGCACATGTGGTTCGGCGACCTCGTCACCATGACCTGGTGGGACGACCTGTGGCTCAACGAGTCGTTCGCGACGTTCGCCTCGGTGCTGTGCCAGGCCGAGGCCACCGAATTCACCGAGGCCTGGACGACTTTCGCGACCGTCGAGAAGTCGTGGGCATACCGTCAGGACCAACTGCCGTCCACGCACCCGATCGCCGCGGACATCCCCGACCTGGCCGCGGTCGAGGTGAACTTCGACGGCATCACCTACGCCAAGGGCGCCTCCGTCCTCAAGCAGCTGGTCGCCTACGTCGGGCTGGAGCATTTCCTGGCCGGGCTGCGCGACTACTTCCGCAGTCACGCGTTCGGCAACGCGACCTTCGACGACCTGGTCGCCGCGCTGGAGAACGCGTCGGGCCGGGACCTGTCCGACTGGGGCCGGCAATGGTTGAAGACGACCGGTTTGAACACGCTGCGGCCGGATTTCGACGTCGACGCAGACGGCCGGTTCACCCGGTTCGCCGTGACACAGAGTGGCGCCGCCCCGGGGGCAGGTGAAACCCGAGTGCACCGGCTGGCGATCGGGATTTACGACGATGACGGCGCCGGCAAGCTGGTGCGGGTCCGGCGCGAAGAACTCGACGTCGAGGGTCCCGTCACGGAAGTGCCTGCCCTCGTTGGTGTTTCGCGCGGTCAGCTGGTGCTGGTCAACGATGACGATCTGACGTATTGCTCACTGCGGCTGGACGGCAAGTCGCTGCAGACGGCGCTGCAGCGGATCGCCGACATCGCCGAGCCACTCCCGCGCTCCCTGGTGTGGTCGGCGGCGTGGGAGATGACGCGCGAGGCCGAACTACGCGCCCGCGACTTCGTGGCGCTGGTCTCGGACGGGGTGCACGCCGAAACCGAGGTCGGGGTGGCGCAGCGGCTGCTGCTGCAGGCGCAGACGGCGCTGGGCTCCTACGCCGAGCCGAGCTGGGCGCGCGAGCATGGGTGGCCGCAGTTCGCCGATCGGCTGCTGGAGCTGGCGCGCGCCGCCGACCCCGGCTCCGATCACCAGCTCGCCTTCGTCAACACCCTGTGTTCGTCGATGCTGTCGACCCGGCACGTCGTGGTGCTGGCGGACCTGCTCGACCACGACCCGGCCGAGTTGGGCCTGGCCGGCCTCGAGATCGACACCGACCTACGGTGGCGCATCGTGACCGCGCTCGCCAGCGCCGGGGAAATCGACGCCGACGGACCCGCCACGCCCTTCATCGACGCGGAGGTGCAGCGCGATCCGACGGCCGCCGGCAAGCGGCACGGCGCCCAGGCGGCGACGGCGCGGCCGCAGCCGAAGGTCAAAGAGGACGCCTGGACCACGGTGATCGAAGACGACACCCTGGCAAACATCACCGCCCGGAGCATCATCGCGGGCTTCGCCCCGGCCGGACAGCATGAATTGCTCACGCCGTTCACCGAACGCTATTTCGAGGCGATACCCGGCGTGTGGGCGCGGCGGTCCAGCGAAGTCGCGCAAACGGTAGTGATCGGCCTGTACCCGCACTGGAACATCGGTGAGGCCGGCATCGCGGCCGCCGACAAGTTCCTGTCCGCCCCGGAGGTACCGCCGGCGTTGCGGCGGCTGGTGCTGGAGGGCCAGGCCGGGGTCAAGCGGGCCTTGCGGGCCCGCACGTTCGACGCGGCCGACTAGGCCCAATGGTGGCGACCCGCAGCACCCGGCCACGCCGCGCTCGCGATCGCCACTAGACCCAATGGTGGCGACCCGCAGCACCCGGCCACGCCGCGCTCGCGATCGCCACTAAAACCAACGGTGGCGACCCGCAGCACCCGGCTACGCCGCGCTCGCGATCGCCACTAGGCCGGGGAGATCCCCGCGCTGAGGACGCGGATCGCGCTGACCAGTCCGTCCACCAGGTCGCCCCGCTCGAAGGCCGACGATGCGGCGGCGACGCCCAACGGCGCGGACGACTCGGCGCCGCGGCCGCGGACCTGGGAGCCGTACACCACCTCGATGACCTTCTGGTCGGGCGAGACCGCCAGCAGCACCGCGTTGTCCGGCGTGGGCACCTTGGCCAGGATCTCGCGAGCCCGGGCGGCGGTGTCGCTGCCCAGGTCACCGAGGTAGATGGCGAACCGTGCCTTCGATGCCCGGGAACCGAACTTCAGCGCGTCGTCGATGGCGACGAGGTCCTTGGTCGGGAACGGGAAATGAACGGAGAGCTCGCCGGGCTCGGTGACTCCGGAGAGCCGTCCGCTGGTGGTGATCACCCACCCGTTGGGCAGCTCGCCGGGCTCGATCGTCGCCACATCACCATGTGCCACTGGCGCCACCTCCAACTGAGAACTCGTGTCCGCCGTGCCCGCCGTGGGTGTGGCCGACGTCTTCGTCCGTGGCCGCCCACAGGATCGGCGAATGCGTCCACTTCTCGCCCAACTTGTAGGCCGCCGGGTGCGGTCCCTTGTGCGACCAGATCAGCACCGCCAGCACCGCCACCAGCAGCAACGGTATCCCGATGAAGTACAGGTGAATCTGCAGAAGGCTCACGACGAAAACCGTATCCCACGCGGTTCCGTCGGCGCACTCGGACACAGGGTGTCGAGCGATCCGGGCGCTATGCCGCTCCCTCGCCGAGGTAGCGCGCCCAGGCCGGGTCGAGCTCCTTGACCGTCGACAGCAGTCGCCAGTGCTGCCCCGTCGGCGGCAGCGGCGTCCGGCGCAGGGCCCAGCCGAGTTCGGTGAGCAGTTTGTCACCCTTGCGGTGGTTGCACGTCGAGCAGCACGCGACGCAGTTCTCCCACGAGTGGTCGCCGCCGCGGCTGCGTGGCACCACGTGGTCGACGGTGTCGGCCTTGGCCCCGCAATACGCGCAGGAGAATCGGTCCCGGTGCATCAGCGCTGCCCGGGTCATCGGGACGCGGGCCCGGTACGGGACGCGGACATAAGTCCGCAGCTGAATCACCGAGGGCACCATGATCGAGCTGGTGGCCGAGTGGATAACGGGTCCGGCCGGGTCGTGGTGGACCACGTCGGCCTTCCCGCAGATGACCATCACGATGGCCCGCCGCATCGGCAGCGCAGTCAGCGGCTCGTAAGTCGAATTCAGCAGCAGCACCCGCCGGCGACTCCACAGGGATGCGCTGTCTTGGCGGGTGGGGGGATGGGTATCGACGCTATGCAGGCATGACGCGGTCGGGGGCCCGGTTAACCCTGCCGCGGCACCAGAACTGCGGTGGCTGCGGCGTCTCTTGCCCTGCGCCATAGATCCTCCGCGGATAGTCCACCATGATTCGCCGCCAATCGCACCCCTATTGCAGGTGAACGGCATGTCGCCCGGGTGAACAGCGGTTGTGCCCTCGGCCCGGCTCAGACCGCCGCCGCCGTGATGGACCACAATGGAGGCGATGGATTCCGAGCCACAGTCCTTCTATGACGCCGTCGGCGGTGCCGAAACTTTTCATGCGATCGTGTCGCGCTTTTATGCCCAGGTCGCCGAGGACGAAATTTTGCGCCAGCTGTACCCCGAAGACGATTTGGCGGGCGCCGAGGAACGGTTGCGCATGTTCCTCGAGCAGTATTGGGGCGGCCCCCGCACCTACTCCGACCGGCGGGGTCATCCGCG
Organism: Mycobacterium paraffinicum; assembly: GCF_025822865.1. Lineage (NCBI taxonomy): Bacteria > Bacillati > Actinomycetota > Actinomycetes > Mycobacteriales > Mycobacteriaceae > Mycobacterium > Mycobacterium paraffinicum. The sequence goes on along the minus strand of NZ_JACKUR010000026.1, from coordinate 81,083 downwards.
GCTGCGGATGCGCCACGTCCCGTTCCGGATCACTCCCATCGAGCGCGACGCCTGGCTGCGCTGCATGCACATCGCCGTCGCCTCGATCGACTCTCAGACGCTCGACGACGAGCACCGACGTCAGTTGCTCGATTACCTTGAGATGGCCGCCCACTCGCTGGTCAATGCGGCGCTGTGATGTCGGCCCACGAAACTGAGCGGGGTGGGATGAACTCCTCCAAGCCGTGGTGGTCAAGCGCGGTCTTTTATCAGGTGTATCCGCGGTCGTTCGCCGACAGCAACGGCGACGGCGTCGGCGATCTGGACGGCCTGACTGCCCGGCTGGACCACCTGGAACGGCTCGGTGTCGACGCGATCTGGCTCAACCCGGTCACCGTCTCGCCGATGGCCGACCACGGCTACGACGTGGCGGATCCCCGCGACATCGACCCGCTGTTCGGCGGGATGGCGGCCTTCGAGCGGCTGGTGGCGGCCGCGCACGAACGGGGCATCAAGATCACCATGGACGTGGTGCCGAACCACAGCAGTTCAGCGCACCCCTGGTTCCAGGCCGCGCTGGCAGCCGGTCCGGGCGCCGAGGCACGGGACCGCTATTTCTTCCGCGACGGCCGCGGCGCCCACGGCGAGCTGCCGCCGAACAACTGGAAGTCGGTGTTCGGTGGGCCCGCCTGGACCAGGGTGGTCGAACCGGACGGTAATCCCGGCCAGTGGTACCTGCACCTCTTCGACGCCGAACAGCCGGACTTGAACTGGGAGCAACCGGACATCTTCGACGACTTCGAGAAGACACTGCGCTTCTGGCTGGAACGCGGCGTCGACGGGTTTCGGATCGACGTGGCGCACGGCATGGCGAAACCGCCGGGACTGCCGGACGCGCGGGGCGACAGCAGGGTGTTACACCACAACGACGACGACCCGCGCTTCAATCACCCGAGCGTGCACGAGATCCACCGCGGCATTCGTTCGGTCGTCGACGACTACCCCGAGGCGGTGACCGTCGGCGAGGTGTGGGTGACCGACAACATGCGCTGGGCGGAGTATCTGCGGCCCGACGAACTCCACCTCGGCTTCAATTTCCGGTTGGCGCAGATCGACTTCGACGCGGCCGAGATTCACGACGCGATCGAAAACTCGTTGGCGGCCACGGCAATTGAGAACGCAACCCCCACGTGGACGTTGTCCAACCATGACGTGGGCCGCGAGGTCACCCGCTACGGGGGCGGTGAGATCGGGCTGCGCCGGGCGCGCGCCATGGCGATGGTGATGCTGGCGCTGCCGGGCGCGGTGTTCGTCTACAACGGCGAAGAGCTCGGGCTCCCGGACGTGGAGCTGCCCGACGAGGTGCTGCAGGACCCGACGTGGGAACGCTCCGGGCATACCGAACGCGGCCGGGACAAGTGCCGGGTCCCGATCCCGTGGTCGGGCAACGCTCCCCCGTTCGGGTTCTCTGCATCGCCCGACACGTGGCTACCGATGCCGCAGGACTGGGCGGCGCTGACCGTCGAGAGGCAGCTCGCGGACCCCCAGTCGACATTCGCGTTCTTCCAGCACGTCATCAAAGTGCGCAAGGAGCGCACCGAATTCGACGGCGAGGAGATCGATTGGTTGGACGCGCCCCGCCATGCGCTGATCTTCCGGCGTCGCGGGGGCGGGGCGGTGTGCGTAGTGAACGCCGGCCGCCGGCCGATCCCCCTGCCGCCCGGAGAGCTCATCGCCGCCAGCGCCCCGCTGGTCGACGGCAAACTCGCGCCTGACAGCGCGGCCTGGCTGGCCTGAACGGCAGACCCCAAAGGCGTGGCGGAGCATTCGGTTTCGCATTGCACTTGGCCGACTGCCCGGGGTGTCGCTTAGGGAGCGATACCCTGTGGGGGTACTGTCGTGCGATGACAGCGATCGGAGCCGGCTTTACGCCTTGAGCTGATGCCGGGCGAGCCCACCGGCGGAAGGCGGGTTAGTGGATAACACGTTGCGATGGGCGGTGACGGCGCTGTTCGCCGTCAGCTTCGCAGCCTACGCGTATTTTCTTGTCGCCCAACGCCGCTGCTGGACGGGCGTGGTCAGCCAGCTGCTACACCTGGCGATGTCGGCCGTGATGATCTTGATGGCATGGGGCGTGGGAATGACTTTGCCCACCGTCGCGGCGACGGTGTGCTTCCTGCTGGGCGGGGCCTGGTTTGCCGGCATTGCCGGCCATGCGCCGTGGGCCGTCGATGGCCGTCTGACGAACTACTACTACGCCGCGATGATGGTGGCGATGGCCTGGATGTACGGGGCGATGAACGGCAGCCTGCCGGGCAGGTCCGACCACCCCGGCGGCGACGCGATGGCCATGACCGCGTCCGGGGAGCAGCACGCAGGGCACCACATGGCCCAGGCCGCGCCGGACTGGGTCGCCGTGGTGAACTGGACCGCGACCCTCGGGTTCGGCGCGGTGGCGATCTATTGGGCGTATCGCTGGATGGCGCGGCGCTGGACGAACCTGATGCCGGCCGCCGTTCGGCTCACGCACGCACAAATCGTGACTCAAACGGTGACCGCCGCCGGCACGGCACTGATGTTCGCCGACATCGTCTGAGCGGATGCGCGCTCGGCTCGCGCCGTTCGGCCGTCCTTGCGACTCAGCGTTTGGCCTGTCGCTCCTCTATACCTAGTACATGGCGACCTACGCGTGGACAGTGATCGGAGCCGGACCCGCCGGAATTGCCGCGGTCGGCAGGCTGCTCGATCGGGGCGTACCGCCTGACAAGATCGCCTGGATCGATCCCGCCTTCGCCGCGGGAGACCTGGGCGGCAAGTGGCGGTCGGTGTCCAGCAACACCATTGCCGGGACGTTCATGAGTTTCCTGAATGGTTCTGCGGCCTTTCGGTTCTCCCAAGCCCCGCCGATGCCGCTGGCCGAAGTGGACCCGGAGGAGACCTGCGCCCTTGCCCTGGTCGCCGACCCATTGGTGTGGGTCACCGCGCATCTGCGCGAACGGGTGCACACCTTCCAGACGACGGCCACCACCCTGTCGCTGCAGCGACGGCAGTGGCGGGTCGAAACGCAGGATCCGGAGCTGGCCTCGGACAACGTGATCCTCGCCATCGGCGCGGCCCCCAAGAGGCTCGACTATCCCCTCGACGAGATTCCGGTCGAGGTCGCGCTCGATGCCGACAAGCTCGCCGAGGTGCCGCTGGAGGGCGCGACGGTTGGCGTCTTCGGCTCGTCGCACTCGTCGATGATCGCGTTACCGCACCTGCTGCGGCTGCCCGTTGGCAGGGTGATCAACTTCTACCGCAGCCCACTCAAATACGCTGTCTATCTGGATGATTGGATACTTTTCGATGATACCGGCCTCAAGGGCCGAGCCGCCGTGTGGGCCCGCGAGAACATCGACGGCGTGCACCCGGAACGGTTGGAGAGGTGCTGGGTTGCCGACCCGGACTTCGACGCGAAGATCGCCGAGTGCGACCACGTCGTCTACACCGTTGGATTCGAGCAGCGGAGGCTGCCCGAGACGCCCCAGTGGGGCCCGCTGCAATACAACCGGATGAACGGAATCCTTGCCCCCGGCCTGTTCGGGCTGGGCATCGCCTTCCCGGAGTACGCCGAAGATCCGTACGGCTACGGGCAATACCGCGTGGGCCTCAAGAAGTTCATGGATTACCTGGACTCGGTTCTTCCGCTGTGGATGGTGTACAGCACGTGACGACTCGCCCCATGCCGGGGTTTGGCTCAAGATGATTCGGAACGTGATACGAGTCAGCGCAGCAGCAGCGCCGAGTCGCCGCGCCGCCGGTACACAGAGCCGAACCGGGCGTCGATGCGCAACCAGGTCGGCAGTATCCGGACCCTGATCATTTCGTCGGCGCCGACGGCATCCGGCGACTGCGGCAGGAAACCCATTGCGGTCAAGGCGAACACGCATCGCATGGGCACTCCCACACTCGCATCGGAGGAGCTCACCTGGATGACCTCCTGGTCGAGCAGGGATACGGGAGGGCCGTGCGAACTGCTGTGTTCCTTGGCAAGTTGTGCGCCGCGCTGCGCGAGGTCGAGCATCACCCGGGCGGGTATGTCGTCGAGATGGGTGAAGCCGGTGTCCGGGGGCAACGCACCCCGCCACGCGGAGTCCATCGCGAAGCCGGGATCGACGTAGCCCGAGGCGTCCATCGCGGCCAGGCCGCGCGCCAGGGCGTCCGCGCCCACCGACAGGTCTTCGGGCCGCACCTCGCCACTCAGCACCCGACTGGCCAGGACGTCGAAACCCGTTGCCACCCAGGCCGTCAGCAGCCCGGGCGATCGAGTGCGGAGGCGAATGACCGCCGCGTCGTCGAGGCGCAGCGCATAATCGACGAACGCGGCCAGATCCCTGCGCTGGGCGGCCCGGTCCGATGGCCCCAGCCAGAGCCCGCGGTCAACTACCGAATCCACCGTTGCAGGTACTCCCGATGGTGTGCGGAGAGGCGCACCAAGCGCTCCTCCTCGATATGAACGGCGGCCAGCTGCGACTCGGCGATGACGGCGGGCTTAGACTCGGGATCGGCGCCGACCGAGCGCACTTCGTAGCCGAGCGTAAAGTCCACCGCCCGCAACCGCTTGGTCCACATCGTCACCTGCAGCGGCGAATCGACCAGCCGCAGTTGACCTTTGTAGGTCACCTTGACTTCGGCGATCAGCAGCCCGATGGTCAAGATGTCGACCTCGAACGCTTCGCGCAGGAACTGGACCCGGGCCTCCTCCAGGATCGTGACCATGGTGGCGTGGTTGACGTGCTGGTACATGTCGATGTCCGACCAGCGCACCGGCACGGGGGCGACGAAGCCGATGCTCAACTCGAGGATCCTCTTCCGCTGGTGCGGGTCATGCGCCGGATCTGACGCGCGGCCACCGACAGCGTCGCGAGATCCTTCTCCCCGCTTTCCTGAATTTCGATGAGGGTGCGGCGGGCCCGCTCCACCCGTGACGCGGACAGGTGTTCCCACTCGGCGATCTTCTCCTCGCCGCTTTCGTTCGGCTCGCCCACGGCGAGCACATCGAAGCACAACGATCGCAGCGAGGCATAGATGTCGTCGCGAATCGCCAAGCGCGCCAGGGAATGCCAGCGATCGTTGCGGGGCAGTTCGGATACCGCGGTCAGCAGGCCGTCGGTGCCCAGCCGGTCCATCAGGGCGAAATAGGTGTCCGCGACCTCGCCGGCGTCGATGTCGTTGATGTCGCCGATGTCGATGATGTCCAGCAAACTGAAGCGGTAGAGACCGGCGGCGATCATGTACGCCAGGTCGCCGGGTGCACCCTGCGAAGAGAATTCGGCGGCTTCCTTCTCGACGATCGCCTTGTCGTCGCCGCGCAGCCACTCCGACATCCGCGGGGTCAGGACTTTGACCTTCGCGGCGAACCGGTTGATCTCCGCACCGACGGCCAGCGGTTGCGGACGGTAGTTGAGCAGCCAGCGGCCGGCGCGGTCGATCAGCCGCCGGGTGTCGAGCGTGAGCCGGTCCGACATCGCGACCGGCAGATTCGCCGCGCGGATCCGCCGCCAGATCTCCCCGACGCCGAAGATGGCGTCGGTGGCGACGTACGTCCGCACCGCGTCGACCGGACCCACGCCCACGTCCTCGACGATCCGGAAGGCGTAGCTGATGCCCCCGGTGTCGACCAGATCGTTGATCAGCATGGTGGTGACGATCTCACGGCGCAGCTGGTGGGTGCGGATCTCCGGGGTGAACCGCTCCCGCAATGGCGTCGGAAAGTATTGCGGCAACCGGGATGCGAACACATCCTGCTCGGTCAGTTCGGTGTTCAACATCTCCTCTTTGAGCCCAAGTTTGACGTGCGCCATCAGGGTGCACAGCTCGGGCGACGTCAGGCCGATGCCGGCCTCACACCGCCGGTCGATCTCCTTCTCCGACGGCAGGGCTTCCAATTCGCGGTTGAGCCCCCGCTCGTCGACGAGGTACTGAATCTGCCTGCCGTGCACCGGCAGCAGGCTGGCCGCGTTGGCGCGGCTGGTGCCAATCAGGTCGTTCTGGTCCTCGTTGTCGGTGAGCACCAGTTGCGCGACCTCGTCAGTCATCGACTCCAGCAACTCTTTGCGCTCGTCGGGGTCGACCCTGCCGGCCGTGACCAGTGAGTCGATCAGGATCTTGATGTTCACCTCGTGGTCCGAACAGTCCACGCCGGCGGAGTTGTCCATCGCGTCGGTGTTGATGCGCCCGCCCGACAGATCGAACTCGACCCGGCCCAGGGCGGTCACCCCCAGATTCCCGCCCTCGCCGAGCACCTTGGCGCGCACCTGACTTGCGTTGACCCGCACCGGATCGTTGGCGCGATCGCCGACGTCGGCGTCGGACTCGGACTCGGCCTTGATGTAGGTGCCGATGCCGCCGTTGAACAGCAGGTCGACCGGCGCCTGCAGGATCGCCTTGATCAGGTTAGGCGGGGTCATCTCGGTGATCTCGCCGTCGATGCCCAACGCGTCGCGCACCTGCGCGCTGACGGGGATGGATTTGTGCTCGCGGCTGTACACGCCGCCGCCGTCGCTGATCAATCCCTTGTCGTAGTCGTCCCAGCTGGATCGCGGCAGGTCGAACATCCGCCGGCGCTCCACCCACGAGGTCGCGGGGTCGGGGTCGGGATCGAGGAACACGTGCCGGTGATCGAACGCGGCGATCAGCCTGATGTGCTTGGAAAGCAGCATGCCGTTGCCGAACACGTCGCCGCTCATGTCGCCGACGCCCACCACCGTGAAGTCCTCGGTCTGGGCGTCGACGCCCATCTCCCGGAAATGCCGCTTGACGGCCTCCCACGCGCCCTTGGCGGTAATACCCATGGCCTTGTGGTCGTAGCCCACCGATCCGCCGGACGCGAACGCGTCACCCAGCCAAAATCCGTAGGACTTTGCGACGTCGTTGGCGATGTCGGAGAAGGTGGCGGTGCCCTTGTCCGCGGCCACCACCAGGTAGGCGTCGTCGCCGTCGCGCCGGATCACCTCGGGCGGCGGGCTGACCTTCTTCGTTTTGTGGTCGACGTTGTCGGTGACGTCGAGCAGCCCGGAGATGAACAGCTGATAGCAGGCGATGCCCTCGGCGCGGGTGGCGTCGCGGTCCTCCGCCTGGTCGCCGGTCGCCAGCGGCGGCCGCTTGACGACGAAGCCGCCCTTGGCGCCGACCGGCACGATGACGGCGTTCTTCACCGCCTGCGCCTTGACCAGGCCGAGGATCTCGGTGCGGAAATCATCGCGGCGGTCCGACCAGCGCAGCCCGCCGCGCGCCACCGGGCCGAACCGCAGGTGCACGCCTTCGACGCGGGGCGAATAGACGAAGATCTCGTACTTGGGACGCGGCAGCGGCAGCTCGTCGACGAGCTGTGCATTCAGCTTGAGTGCCAGGACATTTCGCGCGCGGGCCGAACCCTCGCGCGTAACAAAGTAATTGGTGCGCAACGTCGCCTGAACCAGCGATGCGAACGCCCGCAGGATGCGGTCGGTGTCCAGGCTCATCAGCGCGTCGATGTCGGCGGCTACCGCGGCCGCCGCCGCTTGTGCGTCACGGTTGGTTGACGCGCCCGACGGCCGGGGATCGAAAAGCGCCTCGAACAGGGCCACCAGCGATCGCGCGGTGGACGGATGCTCGTTCAGCACGGACTCGATGTAGGACTGGCTGTACGGAAAGCCTGCCTGTCGTAGGTATTTCGCGTATGCACGCAGCAGCGCGACCTGCTGCCAGGTCAGCCGGGCGCGCATCACCAGCTCGTTGAACCGGTCGATCTCGACGCGACCTTGCCAGATCGCGGTGACCGCATCGGCGAACCGCTGCGCGGTCGCGTCGTGGTCCGCCGTGGTCGTAGCCGGCGCGATCGTGGGGTGCATCGAAATCTTGAACTGATAGATCCACACCGGCAGCCCGTCCGGGCGGGTGACGGTGAACGGTCGCTCCTCGAGCACCACCACGCCCATGCTCTGCAGCATGGGCAACAGCTGGCTCAGCGAGGCTGTGCGCCCGCCCAGAAACCAGGTCAGCTGTGCTGCCCCGTCCTCGCCTCGCTCGGAGAACACCAGCTTGACCGAATTATCATGCAGCCCTTCGATTATGCCGATGTGCTCGATGGCATCGGCCGGGGTGACGGCTTGCTTGTAGACCTCGGAGAAAGCGGTGCCGTAGTGCTCGGCATCGGCCTGTTCGACGGAGCCTTCCGCGGCGGCTCCGATCAACCGGTCGGTCCAGGTCCGCGCCGCTTCGCTCAGCAATCCCTGGATGCGGACCCGGTTGCCTTCGGAGACGTCGACCGGCGCCGCATCTTCCGGCAACCGGACCATGAAATGCATGAGAGCCCAGGGTGATTCGCTGACACGAGCGGTGAATTCCAGCCGCGTGCCACCGAACTCGCGAACCAGAATGTCCTCGATTTGCAGCCGGACCTGCGTGGTGTAGCGATCGCGGGGCAGGTAGACCAGGCACGAGACAAAGTATTGGAGCCGATCGGCGCGCAGGAACAATAACGCCCGCCGCTGGGATCCCAGATCCACCACCGCTTTGGCCATCGCCAAGAGCCGTTCGGCGCTCAACGTGAACAGCTCTGAGCGTGGAACGGTTTGAATGACGTCGAGCAGCAGCTGCCCGGGGTGGATCGGGTCGCTGTCGGCCAGCGCGAGTGCGTTGCGCACCCGGGTCGAGATCGTCGGGATTTCCAGAACGTCCGCGTTCATGGCGGCGACTGTGAAGAGCCCGACGAAGCGGTGCTCGACGACGCCGTCGTCGCCGCCGACATTTTCCCGAACCGCGACGGCATACGGGTAGGCGCCGTAGCGCAGGTAGCTGCCGACAACCGATTGCGCCAACACCAGCAATTTGTCGTCATCCGTCAGCCGGGGGCGGGAACCGGTACGGGCGCGCAGGACGCCCAGCCCGGGCGACCCGTCGCCGGAGACGAGACGGTCGTGCACGCGGCAACGTTGATAGCCGAGCAGCAGGAAGTTCCCGTTGCCCAGCCAGCGCAGCAGCGCCGCGACATCGGCGCGGTCGGGTGCCGAGAAATGGCCCTGCGCATCGGTTTCCACGTCCGCGGCCAGGTCGCTCAGGGTGGCGATCAACGCGCCCGCGTCGCTGGCGACCTGTTGCACGTCGGACAGGACCTTGGGCAACAGCCGTTCGACCTCGGCGAGGCCCTTGCTGTCGACCGCCGGCAGCAGTTGCACGTGTATCCACGCCTCGCCCACGTACTGCGGGGCGCCGGGCGGTTTCGACTCGACGCTGACCAGGTCGCCCGCTGGGTTGCGGTGCACCTCGAACACCGGGGTCATGATGGCCGCGTAGGGGACACCGAGCCGGTGCAGCAGCACCGTGACGGAGTCCATCAGCATGCCGCCGTGGTCGGTGACGACTTGCAGCGCGGGCCCGAATCCGGCCGGGTCGTCCGCAGGGTAGACCGCGACCCGGCTTTGGCCGGCGGGACGGTGCTCGCCGAGCCGATAGTGCGCGCCGAGCATGGCGGGGGTCACGATGGCGCTCGGGACGGTCAGGTCGATAGGGCCGGATTCCGCCCCGGGTTCGTCGCCGTGCGGGCCGCGATAGCTCTCGATATAGGCCTTCGCGATCCAGTCGGGAATGTCCCGTCGCTGGGTGAAGGCGGTCCACGGCTTGAGGGCTTGCTTGGCTCCGGGATCGATCGTCATGCCGATGGCTCCCAACTGGTGACGAACGCCACTGTCCTCAACCGCCCACTCTCCCCCCGCAAGCGGGGTGCACCCGCCGCGGCCGTCCGGGCCGCATCGTCGGGGTGCTGCGCAGCTGACACTAGTCGCGCGTGAGCTTCCGGTGGGTCACTCTGTGCGGCCGGGCCGCGTCAACACCGAGCCGTTCGACCTTGTTCTCCTCGTACGCGCCGAAGTTGCCCTCGAACCAGAACCACTTGGCCTCGTTGTCGTCGTCGCCCTCCCAGGCCAGGATGTGCGTGCAGGTGCGGTCCAAGAACCAGCGATCGTGGGAAATGACCACCGCGCAGCCCGGGAATTTCTCCAGGGCATTCTCCAGCGAGCCCAGCGTCTCGACGTCGAGGTCGTTGGTGGGCTCGTCGAGCAGAAGGAGGTTGCCGCCTTCTTTGAGCGTGAGCGCCAGGTTCAGCCGGTTCCGCTCGCCACCGGACAGCACGCCAGCCGGCTTCTGCTGGTCGGGACCCTTGAACCCGAACGCCGAGACATAGGCGCGCGACGGGATCTCGTTCTGGCCGACCTCGATGTAGTCGAGGCCATCCGAGACGACTTCCCACACAGTCTTCTTGGGATCGATGCCGGCGCGGGACTGGTCGACATAGCTGAGCTTGACCGTCTCTCCGACCTTGACCGTCCCGCTGTCCGGCTGTTCCAGCCCGACGATGGTCTTGAAGAGCGTCGTCTTGCCCACCCCGTTGGGGCCGATCACGCCGACGATGCCGTTGCGGGGCAGGGTGAAGGAGAGGTCCTTGATCAGGGTCCGCCCGTCGTAGCCCTTGTCGAGGTGGTCGACTTCGACGACCAGGTTGCCCAGTCGCGGCCCGACGGGGATCTGGATTTCCTCGAAGTCGAGCTTGCGGGTCTTCTCCGCCTCGGCGGCCATCTCCTCGTAGCGCTGCAGGCGGGCCTTGTTCTTCGCTTGCCGCGCCTTGGCTCCCTGCCGCACCCAGGCCAGCTCCTCGGTGAGCCGCTTGTGCAGCTTGGCGTCCTTGCGGCCCTGCACCGCCAACCGCTCGGCCTTCTTCTCCAGATATGTCGAGTAGTTGCCCTCGTAGGGATACGCACGGCCGCGGTCGAGCTCGAGGATCCACTGGGCGACGTTGTCCAGGAAGTACCGGTCGTGGGTCACCGCCAATACCGCGCCAGGGTAGGCGGCCAGGTGCTGTTCGAGCCACTGCACGCTCTCAGCGTCGAGGTGGTTGGTCGGCTCGTCGAGCAGCAGCAGGTCGGGTTTGCTCAGCAGCAGCTTGCACAGCGCGACGCGGCGCCGCTCACCGCCCGAGAGGTTGGTCACCGGCTCGTCGGGCGGCGGGCAGCGCAGGGCGTCCATGGCCTGCTCCAGCTGCGAGTCGAGGTCCCAGGCGTCGGCGTGGTCGAGGTCCTCCTGCAGCCGGCCCATTTCCTCCATCAACTCGTCGGAGTAGTCGGTGGCCATCAATTCGGCGACCTCGTTGAAGCGGTCCAGCTTGACCTTGATCTCGCCGAGCCCCTCTTCGACGTTGCCGCGCACCGTCTTTTCTTCGTTCAGCGGCGGCTCCTGCTGCAGGATGCCGACGGTGGCCCCGGTGGCCAGGAAGGCCTCGCCGTTGTTCGGCTTGTCCAGCCCGGCCATGATCCGCAAGACGCTCGACTTGCCGGCGCCGTTGGGGCCGACGACACCGATCTTGGCGCCCGGATAGAAGCTCAACGTGACGTCGTCCAGGATCACCTTGTCGCCGTGCGCCTTGCGGACCTTTTTCATCGTGTAGATGAACTCAGCCATGCCGCTGTTGTGCCTTTCTGGTCTGCAGAGTGATCTCGCGGACCATCCTAGGCACCGGCCGACAACCGCCGGGCCGCCCCCAAGCCGAGCGTCAAGCCGGCACGGAGAGCGGGGCGCGGTCAGCGGCGGCGTCACCGGAGTCGGCCGGGTCCTCGCCGGCCTTCAGGTCCTCGTCACCACCAACGTCGACGGCCGCCATCGAAGTTCCGTTGGCGGCCGCCTGCTCCGGATTGGGACCGGTGTAGCCCGGCTTCTCGATCCGCACAATCGCGCGGGACACGTCGGGCCCGACGGAGGTCGCACGCATCTCCAGTGATGAGCGGCGGTTGCCGTCCCGGTCCTCGTACTCGCTGGTGTAGACGTGGCCGACCACGATCACCGGGGCGCCCTTGCCCAACGCGGCACCGACGCCAGTGACCAACTTGCCCCAGCAGTTGACGTTGATGAACAGCGAGTTACCCGGCTCCCAGCTGCCGTCTGCCGTGCGCCGGCGGGAATTGCTGGCGACGCGAAACTTGATGACCTCCTGGGTGCCGACCTGTCGGCGTTCGGGGTGGTTGACGATGTGTCCGACGACGGTAAGCGGGGTTTCGAACATTGGAATGATCCCTTCTCGGTTGCTATTTCTCTGGCGTGGTGACCATTGACCTCGCCGCAACCGACGGACCGCGCATGAGTGGGGCCCAAACCGGCTCTCGGCTGGCGGCCCTGTGGAAAGAGGGGGGACTGTGGAGTAGTTCGCCGGTAATTGCGATCGCGATTAACCGCTGGGCCCAGCGCGGAATCGCAGCGCAAACTTGTCGTACCCCGCTGCGATGATAGGTCCATGTCTTCGACCGCATCCGTTGGCGCTGTGGTGGCGAGTCCTGCCGAGCGTTTGGACGAGGTGTTCGAGGAGCTGGCGGAGTTGGCCGGTCAGCGCAACGTGATCGATGGGCGCATCGTCAACCTGGTCGCCGAAATCGAGCGTGATGACCTGTGCGGCATGACCGGCGCGCGCTCGGTGGCGGCGTTGGTTGCCTGGAAGCTGGGGTTGTCCGCGGCCACCGCGCATACGATCGCCACCGTCGCGCGCCGGGTCGACGAGTTCCCCCGCTGCACCCAGGGCCTACGCGAGGGGCGGCTGTCGCTGGATCAGGTGGGCGTCATCAGCGCACGCGCCGGCGAAGGCTCCGACGCCCACTATGCGGAGCTGGCGCGGGTGGCCACGGTGCACCAGCTGCGGACCGCGATCAGCCTCGAACCGCGCCATGAACCCGGTCCCCAGCCCGAGCCCGAGCGCTCATTCACGAAGACTTCTACCGAGCAGGGCAGCTGCTACCGGATCACCCTCCCGCCTCCGGACGCCGCGAAGTTCGACGCCGCGTTGGCGTCGCACCGGGACGCGCTGATCGCCGAATGGAAACACGACCGCACCCAATGCGAAGGCGCCGAGGCCGCGCCGCCGCCGCCGGGCACCGTCGAAGCGTTTATGCGGCTGGTCGAGGCCGGCTGGGATGCTGAGGCGGTGCGGCGGCCGCACGGTCAGCACACCACGGTGGTGATGCACGTCGACGCCGAGAAGCGCACCGCGGCATTGCATCTGGGCCCGCTGCTGTCCGACGCCGAACGCCGCTACCTGACCTGTGATGCCGCCTGTGAGGTGTGGTTCCACCGCGGCGGCCAGCTTATCGGCGCCGGCCGAACCACCCGCCTGATCAGCCGACGACTGCGCCGCGCGCTGGAGCACCGCGACCGCACGTGCGCTGTGCCAGGCTGCTGCGCGACGCGGGGTCTGCACGCTCACCACATCCGGCACTGGGAAGACGGCGGCCCCACCGAGCTGACCAACCTGGTGCTGGTCTGTCCCTATCACCACCGGCTGCACCACTCCGGGGGCATCACCATCGTCGGGCCCGCACACGATCTGACCGTCACCGACGGCGCCGGACGCACATTGAGTCCGGGATCGCTGGCGCGCCGACCCACCCGACCGCCGCCCGCCGTCCCACCGTGCCCCGGACCGATCGGCGAACGCGCCGACTGGTGGTGGTACGACCCCTTCCGAGCCCAACCACCGCCGTCCAGGAACTAGCCCGGCGTATAAAAGGCGTGTCGCCAGGGCCGCAGAACCCTGAACCGAAAAGAGCCGCTCGAGCTCAGCAACTGGAGCACCTTGTCACCGCGGCTTCGCATGTCCCGGTGTGTCGCGCCGCGACAGCTCGGCGAGCATCGCGTTGTAGGCGACCAGCTCGGCGTCGTCATCGCGGTCGGCGGCGCGGTCCAACCGCCGGGCGGTGCGGTCGTCACTGCGCGCCCACTGCACCAGCAGCGCCAGCATCACGATCACCAGCGGCAGCTCCCCCGCCGCCCAGGCGATGCCGCCACCCAACCGCTGGTCACCGATCAGGTCGGTGTGCCAGGTCAATCCAAGCGAGCGATAGTAGTCGGCGCCGAGCACCCTGCGGGTGCCCATCAACACCACCCCGAAGAACGCGTGCAGCGGCAACGACGCGAACACCACGCCCACCTTGGCCAGCGGCGGGATCGGGCGCGGCGTGGGGTCGACCCCGATGACGATCCAGTAGAAGAGGTAGCCGCTGAGCAGGAAGTGCAGGTTCATCGCCAGGTGCCCCGCGTGACTGCCCACGGCGATGTCGAACAGGCTCGACAGGTACAGCCCGTAGAAGCCGGCGACGAAGAGCACGGTGGCCACGACCGGGTTGGTGAGGAACCGCGACAGCCGGCTGTGCAGGGCGGCCAATAGCCATTCCCGCATACCGGGCGGGTCGTCGCGGCCGGCGGCGGGCAACGCCCGCAGGGCCAGGCTCACCGGGGCGCCCAGCACCAGCAGGATCGGCACCAGCATCGACAGGCCCATGTGGGCGACCATGTGCACGCTGAACATCGCCGGCATGTAGCGACCGACTCCCGAGGACGTGACGAACAGCAGCGCCAGGCAGCCGAGCAGCCAGGCCACGGTCCGCCCCGGCGGCCAGGCGTCACCGCGGCGGCGCAGGCGGACCATGGCGGCCACATAGAGGGCGGCGAAGACGATGGCGGCGCTGCCGAAGATCAAGTCGAAGCGCCAGTCGAACAGGATCCGCGCCGGGGTCGGCGGACCGCTGAAGTCGTAGCCGATCTCGGCTTCGGGAATCGAGGGCAGCCGGCTCGGCGGCGGTGGCGGCGGGGTGCGACCCAGCCCGACGGCGACGCCGAAGGTGAGGCCGAAGACCGCGGCCTCGGCGAGCGCCAGCCGGAGCAGGGCGCGGCGCGGCTCCGGCTGAGCCGGTTGCGCTTGCAAACCGGCGACCGACGAGCGCCGCTGGCGCCAGCCGATCACCCCCAGCACGCACAACGCGGCGAACTTGCCGACCACCAGTCGGCCGTAATCGGTGGTCAGCAGGTCGCCCAGCGGGACGCGCACCGCGGCGTTCACCAGACCGCTGAGCGCCATCGCGACCCAGCACCACAGCGCGATTGCGGAGAACCGCCGCGCCGCCAGGGCGACGTGCCCGCCGCCGCGCAGTCCGTAGGCGGTCAACGCCAGGAGGCCGCCGGCCCACACGCCCGCGGCCACGAGGTGGATCAGCAGGCTGTTCGTCGCCAGGTCGTGTGAACCGCCCGCCGACGAATGGCCGGTCAGCCCGAGTGGGATGAGCGTCAGCAGCGCGCCGGCGAACAGCAGCGGCGTCCACGACCAGCGCAGCACCGAGAGGCTGGCAAGCATCACCAGCGCGGCCAGCGCCGCGGTCCAGCGCCACGCCGAGGCGGTAGTGACCAGGCCAGCGATCGACCAGATCCGCACCGGATTCAACAGCGCGACCAACGGGCGGCCCGACACGTCGGAAATGGTCAGCGGAACCAAGAGCGCCGCACACGCCGCCCAGACGCCCGACGCCACGGTCCCCAGGCGAAGCGCCCGGTACCCGTCGGCGTCCAGGACGCCGCTGCGTTGCGGCGGCACCAGAAACGCCGCGAACAGGAACGACCCGACGGCCAGCACCGCGGCGATCTCCCCCGCCGCCCGGACGAACGGTAGCCCCAGCGTGGTGGCCGGACCCGGGTTCGGCAAACCCGTGGCGGTCAGCGCGTCGGCCAGCGAGAGCGCCCCGATACCTGCCGCCGTGCAGCCGGCCAGCAGCGCGACACCGACCAGCAGCGGCCACACCCGCGCGCGGGGTGGCGTCACCGACCGATCGACCGTCATACAGCCAGGGTATGAGCACCGACCGGGGACTACCGAGCCAGGCGCTCCCGACGCGCCCTGACCTCGCGGGCGACGAACTGGTCGCGCGCTATCCGCCCGACGTAATCCGAATCCCGCAGGATGTCCCGCAGTTCCCCCCGAAACGCGGCCCGGCGTTCGGCGAGGTCCGGCGCGGGCGCGATGAGATCCTGGTCGACGACGACCTGATAGGCCGTGGCGAACAACAGCGTCGACACCGATTCGCTGCTGCGGACCCGGGTTTGCGCCACGTATTGGCGGCCGACGCCGAGCGCCGACTCGGTCAGGTCCTTCTGGCCGACGTCGGCCGGCGCATCCCGCAACACGTCTGCGACGATCTCGTAGGCCTCGAAGAACACCCGCAGCATCGCGTCCGCCATCAGCGGACGCTTGGCGAACAGCAGCGCGTCGATCTCCTCGCCGCCGGCGCTGACGTGGGCTTCCCAATCGTCGTGCCAGGCCATCTCTTCGGCGATGTTGTCCCGAAACGCCGCCGAGTCCGCGAAGTAGAAGTCGAACTTGAGCAGGTCACGCAGCCGCATCGCCTGTTCCCAGAAGGCGCGCATCCGATCGCCCCCGGCGTGCCGGGCATGCGCCAGCGCCAATTCGACGATCGAGGTCTCCAGGAAGGCATGGATCAGCGAGTTGCGGTAAAACGCCGCCGCGTGTTGCTCGTCGGGGGCGATGTGCCACACCGGTTCCCGGCCACCGTCGACCCGGGTGATCGGGTGCCCGTTGGACAACGCGTCGACCGCCGCCCGCACACCGTCGCGCGAGCGCAGCCGCAGCGCACTCGTCGACATCGGGTTCTGTTTGCGTTCCAGATAGTCGAGCGAGTCCTGCAGGGTGTGGTGCAGCTGATCGAGCGTCAACGCCGCGCCGCGGGTGGTGAGCAGCAACGCGCACACCAGGCCGGTCGCCGTCACGGGTGTCGCCTGCAGTATCCGCCACGCGACCTCGAACGACATCTTCTGCAGCGCAAGCCGTTTGGCATCCTGGTCGTGAGTCAGCGTGCCGTGCGCCGGGCCCAGGTACTGGCGCATCGAAACGGCCTCCGGGAAGCGGACGTAGATCTTGCCGTAGTTGCGTTCGCCCTGCGCTCTGATGAAGTTGTACAGCCAACCAATGCCTTCGGGCGTTTTTTCCCCGCCGCGGGCGTAGGCCGCGTACTCGGCGATCTCGTGCAACTGGTCGAAGCTGATGGACACCGGCTGCAGCAGGATGTCCTCACTGCGGCCGTCCAGGTAGGCGTCGGCGACGTAGGCCAGCAGGCCGAGTTTTGGCGGCAACATCTTGCCGGTGCGCGAGCGCGTGCCCTCGATGGACCAACTCAGGTTGAACCGCTTTTCGACGATGTAGCCGACGTATTCGCGGAGAACGTATTTGTAGAGCGGGTTTTCGCCGATGTTGCGGCGGATGAAGATGACGCCGGACCGGCGCAGCAGCGGGCCCATCGCACCGAACGACAGGTTGATGCCGGCGAACACATGCACGGGCGGCAGCCGGTTTTCCTGCATCGCCACCGGCACCACCGCGCCGTCGATGTAGGAGCGATGCGAGAACAGCAGCACCGCCGGGTGGGCCTCCAGCGCGGCGCGCATCGCCGCGACCTGATATCCGTCGTAGTCGATCTCCGGATCGAACCCGCGGCTGAGCATCCTGCCGAGGACGGAAACGAGGTCGACGGATACCCGGCTCCAGCCGGTGGAGAGTTCGTCGAGCATCTCCCCCGCTTCGTCGACTGTCGCGCCGGGGATCTTCTTAAGCCCGGCACGAAATCGGCTGGACTCCAGGATCTCCGGCTTTACCAAGCGCGGAGACTTGTACTGCGGCCCCAGGATCCGATACTCGACGCGTTCCAGCGCCAGCAGCGCGCGCCGGATGACGAATCGGGCGAAGTCGCTTTCATTCTCGCCCACGGTGATGTCGCGCCACTGCTCGCGCAGTTCGGAAACTTTCGCGGGTTCGCCGGCCACCACCCGCGCCCGCTGGGGAGCATTGCGCATGATCTGCAGTTGCTGACGTTCGTTGGGGTGGTAGGGATCTCGCCCCGGTAGCAGGCCGGCCAGCTTGGCGATTCTGCCGCGATCCGGTGGCGGCAGCCAAAACACCCGCACCGGGACGACGGAACGGTCGTCGCCGCCTGCCTCGAGCTGTTCGATCAACGCGGTCAGCGCATCGGGGGGCGCGGTGGGCGGCGGCAGTTCCAGCACGTCGAATCTCGCCTCGGGCTTGTCCACGCGCTGTTGAGCCATCCAGGCCGTCACCAGTTCCCGCTCGACCGGCGAGGCCATGGACGCCAACACCAGCGAGTCTTGGCCGGTGAGGACCGCGGTGGTATCCGCGGCCGCTTCGGTCACGGCCGCCCTTCGGGCGCGGATTGCGGCGGCTCCGCGCCGGCGGTGGTCTCGGCGGGCCGGTGTGCCTCACCGTCTTTGAGGGCGGCCTGGGATTCATGGGGATTCGCCTTGGCGGGCTTGGCTTTCGAGGGGGCCTTCTTCGGCGCGGCCTTCTTCGCTGGCGTCTTCGAAACAGCCTTAGCCGCAGTCTTTTTCGCGGGAGCCTTGGCCTTCGTCGCCGCCTTCTTCTCGGCATACAGGTCGACCTGGGGCAGCTCGTCGATCGGCCAGTTGGCCAGCGTGTCCAGATACAGCTGCCGAACCTCGGCGATGCGCTCCGGCAGATTCTCGACAGTCCAGTCCTGCACCGAGATCGGCGGAAAGACGGCGACGTCCACGGTGCCGGGATTGACCACGGTGGAGTTGCGGGCGGCGACTATTTCCGCGTTGCGGATCACGATCGGGACGATCGGGATGCCGGCCGCCATGGCCAGGCGGAACGGTCCTTTCTTGAAGGGCCCGACTTCCGTGGTGTCGACGCGGGTGCCTTCCGGCGCGATCACGATCGACAGTCCCCTCCGCGCCCGGTCTTCGATCTCGTGCATCGTCTCCACCGCGGCGACGGGATCGTCCCGGTCGATGAAGACGCCGTCGAGCAGCTTGCCGAGCGTGCCCATGATCGGGTCTTTCTTCAACTCCTTCTTGCCCACGCCGATCCAATTGTCGCGCACCAGCGCACCGGCGATGACCGGGTCAACCTGGTTGCGGTGATTGAAGATAAACACCGCCGGTCGCTGCGCGGTCAGGTTCTCCTGACCGATGACGTTGAGCTGCACCCCGGCGATCGCCAGTGACAGCTGCGAGAAGGTCGAGGTGAAGAAGTTGACCCCGCGCCGCCGGTTGCGGGTCAGCACGCCGATGCCCACGGCGCCGGCGGCGACGGGAAACATCGAGCCGAACCCGGCGAGGGTGCGGATCTGCCGGCGCAGGCCCACCGGACCGCGGCTGCTGAACCGCAGGATCGGCCAGCCGCGGCGTTTGGCCACGGCGGCCATCTTGCCCTCGGGATTGGTGGGGCGCGGGTTACCGACCAGGTACATCAGGGCGACGTCCTCGTCCCCGTCGGCGTAGAAGTAGCTGTCCTTCAGGTCGATGCCGTTCTCGGCGGCAAACCGTTGCACCGCAGCAGCTTTGCCGGGACCCCACAGGATCGGCTTCTGCACACCGCCGGTGAGTATTCCGTCTTCGGTGGTCTCGAACTTGTTGGTGAGCATGTTCGAGATGCCCAGGAACCGCGCCACCGGGTTCACCTGGATGGTCAGTGCCGACGAGCTCAGCACCACGGTATGCCCGCGAGCCACGTGCGCCCGCACCAGCTCGCGCATCTCCGGGTAGATCCGCGACTCGATCCGCTGCACGAACAGCCGCTCGCCGATCTCCTCCAGGTCGTCCAGCAGGCGGCCGGCCAACGCGGCGGCGGCCTTGCCGATGAGGTCCTCGAACTCGATGCGCCCGAGCGTGTGGCTCAGGCCGGCCTGGACCATGCCGAGCAGCTCACCCACGCCCATGTCACGGCGCAGCAGTCGCTCCTGGGTGAGAATCACCGCCGTGAAGCCGGCCACCAGCGTCCCGTCCAGGTCGAAGAACGCCCCGATCTTCGGACCCGGTGGGCTGGCCATGATTTCGGCGACCGAGCCCGGCAAACGCATGTCCGACCCGCCCCCTCCGCGCTCGTCTCCCTGGTCCTTGGCGGCGCTCATGAGCCCGACACCCTCCGTGCCGAAGTCGCCGGTTCGGTGAACGAGGCGGGCACCGCGTGGGGTGCTCCCTCACCGGCCAGCGCCAGAATTTCGTCGAAACCCTCCAGCAGGCATTGAGCAAAGAGTGGCTCGTTGCGCACCGACGCCCTGTCGTAGCGCACGGTGATGGTGCACCACCCGCCCCGCGAGATCAGCACCACCATCATCGCCACCCCCGGTAATGGACCGATCCCATACTGCCGCAACACCTTTGCGCCGGCGATGTACGTGTCTCCGGGGTACACCGGGACGTTGCTGGCCTGCACGTCGGAGCCGATCACCGAACCGGTGAGCCCCTCGAGCACCGCGGTCGGCAGGACGCTGAGCAGTGGTGCGACCGAACCGATGATGTTCATCGCGGGCTCGTCGCGGCGCTGCGTCATCTGCGCGCGGATTTTCTTCATCCGCGAAACCGGGTCGATGGTACCCACCGGCGCGGCCAGGTTGACGCCGGTGAACCGGTTGCCGCCCGCCGTGTCGGCGTCGGCCCGCAGGCTCACCGGCACCGCCATCGGCAGCGTGCTGATCGGCACGCCGAGCGCCTCGTGGTAGCGCCGCAGGGCGCCGCACAAGCCGGCGAGGTAGGCGTCGTTGATCGATCCGCCGCCGGCCTTGGCGGCCCGGTGCAGGTCGGAGAGCGGGATGTCGATCGCTTCGGTGCGGGTGGCCAGGCTGCGGCGCCGCAGCAGCGGAGACGGCTCGGCTGACCGGTTCAGCACCCGCATCCCGGACATGGCGTAGCCCACGATCCCGGACACGGTGGACCCCGGTTCCAAGACTGCCCGTCCGGCCGCCGACACCGCACCGGACACCGCACTCACGACACCGCCGACCACGGCGGTGGGCAGGTGGTTAATGCCTTGCCGCATCAGGTCATTGGGCGTGAGGTCCTGCGGGATGGGCAGCGGGGGCGTCGGCTTGGCTGGCGGGTCGCGCTCCAGGTCGTAGATCTCCGCGAACATCTGGACACCGCCAACGCCGTCGGTGACCGCGTGGCTGACGTGCAGCAGCGTGGCGGCTTTGCCGTCGGCCAGACCCTCGACCAGGGTGGCCGTCCACAGCGGACGGGAGATGTCCATGGGCGACTGCAGGATCACCTCGGCGAGGTTGAAAACGTCGCGCAGTGTGCCGGGTTCGGCCACCCGCATCCGGCGCACGTGGAACTCGAGGTTGAAATCGGGATCCACCACCCAGCGCGGCGACGCGGTCGGCAGGGTCGGCACGACAACCTTCTGGCGCAGCCGCAACACCCGTCGGGAAGCGTTCTCGAATCGGGTCAGGAACTTATCCCAGTCCGGCGTCGTGTCGAGAAGTTCCAGCGCCATGATCCCCGACCGAGTCCGGGGATTCGCTTCACCACGATGCATCAGATAGTCGACCGGTCCAAGTTGGTCGGACAATTTCACGACCTCGACGGACTCAGTCATGGTCCTCCGCCCGACGCGCCAGCCCTGTCACCGTCGATCAAGCCTCCTGCCTCGGCCCCGCCAACCCCATAGCTAACACAACGCTAGTCGGGTTGCCGCGCTGGTGAAAGGAGCGGTCGGACCGCGGCGCCGGTGACCGAGGGCCCGGGCTCAGCTGGCCGACGTGGCTGCCAGCTGGTCCAAGTCCAGCAGGGAGCTGACGCGCCGGCCGTAGATGACGCCCAAGAAATCGGCGACGGCGTCGGCGGCCAGCCGCGATCGAACCGTGGAGAGGATGTCGAATGCGTGGTGCGCATTGGCGAGCTCCGCGTGGGCCACCGTGGCGGCGCCGGCCGCGCGCAACGCCGCGCAGAAGCCCCGGGCCTGGCCACTGGGAACCAACTCGTCCTTTTCGCCGTGCAGCACGAAGAAGGGCGGCGCGTCGCTGTGCACGTACGTGACCGGTGACGCCGCCGTGAACCGCTCGGGCTGGTCGGCGTAGCGGGCCTTCACGACGAACTGTTCCAGGAACGGCAGCATCAAGTCGTGCATGTTCTCGGAGTCGGTGAAGTCGTAGACGCCGTAATAGGGCGCGACGGCCTGAACCGTCGTGTCGGCGCCTTCGAATCCGGGTTGGAACGCCGGGTCGTTCGGGGTGAGCGCTGCCAGTGAGGCCAGGTGTCCGCCGGCCGAGCCCCCGGTGATCGCGATGAAGTCGGGATCGCCCCCGTAGTCGGCGATGTTTTGGCGGACCCACGCGATCGCCCTCTTCACGTCGATGAGGTGCGCGGGAAACGTCGAACGGGGGCTCTTGCAGTAGTTGATCGAGACGCAGATCCAGCCGAGTTCGGCCATGCGGCTCATCAACGTGTAGGCCTGCACTCGTTTGTCGCCGACGGTCCACGCCCCGCCGGGAACCTGGATCAGCACCGGCGCCCGCCGCCCCGGCGCCAGGTCATGGCGGCGCCAGATGTCGAGCAGGTTGTCGCGCCCACCGGGACCGTAGGAGATGTTTGACGTCTGCGCCGCGTACCGGCGATGCGGCCCTGGCCTGTTCAACATGCCGCTGCGTGGCGCGCAGACCGGCTTGATGCCGGTCGGGTGGCACACCTGTTCGCGGAAGTCCGGACCGAACGATTCCTCGAGCGCAGCGGTCAGCGCCCTATCCGCCCGCTGCGCGGCCCAGGATGTGCCGACGCGGCCGATGGACGGGTGCGCGACCCGCGACAACGCGTGCCCGGTCACGACGTGTGGTGGAAACTCCGTCGAAAGCCAGCCTACGAGGCAGCCCAGCGCGAATGGCGAGCCGCGCAGCAACAGGGTGCCGGCCCGGTAGGCATCCATCGCGTCGCCCGCCAGGCGTGCTGCCTGGGTACCAGCCCATGAGCACCGTGAAGTCAGGTGCGTGGTCACGCTCATAGCAACGCCACCCCTCGACGGTCTGCACACGCCTCGTTGCGGTAAACGGCCGATTACCGGCCGGTGTTGTACGTGTGTCGAGGGTCCCAACCATAGCCGATAACCGCGGCGCGGGAACGCTTTTCGCGCGCGTCGCGGCGGCGAGTCGTCTTGCGACACGCCGTTGGAATAGACTGACCTGCACATTGCCTCCGTAGCTCAGGTGGATAGAGCAAGGGCCTTCTAATCCCTAGGTCGCACGTTCGAGTCGTGCCGGGGGCACCCGTTACACTGTATGACGTCGGCTGATGGTTGACATTTTGTCGTCGGGTGATGCCTGGCGAGTCTCAGCGGGCGACTACTTGACCATCGTGAACTGGCAAACGTTGGTGTAACCGTCGCGAAAGAGATCCGAGCACCCCCGCAGGTAGTGCATGTAGATGTCGTAGGTCTCCTGCCCCTTCAGCGCGATCGCCTCTTCTTTGTGCGCCTCGAGAGCGTCCGCCCAGGTCGTCAGCGTCGGAACGTAGTTCTTGCCGATGAAGTGATGGCGCTCGATCGTGAATCCCGCCTCCGTCGCGTACCGGTCGATCTGGTGAACCTGGGGCAACCTACCGCCCGGGAAAATCTCCTTGAGGATGAAGCTGATGAACCTCAGCAGGGTCATCGTCGTCTTCAGGCCGAGCGCGTTGACCTCTTCGGTGGTGGGCACGACGATCGAGTGCAGCAGCATCCTGCCGTCGTCGGGCAGCAGGTCGTAGAACTTCTTGAAGAAGACGGCGTACCGCTCGTATCCGGCATCGCCCGCGCCGTCGGCGAAGTGCTCGAACGCGCCCAGCGAAACAATTCGGTCAATCGGTTCGTCGGGGAATTCCTCCCAGCCCTGGATCCGCACCTCCATGCGGCGGGGACTGTCGATCTCTTTGAACTTCTCCACGTCGTGTGCGTACTGGTTCTCGCTGAGCGTCAGGCCGATGACGTTGACGTCGTACTCGGACACCGCATGCCGCATCGTCGAACCCCAGCCGCACCCGATGTCGAGCAGCGTCATGCCGGGCTCGAGGTTGAGCTTTTCCAGGGATAGCTTGCGCTTGGCGTACTGCGCCTCCTCCAGCGTCTTGGTCAGATTCTGCGGGTCCGGATTTTCGTCGAAATAGGCGCAGCTGTAGGTCATCGACGGGTCAAGCCAGAGCTTGAAGAACTCGTTCGACTTGTCGTAATGCGAACGGACCTTCTCGACCGGCGGCTTCAGTCGCGGGCTTCCCGCGTTCCCCTCAGCGGACATCTACAACGCCCCCAACTTCCCTGCGGATACGGATGACCAAGGTTTCCGGTGGTCACAGTGATCCTTACCCCATAAAAGTCTAGGTAAAAACGCATTGCTCTCCCGAGGTCAAACTTTCCCTAGTGGTGCCGGGGCGCCATGGGTAATCGTCGGTGACGACGCCGACTGTGAAAGAGCCCAAATTGCATACCGGTCCTGACATAGTGTCCAGACCCTGACCCCCGAATGTGACATGGATGGTCATGCATGCGTCGTGCGCTCCGAAGAGGGATGGCCCGGCCAACTTGTCAGAGGCGTTTTGGTGCGGCGGCACTTCGGGTAACCCCCTGGGTGCGCGCGGAATCCGTAATTGCCGCACCCGCGGTCGCCGTGGCGATTGCCGCATGCACGTGTCCCGCCGCTTCGGCTGACCCCCCATCCGAGAATGCACCGTTTCCGATCGGTCAGTTGGGCGCACCCGTGCACGCGCGGGCGGCCGGCGGCGCGACCGCCGACAGCACTGTCAACAGTGCAACGTGGTTACCGCCGGGGTGCGCCTCTCATTTTGCGAATCCGGCGGGTGACTCCGGGTGCAACGTCGTCGAAGTGACTATCACCGCGACGTCGCACCGGTTCTTCCAGTTCGACCAGAACCACATGTTCGCCAGTTACGGCGGCTTCAATCAGCCGCAGCCGGCGACGTTTGCGGTCGACTACCAGAGGCTCGACAAGATGCCCCCGCTGGCTATGGGCGGCCTGCACGACGGGCAGACCACACATGGATTCGTCGGTTTCGTTATGCCGCCGGGCGGCGACCTGTACATCACGATCAACGATCCCTCGCAACCCGCTCCTTACACCGAAGCCGGCTGGATCGTTCACACCTGACGCCGCCACAGGTACTAACCCGCGTTTCCGGCCAGTTCGTGTGCCACCGCGTCGAAGGCGCGCAACGTGTCCAACATATGCGGCTCATGGGAGTGCGGCTGCGTGGACACCTTGGCGGCGACCATCTCCGCGGTGCGATTGACGTAGACCATCTGGCCGCACATGCCCAGGGAAAGCACCACGTTGTTGCCCGGGTAAGGGAACCACATCTGGTTTCGGTACATCCCCCCGGGCAGATCGGTGTCGTGGTCGGGGCTGGCGGCGAACGCCTGACGGGAGTCGGGACCGCCGTCGAGAGTGTCGGCGATCCACGCCGCCGGCACCACCTGCTCGCCGGTCAACGAGACACCGTCGCGCAGGAACAGCGAGCCGAACCGGATCATGTCGGTCAGGGTGGCGTTGATGCCGCCATCGCAAAACCCGGTACCGACCGGGTCGACGGCAATGGTGGCGTCGCTTTGGGCGCCGATCCGGCTCCACAGCAGTTCCGACATCAACTCGGGCATCCGCTGGCCGGCAGCGACCTCGCAGATCCAGCCGAGGACGTCCGTTTCACACGAGCGATATTCGAACGGTCCGCCGTGAGCCGACTTCTGCCGCAGGGTCAGCAGGAAGTCGTGCAGCGTGGCAGGGACGTCCGGGCCGCTCTTGGGTGCCCACCCCATCGCTTGGTCGAGGCGGTGGATCTCGGCGGCCGGATCGTCGTAATTTTCGGAGAAGGCGATGCCCGACCTCATGTCCAGCAAGTGGCGCACCGTCGCGCCGGCGTAGCCGCAATTGGCCAGGGCGGGAACGTATCTCGTGACCGGCGCATCAAGATCGATCGCACCGGAGCCGTGCAACCCGCCTGCCACCGCCGCCACCATCGACTTGCTCACCGAGAACAGCAGGTGCCGGGTGGTGGCCGTCATGCCGTCCAGGTACTCCTCGGCCACCGTCGAGCCGCGGTGGGCGACGGCCCACCCGTCGGTGACGGTGGCGGCCATCACCGCGGCGACGGTGGTGGCCGTCCCGTTGGTGTTGGTCACCGGAATTTCGGCCACGGGAGCACGGGCGGCCGGCAGGCGCGCGACCGGCCCGGCCCCCCGGGGGATTACCGCGGTCGGCACCATGTCTTCGACATGCTGGAAGGACCACCGCGCGTACGGCGGCGACAGCCAGTTGTGCAATGCGATACCGGCCGGGCGGCTCACGCGCGCGCGACGAGTCGCGAGACGATCGGCGCGGCGGGCGTCAGGGGCGTTGAGGTGAACTTCGCCTTCATACCCTTGACCCAGCGCTGGCAGCGCTCGCTGAGCTGATAGTCGTCCGTCTGCAGGTGTGCGCGGGTGACGAGCACGCCGAGTTGGGCGCCCTCGGAACGCAGGTCGCCGGGCGCCGCGACCCGCATGTAAAAGGCCTCGGAGCCATCGAGCAGCGTGGCCCAGTCGTTGGCGGTCCGCGAAAAGGAGACCCGGCCGTCGTCGTCGATGCGCCATACCCCGGTGCGTGGCGTCGCGGTGAAGATCTCGATATCCGGCGAGGTCTCGGTGAGTATCACCTGGCCCCAGACCTCGTCCTCGCCGTATCCGCGCTCCCAGCGGGAGTTGATCTCGTCGATGTCGAGCTCGTACTCCACGCCCATGTACTCGAGCAGGTGGAAGAGGAACAGCGGCATGTCGGCGTAGGCCTCGGTGGTCAAGTTCGTCATCGGACTCGCGCCACTCAGGCGCGGATTCACCTCGCCGAGGTAGAGCTCGTCGGAGTCGAGGTCGTGCAGTAGGTCCACCTCGAAGTAACCGAGATAACCCTCGCGGCGCATGACGTCGCCCAGCTTTGTCACCATTTCTCGCGCGGCATGCGTCTGGGCGGGCGGCAGCACCTCGTGCCAGATGTCGTTGCCACACCAGCTGCCCCGGCTCGGCGTCAGCTCCGAATAACCGACGAGACTGGTCATCGCTGGGCCGACCACAGTGCCGTGGCGGGTCACGGCCCCCTCGAGGCACACCTCGACATTGCGGATGCGCTTCATGACCTTGAGGTCCTGCCCGACCAGGTCACCGGCATGCTCGTCCCAGTCGCGTTGACCGTGCACGAAGAAGGTCCCGCTGCCGGCATTGCCATACGCGATCGAGATGACGAGGTCGTCTCCCAAGCCGGCGTTTTGTGCGAGCGCCAGCAGTTCGTCGTAGGAGCCGGCCCGCCCGATCGTATTTGGCACGCTCGGCACCCCCGCCTCGCTGGCCAGGCGCGTCATGACGATCTTGGAGCCCAAGCGATTGCGCAGCTCGATCGGCGGGTGCATGACCTCGAGGCCCGCGGACCGCGCGAGGGCCTGGATTTCCTCGTTCATCATCACAAAGCAGCACTTGCCGCCGGGACCTTTACCGGCGATGAACTCGAGCGTCTCGGGGTCGGACAGGAGGTGGCTGCACACCTCATCCATCGAGTCGAAGTCGCGGCGGTCACGTCGCCGTGGCACGAACACGCGCGAGTGGGTGCCCTCGAAAGAGTCAAAGTAGGTGAGGTAGAAGAAGTTTCGTATCCAACGGTCGACGCCCAGCAGGTTGAACGGGGTCGGCGAGATGAAGTACAGCGGCACCTTGTTGGTGTGAAAGAACGCGCGTATATCCGAGAGGCCGGTCAACGGGCGGCGCGGCTCCGGCTCGGCCATGTTCACGCCACCCGTGCTGAGGTCGACGCCAGGGGCAGGGGCGACGGGGTCAGCGCGTCGGCAATGCAGTCACACATGTTCATTGCACAAGTGTGAACCCGCATGGCCTGCGGCACTCCCTTAACCGAGTTCCTTCATGAACTCCTTCGCCAGAGGCCCAGCGGAGGCGGGGTTCTGGCCGGTGAAGAGGTTGCGGTCTCTCAGCGTGTAGGGCTTCCAGAGTTCGCCGCGCGAGAAGTCGACGCCCATCTTCACCAGCTCGTCCTCGGCGGTCCATCGCGCCCTTTCCCGCAGCCCGACGGCGTCCTCCTCGTCGTTGGTGAAGGCCGTGACCTTGTAGCCGGCGAACGGTGAAACCCCGTTTCGACGAGTAGCCATCATGGCGACCGGCGCGTGGCAGACAATGGCCAGCGGCTTGCCGGAAGTGAGCGCCGCGATCAGGAGCCGACCCGAGTCCGCGTCCTGCCACAGGTCCTCCATCGGGCCGTGCCCGCCCGGGTAGTAGACGGCGTCGTAGTCCTCGAGTCGGGCATTGGCCAACTCGATTGGGCGGCGCAATTCCTCAGCGGAGCGCAGGATCTCCTCCAGCTCTTGGGCGATCTCTTCGCTACCGGCCATCGACGGACGCAGGCTCATCACATCCACATGCGGCACAACGCCTTTGGGTGTGGCCACCACGACCTGGTGACCGGCGTTGGTGAGCTCGCGGTACGGGGCGGCAAACTCCTCGGCCCAATAGCCTGTCGGATGCCTCGTGCCGTCGGCGAGCGTCCAGTAACTTGCTCCGGTCACGACGAACAAAACCTTCGCCATCGCGCTTCCCCTCGTTAGCGTGCACCGGATCGACCCGCCCAAGCGTCCATCCCGTGCCCGGCGTGCAACCGCGCACCGCCACTACGACGCCGGTGCGAGCTGCCAGACGAGGTCACGCGCACTGGCGGTCGTGCGGTCGCACGACACCGTGTGGCCGGTCGCGTCCTTCGCGGTCACATTCCGCATGGAACACGGGTGACCCGCGGCGGGCCTGTTCGCGGAGATGAGACCCAGACCAAGCCCGATCAGACCTGCGACTACGGCAGAGACAATCGCCAGGCGGACGTAACCGATTTTCTTGTCTGCTGTCATCTGCTCCGCCATGATTCGCATTGAGTGCTCCTGCCATCGGCGCTTTGCGCGGGCGCTCTCTGCGGCCCGGTATCAGCATCAGCGGTCGGGCTTGGCGGATTCTCAAAGGCTCCTTGGTGCCGTCGCTCACCGTCGCTGCGCCGCACGACCCAACGCTGTTAAAGGCTCTCAACAAGTGCAGCGTTACCGCCGGTCGCCAAAAGTTTGCCAAATGGACGGTTAGGGAACGACAATTGGCGTGTCGTGCGAGCAGATGACGCTGGTCGGGGGAATATGACTTAGGGCGTCTCTATTCGAGGGGTGGTCGATGTGACGTCGGACGACTGGCAACCGATGGTACGAGTTGGAGAACCCAAGTTCGTAGCCGGGCTAGGGAACAGGATCAAAGTTGAGGTCAAGACACGGGGGTGGCTAAGCCGAGACTGGCGCGGCTACTTCGGTTCCCAGGTTTCGCAGCAACGGCTCGATGCCCGGTACTCCTCTTATCCTTGTTGGGATGAGGTCCAGCGCATCGAGGGCACGTGCGCCGTGGACGAAGCGGAGCGTTACATCGAAATGATCGATGCGGCAATCCACTATGCGAATACGAGGTTGCGCTACGACGCGTTGCCAACCCCGGTGATCCAAGGAACGCAGCGGGATCAACGAGCGTGTGCCGTCAGACGGCGCCAAGCCGCGCTCGATCAACTGGCGAAGAGGTTGGCCAGACCCGATGCGGGTGAGCAAACCAGTCAAGGCTCCAGGCTCAATGCGTGACGCCTCCTGCGGCGTCGGTCAAGCGCGGTGGCGCATTCACGGTCCTGAATCACATCCCCGTCATTAACGACGGGGTGTGTCCCGGCGTCCTTTCAAGCGCCTAGCGGCAAACGTATTCGGCTTTTCACAACCATTCTTTGGAAATGCCCTTAGCCGGCCTCCAATAGCGTTCGCGTCTTGTGGGGAAGCGAATCCCCTGCCGGTCAAGACCGAATGCGAAGGCATTAAAGGGTTCCCGCTGGTTCCGATCGGGCGAAACTCGCAGCGACCGCGCTCATACCGGTTGCCATCCGCGAGCAGGTCGCGCAGTACCCTTACCGTGCCCCGGAGTCGCAGCCGACGGCACAGCATCGTGCGTCGCCCGGACCCGCCAAACCCAAGCCGCGGAGGTGCCCGATGGCCCAATCCGATCTCGTCTTGTTCACCGTCGACAAACGCGTCGCGCTCATCACCGTCAACGACCCCGATCGGCGCAACGCGGTGACCGCCGAGATGTCGGCGCGCCTGCGCGCCGCCGTGGAGCGGGCCGAGGCCGATCCAGACGTGCACGCCCTGGTGGTCACCGGGGCCGGCAAGGCGTTCTGCGCCGGCGCGGACCTCAGCGCTCTCGGCGCCGCGGGCGGCGATAAGGCCGAGGCGGGCCTGCAGCAGCTCTACGACGGCTTCATGGCCGTCGGCAGTTGTCGGCTGCCCACCATCGCCGCGGTCAACGGTGCGGCCGTCGGCGCGGGTCTGAATCTCGCACTGGCGGCCGACGTGCGAATCGCCGGTCCGGCGGCGCTGTTCGACGCCCGGTTCCAGAAGCTCGGGCTGCATCCCGGCGGGGGTGCGACCTGGATGCTGCAGCGGTCGGTGGGCCCGCAGGTGGCCCGCGTGGCCCTGCTCTTCGGCATGCGTTTCGACGCTGAGGCCGCCGTGCACCACGGCTTGGCGCTCTCCGTCGCCGACGATCCGGTCGCCGCAGCGCTGGAGCTCGCCGCGGGGCCCGCGGCCGCCCCGCGCGAGGTCGTGCTGGCGACGAAGGCCACTATGCGCGCCACTGTCAGCCCGGGATCGCTGGACCATGAGCAACACGTCTTCGCCATGCGCACGGAGCTCGGTCCGCAGGCCTACTCCATCCAGTCGCCGGAATTTGCCCAGCGACTGGCTGCGGCGCAGCGCCGGTAGTGCCATCATGGGCTAGCAGGTTGGGATCGGTAGCAGAGCGAACGTTGTGTGCTTGCTGCGACGACGCCAACCGACCTGGCGCATGGACAAAGGACACGCACCGTGAACATCGCCCTCACCCGCATCGCCGCCGGGGCTCTGCTCTCCAGCGGACTCGCCACGGCCGGATTCGCACTGGCTGCCGGCACCGCCCATGCACAACCGAGCCCTGCGCCGCAGGTCTACTGGTGCCCCAATCAACCGTGGAACCCGGCATGGGGCGAGAACAAGTACTGGAATCAGTGCTGGGACACCGATAACCCACCGAACTACCCACCCCCGCCTCCTTCGCGCGCGCCCAATTTCAACTGCGGCCTGTTCTGGTGCCCCGTACCGCCGCACCCCTGAGCCTTTAAAGGTCGAGCAACGCGGTCGCGGGTGACTCGACCAGGTCCCTCAACTCGGTGACGAACCGGGCGGCCTGGGCGCCGTCGGCGACGCGGTGGTCGAACACGCACGTCAGCGTCATCGTCGGGCGCACCACGACCTGATCACCGACGGCCACCGGGCGCGGCTTGATCGAACCCATCCC
Organism: Mycobacterium paraffinicum; assembly: GCF_025822865.1. Classification (NCBI taxonomy): domain Bacteria; kingdom Bacillati; phylum Actinomycetota; class Actinomycetes; order Mycobacteriales; family Mycobacteriaceae; genus Mycobacterium; species Mycobacterium paraffinicum. The sequence goes on along the minus strand of NZ_JACKUR010000026.1, from coordinate 50,059 downwards.
CAGAATGGCCGCTTCGGGATGGTTGATCACCGGCACGCCGTCGTCGGCGCCCAGTGCCCCGAAGTTCGACACGGTGAAGGTGGAGCCACGCAACTCCCCCGGCGTGAGCGTGCCTTCCCGTGCGCCGGTGATCAATTCGGCTGCCCGAGTAGCCAGTTGGCGGGTGGTCATGTTGTGCGCGTCCGTGATCACGGGAACCAGGAGCCCGCGTGTGGTGGCCACGCCGAATCCCAGGTGCACTCGATGCTCGATGCGAATCTGCGGGCCCTCGGGCGAGTCGACCCACGCCGAGTTGAGAATTTCGTTGTGGCGCAGCGCAATTAACAGCATTCGCATTGTCAGGACGAACGGCGTGATCTTCTGCTCTGCCGACGCCAGGTGGGACAGCCTCAACAACTCGGTACAGTCGACCGCGACGCTGACTTTGGCGGCCGGGATCTCCCGGTGCGAGGCCGTCATTTTGTCGGCCATCCGGGCGTGCACGCCGCGGACGGGTCGAACGTCGGCCCCGTTTTGGTCAGCCGCCGCCAGCACGTCCGCGCGGGTGATGATCTCGGCGGGATCGCGCTGCAGCGAGCGCAGGTCGACCATCAGCTCCTTGGCCAATTTGCGGGTTGGCGGGGCCGCGCGTGGGCGGCTGCTCCGCCGGCTCACATCGATGTCGGCGTCCGCGCCGTAACCGACCAGCGTGGGCACCTGCCCGGAGGGCGCGGGGATGTCGCCGTTCAGCGGTGCGGTGTCGATGCGGACCAGCACCGCGCCCACCGGAAGCACATCGCCTTCGCCGCCGTGGGTTTCGACGATGCGGCCCGCATACGGGCTGGGCAGTTCCACCTCCGCCTTGGCGGTCTCGACGGAGCAGAGCACCTGGTTGAGCTCGACGTCGTCGCCCGCGGCAACATTCCAGTGCGTCACCGTCACTTCCTGTAATCCCTCGCCGAGGTCGGGAACCCGGAACGACTTGACTCGCTCGTCGGCGCTCACGGCTGCCCCAACGCACGCTCGACGCAATCCAACAGCCGGTCGGGCCCCGGTAGCCACAATCGCTCCAGTCGCGCGGGCGGGTACGGAGTGTCAAACCCGCAGGCGCGCAACACCGGCGCCTCCAGCTCGTAGAACATCTCCTCTTGGATCCGGGCGGCCAACCCGGCGCCATATCCCAGGCTGCGCGGCCCCTCGTGCATCACCACACAACGTCCGGTCCGATGGATCGACGCCGCCACCGTATCGAAGTCCAACGGGACCAGTGACCGCAGGTCAATGACTTCCAGGCTCCAACCACGTTGGCGCTGCGCCTCTTCCGCGGCGCCGACCGCGGTGCTGACCAAGCTGCCGTAGGTCACCACGGTGACGTCGGAGCCGGGCCGGCGCACCGCCGCCCGCCCGATCGGCGGTTCCGGCCGCTCGGTGTCGACGGTGCCGCGGACCTGATAGCGGCGCTTCGGCTCGAGATACATCACCGGGTCCGGGCAAGAGATGGCATGGCGAAGCAGCCAGTACGCGTCGGCCGGGCTGGACGGAACCACCACCTTCAGGCCCGCGGTATGCGCCCAATACGATTCGGTGGAATCCGAATGGTGTTCGGCGGCACCGATTCCGCCGAAGGACGGGATCCGCACCGTCACCGGCATGTTGATCTCGCCGCGGGTGCGGGTGCGGTATTTGGCCAGATGGCTGACCACCTGATCGAAGGCCGGGTAGGAAAAGCCGTCGAACTGAATTTCCGGCACCGGCACGAAGCCGCGTAGCGCCAGTCCCACCGCGATCCCGATGATGGCGGATTCTGCCAGCGGCGTGTCGAAACAGCGCTGCTCGCCGAACGTTTGGGCCAGCCCTTCGGTCACCCGGAACACCCCACCCTCGACCGAGACGTCTTCGCCGAACACCAGCACCCGGTCGTCGGCGGCCATCGCGTCATGCAGAGCACGGTTGAGCGCCTGCACCATGGTCAGCGATTGCGCACCGACCTTCTCCGTTGTGGCGGTGAGGGTGTCGTCGGGACTGGCCGGGCGATCAGCAAGCTGAGTCATTCAGGCCTCCCCATCGCTTCGGTCGAGTTCGGCCCGCAGCGCTTGGCGCTGGGCGTGCAGCCCGGGCGTGATCTCGGCGTATACCGTGGTGAAGACCTCGTCGATGTCGAAATCGGGTGCGTCGAACACCGCGTCGCGCAGTTCGGCGCGCATGCGCTTGGAGCGGGCAGCGACGCGGTCCTCCAGGCGGTTCGACCACAATCTCTGGTGCTGCAGGTAGGTGCGGTAGCGCGGGATCGGGTCGAGCGCCGACCAGCGGTCAACCTCCTCCTGGCTCCGGTAGCGGCTGGGATCATCCGAGGTGGTGTGCGGGCCAAGCCGGTAGGTGACCGCCTCGATCAGGGTCGGGCCACCGCCGGCCCGGGCGCGGGCGGCGGCCTCGGCCATCACCGCGTAGCAGGCCAGCACGTCGTTGCCGTCCACCCGGATCCCGGGCATGCCGTAGCCGATTGCCTTGTGCGCGATGGATGGTGCCGCGGTCTGTTTGTGAATCGGCACCGAGATCGCCCATTGGTTGTTCTGCACGAAGAACACACACGGCGTGGCGAACACGGCCGCGAAGTTCAGCGCCTCATGTACGTCGCCCACGCTGGTCGCGCCGTCGCCGAGGAAGGCCACCGTGACCGAATCCTCGCCGAGGCGTTGCGCGGCCATCGCCGCCCCGACTGCGTGCAGGGTCTGGGTGCCGATCGGGATCGCGGTCGGGGCGCAGCACTTCTTGGTGAATTCCAGTCCGCCATGCCAGGTTCCACGCCACACCGCGCCGACGTGGCCGGGCGGGATGCCACGTACGAGATAGACGCCGAGCTCACGGTATTGCGGAAACAGCCAGTCCGTCTTGCGCAGACAGGCCGCCGCGCCCACCTGGGCGGCTTCCTGACCGCGGCACGACGCGAACAACGCCAGCTCTCCCTGGCGCTTCAGGTTGATGAACTCGGTATCCAGCTCGCGGGTGACAACCATCATCTCGTAGAGCCAGCACAGTGTCTCCGCGGGAAGGTCACGGCCATAGCGGGGTTCGGGCGTCGGTGTCCCATCCGCGGCGACGAGTTGCACCGGCTCGAGGTCGACGCTCATCGGCAGTTGAGGCACCGTCGCCATACCGTCTCCCTACCTCGGTGCCGCAGGGGTCACAGTCTCAGCCGGGACCTACCGCGATGCCGAAGCCGATCGCCAGCTACACGAAAGGCTCCGCTCGCCGCGACACTGGCGTACCCACCATTATGCGCTCAAATGAGAAGAGACCGCGGTGATTGCACACGTGTCGCGCCCAGCGGCCACGCGGGCCTGGCGGCTTTCGGCCGTCACCCGGCGGCGGACTGCTCCGCCCGGCGCACCAGCATTTCCGCATGCTTGAGCACCGGCGAGTCCACCATCTGTCCCTCGAACGCGAAGACGCCGCGCTCGGTCCGCGCCGCCTCCAATACCCTTCGCGCCCAGTCGACTTTCTCCTCGCTGGGGCGGTAGGCATCGCGCACCACCGGAATCTGGGTTGGGTGGATGCAGACGGTCCCGTGGAACCCCACCGCGACGGCGTCGTTGGCTTCCGCGCGCAAACCGTCGATGTCGCGGATGTCCAGATGCACCGCGTCGAGCGCGACCCGGCCGAAGGTGGACGCCGCCAGCAGGACGGTGGATCGGACGTGGCGGGCGAAGTCGCGGTAGGTGCCGTCGGCCAGGCGGCTGGAGCTGCCGCCGAGGGCCGCGACGAGATCCTCGGCGCCCCACATCATTGCGACGGTCCCCTCGGCGGCGGCGATCTCGGTGCTGAAGACCGCACCACGGGGCGTCTCGATCAGGGCGATGACGTCACGCGGCGCCAGCGCCGACACCTGCGCGGCCGATTCGGTCTTGGAGAGCATCACCGTCGTGTAGGGGGTCTCGGCCAGGGCGTCCAGGTCGCGGCCGTGCTCCTCGCTGCCGGAAGCGTTGATGCGCACCACAGTGCGCTCGGGATCCAGCGGGGTCTCCCGCAGCGCCTTGCGCGCGGCGGGCTTGTCCGCTTCGGCCACGCCGTCCTCGAGGTCGAGGATCACCACGTCGGCCGCGGCGGCGGCCTTCGCGAACCGCTCGGGCCGGTCCGCAGGGCAGAACAGCCAACCCGGGCCGGCGGTTTGCAGGTTCACTCGGCCTCCTCGTCGCTCGGGCGTTTCTGGACCAGAGTTGTGCGCGCGGCTCGTGCGACTATGTCGCCGTGCTGGTTGCGCCCGGTGTGCTCGAGGGTGACGATCCCTTCGCCGGGCCGGCTCTTCGACTCCCGCTTAGCGGTGCACACGGTCTCCGCGTACAGGGTGTCGCCGTGGAAGACCGGCTTGGGAAACGAGACCTCGGAGAATCCGAGGTTCGCGACGATGGTGCCCAGCGTCAGCTGCGACACCGACAGTCCGACCATTGTGGACAGGGTGAACATCGAGTTCACCAGCCGCTCGCCGCGAAAGCCGGGCTGCTCTGCGGCCCAGGCCGCGTCGAGGTGCAGCGACTGGGTGTTCATGGTCAGTGTGGTGAACAAGACGTTGTCGGCCTCGGTGATGGTACGGCCGGGCCGGTGCAAATACGTCGTGCCGATCTCGAATTCCTCGAACCACAAGCCCCGCTGGATGATTGACTTGCGGTCCGTCATGACAGCCCCAGCGATCGAGCGATCAGCATCAGCTGGACCTCGGTGGTCCCCTCACCGATTTCGAGGATCTTGCTGTCGCGGTAGTGACGCGCCACCGGATACTCGTTCATGAAGCCGTACCCGCCGTGGATTTGCGTGGCGTCGCGCGCATTGTCCATCGCCGCTTCCGAGGCGATCATCTTCGCGATGGCCGCCTCCTTCTTGAACGGCTTGCCGGCCAACATCTTTGCGGCCGCATCGTAGTAGGCCGTCCGTGCGACATGAGCGCGTGCTTCCATCCGCGCGATCTTGAAGCTGATCGCCTGATACGAGCCTATCGGCTGCCCGAAGGAATGGCGTTCCTTGGCGTACTTGATGCTCTCGTCGACGCAGCCCTGCGCGGCGCCGGTCGACAGCGCGGCGATCGCGATGCGGCCCTCGTCCAGAATGGACAGGAAGTTCGCGTAGCCGCTGCCGCGGGGTCCCAACAGGTTCTCCTCCGGGACGCGCGCGTCGGCGAAGCTCAACGGGTGGGTGTCCGAGGCGTTCCAGCCGACCTTGCTGTAGACCGGTTCGACGGTGAATCCCGGTGTGCCGTTGGGCACGATGATCGTCGAGATCTGCTTTTTGCCATCGGCAACAGTGCCGGTGACCGCGGTGACGGTGACCAGCTTCGTGATGTCGGTACCGGAATTGGTGATGAATTGCTTGCTGCCGTTGATCACCCACTCGCCGTTGTCGAGCCGGGCAGTGGTCCGGGTGGCGCCCGCGTCGGAACCGGCGCCCGGCTCGGTTAGCCCGAAGGCGGCCAGGGCCCGGCCGGCCGTCAGGTCAGGCAGCCATCTAGCCTTCTGTTCATCGGAGCCGAAGCGGTAGATCGGCATTGCGCCGAGGCTGACGCCGGCCTCCAGCGTGATCGCGACCGACTGGTCGATCTTGCCGAGTTCCTCGAGCGCCAGCGATAGCGCGAAGTAATCACCGCCCATGCCGCCGTATTCCTCTGGGAACGGCAGGCCGAACAATCCCATCTCGCCCATCTTGGCGACGACTTCGTACGGGAAGCTGTGCTCTTCATCGTGCTTGGCCGATACGGGGGCGACGACGCTGCGCGCGAACTCGGCCACCGTGTCGCGAAGATCCTGGTATTCCTTGGGTAGCGTTCCCGCGGTAATCGATGTGGTCATGTTTCGTCCTTACTCGAATCGGCTGCTGCTTCGGGCTCTTCGGGAACCAGCCGGGCCAGCACCTGGTCAACGGTGACCTGATCGCCGACGGACACCAAGAGCTCCACTCGTCCCGAAACGGGTGCGGAGAGCGAGTGTTCCATTTTCATCGCCTCCACGACCACCACCACGTCGCCCTCGGCAACCTCGGCGCCGGAGGAGACCTGGACCGCGATCACACTGCCGGGCATGGGGCTGAGGATCTCGGCCTGCTGCGCACCGGCGGCGCGGTGGATCTTGTGCTCCTCGGCCTCGCGCAGGTGCCACGCGCCCCGCTCGTCGGCAATCCACAGGTGACGGTCGGCCTCCGCCCATCGGTATTCGCGGCGCACCCCGTCCAGCGTGACGTCCATCCGCGCGCCGTCGACTTGCGCACTCGCGGAATGGGTCTCACCCACACCGACCTGCACGCGGGCGTCGTTCGGCGGTCCCCATACCGACACGGTCTCGCTGCGCAGCGGGGTCTGCATTTCGGTGCGTACGGGCGCCGGGGCGCCCCCGACCCGCCATCCGGTCGGCGCCGCCCACGGTTTGCCCGCGGCACGACGGGCCAGGGCCCACTGGCGGTAGAGGCCTCCGGCGGCGAGTACGTCGTCGGGCGCGGGCAGCGGCGCGAAGTCCGCCACGCGCTCGTCCAGCAGCGCCGTGTCCAAGTCACCGGCCTGCACTCGCTCGTCGGCGAGCAGGAACCGGAGGAATTCGATGTTGGTCTGCACACCCAGGATGGTGGTTCGCGCCAGCGCCCCGTCGAGCTTCGCCAGCGCCTCGTCGCGGTCCTCCCCGTGGGCGATCACCTTGCTCAGCATCGGGTCGTAGTCACTGCCGACCTGCGTGCCCGCCAGCAGCGAAGAGTCGACCCGCACCCCGGCGCCGGAGGGTTCGGCGACCTGCAGGACCCGGCCGCCGGTGGGGAGGAATCCCCGCGCGGGATCCTCGGCGTACACCCGGGCCTCGATGGCGTGGCCCCGCAGTTCGATGTCGTCCTGCGTGAACCCCAGCTTCTCGCCCGCGGCCACCCGGAGCTGCCACTCCACCAGGTCCAGGCCGGTAACCGCTTCGGTGACCGGATGTTCCACCTGAAGCCGGGTGTTCATCTCCATGAAGAAGAACTCGTCCGGCCGGTCGGCGGACACGATGAACTCCACCGTGCCCGCGCCGACGTAGTCGACACTGCGGGCGGTGTTGCAGGCGGCCGCCCCGATGCGGGCGCGTGTCTGCGGGTCGAGCAACGGCGAGGGTGCCTCTTCGATCACCTTCTGGTGGCGGCGTTGCAGGCTGCACTCGCGCTCGCCGAGGTGCACCACGTTGCCATGGGTATCGGCGAGAACCTGCACTTCGATGTGCCTGGGGCGCAATACGAATCGCTCGAGGAACAGGGTGTCGTCGCCGAACGACGAGGCGGCCTCCCGCCGGGCGCCCAGCAGGGCGTCGCGCAGCCGGCTCGGGTCGTCCACCAGCCGCATGCCCTTGCCACCACCGCCCGCCGACGGCTTGATCAACACCGGATATCCGACTTCTTCGGCGGCCGCGACCAACTCGTCGTCGCTCAATCCGGGCTTGGCCACACCGGGCACCACCGGGACGTCGAAGGCGGCGACCGCGTTCTTCGCGGTGATCTTGTCGCCCATCACCTGGATTGCCCCCGCCGGCGGGCCCAGGAACACCACGCCGGCCCGCTCGCAGGAGGCGGCGAATTCGGCGTTCTCGGAGAGAAATCCGTAGCCGGGATGGATCGCCTGAGCTCCGGTGCGTGCCGCCGCATCGAGCACCTTGCCGATGTCGAGGTAGCTCTCGCGGGCCGCGGCGGGACCCAGGCGGACGGCCGTGTCGGCCTCCAGGACATGCCGGGCGCTGGTGTCGGGGTCGCTGTACACCGCCACCGACCGGATGCCCAGCCGGCGCAGAGTCCGCATCACCCGGACGGCGATCTCACCGCGGTTGGCTACCAATACGGTTTCAAACATGGTCCTCACATCCGGAAGACGCCGTAGGAGACCGGCTCCAACGGGGCGTGGGCACATACCGAAAGCGCCAGCCCGACAACCGTTCTGGTGTCGGCCGGGTCGATGATGCCGTCGTCCCACAGGCGCGCGGTCGAGTAGTACGGGTTGCCCTGGTCCTCGTATTGCGCGCGGATCGGCGCCTTGAACGCCTCTTCCTCGTCGGGCGGCCACGGTTTGCCGGCCGCGGCGAGTTGCTCACCGCGCACCGTGGCAAGCACCGAGGCGGCCTGCTCGCCGCCCATGACCGAGATGCGCGCATTGGGCCACATCCACAGGAAGCGCGGGGAGTATGCCCGTCCGCACATCGAATAGTTGCCCGCGCCATACGATCCGCCGATCACGACGGTCAGTTTGGGCACCCGGGCGCAGGCCACGGCGGTCACCATCTTGGCGCCGTGCTTGGCGATGCCGCCGGCCTCGTAGTCGCGGCCCACCATGAACCCGGCGATGTTCTGCAGAAACAGCAGCGGGATCTTGCGCTTGTCGCACAGCTCGATGAAATGGGCTCCCTTCAAAGCGGATTCGCTGAACAACACGCCGTTGTTGGCGATGATGCCGACGGGATGCCCATGGATGCGCGCGAAGGCGGTCACCAGCGTCTTGCCGTAGTTGGCCTTGAATTCGCTGAATTCGCCGCCGTCGACCAGGCGCACGATGACTTCGTGCACGTCGTAGGGCACGCGCGGATCCGGCGGCACCACATCGTAGAGCTCGCCCTGCGCGTGCTTGGGCTCGACCGTAGGCAGCACGTCCCATTGGCTGGGCTCGCGCGGGCCGAAGGTGGCCGCGATGGCGCGGACGATCCGCAACGCGTGTTCGTCGTCGTCGGCAAGGTGATCGGTGACCCCGGAGACCCGCGAGTGCAGGTCGCCGCCGCCGAGGTCTTCGGCCGAGACGATCTCACCGGTCGCCGCCTTCACCAGCGGCGGACCGCCGAGGAAGATGGTGCCCTGTTCGCGGACGATGACGGCCTCATCGCTCATGGCCGGCACGTAAGCGCCGCCCGCCGTGCACGAACCGAGGACGGCGGCCACCTGCGGGATTTCCTTGGCACTCATGGTCGCCTGGTTGTAAAAGATTCGGCCGAAGTGCTCGCGGTCGGGAAACACCTCGTCCTGGCGCGGCAGGAAGGCGCCGCCGGAGTCCACCAGGTAGATGCAGGGCAAGCGATTCTGCAGCGCGACTTCCTGTGCACGCAGGTGCTTTTTGACCGTCATCGGGTAGTAGGTGCCGCCCTTGACCGTGGCGTCGTTGGCGACGATCACACACTCGCGCACCGACACCCGGCCGATCCCGGTGATGATCCCGGCCCCCGGCGACTCGTCGTCGTACATGCCGTTGGCGGCCAGCGGGGCGAGCTCCAAGAACGGGCTGCCCGGGTCGAGCAGTCGATCCACCCGCTCACGGGGCAGCAACTTGCCGCGGCTGACGTGGCGTTCCCGCGCGCGCTCATTGCCGCCCAGTGCCGCTGCCGCGAGCCTGGCGTTCAACTCGCCGACCAACCGGCGGTGCTCATCGGCGAACGATGGAGCGGTCATCACGGATGAACTCATGGATGCCTCCCGAAGTACGAAGCGACGGCGCGGTGAATTCGCTGGTGGTGCAACAGCGTCTCCAGTCCGACGCCCTAGCCGCCACAGTTGTTGGACACCGTCTCCAGGTCGCGGACGCCGGTGTCGACCAGGGCGGCGATCAAGGCCTCGGGAATGCCGCAGAACCCGAAACCCCCGACCGCCAGGCACGACCCGTCGGTGATGTCGGCAACGGCCTCAGCGGCCGCGTTAGGAGAGGTCACCACCCTGTCCATCGCCGCAGCAGCCTCCTTGCCGTCGGGCGGGGTTTTGAGTTAATGCTCATTAACTCACGGTGACAATACCACCCTCGATCCCGCCGGTCCAGGGACGACGACATCGGGCCGTCGCCACAATTGGGGCAGGTTAACCGGTGGAAGGCTCGTGCTAAGTTAGTGACGATTAACCAACTGGACGGGGATTCGTCATGACAACGTCCACCTCGGACGGCCAGCCGGGCCCAGCGGATGCCCCAAATCGACGCAGCCAGTCGAAATCCGACCGACGCCTGCAGCTGCTGGCGGCCGCCGAGCGCCTGTTCGCCGAGCGCGGCTTCCTCGCCGTGCGGCTGGAAGACATCGGCGCCGCCGCCGGCGTCAGCGGTCCGGCGATCTACCGGCACTTCCCCAACAAGGAGTCGCTGCTGGTTGAGCTGCTGGTGGGCATCAGCGCGCGGCTGCTCGCGGGAGCCCGGGAGGTACGGGACCGCAGCTCCGACGCGGCCACGGCGCTGGACGGCCTGGTCGATTTCCACCTGGACTTCGCGTTCGGCGAGCCCGACCTGATCCGCATCCAGGACCGCGACCTCGCGCACCTGCCCGAAACGGCCGAAAAGCAGGTGCGCAAGGCGCAACGCCAATACGTCGAGGTGTGGGTCGGGGTGCTGCGCGAGCTGGACCCCGACCTGGCCGAGGCCGACGCCCGGCTGGCGGCCCACGCCGTCTTCGGCCTGCTCAATTCGACGCCGCACAGCATGAAATCGCCCGACACCTCGCGCAGCAAGTCCGCCCGCACCGCTCGCTCGCGCGCCGTCATGCGGGCGATGACGGTCGCGGCGCTGGCCGCCGGGAACCAGTGCCTCTGAGTCACCGCTGGTGAGGTGATTCGCCGTTCGGGCGCCCGGCGCAGGTACTCTGCAATCCATGAGGTGGACATGAACGATTCACGTCCCACCGAGCGGTTCAGCCCCTCTCTGCCGGCATCGCTGCCGCAGGGCCCGTGGTATCCGCCCGCCGACCCCGCCTACGCCGATCAGGCCCGCTACGCGCCCACCTATGGCGGGCAGGCTCCGCCGCCGTGGGCACCCAACATGAGCGAGACCAACACCACCACAGAGTTGCCGGCGTACTGGCAGCACGAGATGCCTCCGTCGGGACGACCCCCGGGTTCGGCTCTCCCACCGCCAGACGGCCCGAAACCTCCGCCGCGGTGGCTGTGGATCGTCGCCGGCGCGGCTGTGCTGCTGGTGGTCGCCCTGGTCATTGCCCTGGTGCTGGTGAATGACGCGATCAAGACTCAGACCGCCGTCCCGCCGCTGCCCGCCATGCCGGAGACGACTACGGCGGTGCCGAGCCCGTCGACACGCACGTCGACGCCGAGCCTTCCGGCCCCGGTGCCGCCCACCGGCGGCTCCCCGACACCCACAGAGTCCACCGGGCCGGCCGCGATGCAGGACATCGTCTACAGCGTCGCCGGCGAGGGCCGGGCAATCAGCATCATGTACATCGACACCGGCGATCTGATCCAAACCGAATTCAACGTCGCGCTGCCCTGGACCAAAGAGGTCAGCCTGGCCAAGACGGCCGCGCACCCGGCCAACGTGACGATCGTCAACATCGGCCACAACGTCACGTGCTCCGTCACCGTCGACGGCGTCCAGATGAGCAAGCGCGTCGGCGTGGGCCTGACGATCTGCGACTCGCGGAGCTGAGCGCCTTACGTCGGTTCGGCCGCGAGAGCGCCGCGTGCCGGAACCCGGACCGCCAGCATGGCCAGCAGACCAGCGAGCAGCACCAGCGAGATGCCCCCCAGACCCGCGCGCACGGCGCCGAATATGTCCACGAATACCGAGAACAGCCAGGGCGCGACGAACGCCACCGCCCGCCCGGTCATCGTGTAGAGGCCGAAGGCGACGCCTTCCCTGCCGTGTTTGGCCATCTGCAGCAGCAGGGCGCGCGAGGACGACTGCGACGGCCCGATGAACATGCACAGCAGTAGCCCGCAGATCCAGAACGCCATCGGCCCCGACAGCAGCATCAGGGTGATGCCCAGGACGACGATCGCTGCCAGCGACGCCACGATGACGGGTTTCGACCCGACCCGGTGGTCGACGAACCCGCCCAGCACCGCGCCCACGGCCGCCACCACGCTGGCCACCACCCCGAACACCAGCACGTCGCCCTGCGAGATGCCGTACACGTTGACGCCGAGCACGGCGCCGAAGGCGAAGATCGCCGTCAGCCCGTCGCGGAAAAGCGCGCTGGCGAACAGGAAGTAGACCAGGTTTCGGTCTCGCCGCCACTCCGCGGAGACCTCGGTCCACAGCTTGCGATAGCCGCCGAGCATGCTCGTCGGCTCGTACACCTCGGCCGAGTCGGGAAGCCGATGCGCGACGAACAGCAGCGGCAGGGCAAAGATCGCCAGCCAGGCCGCCGCGACCAGCATCGCCTCCCGGACGTAGAGGCCGTCGTGAACGGGCACCTGCAAGAACCCACGCGTCGCGCCCCGCCCGGCACCCTTCCCGGAAATGAACCCGCTGTAGACCACGAGCAGCAGCAGGACGCTGCCGACGTAACCGGCCCCCCAGCCCAGCCCGGAAATCCGGCCGGCGGTCTGCGGCGTCGAAAGTTGGCGCAGCATAGCGTTATACGGGACGCTGGCCAGGTCGCCGCAGGCCGCTGTCGCCCCCATCAACACCAGCCCTGCCCACAGGTAGCCGGGGCGGTCGTGGATGAAGAACATCGCGCACGTCAACGCGACGGCCAAAGCGGTCAACACGCTCAAGGCCACCCGCCGGCGATGCGGGGACTCCACCCAGACGCCGACGGCCGGCGCCAGCACCGCGACCGTCAACCCGGCAATCGCGGCGGCGCGCCCCAACCAGCTTGCCGGCGTGGTGGCACCGGAGATGCCCACCCCCACGCTGCTGGTCAGATACACCGAGAAGACGAAGGTTGCCACGATCGCGTTAAGGCCGGTGGAGCCGCAGTCCCAGAGCGCCCACGCCACCACCCGGGATGGCACCGGCGTGAGTGAACGCGACGACGGCTGGCCCATGCCCGGCACTCTATTTGTTCCGCAGCCGACCCGCCGCGCCCGGCTCCGCCGCGCTCGCTGTCTACGATTGGCTCATGCCGATTCCCGCTCCCAGCCCAGACGCGCGTGCCGTGGTGACCGGGGCCTCGCAGAACATCGGCGAGGCGCTGGCCACCGAACTGGCCGCTCGCGGGCACAGCCTGATCGTCACCGCGCGACGCGAAGACCTGCTCAACGAGCTGGCCGACCGGCTGAGCGACAAGTACCGCGTCACGGTCGACGTGCGACCCGCCGACCTTGCCGATCCCGGGGAACGGGCCAAGTTGTGCGATGAACTGGCCGCCCGGCCCATTTCGATCCTGTGCGCCAATGCCGGCACCGCGACCTTCGGTCCGGTGGCCACGCTCGACCCCGCAGGCGAGAAAGCCCAGCTGCAGCTGAATGTGCTGGGCGTGCACGACCTTACGTTGGCGGTGCTGCCCGGCATGGTCGAACGAAAGGCCGGCGGTATTTTGATTTCCGGTTCGGCGGCGGGCAATTCGCCGATTCCGTACAACGCCACCTATGCGGCCAGCAAGGCGTTCGCGAACACCTTCAGCGAGTCGCTGCGCGGTGAGCTGCGCCACTCGGGTGTGCACGTCACGCTGCTGGCGCCCGGACCGGTGCGCACCGACCTGCCCGACGACGCCGAACGGTCGCTGGTCGAACGGATGGTGCCGGAATTCCTGTGGATCTCCACCGAACACACCGCACAGGTGTCGCTGGATGCCTTGGCGCGCAACAAGATGCGGGTGGTTCCGGGCCTGACGTCGAAGGCCATGTCGGTGGCCAGCGGCTACGCGCCGCGCGCTATCGTCGCGCCCATCGTCGGCCGCTTCTACAAGAAGCTCGGCGGCAGCTAGCGATGGTCGTAGACCCCGGGATTCGGCCCAATCCGTGGGACCCGTACCCGTTGCTCCTGCCTCCGGATTATCAGCCGTTGCGGACGCAGTTGCCGCCCGCGGCAATGTTGCCGAATCTGTTGTTCGGGCTTCCCGCGAAATGGCTGGGCGCGCCGCGGGTGGGGCTGGTGGGCTAACTGTTCGCGCTGACGATCGCGGTCATTTCGCCCGCGATCTGGGCGGCCCGGGGGGCACGTGGCATGGAGCGGGTGATGGTGTCCGTGGCGTTGAGCGCCGCGGCCATCCCAGCGTGGGCTGTGATCGATCGGGGCAACTCGGTGGGCTTCGTGGCCCCGATCGGGCTGGTGTTCTTGGTGGCGTTATGTCGACGGCGGTGGGGCCTCGTCACGATCATCGTGATCCTGGCCGCGCTGCTCAAACCGCCGTTCGTCGTGCTGATTGTGGCGTTGCTGGCTGCCCGACAGTGGCGGTGGAGCGCCCTGGCAGTCGTCGGGACGGGGCTCTTGAGCCTGGCCGCCTATCTGCTGTGGCCGCGTGTGGCCGCGGGATTTTGGTTCCCCGCGTTGGTCGATCCGTCGGATGTGTCATTCGGCAGAGGTCTGCTGCTGGCCCCGGATGCCGTCGAGGCCGCCCGAACGGGAGGCAGGATTCCGGACGGCTTCCTTGCGGGTACGCGATCGCTGGTCGGGTACGTTATCCACTAGTTCGCGCACTTTGCATAATCACTAACGATGAACCGACATGCTCGAACCGTGAGAGCCATCATCGTCAGTGTGGGATTCTGGAATCCGGAGGATACGAAGCACGCGCCATCTGTCACGAAAACATTGTCGGCATCCCAACATTGACAGTAAGAGTTCACGACCGAGTTGTCCGGTGCGTCGCCCATGCGCGCGCCACCGGTCTCGTGAATGGCCCCCCCGGGCCGGAAGGCGCGGTAGTTGGTGAGGAACAGGGATCGAAGCAGCCGATCGGAGATATTGCCTCTGGCACGGCGATCGCGATTCTCGTCGACCGGTAGGCCGCCGGCCCGGGCAATCTCCGGCAACATACGGCTCATGTGGGCAATCATGTTCAGCTCGTTCTGGGAGTGGCTGCACTCGATCTTGGCGACAGGAATCCCCCACGCGTCCTTGACGTTTGGGTCTAGTGATATGTGGTTTTGGTAGCGGGGCTGCATCTCGCCATACGCCCCCATGACCCAGACCGGGATACCGCGGCCTATCTGGACCTCGACGCCGTAGCCACCAGGAAAGTTTTTCGACTCATTGTCGCAGAAACTCGGAATGTACAGTCCCGCGCCGGGCACGGCGAAGTCGGACTCGACATCCTTCTCGGACACCTTGCCGCTCCGGATGTGCGCAACGTGGTCACAGAGATAACGGCCGAGCTGGCCTGACGAATCACCGACCCCGGACGGATGCGTTGCGGATCTGGAGTTCAATAGGATTCGTACGGTCTCGATTGCCGACGCGCAGAGAACGACGACCTTTCCGTGAACTACCTGCGTGGTCTTCGTCAATCGGTCGATGTACTCGACGCCGGTCGCCCGACCAGATCGCGCTTCGACCAATAGTCGGCTCACGACTGCGTCTGTCCAAATGTCGAGGCGGCCAGTGGCGAGGGCGAGTCTGAGCGGAAGCGGAACTCTATCGGCGTCGCGCTTGACCTTTCGCGCGGACGTTACGCGAACGTTCGGCAGCCGTTTCTCGACGTTGGTCAGGAACGCGTCCTCGATCTTTGTCGTTTTCAGCGGCCCGATGAACTGCCCGTCGGGACAGTTGGGAATGCCCGCGGGCTCCCCGTAGACACCGAGTGTTCGCTCGACGATGTCGTAATACGGCGCCACGTCTTCGTAGGTCAGTGGCCAATCGACGCCGTCTCCGCGAACACTCGCGGCCTTGAACTCTGAATTCGACATGCGCGGTGCGTGCCCGAGCCACAAGTGAAGGCGACCGCCAAGTTGCCGCCCCCTGATCCAGACGAATGTATTTCCCGGCGCTGTCGTATAGGGATTTTCCCTGTCGTTGACGAAGAACCTCTTGGTGTTCTCGGAGAAGGCCGGACAACGAATCTGGACGTGCTGACCCTGGACGGCCGATTTGGCTCGGCCGACAATCCCCATCCCGCCGGTGTCCGCGCCGCTCGGCAACTCAGCGTCGGTCTCCGCGTTCCGGCCGGCTTCGAGCAGGACAACCCTCATCCCGCCTTCCGACAGTTCCTTGGCAGCCCACGAGCCAGACGCGCCGGAGCCGACGACGATGGCGTCATACCTGGATTCAGAGCCGGACATGCGTGCGTCTCCGGGTGAGTTGTTTCGCAGGATCGGTGGCGGCCACGACGCTGGCGGTGGGTTTGGTCATCCGGGTGGCTATCTCGCGGGCTCAGGCGGCAAGGCCTTTGATCCTAGCGCACGTGAACGTGGTGCACGCTGGTTCCGGGTTGGGTACAACCGAGGCTGCGGCGCAGCGCGGGCGACGGCAGTAAGAGTCTTGGCGGGCCCACCCTCGCCGATCAGCCAACAGGCCTCGCGCCGGCGAGGTTTTCCAGAAGCGCGGTGGCGGCCGCGACGCTGGCGGTGGGTTCGGTCATCCGGGGGGCGATCTCGCGGGCTCGGGCGGCGTATTGCGGGGTGAGGACGGTACGCAGGTCAGCGACCAGTGACTTCTGCGTTGTACGCGAAAAGCGCCGAGCGGTACCAATCTTCAGCCGTTTGACCACGGCGCCCCAATGCGGCTGATCGAAGCCCCGCCACAAGACCACTGTGCGCACCCCGGCGCGCAGGCCCGCGGCCGTGGTACCTGCGCCACCATGATGAACGACCGCGCGGCAGGACGGAAAGACGGCCGCGTGGTTCACCGTGTCCACCACCTTGACATGCCCGGATCGAGGGAGGTCGCCGAAGTCGGTCCCGCCGGCGCATACCAACGCGCGTTCGCCCAACTGCGCGCAGGCAGCGCTGATCATGGCGAGCGTGTCAGAGGGCGATTCGATCGCTACGCTGCCGAACCCGAAGTAGATGGGCGGTGTTCCCGCGGCAATCCACGACGCGACCTCCTCGTCGTCATCCGTCGGCAATTCCAGGGTGAGCGCTCCGACGAAGGGCCGTCTGCCATTCCATCTCGCCCATTCGGCCGCCAGCCCGGGAAAGCACATCTCGTCGTAAGCCTGGATTTCCAGTTGTGCGCGTTCGATGATCCGTCGAAATGCGGGCCTGGTTTCCTTCGGCAAGCCGAGGTCGCGACGCTGTGCTTCTTCGACGTTCTTCCGCGTGGGCCACATCAGCCATTCGGCCCCAGTCGTCACAAAGCTGACGAACCATGCCGGCAAGTAGGGCCGCAGCCTTCCGTTGGGTTGCACCGGGGCGAAATGCAGGATCGACAAGGGAATGTCGTAGTACTCGGCGACGTTTGCAGCGATTTCCTGATACGCCATACCGGTGAGAATCACGTCGGCCCCGTCCGCCAGCGATACCAACACCGTGCTCATTTCGCCCCAGCACGAAACAGCTGACTCCGCAGCATCGCGCCATAACCTGCGCAGATCCAGAATCCTCCAGAAGTTGTAGAGGAGATTGCGGAAAAAGTTGCGGTGGGCGTCGAGCCAGTATTGCGGCTCCGCCCCGTAGGCGACCGCCGCAACCCCCGTCGACTCGACGAAGCCAACAAAGTCTGGCGGGATGGCCATGCACACGTCGTGACCCCTGCGCAGCAGCTCCCGACCGATGGCGCAGCAGGGCTCGACATCGCCGCGGGTTCCCCACATCGCCAGCACAAACCTCATCGCGAATCTAAGCCTTTCACCTGTCAGCGCGTCCTGCCAGATGACTTCGCAGCCTCGCATCCGCCGGCAGCATCATCGTCGCGTGCAGCTCACATCACACGTCAGGCCTGTCGTCGCGTCGTGACGTCGGCCGCGATCCATCCCCCGTGAAGCGCCCTGTCGCCGGGGGTTCGATTGAGTAGCCACGGCAGTCCCCGGCCCCCAAATAAGTCGGAGACGAGACCGATTCGCGGGACCGGCACAGCAACCCGAGTTTTTCCCGTCGTTCATTTTGCTCACATACTTTCGCCGGCCTTGTCGACGAATGTCGGGCCTGATGTGGATTGCCACGATATCCTCGGAGGACCTACCGAGGCTCCTACGGGTGCCATCTGGCTGAGGGTACACGTCGGCGGAAGATGTGGGCCTCCCTGCGATTGAGGACGGCAAACCTGTGATCATGCGGCGGGCAACGTATTTGGCACCGGACGGTCCGGCATGGCATTGATCTGTGGATTGAAGCTAGAGCATGACGGCAGCTTGGCGTTGGTGGAGGCGACTCCGTCGGGGGCGCGGCTTGTCGCGGCCACCGAGGTGGAGAAACACGACAACCGCTGGCGCCACGATGCCTTGTTTGACGCCGGTTTGATCGAGCATCTTTTCGAGCAACTCGGGCATGGGGTTGACGAAGTCAATCGGTTCGTGGTGGACGGCTGGGTCGGCGACGGCTTTCAGATCTGGACCGCGGACGGCCGCGAACTGATCCATACCGCCCCGTTCCGGCAATCCGACGACAGCACTCCGGTCCTGCACTGTTATCAACCCAGTTCATCGCTGACACTGGCCGGCAGGCCGCGCAGCTATGAGAGCTATCGTCACGTCGAGTCACATCTGGCCAGCGCCTATTTGACCAGTCCAGCGGCGGCTGAGCGCCTGCCCGCCCTTGTACTGGTTTGGGACGCCAATTCATTTCCGGTCGTGTATCTCGTGGATCCGGTAGAGCGCACGGTGCACTACCGTGGCTGGCTGTTCGGCATACTCGGCGGCATCTACGAGTTTTTCAGCCGCAACGTGCCCCCGTTCGTTCTCGACCCGCAGTGGGACGAGGTGAAGAAGTGGCATGTTCAGATGTCCAATTGTGGAAAGGTCATGGCGTATGCGGGACTAGGCACCGCCAGCGAACCCCTGGTCCGCGAGATTCGCCGGGCACTGGATGCGCTGGACGGCCGCTGGGACATTTTCGGCACCGACCTCTTCTACCAGGAGGTTGAGCCGGCAATCCGCCGAATGGACGTTGATGATGCATCCGTACTGGCCAGCTTCCATGAAGCCCTCGCCCGGCTGCTGGTCGAGCGGCTGGCGGATGCAGTCAAGCCGCTTAACGGTCGGGTGAGGACTTTGTGCTTCGCCGGCGGCAGCGCCCTGAACATCAAGTGGAACAGCGCGATTCGTGACAGCGGTCTCTTCGACACCGTCTGGGTGCCCCCGTTTCCGAATGACAGCGGCGCGGCGATTGGCACCGCATGCGCGTCGCTGATGCACCGCGGCGCATTCGGTCCGCTGGAGTGGAGCGTCTACGGCGGACCCGCACTGAGAGCTACCCAGCTGAGGCCCGGGTGGCATGGCGAAAAATGTTCGGTTGAAGAGCTCGGTGCCCTACTGGCAACAACGGAGGAACCGGTGGTCGTGCTGTCCGACCGCGCCGAGCTAGGACCCCGGGCGTTAGGACACCGCAGCATTCTGGCCTCGCCCCGTCAAGAGCGCACCAAAGGCATCCTGAACCAGATCAAGGGTCGCGAGTCGTATCGGCCAGTTGCTCCAATGTGCTTGGAGGAGTACTCATCAGAGATCTTCGACCCGGGCGGCGCCGACCCGTTCATGCTATTCGACCACCACATCCGGCCCAACTGGGTGGACCGGATACCGGCAGTCCGACATGTTGACGGCACTGCTCGGCTGCAAACAGTCGACGACCACACCGCACCGCTGGCGACGGCGATTGTCCGTGCCTTCGCTGCGCGGTCGGGGATTCCCGTGTTGTGCAACACCAGCGCTAACTACAACGGGCGCGGGTTTTTCCCCGACGTGGGGTCGGCGATGGAATGGGGGCGCACTGCTTATATCTGGTCGGATGGCATCTTGTACTCGTCAGCGAACACCGGGCCGGACACTTGGGCCGCCGCACCTGATGAGCTTCCGTACGGCCGACAGATTGGCGCCACCGAGCCGGAGTGGAAGGAGGCGTGGAAACGCAAGGCCGCCGAGCGTGGGTTGCGCTGACCAATTGGTAGCCGGACGGTGAACGCCTCGACCCATTGGACTGACTTCGCGAAGGCTTGGTCGATGCGCGATCGCGGCAAGTGGCAAATCGTCATGCCGTGATCGGCATCACTGTCTATAGTCGGGTATCACCGGATCGTCCGAGGAGCGCACGTGAACAAAGATGATCTGATCTTGATCAGCGTCGATGACCACATCTTCGAGCCGGCGGATATGTTCGACGCTCATGTGCCCGCCGCCTTCAAGCAGTACGCCCCTCGCGTCGTACAGAAGCCGGACGGCAAGCGGGAATGGCGCTATGGCGACTACCGCGATTGGACCACGGGCCTCAACGCGGCCGCGGGCAAGCCAACAGAAGAGTACGCGGACGAGGCACCGACCTACGGCGAGATGCGACCGGGTTGCTTCGACGTCGACGAACGAGTACGTGACATGAACGCCGGCGGTCAGCTGGCCGGACTCAACTTGCCGAACTGGCCCGGATTCTGCGGGGAGGCCCTCAGCAAGGGGCCAGACCCCGAGGTGAATCTGGTCATGATCAAGGCGTACAACGACTGGCACGTCGACGAATGGTGCGGTGCCCACCCAGGCCGATTCATCCCCTGCGGGATCCTGCCGCTTTATGACGTCCAAGAGGCGGCCAAGGAGGTAAAACGCTTGGCGGACAAGGGCTGTCACGCGGTGGCGTTCTCCGAGAACCCCGAAGCGCTCAACCTGCCGAGCATCCACCAGAAGTACTGGTATCCGCTGTTCGAGGCTGCCTGTGCGAACAAGACCGTGCTGTGCATGCACGTCGGGTCATCAGGACGCGAATCGACGTTTTCCACGGGTGCTCCGTTGAGCGTAAACATGACGGGCACGCAGATGATGAGCATCTACGCGTTCCTCGAACTCATCTGGGCCGAGTTCTTCAAGGACTTCCCCGAACTCAAGTTCTCGCTGACGGAGGGCGACCTGGGCTGGATGCCCTACTTCCTCTGGCGCGCCGAACACGTGCGGAATCGTCACCTGGGTTGGACCCGTGACACGTTGCCGAAGGGCTACGACGGCCCGGGCGACGTGTTCAGACGGCATATCTACGCGTGCTTCATCAGCGATAAGGTCGGTGTGCAAAACATGGGGTGGTTCAACGAAGACATGCTCTGCTGGGAATCGGACTACCCGCACTCGGACGGCAGCTGGCCCCTTGCCCCGGAGGACGTCATCGAGACGATGGGACACCTCGACGACGCTGTCATCAATAAGATCACCCACGAAAACGCCATGGCCGCATACTCTTTCGACCCGTTCCAGCACATACCCAAGGAGCGCGCCCGGGTCGGAGATCTTCGGGCGCTGGCAACCGACGTCGACGTCGTGACCCACGTCAGCCCTGTTGGCGCGACCGCGAACGACGGGCATGACTGACGGCACTCGGTTGAGCCGGGGCGGCGGAAGCACCCGAAAACAGCTGGTGCGCAACGAGGCAGGATAGATGCCATGGTCAAGACCACCACCGAGATGTTCGTGGAGAACACCACCGAGTTCCTCGCGCGGACGCGGGCGCTCGACTGCATTCAAGACTTGACGGAGCGGCAACCGAAGACCATCGCCGCTGGCGTTGCGCGGGCCAGCAAGGGCGTCTTCAGTAATTTCGTCGACGGGCTGCCCCGCATCATCCCGATGATCGCCGCGCGGGCGCACGGTCCGTTCATCACTGATCTGGACGGCAATGAATTCGTCGATTTGGACAGTGGCAGGGGGGTCAACTTCCTTGGGCATTCGTCCGAAGTCGTCACCGGCGCTGTCGGATCGACGCTCGGCAACGGTTTTACGGTCGCGGCCGGTAACGAAGTCGAGACCGCACTCCTGAGTCTGCTTCTCGACACAGTACGCTGGGCGGACGGCGGATTTCTCAGCAACTCCGGCACCGAAGCCACCATGCATGCCCTCAAGCTCGCACGGGCATTCACCGGCCGGCCTGATGTCGCGGTGTTCGAGCATAGCTACCACGGACATCACAACGATGTCTTTGTAACCAGGCTGCCCGATGGCTCGACTCGGCCGAGTATGCCGGGCGTCGCGCCGTCGGTAGCGTCGTCGACGACGGTGCTTCCGTATGACGAACGAGCGTTCGACGCGATCTCCGAATGTGCCTCGGACTTGGCGTGCGTAATGGTCGAGCCCATCCGATCGAGTTGGCCGCGACTCGATCGAGAGTTCCTGGTCGGTCTGCGGCAAGTGACGATGGAACACGGCGTCGTGCTGGTGTTCGATGAAACGCTCTCGGGGTTTCGGTTTCGCTTCGGTGGGGCCGTCGACGACGAAGTCGTCACCCCGGACCTGGCTACATTCGGCAAGATTATTGGCGGCGGATTACCCATCGGCGCGACGCTGGGGCGGTCCGAGATCATCAAAATGGCCGTCACAACCGGCGAACTCACGCGCGACATCCAGACCCGAACGCACGTCCTGGGAACCTTCTGCGGCAACGTCGTAGCGTGCACGGCCGGCCTGGCGCAGCTCGAATACGTTCGTGATCACCAGGACGAGGTCTACGGAGGCATCAGCGCGGCCGCCGATCGATTCGCCGGTCACCTCGAGCGGCTGCGCGACGAGGAGGGGTATCCGATCGTGCTGCGGCGGTACGAGTCCCTCGTGCGACCGTTCTTCGGTGCCATGTCGCCGGATTATTTTCCGGAATTCGGTCATCCCGACCGAAACGTCGTCGCCGAGTACATGTGGACCTACTACCTGCGTGCGGCGGGTGTCCACCTCCCCGAACTGCTCTATCCGTTCTTCACCTACGCTCACACCGCGGACATCATGGACACCGTGTGCGACGCGGTGACCGAATCGCTTGCGGGGCTGCGGAAAGACGGGTTTTGGTGAGGTCGACTAGAGCAGTCCGAGCAGTTTCAAGTCGGCAACGTATTTGACGATATTGGGCGCCGAGACGTGGGGGATGTCTGGGTTGTCCTTGTTAGGGCCGATTTTCGCGTCTCTGACTGCGGCGTGGAACCGATCCGTCGACCCAAGCGATCCGCAGATCGGCTCTTCGGGCTGCAAGTGATGGGAATGTGGGCTGTGCATCGGCAATCTCCACAGCACCGAATGACGTTGCTGCCGTTCCGGTAACGCGCTCAGGACAGCCTCCATCCGCTGCAACCACTCCCCGAAGTCGTCGATCCTCCGTATCGGGTGGCCGGCGTCGATCAGCCAGTCGACGTACTCGTCGAATCCGATACCGTCGTCGTGCGGGTTCATCACGTGGTAGGCCTCGAATCCGTCGACCATACTGGCGCCCAGACTCGATATCGCCTCGGCGACGAATTCCACTGGCAGCCCGTCGAAGTGGGCGCGCTGTCGGTTGCCGTCGGCGTCGAGTTGGTAAAACGAGGCCGGCGCGATGCCGGTGACCAAGAGGGAGAACAGCATTCGGGTGAAGTTGTCGGGCACATTGAGTTGGCCCACGTGCGTGGCGTGAGCCAGGATCATTCCGCAGCGAAACACCGTGACCGGTAGCGCGCACCGGTCGTTCGCTTCGCGCAGCAGCACCTCGCCGGCCCACTTGCTTCTGACGTAACCGCTGTCGCTTGTGCGGATGGGGCTGATGGCCCGGATGTCGGCGTCCTCGGTGAACACCGATGCCTCGATCTGTCGACCCACGTCGGCGGTCGACACGAACGCATAGGGCTTGATCTTTGCGGTAAGCGCGATGCGGATCAGCTCGGCCGTGCCCACGACGTTGGGCCCGAACAGCTGGCTGTAGGGCAGCACGTGGTTGACCACCGCCGCGGAATCGACGATGAGATCGACTGTTTCGGCGAGGCGCTGCCACGTTTCGTGGTCCAGGCCCAGGTTGGTTTCACCCTTGTCACCCGCGATCACCTCCAGGTGATCAGCCGCCAGTTCCTGGAAATGCCGCAATAATTCGGGGTCGCCGCTGTCGAAGGCGTCACGCAGTCGGCGCCTTGCCCGCTCCCGGGACTCGGCGCGCACCAGGCAGATCAGCTTCCCGCCGACCGCGGCCATCCGTTCCAGCCATTGAAGTGCCAAGTAGCGCCCGAGGAAACCGGTCGCGCCGGTGAGCAGGACCGTCCGCACCTCGTCGTGGGGTCTTGGCAGCGTCGACGAGGTGGTGATCGTCGTGGCGTCAATAAACTTGTCCAGCGTGAGATCACTGGCGCGCAGTTCGGCACCGTCGAGGCCGCATACGGAGGTGAAACTCAGGCCATCGGCGAGGCATTGGCTCAAGCCTTGTACCGAAGGCGCGTCGAAAAGATGGCGGACCGAAAGGTGGGCGTCGAGGCTCAGGTTGATTGTGGCGATCACCCGCATCGCGGTGAGCGAATCGCCCCCGAGGTCGAAGAAGGAGTCGGTGGTGCTGACGTGTGGGAGTCCCAGGATTTGGGCGTAGATGTCGGCGAGGATTTCTTCGGTGGGTGTGCTGGGGAGTTGGTGGTGCTGGGTGTGGTGGTAGTCGGGTGCGGGTAGGGCGTGGGTGTCGAGTTTGCCGTTGGGCGTCAGCGGGAGGGCATCGAGCGTGACGATGGCGGCGGGGATCATGTAGGTCGGCAGCTGTTGGGCTAGCTGGGCGCGCAGCTGGGCGGGTTCCGCTGTGCCGGTGATGTAGCCGATCAGGCGCTCGTCTCCGGGGCGGTCTTCGCGGGTGATGACGACGGCGTGGTCGACGCCGTCGAGTTTGGCGAGGGCGGTGCGGATTTCGCCGAGTTCGATGCGGTAGCCGCGGATTTTGACTTGTTCGTCGGCGCGGCCGTGATAATCCAGTTGTCCGTCCGGGCGCCAGCGCACCAGGTCTCCGGTGTGATACATCCGGGTGCCGGGCGGCCCGAACGGGCAGGCCACAAATCGTGATCCGGTGAGCGCGGGCCGCCGCCAGTAGCCCAGCGAAACGCCGTGTCCGCCGATGTATAGCTCCCCCACGACGCCGGGCGGGACGGGGCGCAATGCTGCATCGAGGACAAACAGCGCCGCCCCGGGGACTGGTGATCCGATCGGCACCGTGGCGGTGCCAGGGGTAAGGGGTGCGCTGATGGTGGCATACACGGTGGTTTCGGTGGGGCCGTAGCCGTTGATCAGCAGCCGGCCCGGGGCCCAGCGTTCGACGAGGTGGGTGGGACAGGATTCGGCGGCGACCACCACCACCGGCAGGGATGGCGGGTTCGGTGGGGGCAGCATCGCCAGCGCCGAAGGGGTGTGGCTGAACACACTGACGCGTTCTGCGGCCAGCAGGGCGGCCAGGTCCGGTGGCGAGGCGCTCACCGCTTCGGGCACCACCACCAGGCGTCCACCGTGTAGCAGCGCACCCCAGATCTCCCACGCGGAGAAGTCGAAAGCGTACGAGTGGCACTGCGTCCAGACCTGCCCGGTCCACTCGAAGCCCGGGTCGAGTGCGGTGAACAGTTGGGTGATGTTGCGGTGGGTGACCGCCACTCCTTTGGGCACCCCGGTGGTTCCGGATGTGTAGATGATGTGCGCGATATCCTCGGGACCCGTTGCGTCCAGCGCGATCTCGGGTAGCTCGCCGAGCGCGTGGTCGTCGATATCTGCGACGTCAAAGACAAGACCGCCGAACCCGCTCAAGCGTCCGGTGAGCTCGGTGTTGCTGATCGCAGCGCTCGGGGCGGCGTCGTCGAGGATGAACTCCAGCCGGGCCGCGGGCACCGCGGGGTCGATCGGCAGGTAGGCGGCCCCGGTTTTGAGCACCCCCACGATCGCGACGATCGCCTCAGCGCAGCGGGGAAGCACCAACGCCACACAGTCACCCCGACCCACCCCATCCGAGGCCAACCGTTGCGCTACCCGACTCGCCGCCAGATCCACCTCTCGGTAGGTCATCGACGCGTCCGCACAACACAGCGCCACCGCGTCCGGCGCCCGATCCACCGCCGCGGCCCACAGCACCCCGAGACCGTCCTCCGCCACCGGCCCGGCCAACACCGCCCAATTACCCCACCGGCCCAGGCAAACATGCTCAGCGTCGTCGAGCAGGTCCACCGACGACAGCAGCCGGGTTGGACCGGCGGTCATCGCGACCAATAATTTCTCGAACCGCCCGATGAGCGTCGTGATGCTGTCGGTGTCGAACACGTCGGTGGCGTACTCGACATGAATCTCCAACTCACTGCCAGGCTGGGCCACCACCGTGAGCGGGTAGTGATTGGATTCGCGGCCGCTGATCGCGGCGACGCTCAGATCGCGACCGCCGCGCGGCACCGACGTGTCGACGGGATAGTTCTCATAGACGAACAGGGTGTCGAACAGGGCGGCGTGACCGGAGCTGCGCAGGATGTCCGCCAACCCGAGGCTTTGGTGCTCGAGGGTGAAGACGTGCGCCGCATGCAGTTGGTCGAGTAGTTCTTCGGTGGTGGTGGTCGGTGTGATGGTGGCCCGCACCGGGATCGTGTTGATCAACAGGCCCACAATCGATTCCGCCCCGGCGAGCTCGGCCGGCCGACCCGAGACCGTGCTGCCGAAGACCACATCGTGCCGACCGGTCAGCCACGTCAGGAGCTGCGCGAAGGCGCCCTGCAAGACTACGTTGACGGTGGTGTGGCGGGCGCGGACCAGCTCGTCAAGGGCCTGCGTGGTCTCGGCGGGCACCCGAAACGATGCGGCACCTCGGGCGCCCGGCCTCGACCGATCCGGCCGACCCACCAGTGTCGGGCCGTCGATGCCGGCCAGCGCCTCGCGCCACGCTGCGTGAGCGGCGTCGCGATCCCGGTCGGCCAGCCAGGACAGGAAGCTGCGGTAGCTGACCGGGGCAGGCACGGGCTGGCGATCGTAAACCGAAAAGATTTCGCGCAAGATGATCTGCCCGGACCATCCATCGCACACGATGTGATTGATGGTCAGCACCAACCGATATCGCTCCTGGTCGGTTCGAAACAGCACCGCGCGCAGCGGCGACTGGTAGGCCACCTCGTACACCGCGGAACGTTCTGCGGCGCAGACCCGCTCGATGCACTCATCGGCGTCGGCGTCGTCGCCGACGAGATCGACGTAGCGCCAAGGCAATACCGGATCCTTCAGGATGACCTGTACCGGTCCGTCGAGTCGTTGGTTGACAAATCGGGCCGCAAGGTTGGGGTGGCGCCGAACGACGGCCTGGACGGCGGCGTGTAGACGATCCTCGTCCAGCCGACCGGTCAGGGTGATATCGACTTGCACCGCATAGGGATTGGCCCCGTTGTCCGGCTCACTGGTGTGGAACAGCAGTCCGTGCTGCAATGGCGTCAACGGCAACAGGTCCGCGATGTCGTAGGTGCGTTGCAGGGTCTCGAGCCGCTCGGCGGTCACGCCGATCAGCGTGAAATCCGACGGGGTGAAGCCGCCCCCACCGCGGCGCACATGCGCACAGATCCCGGACAGGGCTTCGAACCACAGCCGGCTCAGCGATTTTACTTGTACAGCATCGAATTTCGAGGAGGCCCACGTCCAGGTGGCCCGCAACTGCGGGCCGGCTTCGGTGTCCAGGGTGACCGCGTTGACTCCCACCGTGTGGCCCAACGGCATCGGCCACCCGGCACGCGCCGCCTCGGCTAACAACGTATCCGACCGCGATATCTCCCAGCCGTCGGCAGCCGTCGAGGAATCTCGGGGTCCGCCCGCACGGCCCAAATAATTGAACCCGATCGGTGGATCGAGCCCGGCCAGATCCACCTCGCCATTGAGGTAGCGCAACATCCCGTAAGTGTGGCCGTCAGGCACCGCCCGAAGCTGCTCTTTGCCCCCCTTGACAACGGCCCCCAACACCGCGTCCCCGGCCAGCACGTGGGGCCACGGCAACCGATCAAGCGCCAGACACACCGGATACTTGACGGTGAACCAGCCGACCGTCTGCGACAGGTCCACGCCGGGGGCCAGATCCTCCTCGCGGCCGTGACCCTCGACGTCGAGAGTGATCGGGCCACAGCCACCCAAAAATTCCACCCACGCCAACCCGAACGCAATCAACAAAATATCTTGTACCCCAGCATGAAACGCCGCCGGGACCTCTCCGAGGAGCATCCGGGTGGTGTCGATGTCCAGCGACGCCGACAGTTGCCCGGCGCTGGCATGGGTATCGGCCCCGGGATCGACGGCGGCCACTGCACCACGTATCGCGGCGATCCCCCGCCACGCCGCCAACTGATCGACCACGGTATCCGAGCGTGCTTGCTGGGCCAGCATCGACGCCCACCGACGAAACGAGGTGCCCGGCGTCGGCAAATCCACCGCGCCGGTCGAAAGGTATTGGCTCCACGCCGTATTCAGATCGTCAACCAGAATCCGCCACGACACCGCATCAACGGCTAGGTGGTGGATCACCAACACCAATTGCGCCGTGGACGTCACCCACAACGCACTGAGCATCACCCCAGCGGCCGGATTCAACCGCGACCGCGTCTCGATCAACGCCTCGCCGGACAACGTCACCACAGCGTGCAGGCAGGCGCGCGCCGTCACCGACCCGGGCGGCCGTGCGGCCAACGACCAGTTGCCTGCGCCGGCGTCGTCGACCCGCAACCGCAACATGGCATGTCGATCCACCAAGGCTTGCAACATGATTGCCACGTCGGCCTCGGAGACACCCGCCGGAGCCGACACGGAAGCCATCTGGCAGAACCATGCGACCGGGCCGGTCACGCCGGCGGCGTCGACGCCGGCCAACCAGGACATGATCGGTGTCGGCGTCACCTCACCGACACCGTCGTCTGGTGGGTCGCTCTCGGCACCGGCATACCCGGCGACCCGGGCCAGCTTCGCAACGGTCTGCTCGACGAAAATATCCCGCGGTCGACACAGCAACCCGGCCGTGCGCGCCCGCGCCACCACCTGCATCGACAAGATGCTGTCCCCGCCGAGTTCGAAGAATGAGTCGTCGACTCCGACGCGCTGCAGTCCGAGTACCTGGGAGTAGATGCCGGCCAGAACCTCTTCGGCGTTGGTCGCCGGGGCGCGGTAACGATCGCGATGCTGGTATTCCGGCGCGGGCAGGGCGCGGGTGTCGAGTTTGCCATTGGATGTCAGCGGTAGCACGTCGAGCATCACGATCGCTGCCGGCACCATGTGCGCCGGCAGCCGCTCAGCCAACTGGGTGCGGATGTCGCCGGAATGTGCTGTCCCCGTTGCGTAACCGACCAAGCGTTTGTCACCGGGGCGGTCCTCGCGGGCGATGACCGCGGCCTGCGTGACCCCGGCCAAAGCGGCCAGTGTGGCGCGCACCTCACCGAGTTCGATGCGGTAGCCCCGGATTTTGACCTGCTCATCCGCGCGCCCAAGATATTCGAGTTGGCCGTCGGCGTGCCAGCGCACGAGATCCCCGGTGCGATACATGCGTGTTCCGGGCGGCCCGAACGGGCAAGCCACAAACCGTGATCCGGTCAACCCTCCTCGCCGCCAGTACCCCACACCCACGCCGCGCCCCGCGACATACAACTCCCCGACCACACCGGCCGGCACTGCACGCAGATACGCGTCGAGCACAAATAACGCCGCCCCCGGCACCGGCCGGCCGATCGGCGCCACCCCGGAGCCCGCCACCAACGGCGCACTTCCGGACGCACGCACCGTGGTCTCGGTCGGGCCGTAGGCGTTGATCACGGTCCGACCGGGCGCCCACCGGTTCACCAGCTCGGCCGCGCACGGCTCCCCGCCGACCGCGAGCACTGTCACCGACTCCAACCCCTGCGGCGACAACGCCGCCAGCCCACGCGGGGTCGAGGTGAGCACATTGACCCGTTCCGCTGCCAGCAGGGTGTGCAAGTCCTGGGGTGAGCTGGCCACCGATTCGGGCACCACCACCAGCCGTCCGCCGCGCAGCAGCGCGCCCCAGATCTCCTTGACCGAGACATCGAAGCCATGGGAATGGCCTTGGGCCCAGACGGCCGCGGGTTGGGACACATGTTCGTGCTCGAGCAGCGTCTCGATCAGCTGTGTGACGTTGTGGTGGGTGATGGCAACGCCTTTGGGGACGCCGGTGGTGCCCGAGGTGTAGATAAAGTAAGCGATGTCGTCGGGGCGGGGCGCCGGTGGCGCGGTGTCGAGAGCGGCGTCCCCGATGTCACCGATATCGATGACCGGCAGGTCGAGGCCGTCGAGCCGATCGGCCACCTCGCTAGCGGCGATCGCGAGAATGGGTGCGGCATCGGCGATCATGAATCTGATCCGCCCGTCGGGATACATCGGGTCGATCGACAAATAGGCGGCCCCGATCTTGAGCACCGCCACGATCGCCACGATCGCCTCGACCGACCGGGAAAACAATAGTGCCACACAGCTACCCGGACCTACGCCACGGGCGACCAATACGCGCGCCAACCGGGTAGCCGACCTGTCGAGCTCGAGGTAGGTCATCGAGTGAGCCGCGGCGGTCAGCGCGACGGCATCTGGGGTGCGGTTCACCTGTGCGGCGAAAAGCTCCGCAATCGATGCGGCCGTCACCGTGGGTTGGGTCAACACTGCCCGGTTGCCCCACTCATCCAGTTGCGCGCGCTCACGCCCAGCCAGCAGATCTATCGACGAAAGCCGCCGCGTGGGATCAGCCGTCATTGCGGCTAACACCCGACGGAAGCGCTGGATCAGCACGTCGATGCGGTCGGTGTCGAACAGGTCGGTGCGGAATTTCAGGCGAAACTCGAATTCGGTGCCCGGCAAGACCGCGACCGTCAGCGGGTAGTGCGTGGAGTCGCGGCTGACGAAGTCGGTGACGGTGACTTCTTGGCCGCCAAGCAGTGCGGTGGTGTCGATCGGGTAGTTCTCGTACACGAAAAGCGTGTCGAACAATCTGTCCTGACCGGTGACGCGGTGGATCTCGGTCAGCGCCAAGTGCTGGTGCTCGAGGGTGTGGTTGTGGGCGCGTTGCAGCTGTTCCAGCAGGTCTGCGGTAGTGGTTCCCGGCCCGATCGTCGCACGCACCGGCACCGTGTTGATGAACAGTCCCACCATCGTTTCCGAACCGGCCAGTTCGGCTGGCCGACCAGAGACGGTGGTGCCGAATGCGACGTCATGCTGGCCGGTCAGCGATGTCAGCAGCTGCGCCCATGCAGCATTCAGCACGGCGTTGACGGTGGCGCGGCACGAGCGCGCCAGCTCGCTCATGGCCTGAGTGCTGTTGGCGGACAACCGAAACGATGCCACACCGCGAGCGCCCAGGCCCAACCGGTTCCGCGGATCTACGAGAGTCGGGACGTCGAAGCCGGCCAACGCTTCGCGCCAGGCGGTGCGGGCGGCGTCAAGATCACGGTCGGCCAGGTACGAAAGAAATGTCCGATACGACCCCGCCGGCGCGAGCCGCTGCCCGCGATAGCCGGCGAAGATCTCCCCCAGCAGGATCGGTAGCGACCAGCCATCGAGCACGATGTGGTGATTGGTCAACACCAACCGGTGGCGCTCTGATGCGATGCGGATCAGCGATACCCGAAATGCGGGCCGACCGCCGATGTCGCAGACGGCCGCTCGTTCGGCGGCGCATATCCGCAAGATCTGCTCGTCGACATCAAGCCGGCTGTCGCTGAGATCGACGAACTGCCACCCCGCGACGGGATCGGCCAGGATGATCTGCACCGGCTCGTCGAACCGGTCGACGAATCGCGCGGCCAGGTTTGGATACCTGCGGACCAGCGCATGCACCGCATCGCGTAGCCGGTCGGGATCAATGGCGCCGGAAACGGTGAAATCCAGTTGCACCGAATATAAATCGCCGTCATCGCCCTGCACGGTGTTGGCATGAAAGAGCAGGCCCTGTTGCAGTGGGGTCAGCGGCAAAACGTCCGCGACGTCGTCGCCCTGACGGAGCTCGTCGAGCTGCTGCTGGGTCAGCCAGGCGGGCGTAACATCGGACGCAGCACCCTCGTCGATCAGGCCGGCTGCGCCGTCGCCAACGTCGGCCACCCGGGCCAGCCGCGCCACCGTCTGCTCGACGAAAACATCGCGCGGCCGGCACAGCACACCGGCCGCCCGGGCCCGCGCCACCACTTGCATCGACAAAATGCTGTCGCCACCCAGCTCGAAAAACGACTCGTCCACCCCGACGTGCTCGAGTCCGAGCACCTGGGCGTAAATCCCGGCCAGGATCTCTTCGACCGCGCTACCCGGGGCGCGGTAGCGATCGCTGTCCTGATACTCCGGTGCCGGCAGGGCGCGGGTGTCGAGTTTGCCATTGACGGTCAGGGGCATCGTGTCGATCACCACCACGGCGGCCGGAATCATGTACGGCGGAAGTAGTTTTACCAGAGCGCTTTTCGCACATGCCGGGTCGGCTGTGCCGGTGACATAGCCGACCAGACGCTTGTCGCCGGGGCGGTCTTCGCGGGCGATTACCGCCGCCTGGTCCACCCCGGCCAGCCCGGTTAGTGCGGCTCGTATTTCGCCGAGTTCGATGCGGTAGCCGCGGATCTTGACCTGTTCGTCGGCGCGTCCGAGATAGTGCAGCTGCCCGTCGGGACGCCAGCGCACCAGGTCCCCGGTGCGATACATGCGTGTTCCTGGCGTCCCGAAGGGGCAGGCCACAAACCGTGATCCTGTCAAACCCGGCCGGCGCCAATACCCAACGCCTACTGCGGCACCGGCCACATACAACTCCCCGACCACTCCGGCCGGCACCGGACGCAACCAACTATCCAGCACAAACAACGCCGCCCCGGGCACCGGCGCACCGATCGGCACCACACCCGACCCCGCCGCGAGAGGCGCACTCAAACTCACCCACATCGTCGTTTCGGTGGGGCCGTACTCATTGATCATCACGCGCCCGGGCGCCCAGCGATCCACCAGATCGGGCGGGCACGCCTCACCCCCTACCAGCAAGGTCACCGACTCCAACCCATCCGGTGAAAGCGCCCGCACCGCCGACGGGGTTTGACATAGGACGTCGACCTGCTCGCTCACCAGTAGGGCATGGAAATCATGCGGTGAGCGGGCCACCGAGTCGGGTATCACGACCAGCCGCCCACCGCTGAGCAGTGCGCCGAAGATTTCCCAGCCGGAGATGTCGAAGCTATAGGAATGCCACTGCGACCACACCTGCCCACCAGCCGACAAGCTTTCTTTCAGGTAAACCATCAGCTGCGTGACGTTGTTGTGAGTGATAGCAACCCCTTTGGGTACACCGGTGGTCCCAGAGGTGTAGATCACGTAGGCGATGTCGTCGGGAGCCGGCGCCGGTAGTGTGACGTCGGGCGGGGCCTTGGCGGCGGGGTGCTCGAAAACATTGACGTCGATGACCGGAAGGTTGCATCCGTCCAGCCGATGGGCAAGGTCGGTGGTGGTGATTGCGGCGATCGGGGCGGCATCGGCAACCATGAATTCGATCCGGGGAGCCGCTAGCGCTGGATCGATGGGCAGATAGGCTGCCCCGGTCCTGAGCACTGCCACAATCGCGACGACCGCCTGCGCCGAACGTTCGAAAAGGAGTGCCACGCATGCCCCCGGGCCCGCGCCATGGCTAGCCAAAAGCTGCGCTAACCGGTTGGCGACCTGGTCCAGTTCGTGGTAGGTCATCGAGTCGCCCTCGAATGTCAGGGCCAAAGCGTCGGGCGTGCGGGCCACCTGCGCGGCGAACAACACCGGAATCGACACCGCAGAGGGCGCCGATCCGGCCAACGCTGCCCGGTTGCCCCACTGACCGAGGCGCGCGTGTTCGTCATCGTCGAGCAGATCAATGGACGACAGCCGCCGGGTCGGCTCGGCGGTGATGGCGGCGAGCACCCGCCGCCAGCGCTCGATGAGCGTTTCGATGCTGGCCGCGTCGAACACGTCGGTGCGAAACTCCACTACCCCGCCGATCCCGGCAGGCTCACCTCCCGGACCCCAGCGCTCGCCGAGTGAGAATGCCAAATCCATTCGGGCGGTGCGGGTATCCACCGGCATCGTGGTGACTTGCAGATGATCTCCCAGCGCCAGCCCGGCGGCGGGATCACTGTCTTGCCCGGGCAGGTTTTGCCACGCCAACATGACCTGCACCAGTGGCTGATGGGTAAGCGATCGGGTGGGGTTGAGGCGTTCCACGAGCACTTCGAAGGGCACGTCTTGGTGCTCGTAGGCGGCCAGGCTGCGTTGTTGCACCTGGGCCAACAGCTCGGCCATGCTGGGATCTCCGGCCATGTCGACCCGCAACACCAACGTGTTGGCGAAAAATCCGATCAGGTCATCGAGTGCGAGGTCACGACGGCCGGCGATCGAAAACCCGATCGCCACATCGGTACTGCTGCTGATTTTGGCCAACACAACCGCCAACGCCGCCTGCAGCACCATGAAACTGGTCGCGTTGTACTCTCGGGCGACCTTCAGCACCCGCTGCTGCAGGTCCGCCGGCCACGCCACTTCAGCCTTGGTGCCGCGGTAGTCGGCCGCTGCCGGGTAGGGCCGATCAGTGGGAAGATCGAGCCGTTCGGGCACTCCGACCAGAGCCTGCTTCCAAAAAGCCAGCTGCGCGGCGATGGCACTGCCGGGATCCCCTGGCTCGCCGAGATGTTCACGTTGCCACAACGTGTAATCGACGTACTGCACCGCCAACGGCGACCAGCCCGGGGCGTGGCCTGCACAACGCGCGCGATACGCCTCGCTGACATCACGGAACATCGGAGTCAGCGACCAACCATCTGCGGCAATATGGTGCATGCTGAGGACTAGCACATGCTCGCGATCGGCAACTGTGAAAAGGCTGGCGCGGATGGGGATCTCGGAGACTAAGTCGAATGCATACCGCACGACCGATCCCACGGCATCGCTGAGTTGGGTCGCCGACCATCCGACCGCATGGATGACGTCCCAGCTGAAATCTGCCGCGTCGGCGGCGATGACACATTGCTGGGGCACCCCTTCGACGGCCGGAAAAATTGTGCGCAGACTTTCGTGCCGGCCGACTACGTCGGCCAGCGCCGCACCCAACGCCTCGACGTCCAACTGGCCGCACAAGCGTAACGCCACCGGGATGTTGTAAACCGGTGAGGGTCCGTCGAATTGATCGAGGAACCACAGGCGGTTCTGCGCATACGACAGCGGGATCACAGCGGGCCGCGGGCGTGCCGTTAACGGCACGCCCGCGCGTTTCCCGGCATGCGCGCTGATCCATTCGGCCAACCCGGCGACGGTGGGCGCGTCGAACACCGCTCGGATCGACACCTCGATTCCCAGTTCGGCCCGGACTCGGGCCACCAGTCGCGTGGCGGAAAGTGAATGACCGCCCAGGTCGAAGAACCCGTCATCGACGCCGACTCGGGCCACTCCGAGGACTTCGGCGAATAATGCGGCCAGCACTCGCTCGCGTCGGTTACGCGGCGCCCGGTAGGCGATGGAGCTGAGGAATTCCGGGGCCGGCAGTGCGCGGTGATCAAGCTTGCCGTTGGCTGTCAACGGCATTGACGGCATCACCGTAATGGCGGCCGGGACCATGAATTCGGGCAGTCGGGCGGCAACGAAGCGACGCAGCTCGGCTACCCGTTCGATCACCGATGGGTCGTTGACGTAGTCGGTCAAAGAACTTATGGCGGTGTTGGGCGTGTAGAGGTCCGAAAGCGCCGGGTGCGGATCATCAAGCGTTTCGACGCGGTGGGTATAGAGCACGTCGACCAGGCCGGGGGTCGATGACCAGGTAACGGCCGTCGCGTATCCGAGTTCGTCGCCGAGCCAATGACATTCGTGCGGCAACACCGCATCCGATCCGGATATGTCGGCACGCAACTGGCTGACGGGTACCTTGTCACCGGCTTGCGAGAGTGCTTGCGCCAGCGCCACATCGGGCCCAATCCCGGCGTGGGGTACCCCAGTGACCCGCAGCTCTGGCAGCTCCTCGGACCGAAGATAGTCGCCGAGTGTGGCCAGGCTCGCGAACCGCTGCCACGGCTCGGCGGGGAGGTCCGCGAGCGACCGCACCGGTATCGGCGCCTTGCGCAGCACCACGTCGTAGCGGTAACCGCTGAGCTCGTTGACCGCGCGCATCCTTTTGAGCTGGATGTCCACCGCGACGACCTCGGTGAGGCGGTGTGGCAAGGCCGCAAAGAACTCCGGCGTCACGAGCAACTCCTGCACGGCAAGCATTTCGCGGCGCAGCCGTTCCCGTAGCACCGCGGCGGTGTCTCCGACCGCGGTGGACTCCGCGCACAGCACTCCGGTGGCGAACGCCGCCAGCAGCGACAGGTTGCGCACATCGCCGACAAACACCGCCCCGCCCGGCGCCAGCATGCGGGTAGCCACCTCCAGCACGTCGAGCAGATACCCCACGCTCGGGAAGTACTGGATCACCGAGTTGAGCACCACCACATCGAAATAGCCCTCGGGTAGCCCATCTGCGATGTGCGCCGGCTGAATCCGCAGTCGGACCCGCTCTCCCCAAGGCTGCGAAGCCACGCCCGCTCGCAGGGTCTCGATGGTAGGTGCGGAGAAGTCCGTGCCCCAGTACTCGGCGCATGTCGGCGCCAGCGGCGCAAGCAACAGCCCCGATCCCACCCCGATCTCCAACACCCGGGTCGGGCGCAGTTCCCGAATCCGATCCACGGCGGCCGCCCGCCACTCCTGCATCTCGTCTAGCGGGATCGGTGCGCCGGTGTAGCTGCTGTTCCAGCCCCCGAAATCCTCCCCCACCAGGTCCGGTGCATCGGCGGCAACCATCACCTCGGAATACAGGTCGTCGTACACGCCCTGCCACTGGTGCACCAACTGCGTTTCCCGCTCCGCCTCCCGGACCAGCATCGGCTCCGGATCCAGCACCACATAGCCGGCCAACAGCTTGTCGCCAACGCCCTCAACAGCATTGGTCGCGGCGGTGGCGTCATGCGCGATGACCACCGCCTCCGACACCGCGGGATGGGCGGCGAGTGCAGCGCGTATTTCGCCGAGTTCGATGCGGTAGCCGCGGATTTTGACTTGCTCGTCGGTGCGGCCGAGGTAGTCCAGGTGTCCGTCGGGGCGCCACCGCACCAGGTCTCCGGTGCGATACATGCGGGTGCCGGGTTGTCCGTGGGGGCAGGCGACGAATCGTGATGCGGTCAGCACGGTTCGTCGCCAGTAGCCGTGGGCCAGGCCGGTGCCGGCGATGTATAGCTCGCCGATGACCCCGACGGGTACGGGGTGCAGCCACATGTCGAGGACAGCGAAGCTGAGGTGTGCCAGCGGTACTCCGATGGGGCTGGCGGCGCTGTGGGTGTCGTGGTCGGTGATTTCGCGGAACGAGGCGTGCACGGTGGTTTCGGTGGTGCCGTACATGTTGATCACCCGCGGTGGGTTCGGGTGGGTGTGCAGCCAGGTCTGAAGGTGTTGGGGTGCGAGGGGTTCGCCGGCCAGTATCACGGTGTGCAGACTGGACCGGCAGGCCAGCTCGGGCAGTAGCGCGTAAAAGGCTGAGGGGGTTTGGCTTAACACGGTGATGTGTTCGGCGATCAGCTGCGCGTGCAGGTCGTGGGGTGAGCGCACTACCGCGTCGCCGATGACGACCAGCCGCCCACCGCTGAGCAGTGCCCCGAAGATCTCCCAGACCGAGACGTCGAACGCATAGGAATGCCACTGTGACCACACCGCGCTGCGCGGCAGGTCGGTGGCCAAAGACTGCAACAGCTCGGTGACGTTGTGGTGAGTGATGGCCACGCCTTTGGGGACACCGGTGGTGCCCGAGGTGTAGATGAAGTAGGCGATGTCGCCGGCTGCCGGTGGCGGTGGTGGGGTGCCGGGTTGGCTGTGGGCGACGGGGTCGTTGACGTCGATGATCGGCAGGCCGAACCCGTCGAGGCGCTCGGCGAGGTCAGCGCTGGTGACCGCGGCGATCGGTGCGCTGTCATCGATCATGAATTCGATGCGGGTGCTGGGCAGTGTCGGGTCGATCGGCAGATAGGCCGCCCCGGTTTTGAGGATCGCCAGGATCGCCACGATCGCCTCGGCCGAGCGGGACACCAGCAGCGCCACACAGGTACCCCGGCCGGCGCCCTGTGGTGCGAGCAGGTGGGCCAATCGGTTTGCGGCGGTTTCGAGTTCGCGGTAGGTCATGGTGCGCCCGGCAAAGCTCAGCGCGGGGGCCTGGGGGGTGCGGGCCACCTGGGCGGTGAACAACACCGGGATCGACGCCGACGTGGTCGCGGGTTGGGTCAACACCGCCTGATTGCCCCACCTGGTGACCCGGGCGTGCTCGGCCTCATGGAGCACATCGAGCGACGACAGCCGCCGTAGCGGATCGGCGACCATGGCCACCAACATTTGCCGCCAACGCTCGACGAGCGTTTCGACGCTGGCCGCATCGAACACATCGGTACGAAATTCCACCGCCCCGCCGATCCCGGCGGGCTCACCGCCCTCGGTCCAACGCTCGCCCAGGATCAACAGCAAATCCATCCGGGCGGTGCCGGTGTCCACCGGCACCGGGATGACCTGTAGGTCGTCCAGGGCCAGCCCGGCGCCGGGATTGGCGTTCTGCCCCGGGAAGTTCGCCCAGGTGAACATGACTTGGACGATTGGTTGGTGGGTCACTGATCGGGTGGGATTGAGGCGTTCGACGAGAACTTCAAAGGGCACGTCTTGGTGCTCATAGGCGGCCAGGCTGCGTCGCTGCACCTGGGTCAGCAGTTCGGCGACGGTGGGGTCTCCGGTCACATCGACGCGCAACACCAGCGTATTGACGAAGAACCCGACCAGCTCATCGAGGGCCGGATCGCGGCGCCCGGCGATGGAAAACCCTACCGCCACATCAGAACTGGCACTGAGCTTGGCCAGCACCACCAGAAGCGCCGCCTGCAACACCATGAAACTGGTCGCGTTGTACTCCCGGGCCACCGTGCGCACCCGCTGCTGCAACTCCGCCGGCCAACCCACCGCCACCTGAGCCCCGCGATAGTCGGCCACCACGGGATACGGCCGATCCGTGGGAAGCGCCATCCGCTCGGCCATCCCGGCCAACGCCTGCTCCCAATATCCCAACTGCGCAGCTATCGCGCTACCCGAATCCCCAAGCTCACCCAGATACTCACGCTGCCACAGTGTGTAATCCACATACTGCACCTCCAACGGTGCCCACCCCGGACCACCACCCATACAACGCGCCCGATACGCAGCGCTCAGGTCGCGGAACATCGGAGTTAGTGACCAGCCGTCAAACGCGATGTGGTGCACCACAATTGCGACCGCATACTGCTCGGGTCCGACGGCCAGGATCTGCGCGCGAATCGGCACCTCTGCCGCCAAGTCAAATCGATACGTCGCGAGCGCCGCCAACGCACCGATGACATCCTGCTCGGCCACCGAGACCACTGCTGGGTCGCCGCGCCGCCACATCCCGGGCCGCGCCGGCAACACTTCCTGCGACGGCATGCCACCGCTGGCGGGAAACACTGTTCGCAGTGATTCGTGCCGGGCGACGACATCGTCGAGGGCTGCGCTCAGCGCGTCCACATCCAACACCCCGCGAATCCGAAAGGCGGTCGGCGTGTTGTACACCGGCGAGGGTCCCTGCATCTGGCGCAGGAACCACAACCGGCGCTGAGCGAACGACAGCGGAATCGCCCGAGGACGAACAACTGGCGCTAACGCCGGCCGGCCGCTGTCCACCTCACTGACCTGTCGGGCCAACTGGCGCACCGCTGGCGCATCGAACAGGTGGCGGACCGTCAGATGCGCACCGAGGGACTCCTGCGCCGCGTCGATAACGCGCATCGCCTGCAGCGAATCACCGCCGAGGTCGAAAAATGAGTCGTCGACGCCAACGCGTTGCAGCCCGAGGACTTGAGCGTAGATGTCGGCGAGGATCTCCTCGGCGGGCGTGGTGGGCGCGCGGAAATGATCGGCGCCCTGGTAGTCGGGTATCGGGAGGGCCCGTCTGTCGAGTTTGCCGTTGGGCGTCAGTGGTAAAGCGTCAAGCACGACGACCGCGGTGGGGATCATGTAGGCGGGCAGGCGTTCGGCGAGCCGCGCGCGTAGCAGCGCGGGTCTGGCTGTTCCGGTGATGTACGCGACGAGGCGTTTATCGCCTGGGCGATCCTCGCGAGCGATCACCGCCGCCTGTTGCACCGCGTCCAGGTCCGCCAGCGCCAGGCGTATCTCCTCGAGTTCGATTCGGAATCCGCGGATTTTGACTTGGTCGTCCGCACGGCCTAGGTAGTGCAGTTGCCCGTCAGGGGCCCAGCGCACCAGGTCGCCGGTGCGATACATCCGGGTTCCGGGCGGTCCGAAGGGGCAGGCGACAAATCGTGAGCCGGTCAGTCCTGCTCGCCGCCAGTACCCCACGCCAACGCCGCGTCCGGCCACATACAGCTCCCCAACCACCCCGGCCGGAACTACTTGTAGTGACTCATCCAGGACGAACAATGCGGCGCCTGGCACCGGCGAGCCGATCGGCACCTGTCTCGAGCCCGCCACCAGCGGCGCACTGATCGAGGCATACACGGTGGTTTCGGTCGGGCCGTAGCCGTTGATCATCACCCTGCCCGGAGCCCAGCGATCCACCAGTTCGGCCGGGCACGCCTCGGCGGCGACCACTAATACGCCCAGCGACTCGAGTCCTTGCGGGGTTAACATGCCTGCCGCAGAAGGGGTTAGGCTGAGGATTCTCACCTCTTCCGCGACTAGCAGGGCATGAAAATCTTGCGGTGAGCTGGTCACCGATTCGGGCACCACGACCAGCCGCCCGCCGTGCAGAAGTGCGCCCCAGATTTCCCACACGGAATAGTCGAACGCATAAGAGTGACACTGGGTCCATACCTGTCCCGCCAGCTCCGCACCCGTGTCAAGTGACTCGAACAGACGGGTGACGTTGCGATGAGTGACCGCCACTCCCTTAGGAGTGCCGGTGGTTCCGGAGGTGTAGATGATGTGGGCGACGTCGTCGGGGGCCGGCGCCGGGGGCGCAGTATCGGGTTGGGCGGCCGCGGCCCGGTCGTTGGCATCGACGACCTTCAGTCCCAGACCGTCCAGTTGTTTCGCGAGCCCAATGGTTGTGACCGCGGCGTCCGACCTGGCATCGTTGATGATAAATGCCAACCGCGCCGCCGGTACCGCCGGATCGATGGGCAGGTATGCCGCGCCGGTTTTGAGCACCGCCAGAATCGCCACAACGGCATCGGATGATCGGGTGAACAGCAGCGCCACGCACCCACCAGGGCCCACCCCGCGGGCGGCCAATAAATGCGCTAACCGGTTGGCGGCGCGTTCGAGCTCCCGGTAGGTCATCGAACGGCCCTCGAACGTCAGGGCCAGTGCCTCCGGGGCGCGCGCCACCTGAGCGGTCCACAGCTCCGGGATCGAGGAGCCCGCCCACGGCTCGGTCAACACCGCCAGATTACCGGGGTCATCCGACTCTCCCGGGTTCGGTCGGTTCACTTGTCCGAGGCTTTCGCGTTACCTAGGCGAGTCTCTCGCGCAGGCTCTTCGGCCGTATGTCCGTCCAGTTCTGTTCGATGAAGTCCAGGCAGTCCTGTCGGCCGGCCTCG
Organism: Mycobacterium paraffinicum; assembly: GCF_025822865.1. Classification (NCBI taxonomy): domain Bacteria; kingdom Bacillati; phylum Actinomycetota; class Actinomycetes; order Mycobacteriales; family Mycobacteriaceae; genus Mycobacterium; species Mycobacterium paraffinicum. Next base: position 9,045 of record NZ_JACKUR010000026.1, on the reverse strand, counting down.
CCACACACCACGCTCCAGCCGGCCGGGACATCCGCAAACAACGGCCACAGACTGTGCTGTTCCTCGTCGTTGACCAGGAAAAGGAACGTGCCGCTGTCGTTATCGAAGGGATTGGTAATCAAGGGTTATTCCCGTTCGGTTGTCGGCTCTTGGCCGCGTCAATGCGAGTCGCCCCCCGGGTGTGAGTTACTTACTACCAGATAGTAGAACTCGACATGCTCATCTTGCGCGGCTTATCAGGATGTTCTCCAGGAACAGATACTCGATTCCGGTGCCCAGAAAAGTTTCCATAGCTTCCGTGGGTGTGTTAACAATCGGTTGGCCCTTTACGTTGAAGCTCGTGTTGAGCACCATCTCTCGGCCCGTGGCGCGGCCGACAGCGCCCAGCAGCGTGTGGAACGACGCATTGTCTTGCTTGCTTACGGTTTGTACGCGAGCCGAACCGTTGACGTGTGTGACCGCCGGAAGTTGGGCTCGATGTTCTTGTCGGACATCGGCGGTAATAATCATGTACGCGAGCTCCGTCATTGGTGGAACCTCGAACCAGCGATCCACTTGCTCGATCGTCACCGCAGGAGCGAACGGCCGGAACGCTTCCCGCATTTTAACCATCAAGTTGATCCGGTCCCGCATCTCCGGGTGGCCAGGATCCGCCAGGATGCTTCGGTGGCCCAGGGCACGCGGACCGAACTCCATCCGGCCCCTATACCACGCAAGGACGTGACCGTCACGAATCAACTCGGCGGCACGCTCGCAGGCCGGTTCGAGGCCATCGAATCGCTGGACCTCGATCCGGTCGCCGGCCTCCGCGATCGTTGATTCGATCGCGTCGGGGGTCGGGGCGGGCCCGAGAAACGGAACCGGGAAGCGTCGATTCGGAAGGCCCCCGTCGCGCAGCGATGTCCGGTAGAGAGCCGCTCCGAGCGCGGAACCATCGTCGCCCGCGGCAGGCTGAATGTAGATGTCATCGAAGAGGCCGGACCGACGCAGTTTTCCATTGGACGTACAGTTGAGTGCGACACCACCGGCCATGGCCAGCTTGCGCAACCCCGTCTGGCGGCCGAAGTGCCCGCAGAGATGCTCAATCGCCCGGTCGAGACCGGCCTGTAGGCCTGCGGCGACGTCCCGGTGGTCGTCGGTGATCGGGTCGTCTGGCATCCGCGGCGGACCTAGATGCTCGGTGAGATGACGACGGGTGGCCAGGTGATTCTCCCGCTCTTCGCGGGACCGGTTGAGTGCGAGCGGGGGGATGCGAATGGAACCGTTCGGACGAAGGTCAATTGCCTGTTCGAAGAACGCTTGGAACCGTTCCGGATCGCCATAGGGTGCCAACCCCATGATCTTGTACTCGTCAGCACCGAAATTGAAGCCGAGGTGGAGCGTCACGAGCGAGTACAGGATCCCGATCGAATGAGCCGCTGAAATCTCATGAAGCTTCTCTAGCCGTCTCGCCCTCGCTCGATAGACGGTGGCGCTGACGACCTCACCCATTCCGTCGATGACGACGACCAAGCATTCATCGAACCCGGACGTGAAATACGAACTCGCCGCATGTGCGAGGTGGTGGCCGACGTGATGGACGCGCTCCACAGGAAAGCCCGGTAGGTCTCGTTCGACGAGACGCAGAAGCGCTTCACGACAATAGACTTCGCGGTACAGGTCCGCGGCGTCCGGGTCGAGCGAGAAGAGTGGTTGGAAGGGTTCGTAGTCAAAGCCGTGTGCCAACTCATCGACATCCTCGAGCGCCAGGCCGGCCTCCGAGAGGCAATAGTCGATTGCCCGGAGAGGGAACCGCGCGCTGTGCTTCTCCCGATTGAACCGCTCCTCTGCCGCGGCGGCGATGACCCGCCCGTCGACCACCAGGGCCGCAGCGGCATCGTGGCCCTGGGAGATCCGATACTCGCGTTCGTCGAGCGAGGGCCAATGGGCTCGCTTGAACGGCATCGAATTCTCAAAGCCGCTGATTCCCAAGATATTCATGCCAAGTATTCCTGCGCGTCGCTGTTCAGTGCCCAAGCACGTGATGCAGAAATGTCAGGCGATGCTCGACGATTTTCGTGGTCAAACCAAAGACCAGTTGGTCGAGGCGCAGTAGCCGAGATCATCTGAGCCGCAGGCGGATTAGGAGGACGGCGTCGACAACGCCGGTTCGTCGACGCTGAGAGCCGCCTTCTCCCTTGCGAGGCGCACCGGCGTCCACTCGGCATCGACGGGATCGGGGGCCAGAAATCTCTTGAGGTCCTCGCCAACGTCATCAGCGGCGAGCACGGTGGCGAAGTCTTCCAATGGGTGAACCTCCCCGAAGAGGTCGGCGACGTCGTGGCGAGTCAGGAAATCAAGGGATTCAGCGAAGGTCGCGTAGGACACCGCTTCGAGTATCACCTCCTTGCGCACGGCCGCCGCAAGGTCGATCGCCACGGGGGTGGGAGGCCGACTCTTGAGAATGATCCGACCTCCGGGACGCAAGACCCGGATGATGTCGTCGAAGGCTTGCGCGATGGGTTGGGTTTCGATGACGAAGTCGTAGGTATCGGTTTCCAGCGGTGCCGATGAATCCATTCGGTGCGTCTCAATCGCGGGAAAACCGGTCGCCGAAAGCACTCGCCGAGTCAGCTCCGCAATCCGGTTGTCTCCATAGATCAAGCCGCGATCTCCCGGCCGGATTTGGGCTTTCAGCACTGCAAGTGAGGCACATACCGGTTCGGTGTAGGCGCCTTCCCTGAAGGACATCTTCTCGGGAAGATGATGCACCACCTGAGCCGGCACCGCCATGTACTCCGCGAAGGCTCCATCCCGGCCAACTCCGAGAAATTCGTGGTGCGGGCAGCATTCTGGCATGCCGCTGGTGCATCGCAGACACGCTCCGCAGGGGATGGCTGGCATCACGGTAACCCGGTCTCCTGCGGCGAACCCATGGTCGCCCCGCCCGGCAGCGGCGACGACGCCTGCTAGCTCGTGCCCGAGAATCAGGGGGTTGGCAGACGACATCCTTCCCTGAGCGACGTAGACATCGGTGCGGCATACACCCGCCACTGCGACCCGGAGGAGTAGCTCTCCCGGTTGCGGCTCAGGGATCGGCACTCGACACCTCTGGACGGAAGGCCCTTGCTTGACCACCGCCCACATCTCCGTCACCCTGCGCATTCCTTCCGGGTGAAACGTCTGTTACAGGCGTTAGGGGTCTGTAAGGGTCTGAGGTTGCGGCGACCCGTCGAACGGTGCCAATGGCCGCGCCCAGCTTACCCTCGCGTTTGCCGAGCGGGGCGCGCTACGAGAAGTGTCGGAGATGTGAGTTATATCTCCAAGCGACCCCCGAGGATTTGCAGCGCCTGGCACAATGTGCTGATCGCCGCGGGAGGTCACCATCGATTGCTGATCGTTGACAAGTTTGTCAATTAGCTCTTGCCGCGAGACGTCCAGATCAATGACTGGCGCGCGGAAGTTGCCGCGTACGCGCGGACACGGACTTGGGAGGTCATGATGCATCTCCACGAAGAGATAGCGGGCACGCCGCCCGACGGGGGCCGACGGCCCGTGAACCGCTATGGCCGTCTCTGATCGCCCGCTGACGCCAACCGCCCCGCCGAACCTGCGACGGGTCCCATTGCTGGAATTGATGCCTGCAGATGTTCGTCAACTGGTGGAGCCGTCGTTTACTCCAGTGAGCTTCGGCTTCGGCGAGGTGATCGTCGCCGAAGGCGATCGCGCCGACGCAATGTTCGTCATTCAGTCCGGAACCGCGCAGGTGATCAAGACCGGTGAGCACGGCAAAGATTTACCGCTCGACGTTCTGTGCTCTGGCGACATGTTCGGCGAACGATGCCTCCTGGATCCCGAGCGTCACCGTACGGCCACGGTGCGTGCCACCAGCCCGGTCCAGGCGCTGCGGCTGGACCGTGAGAAATTCCAGGCCTTGGTCCATACCGAGCCAGAGGTGGGCCGCTACGTTCAACTTGACGTGCGGCGCCGCGAGTTGCGCGATTTCCTCGGCCGATACGCCGCGTTCGGTGACCTTCCCCCAGACGGAATGCGTGCGCTGCTGTGCGGGCTGGTCCCCGAAGCACACAGCGCCGGCGAGCTGATAATCCGCCAGGGCGACCCGGCGGGCCCGATGTACATCATCCGCCACGGCCGGCTGCGCGCTCATACCGATGACGACTGCACCCGCGAACAGCCACCGGATCTACGCCCTGGAGATTTCTTCGGCGAGGTGTCGCTGCTGCGCGGCACGGCGCGCAGCGCCAGCGTCGAGGCAGTCACCGATTGCGAGTTGTGGGCGGTGGAGCCGGATTTGTTCGCCCAGCTCGCTGCCAAATTCCCCGAGTTTCGAGAAGGCGTCGAGCAGCGTGTCTCTGCCTACGACTACCGCCGCTCCGCGCACGTCCCGCCTGATTTCGCTGAGGAGGTGCTGCCGGCGGATGCCGCTGGACCCGATGTCCTGAGCGAAGAGCTTCCTCGTGCCGCTGCGACCGCGGACCCATGGTGGGCGGAGGGCGACAGCGAAATCGAGCAGTTCGACGACTTCGCCCGGCACCGCAAACGAATCCGCCGCTTTCCCTTGATTCTGCAGAACGATTCCACCGAGGCCGGTGCCACCTGCCTGGCGATGATCTGCAGGTACTACGGCCGCAAGGTGTCGTTGGCGCACGTGCGGGAGGTTGTTCACACCTCAGTCGACGGGACCAGCCTGTCGGGCATCAGCCAAGGCGCGAAGGCGCTCGGGTTCAAGGTGTCCGCGGCAAAGGTATCCGAGGATCGACTGGACTCGATGACGCTGCCGGCGATGATGCATTTGACCAATAACAACTGGGTCGTCCTCTTTCACATCGATGCGCGGCACGCGTGGGTGGTGGACCCGGCGCGCGGCCGTCGCCGGTTGGAGCGAGCCGAAGTAGAGGCAAATTGGTCGGGCTACGCGGCCTTGATCGCGCCCACCGAAGCGCTGATGGAGGTCCCCGAGCAGCGTTCGCCGGTCAGCTGGTATATCCGATTCTTCAAGCCCTACCGGCGCACGCTGCTCGTGGCATTGGCGCTGGCGTTCCTCTCGGCTGCCGGCTCGATGCTCATCCCGGTGTTGAGCAAGGTCGTCGTCGACAAGGTGATCCACCTACACGACATCGGGCTGCTCAGCGAGCTGGTGCTGGCCATGTTCGGCGCGCTGTTCTTATCCGTCGTGGTCACGATCGTTCAGAGGCTGTTGATCAGCCGCATCGCGGTGCGTGTGGACCGGGATTCGCTGAACACGCTTTCCCAGGTGCTGCTGGCACTGCCGATGACCTACTTCCGGGCCCGGCGCATCGGCGACATCGGGCGGCGGCTCAGCGGCTTGCAGTTGGTGCGCGAGATCTCGATCAACAGGGCCGTAGGGTGCCTCTCCGCCATTACCCAGGTTGTGGTCGCGGTCGCGGTCATGTGGGCATTCAGTTGGCGTCTGACGCTCGTATACCTGCTCAGCGCCCTTCCGCTGTACGGATTATTAATGTGGTACGCGCAGGCTCGCCTGCTGCCGGCTTACGAAGGCCTCGAGGAATGCTGGAGCAAATACCAGTCCCGGCAAATCGACTCGATCAGGGGTATCGAGACCGTAAAGGCCATGGGTGCCGAGGAATCGCTGCGCCGGACAATGCTCAACGAGTTCGACGAACTTTCCGACAAGATCTACCGGGCCGATGTCGTGCTCATGCTGTACAACGGCGCAGTCCAGCTGATTTCTTTTCTGTCGCTGGCTCTTTTTTTGTGGCTCGGCGCACTGCAGGTATTACACCAAAACCTCACCGTCGGAGGGTTGATCTCCTTCAACGCTTTGGTTCTGCTCAGCAATCAACCCCTGGTGACGGTCGTTTTGTCGTGGGACATGCTGCAGCAGATGGTGGTTCTACTCGGTCGCCTCAACGATGTGCTCGAGCGGACGCCCGAGCAGGGTGCGGATCATTCGGCTTTGGCGCCAGTGAAATACGTTTCGGGCCATATTCAGTTCCGGGACTTGAGTTTCCACTATCCCGGGCCGGCTCAAACAAGAGTGCTCGACGCGATCGACTTCGAGGTACGGCCCGGCTCCAGGGTTGGCATCGTCGGCCGGAGCGGGTCGGGCAAAACCACGCTCGTCAAGTGCCTGTGCGGACTGCTCGAACCGACCGGGGGAACGATCCTCTACGACGGTCACGAATTGACCGGCCTGAACCTGCGCGATCTCCGACGCCAGATCGGCGTCGTGCTGCAAGAGAATCACATGTTCGACGCGACGATCGCCGAAAACATCGCTTTCGGCACCGAGCAGCCTGATCCCGAGCGGGTGCTGTGGGCGGCACGCGCGGCCAGTGCCGCGGCGTTCATCGAGCGCCTGCCCTTGGGTTACCAAACCCGCATCGGCGAATCCGGCCTTTTGCTGTCCGGCGGACAGCGTCAACGGATCGCGATAGCGCGGGCGGTCTATCACCGTCCTCCGGTACTGGTCTTCGACGAAGCCACCAGCGCGCTCGACACCGAATCAGAACGGGCGGTCCAACAGAATCTCGACCAGCTGCTCCAGGGACGCACCTCGTTTGTGATCGCACATCGGCTCAGTACGGTGCGGGACGCCGACGTGATCCTGGTGCTCGAGCAGGGCCGGCTCGTCGAGCGTGGCACACATGACGAGTTGATGGCGCGCCAGGGCTTGTACTACTACCTGTGTAGCCAGCAACTCGGCATGTGAGCGGGCCATGCCCACGGGCGTCCCGAATGCGTCGACAGCACCCCGGATCGGCGACGAGAATGCCAGCACCGACGCCGGCGACGTAGCGTAGCCTGACGTTGCCGCGTTGTAATGGGCCTGAGCTCTTTGGTCCGACATAATAGGAGTCGACATGTCCGAGCAAACGGTTGATTCCGGGCACGACCGAATTGCATTGATCAGTGCACAAGTACGACAACACTTTTCGTCGAATGCCGATGAAATCCGTGCGGCGGCACTCGTCGAAGCCGGTTTACGGACCGGATGTAATCTGCCAGTAAAGCCACCCGATCCGCTTCAACAGCCCTTGACGTTCTACCCCGGACTGGACGCTCGCGCCTGGCACGATCCATCGCAATTCGATTGGGTACCCGCGCTTGAGGCAGACGCACCAACAATTGCGGCCGAGATGTCGGATCTCTTCGCGCGTAACGTCTTCGCGGAAGTCTATAACCCGCGCGATCGCTGGATAGCGGAGACGGGATCATGGACGTCCCATCGCCTTTATGTAGAAGGCGCCCGAAACGAGGATGCATGGGCTTTGGCGCCGGTCACGACGGCCGCCGTAGCCCGGATACCAGGTGTTGACACCGCAGGGCTGGTTTCTTGTGCCGCCGTTACTGGCGGGACACATCTCGCGGCGCATTGTGGCCCGAACAACGCTCGACTGCGGTGCCACCTCGGATTGAAGGTTCCTCCCGGGTGTTCCATTCGAGTGGGGCGCGAAACTCGCACTTGGATTGAAAGCAAAGTGATCATCTTCGATGACTCGTTTGAACATGAAATTTGGCACGAAGGTACCGGAACGCGGTTGGTACTGATCTTCGATGTCTGGCATCCCGATCTCTCCGATACCGAGAGGCGGGCGATCATGTTCGGCAGGCGTCTTTTGTACGGCCCGTAAATTGGCGCAACAAAGTTGAAAATCATCCAAATCGAAATGCGTTGCAGTGCAACTGTAGTCGGGTCGAAAGCCCCACCACGGCCGCCTCGTACCGATCGTGATTTGACGCTGGGTCGACCTCCCCTGGCCCCGGCACGGGCATTCGAGATACGGGCGCGGTGGCTGACAGGCCGGCCGGCGTGGGCGCTCAGCGCCGGCTTCGGTGGCGTCTTAGAGTGACCGCAGTCAACCTACCGCTCCGAAATCTCTTAAATTGCGACGGCGATCGGAGACCTCTCCCCTACTGCTGGCGCTGACGGGCCGCCATCCACCCCTCTGACGCGTCCAGGTTGCCCCGACACATTTCATGGTCGCGCCCCTCGCCTCGAAAGCCGCAACCGCCGCAGCAAACCGCCAAGCAGAGCGGCAGGGTTAGGGAACACTCCGACGACGTCGGTGCGGCGTTTGATCTCCTTGTTCAGCCGCTCCAGGGGATTGGTCGACCAGATCTTCTTCCAGTGCGCGGCCGGGAAGTCCGCGAACGCGGTGATGTCCTCGGCGGCCTGGCGCAGCATGGTCTCGACTTTGGGGAATTGGCGGCCGAGCATGCCGGCGATGGTGTCGAGCTGCTCGCGGACGTGCTCGGCGTCGGGTTGGGCGAAGATCGTGCGGATCGCCGCGGCGACCATCTCCGCGGAGCCCTTGGGCACCTGGGCCAGCAGGTTGCGCAGGAAATGTACCCGGCAACGCTGCCAGCTTGAGCCGATGAGGACTGCCTCAATGGCGGCCCTCAGGCCGGCGTGGGCATCGGAGATGACCAGTTGCATCCCGGCCAGGCCGCGCGATTTCAGCGACCGCAGAAACGCCGTCCAGAACGCCCCGTCCTCGGAATCGCCGACCTCGAAGCCGAGGACTTCGCGGCGCCCATCAGCGGCCACCCCGGTGGCGATGACCACCGCCTGGGACACCACCCGGTGATTCACGCGCGCCTTGCAGTAGGTGGCGTCGAGGAACACATACGGAAAGCGCTGCTCACCCAGGAGACGGTCCCGGAACGCAGCGACCTCGGTGTCGAGGTCCTTGCAGATCCGGGAGACCTCGCTTTTGGAGATCCCGCTGTCGGCGCCCAGCGCTTTGACCAGGTCGTCGACCTTGCGGGTGGAGGTGCCGTGCAGGTAGGCCTCCATCACCACGGCGAACAGGCACTGATCGACCCGGCGTCAGCGCTCCAACAACGCCGGGAAGAACGACCCCGAGCGCAGCTTGGGGATGCGTAGCTCCAGGTCCCCGGCGACCGTAGTCAGTGTGCGCGGCCGTGAGCCGTTGGGGTCTGCTGCACGAATAGGTGACATGTCCAGTTACGCGGCCTGATCGGCCGGTGGGGTCATGATTGCTTCGAATTCGACGGGGGTCAACCGGCCCAGGGCGAGTTGACGGCGTCGTCGGTGGT